>JAETQI010000042.1 GCA_021770755.1 Lachnospiraceae bacterium
ATTCTCGGCGTAAGCAAACGTTCCATTTACAAACTGTGTTCTGCAAATGCATTCAAAACGGTTCGTATTGGCAAAAAGCTGAGAATCTCCAGAAAATCCTTTGACGAATGGCTTGATGGAGATAATAACATTTAACAGGAAAGGAGCCTGCATATATGGCATCAATTCAAAAAAGAGGAAAAAAACATGCTGTCGTCTATACCTATACAGATCAGGAAGGGCAGAAAAGACAGAAATGGGAAACATTCAACACGAGAAAAGAAATGGAGCCTTTCGATCTACGCCAGCAATACGGCACTGATCAACAACTATATCAATCCGCTGATTGGAAACCTTGTTGTCCAGGACATCAACAAAAGGACTGTGGATAAATATATCCAGCAGCTTCAGAAAACAGCCCCTGTAAATACTCCATACCGCCATGCGAAAACGGAGTATGTGACGCCCTGCACCATCGAAAAGATTATCAAGCTCCTCCGGTGCGCTTTCCATCAGGCAGTCCGGTGGGATATCATCGGCAAAAACCCGTTTGAGGATGCCGACCTGCCGAAGCGGGAAAAGAAAGTCCGGGAATCTGGACGGCGGATACCATCCGCCAGGCTCTCGACAACTGCCAGGATGAAAAACTCTACATTGCAATCAATCTGGCTTTTGCCTGCTCCATGCGGATGGGGGAAATCACCGGCCTGACCTGGGACTGCCTCCACATCGCAGATGAAGACATTGCAAACGATAACGCATATGTATGGATTGAAAAGGAACTTGCCCGTGTTGACCAGAGGGCGATTGACGCACTTGGGGAAAGAATATCCTTTTTGTATTCCCCAGGCTGATGGGCGGCAGATCATCCACCAGGCTTGTCCTGAAAAAGCCGAAGACAGAAAGCAGCATCCGTAAGGTATGGCTTCCCAAAACCCTTGCCCTTATCCTGCGCAACTAGAAGGAAAAGCAGGACAGGCTGAAAGAGTTCATGGGGCCGGACTATACAGACTACAATCTGGTACTGGCTCAGGAAACGGGAAGGTCCTGCGAGGACCGCATCATCGGCAACCAGTTTGAACGCCTTAAAAAGTCTGCCGGCCTGCCCAATGTGGTATTTCATTCCCTGCGTCACTCCAGCACGACCTACAAGCTGAAACTGAACAAAGGGGATCTCAAAGCCACCCAGGGGGATACCGGTCATGCGCAGATTGACATGATTACAGATGTATATGCGCATATACTGGACGAGGACAGGAAGGTAAATGCCCAGAAGTTTGAGGCAACCTTTTACGCCAAAAATTCCGTTAATCCACTGAAGAATGTTACACCACCTGAAAATGCAAACGCAGACTTGACAAATTTAATCGCGGCATTGGAACAGTCGCCGGAACTGGTCTCCATGCTGACAAAAGCACTGAAGCAAAACGCTATTAGCAGCTAAATAAAACCGCGGTGCGGTTTGCTAATATCTGTAATTAGCAAATTATTAGCAACAGCTCTGAAAGTGCAGTTTCGTGTTCGATTCCCTCTTAGCAGCATGGCTGATAACAAATATCCAAAAAACCGAGTCCTCCGGCTTCAGGTTTTCTCCTGAGACAAAAAAAGAAAAGCATTGAAAAATCCAGTGTTTTCAATGCTTTGAAACGTCCCCGAGACGACTTGAACGTCCGACCTATCGCTTAGGAGGCGATCGCTCTATCCAACTGAGCTACGAGGACTTGTATGAAAAACTTGCTAATATGCAAGTGATTCAGCTATGAAATTGTTAATTTTACGTTGCTCTGGCAATCGAACACCTACCACTTAGGAGGCGTGTGCTCTATCCAACTGAGCTACGAGGACTTGTATCATATCACAAATCCGTGTACCTTTTTATTATATCAGATGTCATAATTATTGCAACATTTTTTTAAAAATTTTGCTGAGGAAATTCGATAAATCCCTGGAGCCACACGACACCCTTAAAACGGCGCCCAACTGCGGGCTCGCCGTACAGGTCCTCTCTGTTGATGCAGATCTCCAATGTCACCTCGTTGCATTCGAGTGTCATGAAGATCACCTCCTCCTGCGTGATACGGTTCTTATTCATACGAAACTCCATGATCTCGCCGAGGATCGAATACTGGTCGCACTCCACGCCATACGGCATGAAATACGTATCCACAAGGCTGAAAATATCCTCCTTGTGGATCCGCCGGGAGATCGTCGTATAAGTATCCATATCCTCCAATGTCAGGCTCTCGATCGCGTCCTCATCGCCCATCCTTGCCTGCGCGAGCAATTGATTTCGCTCACTTGACACTTTTTTGATGCGCTGTTTCTCGTATTCATTCTTGATGATCGGCATCATGATCGTGCCGTCGACTGACAGCGCGCTGAGAATGAGCGACGTACCCTGTACAGGCAGACGTTTCAAGGCTTTCAGCCTTTTGTATGGGATCATGTTCTGCAGATAAAAGATCATTGTCACACCGATCTTGATATCATCACAGACACCGGCATATGACTCCTTTTCCGCCTGTCTCTCGATCGTGATATCCTCGTTGGAACTGACATGATTTCCCCTCAGATAAGGAAAATAATACTCATACAAAAAGCGATTGTCCTCGTCAAACTCACCGCGCACACAGATACCGGCGCCATGCACAAAATCAAGGGAAAGCTCCGCATAGACACGATCATCCTCATCCGCTGCGATGTCTCTTGCAGACGCATATTCCTGTACTTTTGCGCCGTTTGTCTTTTTATTCAGTTTATCCGGAACTACTATAGTCTGCTCGACCACTTCATTGATCAGCTCCTGCAGTTCCTCCCTTTTTTTTACATTGCTAAAACCGATAGACCTCAAATATCTGTGCACTGTTATCAAGCCTTTCCCCGAAACATTTCTGAAAAATATGCCTCGGAAAGATTATTTTATTTCTGTTTTACCGCCCATATACGGCTGCAATGCCGCCGGAATCCTGACAGAACCATCCGCCTGCAGGTTATTCTCCAGGAATGCGATCAGCATTCTGGGAGGAGCAACTACTGTATTATTTAATGTGTGGGCAAAATATTTTCCCTTCTCTGCATTTACGCGGATCTTTAATCTCCTTGCCTGCGCATCACCAAGATTAGAGCAGCTTCCTACCTCAAAATATTTCTTCTGCCTCGGTGACCACGCCTCCACATCGATCGATTTTACTTTGAGATCAGCCAGATCACCGGAACAGCATTCCAACGTGCGCACTGGTATATCAAGACTTCGGAACAGGTCCACCGTATTCTGCCATAATTTTTCAAACCACATCGGAGATTCCTCAGGCTTGCAGACAACGATCATCTCCTGCTTTTCGAACTGGTGTATCCTATATACACCGCGCTCCTCCAGACCGTGCGCACCCTTCTCTTTTCTAAAACAAGGGGAATAACTTGTCAAAGTCTTGGGAAGCTCCGCCTCCGGAATGATCGTATCGATAAATTTACCGATCATCGAATGCTCACTTGTACCGATCAGGTACAGATCCTCGCCTTCGATCTTGTACATCATGGCATCCATCTCATCAAAACTCATGACACCAGTCACCACATTGCTCCGGATCATAAAGGGCGGTACACAGTATGTGAATCCTCTGTCGATCATAAAATCCCTCGCGTAAGAGATCACCGCAGAGTGAAGTCTTGCAATATCACCCATCAGATAATAAAAACCATTCCCAGCTACTTTTCTGGCACTGTCCAGATCAATTCCGTTCAATTTTTCCATAATCTCTGTGTGGTAAGGTATCTCAAAATCAGGAACAACCGGATCACCGTACTTCTGGATTTCTACATTTTCTGTATCATTCTTTCCGATCGGTACACTGGGATCAATGATGTTTGGGATCGTCATCATGATCTTTGTCACTTTTTCTCCTAATTCTTTCTCTTTCTCGGCAAGCTCTTCAAGTGTCTTTGCCTGCGCGCTCACCTGTCTCTTAACTTCTTCGGCCTCGTCTTTCTTGCCTTGTCCCATCAGGGCACCAATCTGCTTGGAAAGCTTATTGCGCTCCGCGCGCAGATTGTCCGCCTCCTGCTGTGTTCTTCTCGCCTGCGCGTCCAGCTCGATCACCTCGTCGACAAGCGCAAGCTTGTGATCCTGAAATTTTTTCTTGATGTTTTCCTTTACCGCATCAGGATTTTCTCTCAAAAACTTTATATCTATCATCTTTTTTACTCCTCACATTATTATTATGTCTATGGACATTGTTTTTTAAATGTACTGTCAATACCTGCCCAAACGATCGATGATCATGTCACGATATGCGGCATGATGCGGCATTCCTCCGCCCACACCGCCAAGTTTTGGAAACATAAGTTTAAAATAGCTTTCATTTTTCATGGTGACATAGCATTTTACAGAGCCCATCCATCCCTTTTTGATCTCACAATTGCGGATTTGCTCAAATGCAAAACATGTTCCGATATCGGCAAATAAGAGTTCTGAGGTAATCTCCTGTACATCTGCCAAAACCGTACCCGATTCGTTGTCAAATTCGTACAGATAACTCTCCTTTTCACAATCAGCGATCACCAGAAAATGCTCTGTAATTCCAATATAGATATCATAAGACGCATATTTTTTCTTGTTTAATACAATAGTGGATCCATTTTCATCTGGAACCAACCCATTTTCAGTACAGCTACATTTCCCAAAAATGCCCTGTATATGCGTTTCATGGGATATAGCATGGATACCTGCCTGCAGCGTTTCTCCGTAAGGTATATATTTTCCAAGGAGCTGTCTCATATTTGTCTCATCAAAAATTCCAGCCATATAATCCCTCCTCTGTCTCATAACAAGTTAGAAACTGTAGGAAAGTAACCGATACAACTTGCACAGAATACAGATCACTTTATCACATCCTGTATTACCACGGTCGTATCCTTGATCAGATCGACGATCAGCTCTGCATGGATCGCCTGGCCATACTTATCCTCCACGATACGCAGAACCGGTCTTTCCGGAAAATGTGGATTCTGCCGCATGACGATTCCGACCTCTCCTCTGTTCGTCCGCACTTTGGACCCAAAAGGATAGACAGCGATCAACTGTAAAAATGCCGTCACGATATCCGCGTCATACCAGATCCCGCTGTAGTTTCTGATGTTGTTGATCGCCTCATGAACGCGCACTCTCGCTTTTCCGATCCCGCAGATCAGTTCGTCAAACTCATCGCATACACCTACGATCTGTGTCATGCGGGAAACCAGATCCGTTCCAAGAGGATAACCTGACTTGTCCTTGCGCTCATGATGGTTGAGTACGATCTCTTTTGCATTGTCAGAGAGCCACGCTTCATTTTTGATCGCGGTGTAGGCATAAATCGAATGTTTCTTGTACTCTTCCTGCTCCTTTGCCGGAAGCAGATTGATATCCTGATCTTCGTAGCGCACCACCAGATAGCGGAGGCCAAGATCGTGGATCAGCGAAGCGACACTGATGTCATAAACCTGTTTCTTCGTCAGACCAAGTTTTAACGAGATCAATGTGGCGATCGTACACACCTGGAGCGAATGTTCATAGATATCCGCACTTCTCTCCTTTACGTCGTATACTTTCTCAACAACTTCCTCTTCCTCCAATATATCCGTTATGATATTTTGTGCCGTCTCCGCGATCTGTTCTAGTCCTTCTGTCTGCTGGTAAACATGCATCTCCAGGATATCTTTGATCTTATTTTTGACCTGCTCTTCCACATCGTCACGCAATATCGTCACTTTTTCCAAGGAAATTTTATTCTTCGGCGCGGCGGGTTTTTGCGGAACTGGCGCAGCAGGCGCTTTTGGCGCGGCTGCCTTTTGCGGTGCTGGTGCGGCGGGTGTCTTTGCGGCGGCGGGTTTTTGCGGTGTCGGCGCAACAGGCGCTTTTGGCGCGGCTGCCTTTTGCGACGCTGGTGCGGCGGGTGACTTTACTGCCGGCTTTTGCGGTGTCGGCGCTTTTGCTTTTTCCTGCGGCTCCTCGATATAGACTGTAAATATCTCCATTTCCCGCAGTTTTTCGATATACGGCGCTTTGATCACAGTACCTTTACTGAGTACGACTGTATAATCTTCAAGCAGTACATCATTGGCAATTATATCACCCTCTCTTAAGTCTTCGACTGTAACTAATTTCATATAAGAATCCCCCATTCTTTCTTATTGCGATTATGTAGCGGTTCAGTCCCTGTTTCTTCTTTCTGATCCATCTGCCAGACTGAACTATAACGTGATTATATATTATCGGATGTGTTGCCGTTGACAGCACGCTCCACTGCGACCTTCTCCTCATTACTCAGTGCGATCTGGGAATCTCCGTCCTTCACACGTTTCGTATAAGAGTAACATCCCTCGGAACTATGCACGGAATTAATGATAAATCCGTTGTTCTTTTCATCCAGCAAAGCCAGCGCAAAACTGAGCTTACCGCCCATTTCCGTAAATGCATCATATTTAACAAGTCCTACTTTTTGAAATGTTGTCTCGTGTTTTTTGAAAAGTTCCTTGATATCCTCCCTGTTCTTGTCAATGCTGAGTTTCATATACTTATTGTCTTCATACAATGTCATGATATCTTTCTCCAGATTCGCGCCATCTTTTCCCAGCATAAACTTTGTGTATTTCTTTTTAAACTTACTGATCTGTACGAAAGTTACGATGATCAATATCAATAATATAATACTGGTCACGATCAATCCAAGAAAAATAAAGCCTATATCAATATTCCCGAATCCTAAGCTGTTTAAAAAATTATTGTTCATCTGTTTCTCCCGTCATATACTTATATTTGAAAGTGATTCAATCAGATGATCCAAATCATCATTTGAATAAAACTCAATTTCAATCTTTCCTGTACCATTTTTTCCCTTTGATGTGATCTCGACTTTTCTGCTAAGTTTCTCCTTTAACCGATTTTCAATATCCTGATAGATATACTGAATATTTTGAGGTGTTTCTTCTTTTTTCGGCTTGACTGCCTCTGGTTTTAATATTCCCTTTACGATTTTTTCAACTTCGCGGACACTTAATTTTTCATCAAATATCCGCTGTGCAAGCTGTAGCTGCAGCTCTTCATCTTCGATCGGAATCAGTGCGCGCGCATGCCCAGTAGACAGCATATCATCTATGATCATCTGCTGCACACTGTCACAGAGTTTTAACAGACGCATACTGTTTGTCACTGCTGTCCTGCTCTTGGAAACCCGCTCCGCTACCTCGTCCTGTTTGAGATGAAATTCTTCTAATAGTCTCTTATACGCCTGCGCTTCTTCGATTGGATTTAGGTCCTCTCTCTGAATATTTTCGATCAGCGATATCTCAACGATCTCCTGATCTGTATAATTCCGAATGATGACAGGAACTTCTCTCAGACCAGCTAGTTTTGCTGCCCGCCATCTTCTCTCTCCGGCAATGATCTCATAGTAGTCTTTTCTATCCTGTACAAGTATAGGCTGAAGCAGACCGAACTGCTTAATAGACTCTGCCAATTCCTGCAAGGCGTCTTCGTCAAAATTTTTGCGGGGCTGGTCTCTGTTTGGTTCTACCTTTGCGATCTTTACCATCGTCTCTGCCTGTTTTACCTCTTTGTTTTCTATGCTGCCCGATGCAGGTATCAACGAATCAAGACCTTTACCCAATCCTCTTTGTGCCATCTTTTTCTCCTTCTAGTTCACATGTTGTTCTTGATCACTTCTTCAGCCAGAGCCATATAACTCTCTGAACCTGCGGACTTGGGATCATACATATTGATCGGTTTGCCATAGCTTGGCGCCTCCGCAAGTCTGATATTTCTCGGTATCAATGTATTATAAATCTTTTGACTCAAATGACTCTTCACATTATCGACAACCTGCGAGGAAAGATTCGTGCGGGAATCATACATTGTAAAAACTACACCATCCATATCCAGATCCGGGTTCAAACGTTCTTTCACAAGATTTACTGTATGGATCAACTGGCTTAACCCTTCCAATGCATAATACTCACATTGAATCGGAACTAAAACGGAATCTGCAGTTGTCATGGCATTTACCGTGAGCAGACTCAAAGATGGCGGACAATCAATAATAATGAAATCATATCGATCCTTTACCCAGTCTACCTCGTTTTTTAATATATACTCTTTCTTTTCAACACCGATCAGTTCAATCTCCGCAGCAGCCAGATTTACATTAGATGGAAGGATAGAAATATTGGGGAGCACTTCCTTCAAGATACAGTCCTCAATCGAGCAGTCGCCTAATATCAATTCGTATATTGTATTCTCCAGCTCGTTTTTTTCGATACCATATCCACTCGTAGTATTTCCCTGCGGATCGATATCTATGACTAATACCTTCTTACCCTTTGCCGCGATACATGCAGACAAATTGATTGAAGTCGTCGTCTTACCGACACCACCCTTTTGATTTGCAATTGCAATGATTCTCCCCATCTTGTTCCTCCATACCAATCTGAATCTTTTGTTCCTCGATGTCTATTATTATACCACTAATGCACTATATATGCTACATAAAAATTCAATGTTTCACGTGAAACATTAATTTTTGTTGATGTTCATGCAAGATGAAAATATCTAAAAGGTAACTGAAATACCACAAACGACATAGCACATTGTTTCTTTTGCATTTTCTCTTAATGGCTGTGATTTTCTTTTTCGTAGTTAAAGGCTTATGAGATGCCCTTGTCACAGATAATTTGAAGTAATTTCTATACCTTGTTTAAATTCAATTTATTTTCAATCAATACTACTACTCCATCCGGCTAGAAATTGAAATCTGGGACTACCTGTTTTGCACTATTGCGTCGTTAAAATTTCTAGACGATGCCACCGCATCGCCGTCGAAATTTTGCCTAGAGCGTATTCGAAAAATGCTTTCCGTCAGATGTGCATCACAGTTTGTGGGAGATTTGTGCCAAATGAAGGAGGCATAGCGAGGCTATGTTGACTGAATTCAATGCAAATATCACGCAAAGTGGTGAATACGACGCATACACGTCGTTGTGCAAATGGCGGGAATGATTTTTCAAACACTCTCTAATACAAATCATGCAATCTCATATTTCGTTTTCCGACAGTACGATGCTGCATTAATTTTGGATTTAACCGCTATGCTCTTGAGGTTTGGTACTACCATGAATATAATTCATATAAATATATACTATTATAATCCAATTTAATTAGCTTTACGTTTATACTTTTCATAGATTCATGCAAAAACAGCACAATTAGAATAATAAAACATACAGTTATTTAAATCGCATTATACTATATCAATATTCTTAATGTGTTTTAGAAACTTTTATTGTAAATACCATGCTCGCAAAGCTTGGCAGCACTATGAATAAAAGTCCTACGATAGTATATCATATCAATATATTTAATACATTTTAGAAATCTTTATTCGAATAAATATCTGAATTATATATCAAACCAAAAAAGAGAAAAGCGACGAAAAGCGCTTTTACTTTTCTGATTGGCAAATGTTGTATTGTTCTCAATGTTTCACGTGAAACATTTCAACGCTAACTGACATGTTCCTTTAAATGACCACGTACAATCAAAGTAGGAAATCATTCTTCCTCGGCGTGATCTTTATCACGCTTAACTGCATTTGTACAATTTTTGCATATAATACACACCTATTTTTACTTCAATTACATCATCCATTATGGGTTGTTGATTTTCTGTTGCAAAAATATTGCCACTCATTTATTATAGAAAATCCCTATAAATTGACAACTTATTTTTGAAATGTTACACCGATAATTTCTACTTTTTGTTGTACAAATATATAATATACCATCTCTTCCTTATATACTTAAAACTCCTTGCAGAATAAGCTTTTCAAAAAAACGAAAGCGTAACATAAAGTTAATAGATTAGCTACCAAATCATTACTTTCTCTATTCAACTACTCCCGACTCCATAATCTTAAATGTTACAGAACTACAATCAATCTCCGCCATTGCTCCCATCGGAACAACAGTCATTGGTGTTCTATGAACAAAATCAACATTTGATAATACAGGAATATCTTCTCGACGTGCTTCATACTTCAAAAACTTAACCAGCATGTTCTCTTCGTCCTCACTTAATTGACCAATGGTTATTCCAGCCGCATGCGCAAACATTCCTGCTGCATCTAATGCCCGAAGTTCATGCAACCCAGCCAGAATATTTCCATACGGTGAGACGCTCTCTAACATAATAATACAATCCTTAAAGAAATCCCGGCTCGGGAAAAAATCAGTGCCCATGATCTGCCGCAACGGTCCAGCACATCCCCCAAAAAGTCTTCCCTGTACAACGCCGCTTCCCTGTATTAATCTATAGCCGGTATTGGTTACCCATTTTATTTCATCTTTGCCGACATTTCGCCATTCAATATTCGTGTATTCCGGACAAGCGGATATATCACCAATTATTTCAGTAGAAAATAAACATTTTGTTATCGCTTCTTTTGTGTACTGATCTAATGCCACAGGTTGGGCAATAGGTGTCAATAAATTAGGACCATAGTAAGCTCTTATACCAGCCTTTGCAAAAACAGCCATCCATGAAGTAATATCTGAATATCCCATAAATACCTTTGGATTATTTTTTATTACATTTAAGTCTATATATTGAAGCACTCTGTAAGAATCATCACCACCCATCATACAAATAATTCCATTTACCTTTTTATCCTGCATCGCCCACATTAAATCTTCGGCTCGCGCCTCTGGATGTTCATACAAAAAATCACTTCCCGCTAATGCATTCGGTGTTGGGATAACATGGATTCCCCATATTTCCTCCAATCGCTTTTTACCTACTTCATATCTATAAAGCATATCCTCATCACCTGCTCTACCACCTGATATAGATATCAAAGCAATTGTGTCACCTCTTTTTAACACTTTAGGCACCTTTAATTTATACATAGTTCCTCCTCTCCAATGATCTTTCAAAATCAAAATTTAGTAAAATCTTTCATTCTCCTAATTAATACTCCATCCGGACAATTTTAGACTATATTGGGATACAGGTTGCAAGCCGGATAGAGTACTAGAGCGTGTTTGAAAAATGCTTTCTGTCAGATGTGCGTCACAGTTTGTGGGAGATTTGTGCCGAATGAAGGAGGCATAGCGGGCTATGTTGACTGAATTCGGTGCAAATATCACGCTTCTGAAAGACACTTGTCAGATGATTTTTCACTGTACGTTCTGTGATCGAGAGTATCGACGCGATATCCTTGTTGAAGTGGCCAAGCGCGACTAATTTTAATATCTCCAGCTCCCTGTTTGTCAAAGTATCAAGTTTTTCCCGATCTATATCCTTTGCAATCAGTTTCGAGTTCAACAACGGAATCAGACCAGGCTGAATAAAACGATCACCTTCATAGACGAAGCGTATTGCTCGGATCAATTCCCTGGAACTTGAATCTTTCAAGATATAGCCATCTACACCCATGTCAAGCATTTTCATCAGGTACTCGATCTCATTATGAACCGTAAGCACCAAAACCTTCGGACGACTTTTCTTCCGGTTTAATGTTTTGAGTGTCTCAATCCCATCCATATCAGGCATATTGAGATCTAAGAGTATCACATCAGGTTTTGCTTTTCGAAGCTTATGTATACAATCCAAACCATCAGTCGCCTCCTCGACCACCTTGATCTCCCCATCCAATTCGATCAATTTAGTCAAGCCCTCCCGTACCATCTTGTGATCATCTACGATCATAACACTGATCATTTTTCATCACCCCTCTCAACCGGAATCTGTATCTTTATCCGTGTTCCAGAAGAATCAGATATGATATCCATCTTTCCGGAGAGCGCATCAACCCTCTCACTCATATACTGCAGCCCAAAATGGTTTCCGCCATCACCCGTCGCATTTCCAATCCCCACTCCATTATCCTGAATGCGGATCTTAATCATAGATCCATTATTTTTGACAGAGATCTCAATACGATCCGCACTCGAATGTTTTACAATATTCTGACAACCTTCACAGACAATGCGGTAGATGGAAAGCGCTGTTATTCCATCTGACAGATCAACTGGATCGATACCAAATAGGATATCCATATATGGATTTTCACAGAGAAGCTTTTCTCGCAGACGTTCAAACAAAGCCTGCCACCCAATATCATCGATCACCATCGGGCGCAGATCATAGATCGTCTCCCGCATCTCACTGATCACGCGCTTTATGCGTTTGCGCGCTACTGCTGTCTCCAACTTAGCCTGTATCACATCCTGATCCATATAAACTGAGATCAGCTCTAACTGATGGGACAGACAGATCATATCCTGAACTGTCGTGTCGTGAAGTTCCTCAGCAATCCTCTTGCGCTCCGCCTCCTGCAGCAACAAGATCTCTTTTTTCTCCATAGAATATTATCCTTTCTCATAACGGCTCCTTTGACGGAAGACCTGCTTTTCGTGGGTATTTTTTTGGTGTGACTTTCACCTTTTTGATTTGAAAGAGATTTCTATAGATGTCAGAATTTGGAAGTAAGAACTCCTTCTGGTCATAGATGCTGCCGCCGAGCATTTCGATCGCGTGCTGTGCCGCCTGTCTTTCATCAGAGATCTTTTCTGATTTGTAAGAGATAAAATATCCGTCAACCCGCACATAGGGCAGACAATATTCACAAAGCGTAGAGAGATTTGCGACTGCGCGCGATACACACAGGTCAAACTGCTCCCGCAGCAGACCAGGCTTTGCATAGTCCTCCGCCCGTCCATGTATCGCTTCGATATTTTTCAGTCCTAGCCGCCCGATCACTTCATTCAGAAATTTCACCCGTTTTCCCAGAGAATCCAACAGCGTGATCCTTAGATCTGGAAAAGCGATCTTCAATGGAATACCGGGAAATCCCGCGCCTGTTCCGATATCGATCACTGCAAGCTCCCCTGTACAGTCAAACGCTTTGCACAAGGACAAACTGTCGATAAAATGTTTCGTACACACTTCATCAAAATCCGTGATCGCCGTCAGGTTCATGAATTGATTCCACTCAACCAGCAATTCATAGTACTCCATAAACTGGGCGATCTGCCCATCATCCAATGTCAGATTCAATTGCCCAATACTGTTATTAAATTGTATTAAATCATATTTTTTCAAATCCATATTATATTCCTGCAACTCCTCATGCTATAAACGTTTGATCTCCATAGCAGTATAATGATCAAATATCTAAAACCCAAATTTTTTATAAAAATCTATAGTCCTGATATCGGAAGGAATTAACGCTTAACTGCTTTCTTCTTCCGCCCGCCTGATCTTTTCACAGAAGCATTGCTATTTTTTTTACACCGATACGCCACGATCGTCACCGTTCCCTTGCCAGGATAGCGCTTCATCTCGTATTTTTGCGGAAAAGCTTCAATTAAATCCGGCAATTTTTCATACCCATATGTCCTGACATCAAAATCGGGCTTTGCGCGTTTTATATACTGTCCCGCAGCACTTACATTGACATAGCCCTCGCCGTCCTGATATTTGGCAGAGGCTATCTTGAGCAGATCATGAATGTCATTTACCGCGTCGCTATTCTCTGCTCTTTCGTCGGAATTGTTTTGCTCCTTGTCGGCTGCTGACACTTTTGTCTCTCCCAGGATATTTTCCAGAAATACAAACTCATCACAACTGTTTCGAAAAGATTCCGGCGTCTTCTTTTCTCCCACACCCATCACATACACACCGGACTCATGCAGACTGATCGCAAGCGGCGTGTAATCACTGTCACTCGCAACGATCACAAAGGCATCATAAATATTTTTATGTAACAGGTTCATTGCATCGATGACCAACGCCATATCAGTGGCATTTTTACCCGCGACATAATCAAACTGCTGTTCTGCTTTGATCGCCAGCCGTTTCAGCACACTCTCCCAGTTTTTCAGGGCATCTTTCTTCCAATTTCCGTAAGCTCTCTTCACCACGATCCGTCCGTGTGTCGACACTTCCTTGATCACGTCCTCGATCTTTGACAACTGCGTATTGTCTGCATCGATCAAAAGAACGATATTTTTTAGATCAACCTTTAAATTCTCATTCTCCATATAATTCTCCTAATATTTATTTTCCATATCCGGTCACGATCTGTTCCCTATAGATGCAAAATGTTCCAGATAAACCAGGAGCACAGAGATATCCGCCGGCGATACGCCGCTGATGCGCGAAGCCTGTCCGACTGAAACCGGCTGAAACCGCTGAAGCTTCTGCCTTGCCTCCAGCCGCAGATTCTTGATCTCGTCATAATCGATATCCGCGGGTATTTTCTTTTTCTCGATCTTTTTAAACTGTTCTACCTGTTTTAACTGACGCTTGATGTATCCATCATATTTTATGTTAATATTGATCTGTTCGATCACATCATCCGACAGCGCTGTCCTGTCCGGATCGATCGCCGCGATCATCTCGTAGGAAAGCTCCGGCCTGCTGATCAGTTCCGCAAGCGACGCAGCCGTCTTTAATCCGCTGCTCCCCTTGCGCTCCAGAAAGTCCTGCATCTCCTTATTGGCACCGACTTTCACATTGTGCAGCCGTTCGATCTCCGACGCGATCGCCCTCTCTTTCTCGCACACAGATTCATACTGCTCTCTCGTGACCAGTCCTGCTTCATAACCAATCCTGCGAAGTCTCAGATCGGCATTGTCCTGACGCAGCAAAAGCCTGTACTCGGCGCGCGATGTCATCATACGGTACGGTTCGAGATTTTCCTTCGTGACAAGATCATCGATCAGTACGCCGATGTACGCCTGGGAACGGTCGAGCACGATCTGCTCTTTTCCTTTGAGAAAAAGACCTGCATTCATTCCGGCGATCAGTCCCTGTGCCGCCGCCTCCTCATAACCGCTGCTCCCGTTAAACTGACCGGCACTGAACAGACCCGATATTTTCTTAAATTCCAGTGTCGGATAAAGCTGGTCTGACCGGATACAGTCGTACTCGATCGCATAGGCATTTTTTACCATCCTGCAGTTTTCCAGTCCGGGCACTGTCCGGTACATCGCAAGCTGTACATCCTCCGGCAGCGAAGAACTCATACCGCCGACATACATCTCGTTTGTGTGCAGTCCCTCCGGCTCGATAAAAACCTGATGCCGCTCTTTGTCTGCAAATTTGACCACCTTGTCCTCGATCGAGGGACAATAGCGCGGTCCAGTACCTTCGATGATGCCGGCATAGATCGGTGAACGGTCCAGATTTGCGCGGATGATATCATGCGTCTCCTGGTTCGTGTAGGTCAGCCAGCACGATACCTGATCGATCTGCACATCCTCCGGATCTGTGGAAAATGAAAATGGCACGATGCGCTCATCTCCCGTCTGTTCCTCCATCCTGCTAAAATCGATCGAACGCTTATCCATTCTCGCCGGCGTACCTGTCTTGAATCTGCGCATCTCCACGCCGAGCGATATCAGACTGTCTGTCAGGTAATTTGCAGCCTGCAGCCCGTTTGGTCCTGTATGCGTGATCGCCTCGCCGCACAGACACCTTGCTTTCAGATAAGTGCCCGTACAGAGGATCACCGCCTTCGCCTCATAGACAGCTCCGGTAAAAGTCTTCACACCCGTGATCTTTTTCTGATAAGATCCGTCTGCCTCCGTCAGATCTTCCGCCAGAAGTTCAACAACCTCTGACTGCTTTATCGCCAGATGCTCCTGATTTTCGAGAACTTTGCGCATTGCCCGGGAGTACTCTGCCTTGTCTGCCTGCGCGCGGAGCGAATGGACAGCCGGGCCCTTTGAGACATTGAGCATCTTGGACTGGATAAACGTCTTGTCGATATTTTTTCCCATCTCACCGCCGAGCGCATCAAGCTCCCGCACCAGATGACCCTTTGACGAACCGCCGATATTTGGATTGCAGGGCATCAGTGCGATACTGTCGACACTCACTGTAAAGATCACCGTCTCCAAGCCCATTCTCGCACAGGCAAGCGCTGCCTCGCAGCCCGCGTGCCCTGCACCGACCACACACACATCTACTTTCTCCCGAATTCCTGACATATATAATCCTTTCCAAATATGATCCACGCGAATCTATTTTCCCATACAGAATTTAGAGAAGATCTCATTGACAAGGTCGTCCCCGACTTCCTCCCCGATGATCCTGCCAAGCGAAGCGTAGGCGCTCATCAGATCGATCGAATAGAAATCCTCCGGCATCTGGTCCGCTATGCTGTCCAGCACCAGCTCCATACTTTCACATGCTTCCGCCAATGCTTCCTTGTGCCGCTGGTTTGTGATATAGATCTCATCGTTGACGGCAATCTCGCCGCCGAAAAATAATTGCCTGACCGTTCTCTCAAATTCATCAATGCCTGTGTTCTCCTTCGTGGAAGTTCTGATAACTGACACCTGTGTCATCTTTCCTGTGATATCTTCCTCGCTGACAACCTGTTCCAGATCTGTCTTATTCAAAAGGACGATCACCTTCTTGTCCGCGATCAGCTCCATGATCTCATTATCATTCTCATCCAGCGCACAGGAAGCATCCACCACATAGACGATCAGATCCGCGTTCCCCGCGTATTTTCTCGCCTTCTCCACACCGATCTTCTCAACCTCATCCTCTGTATCGCGTATCCCTGCCGTATCAATGATATTGAGTCCCACGCCATGCAATCGGATGGATTCCTCCAGCACATCCCTCGTCGTTCCGGCGACACTCGTGACGATCGCTTTTTCATCACCGACAAGCAGATTTAACAGAGATGATTTTCCGGCGTTGGGTTTACCGACAATGACTGTATTGATCCCATCCTTTAACATCTTCCCATTGTCCGCACTGTCGATCAGCTTTTTCAATTCCTTGTGGATCCTTACCGTTTTTTCCTGCAGCCTGTCAAGATATCCGTCAAGGCTGATATGCTCCGGATCATCGAGCGCCGACTCGATAAACGCGATCTCGTACAAGATCTCTTCGCGCAGGGAACGCACTTTGCCGGACACTGCGCCTTTTAACTGTCGGACAGAGGACTTTAGGGCAAAATCATTTTTGGCATGGATGAGGTCCATGACCGCTTCCGCCCTTGACAGATCGATCCTTCCATTCAAAAAAGCGCGCTTTGTGAACTCCCCCGGCTCGGCAAGCCTGCATCCGTTTCTGAGCACGACATCGAGGATCCGGTTCATCACAAGGATCCCGCCATGACAATCGATCTCAACGACATCCTCCTTCGTGTAAGTGTTGGGAGCGCGCATCACCACAGCCATCACCTCATCCACCAGGGTATCGCCGTCATATACATATCCATAATGGATCGTATGGCTTCTGACATCCGCAAGCTTTTTGCTGTTATCTTTCGAATGATAGATCCGGCTGGCGATCCCGACCGCATCGTCACCGCTGATCCTGATAATGCCGATTCCCGAATCACTGACCGCCGTTGCGATCGCCGCGATCGTATCTGTCTTCATCCGCTATCCCTCCCAGTAAATATTGGTACGCGAGCTGACATGTTTCCTCTGGGTGCCCGTATCCAATCGAGTAGGAGAATGCCCTTTTCTCCTACTCGCGCGCCGGGCACCCGTCAGCGCATGCTGACAATCTTCCTCTGGGTGCCCGTGTGCATAAAAAGAACCCTGATCTCTCAAGGTTCATTTTATCACAATCTATTGTTCCTGTTCAACTGTGTTTTCACGGTCCTTATTATAATCTTTGTTACTTTTGTTGTAGCCCTTATTATAATTTCTGTTATAACCCCTGTTTCCGCGGTATCCCCTGTTGTCACTGTAACTGCTGTCCCTCTTAGGCGTCACGACCACGCGCCGGAACGGCTCATCTCCCTCACTGTGTGTCGTGACATACTTGTCATTCTGCAGCGCGGAATGAATGATCCTTCTCTCATATGGATTCATGGGTTCCAAAGATACAGGTCTTCTGGTCCTCTTGACTTTGTACGCGATATTCTTAGCCAGGTTCTCCAGTGTCTCCCTGCGCCTCTGCCTGTAATTTTCCGTGTCGACCTTCACCCTGATATACTCACTCGTTCCCTTGTTGACAACTAACGAGATCAGATACTGCAGGGAATCAAGTGTCTGTCCTCTCTTGCCGATCAGCACACCCATCTCATCGCCGTTTAATTCCACTTCCAGGGATTTCAGGGATTCATTGTATTTCGCGGAGATCTCAGCCGCGATCCCCATAGCGGCAAACACATCGTCCAGGAATTTCTTGGCGACAGATTCGACGTCGATATCCCCGGTCGTTTCAGTCCTTTCTTTATTTACAGTATTTGCATTTTTTTCACTATTTTCAGTCTTTTCAGCCACAGCAGCGGCACTTGCCATGACCGGTGTCTCCGTAAGCTTCACAGGCTCGATCACTTCATCATTCTGCTCTTTCACTCTCGCCTTTATGACAGCAGGTTTAGCGCCCATCCCGAGGAATCCTGCCTTTCCCTCATCGATCACTACATAATCAAGCTTATCACTTGGTATTGAAAAATGTCTACACGCCTCAGTAATGGCATCATTTTTAGTTTTACCTTTAAACTCCATGTATTCCATTTCATTTTCCCCCATAAAATAAAAACATCATCGCGCTATTTCTTTTCATTATACTGTTTGACCATATTCGCTTTCGCCGCAAGACTGCCCGGCTTTGCGTTCTTGCTGTAATATTCTGTAGCCTTTCTGATATCTTCCGCTTTTTCCTCATCAGTCCTTTCAGGACGCTTCGACGCCGTAGTCTTAGAGGTGATGTTCTTTGTATTCGTTCTGGCAGCCGCCTGGAGCTTCGCCGGATCGATTCCCTGTTTCTTCAATTTCTCTTTATACTTCTCTACATTCTTCTCGATCTCCGCATCGATATCCATCTTGTCGATATGCTTGTTGATCGCAACCTGCTGGATACTTCTCACCACGGCACCGATCACCCAGTACAGACCCATACCGGCGGGAAGTGTGAGACAGAACCATGCTGACATGACCGGCATCAGTGTATTCATCATTTTCATGGACTGCTGCATTGCCTCCGCCGTATCGTTGGATGGCTGCTGCTTCTTTTTCTTGTCGTCGTTCGTCGCCGGCTGCGGCATCAGCTTATAGTTCAGCCACTGCGTAACCGCCGCCAGAACAGGGATCGCGATCGCGCCTGCAAGGAGCAGATAGTTACCAGCCGCAAAAGCTGTCTTCATCGTATCCATCGGGGAGTTGCCGATATTCAGGCCCAGAAAATTGTTGTATACGTCAATCAAACCCTTCTCAGAGCCGTTCGTCAGGATCAGGCTGCCATTGTACGTCAGATCTGCCAGTCCAAACTTTTCGGAAAGAGCCGCCATATCAAGCGTTGATGTCTTGTTCAGTGTATCGATGATCGCATTTCTCGTATTTCCCGCGATATCAAAATTCTTAGAAAAATATACAGCGGAGGACAGAGCTTTGACTTCCTCCACGCCGTTTGCCGCCTGCATGATCTTGTCCGCAAGCACGCCGAAAGCCTCGCCGATCTTGGTCACATATGCCGGCATCGCATAAATGACGCGGTAGAGCGCAAACAGGATCGGCATCTGGATCAGTAGCTGGACGCAACTGCCCGAAGGCGACACGCCGTATTTGGCATAGATCGCTTTCGTCTCCTGATTCATGGCAAGCATGGATGCCTGATCCTGTTTGCCCTTATATTTTGCCTGGATCGCCTGAATCTCAGGATTCATCCGAACCTGCAGCTTGGAAAACTTCTGCTGCTTGATGGTAAGCGGCATCAATAGTAAATAGATAACGATCGTAAATAAAATAATAGATAAACCGATATTTGGAATGCCAATCAAATTCAGAAACTCGAAAATGCCATTCATAATTAAGCCCAGAAGCTTAACAATGTACTTAAATATCGGAGTAGAATTCTGCGTTAACAGCATAAAATCCATCTGACTCCTCCTGATCAATCAAAACCGGTAAAAGGTTTTCTTTTCTTTTTTCTTATCAATCTTTGTCTTATACTTAATAGAAGGAACAGGATCATATCCTCCCTGTGAAAAAGGATTGCACCGAAGTATTCTCCATATACAGAGCAATCCGCCCTTCAATGCGCCGTACCGCTCAACCGCCTCAAGCCCGTACTGGGAACATGACGGAAAATATGGGCATTTTGTAGATTTTAATGGTGATAGATACTTTCTGTAAAATTTAATGATCCAGATAAAAATCTTTTTCATGACTGCACCAACACATTTTTATGAAGCTTCGATACATGGAGCAGCGCACTCTCGATCTCTGCATACCCCGCCTCCTTTGCACTGACTCTCGCAACAACGACGATGTCAAGTCCCCGATGAAACAGATCCTCATGAAGCCGGTAGCTCTCTCTGATCAATCTGGTGACACGATGCCTGACAACACTGTTCCCTACTTTCTTACTGACTGAAATCCCAAGTCTGTTTCTATCTGATCCATTTTCTGATACATACATTACCAAATATCTGTTGGCGTAACTCTTTCTCTGATCATAAACATTCTTAAAATCCCTGTTGCTCTTTAACGATTCCGAAAATTTCATTCTGCTCCCCGTCTATAGATTTCTTTTATGCGATGCACGGGTCTGCGCATAGAAAAAAAGGTCACATACTGTGACCCATTAACTATGCAGATAATCTCTTTCTTCCCTTGGCACGTCTTGCAGCTAAAACCTTTCTTCCGCCCGGTGTGCTCATTCTGGCTCTGAAACCATGCACTTTACTTCTCTGCCTTTTCTTTGGCTGATATGTCATTTTCATATTCGAAACACCTCCTTTTATTATTCCGGTCAGATCCCTGTAAGTCTCTACACTGTATCCCCCGTAAGGATTTACTGCTAAAATCCGATATACGGCATCTGCAGACACATAAGGATCCGTAAAAATCCGAGTTACATCACGATACACGATCATGAACGGGCAATGAGACCGCCATACACGGATCAGCTCACTGCCAGGTATCAGAAAATATCATGATGATTATATACCATAAAAATATTGAAGTCAAGAAAAATAATATAAATTTACTGCGAATTTACCGCAATCCGGATCATAAAAAATGTAACCACACTCTTTCCACAGAAAAAGATATGAAATCCACATAAAATTAAAGATATCCACAAAATGTGGGTAACTTGTGGATATCTCGTTGAAAAAATGTAGAAAACTGTCTTCTACAAATCTGTAATATCAAGAAATATAAGTGTGGATGTTGTATATAACTATTCACAATCTTATCCACAATCCTGTGGATTTCTGTTTCATAAAGGTGTAAAAAATCATATTTCCACATATTTTGGATAAAGTTATCCACAGTATCAACAATCGTTTGGGGATTTCGTGAATTACTGCAATTTTTTTTCACATTTATTTGCTTTTTTTCCTCATTTGCGTTACTATTAATGTGTATGAGTATTTTCAGCAGAGACGTGAACAGTAAAAACTTTTGTAGATCAGAGGTACCGCATGAACGAAATAAAAGACAGATGGAATGAGATAAAAGAAATGATCCGGGACGAGTACGACCTTACTGCTATTTCATTCAATAACTGGGTTGAACCCTTACAATTCTATAAGGTAGAGGATGATATCGTGACGATCCTGATCCCCTCAGCCCAGGCGCGCTTATTAAAATATATTCAGAAAAATTATTACTTCTGTTTCAAGGCAACGATATCAGAACTCATGAACCATGAGTATGATGTCGTCTTTATTGCGGAGGAGGATGCCGCCGCGGAGAAAAAAGAAGCATCCGCCGAACAGGACAAACCGAAAAAAAGCGTGGACAGTCTCAAATTCAAATACGAAAGTGCGAACCTGAACAACAAATACAAATTCGATACCTTTGTGGTGGGGAGCAACAACAAATTTGCCCACTCCGCCGCACTCGCCGTGGCAGAATCCCCGGGAGAAGCGTACAATCCGCTCTACCTGTACGGAGGCGCAGGACTTGGCAAGACACACCTGATGCACTCCATCGGTCATTTTGTGCTGGAACAGAATCAGGACAAAAAGGTCCTGTACGTGACCTCGGAGCAGTTCACCAACGAGGTGATCGAGTCGATCCGAAGCGGTAATGCCGCTGCCATGACGAAGCTGCGCGACAAATACAGGACAGTCGATGTCTTACTCATTGACGATGTACAATTTATAATAGGAAAGGAATCAACTCAGGAAGAGTTCTTCCACACCTTCAATGTCCTTCACTCTGCGGGCAAGCAGATCATCATTTCCTCCGACAAACCGCCAAAAGAGATGGAAACCTTAGAGGAGCGTTTCCGTTCCCGTTTTGAGTGGGGGCTGATCGCTGATATCCAGCCGCCGGATTACGAGACGCGCATGGCGATCCTGCGCAAAAATGCGGAGATGTATGACAAGGAGATCGATGACGAGATCATCCAGTACATCGCCACCAACATCAAATCCAACATCCGTGAGCTTGAGGGCGCCCTGAACAAAGTCATGGCAAACGCACGCTTAAACAAACAGGAATTAAACCTTGCCCTGGCAGAAGACGCACTAAAGGATGTCATATACCCGGACCAGAGGCGGGAAGTATCGCCGTCCCTGATCATAGATGTCGTCGCAGAACATTTTAATATCTCAAAGGAAGATATTACTTCCAAAAAGCGCAACTCCGAATACGTCATTCCCAGACAGATCATCATGTATCTGTGCCGCCACATGACAGAATCCACTTTTCAGATGATCGCGGCATACCTTGGTAAAAAGGATCATACCACCGTCATCCATGGTGTGGAAAAGATTGAGGATAAGATCAAAACCGATGAGGATCTTAAGAATAAGATCGAAACGATCCAGAAAAAACTGACACCTTCATAAATAGGCCATTGTGAATCAATGTGAATAACTTTAGGATCATTCTGAAGGTTATCCACACGATATATTTGACGATTTTCTTGTATTATCGGCGAAAAATGGGATTGTTCACATTTCCACTGCCATTACTATGAAGGCTACGGATTTATATATAATTTATATATTTTTTGCGGCGGCAGGTTCTGCCAGCATTATCACAAATACAGCGAAGGGAGTTATACACATGAAAATCATATGTTCAAAATCAAATCTCTTAAACGGTGTGAACACTGTTTCCAAGGCTGTGCCGAGTAAAACTACAATGTCAATACTAGAGTGTATCCTGATCGACGCCACAAAAGGCGAGATCAGGCTTACCGCAAACGATATGGAACTTGGGATCGAGACTGTCATAGAAGGGGAGATCGAGGAAAAAGGGATCATCGCACTCGATGCAAAGATCTTTTTAGAGATGGTGCGAAAGCTTCCCGACAACGATGTGAAGATCGTTACAGATCCTTCCTACAAGGCAACGATCACCTGTGAGAAAGCGAAATTTAATATTGTAGGGAAATCGGGCGAAGATTTCTCCTACCTGCCGCAGATCGACCGTTCAGAGTCGATCTGTGTGTCACAATTTACATTGAAGGAAGTCATCAGGCAGACGATCTTCTCCATCGCGGATAATTTTACGAACAAGATCCTGACAGGGGAACTTTTTGAGATCAACGAAGATATCTTGAAGGTTGTCTCGTCGGACGGACTGCGCATCTCGCTGCGCCGCATCCATCTGAAAAATTCCTATCCGGCAAAGAAAGTGATCGTGCCGGGTAAGACGTTAAGCGAGATCAGCAAGATCCTGCCGGGAGATCAGGATAAGGATGTCAATATCTTCTTTACGAGCAAACATATCCTGTTTGAATTTGACAGCACAACGGTCGTGTCGAGGCTGATCGAGGGCGATTATCTCAAGATCGACAACATCCTTTCCGCCGATTATGAGACAAAGGTCATGATCAACAAGAGAGAGTTCCAAAGCTGTATCGACCGCTCTACCCTGCTTGTGAAGGAGGGTGACAAGAAGCCGATCATCCTGAACATCCTGGACGATGTGATGGAGCTTAAGATGAATTCCGTGATCGGAAGCCTGAATGAAGAGATCGATATCAGCAAGACTGGAAAAGACCTGATGATCGGTTTTGATCCGAAATTTCTGATCGATGCGCTGAAAGTGATCGATGACGAGCAGGTCGAGATCAAGCTGCTCAATTCCAAGGCACCCTGTTTTATCAAGGATGACGAAGAGAATTACACGTATCTGATCCTGCCCGTAACGTTCAGTTCCGTGAATTAATAGGTTTGTCGACAGTAAGGAGCGTATATATATGAAAGAAATAACGATCAGGGATGATCACATCAAACTCGGTCAGGCGCTAAAGCTTGCCGGTCTGGTCGGATCCGGCGTCGATGCCAAGATCGTGATCCAGGATGGGCAGGTGACCGTGAACGGGCGCGTGGAGACGCAGCGCGGGAAAAAACTTGTAGACAACGATGAAGTGTGCTTTGAGGGAAAAAAATTTGTGATCCGGTCAAAGGCTTTATAGAAAAGAGAGCGTTACAGAATGATCATCAAATCATTGGAACTTGAAAATTTTAGGAATTATGAGACACTTTCCATCGATTTTGACAGTGGAACGAACATCCTCTGCGGCGACAACGCGCAGGGAAAGACAAATATACTCGAAGCGATATTCCTGTCCGCCACGACGAAATCCCACAAGGGAAGCAAGGACCGGGACATCATCAACTTCGCTGCGGATGAAGCGCATATCCGCACTTATGTGGTAAAGGACGGGCTTGAGAACCGCGTTGACATGCATCTTAGGAAAAGCAAGTCAAAGGGGATCGCGATCAATGGGCAGAAGATCAAAAAAGCTGCGGATCTGCTGGGGCTTCTGAACGTCGTCTTTTTTTCGCCGGAGGATCTGTCGATCATCAAGAACGGGCCGGCGGAGAGACGCCGTTTCGTCGATCTGGAGCTGTGCCAGCTTGACAGTGTTTACCTGCATGACCTGAACAATTACAACCGCACCGTGAACCAGCGGAATAAGCTTTTGAAAGAGCTGTATCTCAATCCGGGATTAAAGGATACGCTTTCGATCTGGGATTCACAGCTTGTATCGTATGGGAGCAGGATCGCCGAGCGCAGGGATGCGTTCGTCAGACAGTTAAATGAGATCATTTATGAGATCCATCGGAAGCTTTCCGGGGGAAAGGAATCGCTTAAGATCGTGTATGAACCGGATGTCATGCCCGGAGATTTTGAAAAAAAGCTTGCATCCTGTCAGGAGCGGGATATCAGGACAAAGCAGACTTCTGTCGGACCGCACCGGGATGATTTTTCTTTTATGGCGGATGATATCGATATCCGGAAATTTGGTTCGCAGGGACAGCAGAGGACGGCGGCATTGTCGCTAAAACTGTCCGAGATCGAACTTGTTAAAAAAGTGACAAAGGACATTCCACTTCTGCTGCTTGACGATGTGTTGTCGGAGCTTGACAGCAGCAGACAAAATTACCTGTTGAACAGTATCGGTGATATCCAGACGATCATCACCTGTACCGGACTGGAGGAGTTTGTGAATAACCGGTTTGAGATCAACAAAGTCTTCGAGGTTTCAAATGCAGTTGTAAAAAACGTGGATAAAATGGGAGGAAATATATGAGTACTGAGGAGTATGGAGCTGACCAGATCCAGATATTGGAAGGTCTTGAGGCAGTCAGAAAGAGACCAGGCATGTATATCGGCAGCACTTCTTCAAGGGGACTGCACCATCTGGTGTACGAGATTGTTGACAATGCGGTCGATGAGGCGCTTGGAGGATACTGCGATACGATCGATGTCACGATCAATTCCGATAATTCCATCACTGTGATCGATAACGGGCGGGGAATTCCGGTGGGGATCAACCACAAGGCAGGGATACCCGCAGTGGAGGTCGTGTTCACGATCCTGCATGCCGGTGGAAAGTTCGGCGGCGGGGGATATAAGGTTTCCGGCGGCCTGCACGGAGTGGGGGCGTCTGTAGTGAACGCGCTCTCCGAGTGGCTTGAAGTGGAGATCTGCGCCGAGGGAAAAATATATAACCAGCGGTACGAGCGCGGACATGTATGTTATCCGCTTAAGGTGACCGGGGAGTGCGACTTGGAAAAGACCGGAACGACAGTAACATTTCTGCCGGACAAAGAGATTTTTGAGGAGACTGTATTTGACTACGATGTGTTGAAGCAGCGGCTGCGCGAGATGGCATTTCTGACGAAAGACCTGAAAATAATCCTGCGCGACCTGCGCCCGGAAGATGGTGTTGTGGAGAAGACGTTTCATTATGAGGGCGGTATCAGGGAGTTTGTCACGTATCTGAACAAGAGCAAGACTGCGCTCTACGAGGATGTGCTGTACTTTGAGGGCAAGAAGGACAACGTGTATGTGGAAGTTGCCATGCAGCACAATGATTCCTACACGGAGAGCGCTTATAGTTTTGTGAACAATATCAACACGCCCGAGGGCGGCACGCATCTGGCAGGCTTCCGCAATGCGATCACAAAGACTTTTAACGATTATGCGAGAAATGCGAAACTGTTGAAAGAGAGCGAGGCGAATCTAAGCGGTGACGATATCCGCGAAGGTCTGACAGCGATCGTTTCGATCAAGATCGAGGATCCCCAGTTCGAGGGACAGACAAAGCAGAAGCTTGGCAACAGCGAGGCGAGAGGAGCTGTCGACAGTATTGTCAGCGAGCAGCTCACGTATTATCTGGAGCAGAATCCCACTGTTGCGAAGCAGATCTGTGAGAAGTCGATCCTGGCGCAGCGTGCCAGGGAGGCGGCGAGAAAAGCGAGGGATCTGACAAGGAGAAAGACGGCGCTTGACGGCATGACGCTTCCGGGAAAGCTTGCGGACTGTTCGGACAAGGATCCGGAAAACTGCGAGATCTTTATCGTGGAGGGAGATTCCGCAGGCGGCAGCGCCAAGACGGCGAGAAGCCGCGCGACGCAGGCGATCCTTCCGCTGCGTGGCAAGATCCTGAATGTGGAGAAGGCAAGGCTTGACAAGATATACGGCAATGCGGAGATCAAGGCGATGATCACTGCGTTTGGCACCGGGATCCATGAGGATTTCGACATCACAAAGCTGCGCTATGGCAAGATCATCATCATGACAGATGCCGACGTGGACGGGGCGCATATCGCGACGCTGATGCTCACGTTCCTGTACCGGTTTATGCCGGAGCTGATCAAGCAGGGACATGTGTATCTGGCAAAACCGCCATTGTATAAGCTTGAAAAGAACAAAAAGACTTGGTATGCGTACTCTGACGAAGAGCTGGCGGCGATCCTTGACGAAGTAGGGCGCGACCAGAATAACAAGATACAGCGCTATAAAGGACTTGGCGAGATGGACGCGGAGCAGCTCTGGGACACGACGATGGATCCGGAGAAGCGCATTCTTCTGAAAGTATCCATGGACGAGGAGGCGGAATCAGAGATCGATCTGACATTCACGACGCTGATGGGGGACAAAGTGGAGCCAAGACGCGAATTTATCGAGACAAATGCGAAATATGCGAAGAATCTTGATATCTGAGGCTGAGGAAGGAGTAAACCGATTCAATGGATGATACAATTTTTGACAAAATAGAGGATGTGGATCTTCAGAAGACCATGGAGAAATCGTATATAGAGTACGCCATGAGTGTGATCGCTTCCCGCGCGCTACCCGATGTGCGGGACGGTTTAAAGCCGGTACAGCGGCGCGTGCTCTACTCTATGATCGAGCTGAACAACGGTCCTGACAAGCCGCACAGAAAGAGTGCGCGTATTGTCGGTGATACGATGGGTAAATACCACCCTCACGGTGACAGCTCGATCTACGGCGCCCTGGTCAATATGGCGCAGGAGTGGTCGACCAGATATCCGCTTGTCGACGGACATGGAAACTTTGGTTCTGTCGACGGCGACGGTGCGGCTGCGATGCGATATACAGAGGCGAGGCTGAGCAGGATCTCGATGGAGCTGCTTGCCGATATCAACAAGAATACCGTTGATTTCGCGCCGAACTTCGATGAGACAGAGAAAGAACCTGTCGTGCTCCCAAGCCGTTACCCGAATCTGCTCGTGAACGGCACACAGGGGATCGCGGTGGGTATGGCGACCAATATCCCGCCCCATAATCTGCGGGAAGTCATCGCGGCTGTCGTCAAGATGATCGACAACCGGATCTTAGAGGACAGGGAAACGGATATCGACGAGCTGCTTGCGATCGTCAAGGGACCGGATTTCCCGACGGGCGGTATCATACTCGGAACGCGCGGCGTGGAGGAGGCGTACCGCACAGGACGCGGCAAGATCAGGGTGCGGAGTGTGACGGATATCGAGACGATGGCAAACGGAAAGAGCCGCATCATCGTGACAGAGATTCCTTATATGGTCAACAAGGCGCGCCTGATCGAAAAGATCGCGGAGCTTGTAAAAGATAAGAAAATAGACGGCATCACGGATCTGCGCGATGAGTCAAACAGGGAAGGTATGCGGATCTGCATCGAACTTCGCAAGGATGTCAACGCGAACGTGATCATGAACCAGCTCTACAAGCACACGCAGCTACAGGACAGCTTTGGCGTCATCATGCTCGCGCTCGTGAACAATCAGCCAAAGGTCATGAACCTCAAGGATGTGCTGACGCATTATATCGTGCATCAGGAGGAGGTCGTCACCAGAAGGACGCAGTATGATCTGAACAAGGCTGAGGAGCGGGATCATATCTTACAGGGATTGCTGATCGCGCTCGACAATATCGACGAGGTCATCCGCATCATCAGAGGCAGCGCCAATGCGCAGGCGGCAAAGGAAGGCCTGATCACGCGGTTTGCCCTCACAGATGTGCAGGCACAGGCGATCGTGGATATGCGTCTGCGCGCGCTGACAGGTCTGGAGCGGGAGAAGCTCGAGCAGGAGCACGCGGAGCTTCTGAAAAAGATCGAGGAGTACAAGGCGATCCTCGCAGACAAAAAGCTGCTGCTTGGAGTGATCAAGACAGAGATCACACTGATCGCTGATAAGTATGGCGACGACAGGCGCACGAAATTCGGCTATGACGAGTCCGAGATCAACGTGGAGGATCTGATCCCGCGCGGCAACACAGTGATCGCCATGACGAGTCTGGGCTACATCAAGCGCATGACAGTCGATAATTTCAAGACACAGAACAGAGGCGGGCGCGGCATCAAGGGAATGTCCACGATCGAGGACGACTACATTGAAGACCTGCTGATGACGACAACGCATCACTATCTGATGTTCTTTACAAATTTTGGGCGTGTATACCGCCTGAAAGCATATGAGATCCCGGAGGCGGGCAGGACTGCGAGGGGAACGGCGATCGTCAACCTGCTGCAGTTAAATCCCGGTGAGAAGATCTCCGCGATGATTCCGATCAAGGAATTTGAGGAGGGCAGTCATCTGTTCATGATCACGAAAAAGGGCATCGCAAAGAAGACGCCGATCATGGAATTTTCCAATGTCAGGAAAAACGGTCTCGCTGCGATATCCCTGCGTGATGACGACGAACTGATCGAGGTCAAGACGACAGATGAAAACTCTGAGATCTTCCTGATCACGAAGTACGGCATGTGTATCCGGTTCAAGGAGACTGATGTGCGCGCGATGGGCAGGAACGCGATGGGTGTCATCGGCATGAACCTCGACGACGGCGACGAGATCATCGGTATGCAGCTCAACACCCAGGGTAGCGCGCTGCTGATCGTGTCCGAGATGGGTATGGGCAAGCGGACGCTGTTGGATGAGTTTACGGTGCAGAAACGCGGCGGTAAGGGCGTGAAATGCTACCGCATCACAGAAAAGACCGGAAATGTTGTCGGGATCAAGGCGGTCAATGATGACCATGAGATCATGATGATCACGACAGAGGGCGTCATCATACAGATCCGTGTGGGTGATATATCGACGTACAGCAGGAATACTTCCGGCGTCAAGCTGATCAACCTGGACGGAGACAATGTAAAGGTTGCCAAGATCGCGAAAGTGCGCGAGAAGCTCTCCGACGGCACACAGGAGTTCGAAGATGTCGAGGAAGCGCTTGACAAGGTTGTCGATGAAGCTTCGTCCGATACAGAACCGGCAGAGACTGTCGATGCGGTCATGGACGAACTGATCGAGCGCGCGATGGCGGATGCAGGGACAGAAGAGGATTCGTCTGGTGATATGGCAGAAGATATCGAATAGATACGAATAAATAAAGGATGTGAAATAATACGGGCACCCGGAGTAAGGAAATCTTATGATTGGGTGCCCGTATATTATATTTTTTGGTACAGGTAGCTGTTTCCGGTCTTGCCGACACGGTCGACGATCTTAGTCTCGAGCAGTACATTTAATAAAGTACCGGCGCTTCCCTGCGGGATCCTGGCAGTTTTGGCAAGGTCTTTGGAAGTAAACTGTCCGGGGAGCGTGTCGGGAAGAAATATCATATAATCAGAAAACGTGTCAATGCGTACTTCGTCGAAGATGGCGACAGGGATTCCGTCCATGCGCGAGGAACCTCTTTTTTTGTTGCGGCCCCAGCCGTTTAAGTATCGGGTTTCCTCGACGTCGATCAGGCTGATGATAAAGTGCAGCCTGGGATTGCCTATAAACATCTTGATCCGGTACAGTTCGGGAACAATCTGATAAATGGTGCCGGTCTTGGGTGATTTCCGCTTTGGCGAGAGTTCCCCAGTCTCCATGTCGAGCCACGACAGCCATTTGGTGTGCGCGACGGGATAGATGATGGTCACATCGTGTTCCTGCAGGAAAAAATCAAGTTTATTCCGCATCGTGTTAAAGTTGCGCGTCTGGACTTCGTAGATCTCTCCGTCCACACAGATATCAGCTACATAGGAGCCGATCCGGATCTCATGGTAAGCGGGATCCGGGGCATAATAATATTTTAACACACTGTGTATCGTCTTTTCGCGGAGCGTACCGATGCCGTTCTGCCCCTGGAGGGCGCCGATCATCTTGTAGCACGCCTCCGAGAAAAGATTCTGGTCGATCGTATCTTGCATGGGAGTGTTCCTCGTTTGAATCATTGTATGGTAATAATAGTTTATCAGATAATTCAGATTTTAGATACATTTTCTTGAAAATAAATGGAATCGTGATACAATATAGTTACTGTTTACGCATTATCTGCATCTGGAACAATTTTGTGTGCGTTCTGATTCTTTACAGTTCCGGATAATGCGGGAAGGATATGACTGTTATGGGAATTGTGCGAAGTAAATATTATGGCATCATACGGGGTGTCACGGTGGGGATCTCGTTTTTTCTGCAGATCGCCCTGATGATCTTTCTGGGAATGTATCTGATGCGGTATTCGATCATCGCATATTTTATGCTGGAGATCGTGAGTGTGATCACGGTATTTGCGCTGGTAAATGATGCGGAATCCTACAAGATGAGCTGGATCGTCATCATACTGGTGCTTCCGGTATCGGGGTTGTTCCTGTATTTTATGTGGGGACGCAAGCGGGTGAATTCCAGATATTTCAGGAGTCTTAGAGACAATGACAATCACATGATGCAGAGTCTGAAACAGGGTGACAGTATCGTGCAGGATCTGGAGCGGCAGCACCCGAACAAGGTGCAGATCAGCCGCTATCTGCGAAAAGAAGGGTTTCCGATCTACAACAATACGAAAGCGACTTATTTCCGCGTGGGCGAGGATGTCTTCGCGGCGATGCTGGATGATCTGAAAAATGCCAAAAAATTTATCTTTATGGAATATTTCATCGTGTCGGACGGGAAGGTCTGGCGTGATATACTGGAAGTGCTCACGCGGAAAGTGAAGGAGGGCGTTGAGGTCAAGCTGCTCTTTGATGATTTTGGGACGCTGCGCATCAACACGCAGGCATTCCGCAAGGATATCAAGAGCCGCGGTATTGAGATGTGTATCTTCAACCCGATCCACCGCGGTGTGACAAAGATGTCCTTCAACTACAGGAATCACAAGAAGATCACGGTTGTTGACGGCAATATCGCGTATACCGGGGGATTTAATCTGGCGGATGAGTATGCAAATTATATCGAGCGCTTTGGGCACTGGAAGGATTCAGGGATCCGGCTCTGCGGGGATGGCGTGTACAGCTTTACGTGCTTTTTCCTTGATATGTGGCGTGTTGCAAACAAGAGTGCTAAGATCAATGACGTGGATTACAAACCGAATATCCATGTGCTTGAAGAGGGATATGTCCAGCCGTTCATGGGCGGTCCTCACAGAAATCCGCACAATCCAACCGAGGGCGCATACACCAGGATGATCAACAAGGCGAGAGATTATATCTATATCACAACGCCTTATCTTGTCCTCGACCAGAGTATGCGCGAGGATCTGGCCAATGCGGCTCTCAGCGGCGTGGACGTGTGTATCATCGTGCCAAAGATCTATGACAAGTGGTATGTCTATATGGTGAATGTCTCGAATTACGGCAAGCTCATGGAAGCGGGCGTGCATATCTATGAATATCAGCCCGGTTTTATCCATGCCAAGAATGTGATCGCGGACGATGAGTGTGCGATCTGCGGGACGATCAACACGGATTACAGGAGCTTTTATCTGCATTACGAGTGCGCTGTGTTTCTGAGCGAGATGGATGCCATAAAGGATATGAAAGCGGATTTTCTAAAGACGCTGGAACAGTGCGAGGAGATGGATCTCGTCACATGGTCAAAGCGTCCGGTTGGAAATAAGATCATGCAGGCGGCGCTCAAAGTGCTCTCGCCGCTGCTGTGATGCGGCCTTTAGTTGAAAACGGAGGATAGATCAGTGTTAAAGGAATATTTAAGAAAGATCGATGAAGTGATAGAAAACGGAAAATATCAGGATACGTGGAAATCGCTTGCTGGGTACAGGGTTCCTGACTGGTATGCGGACTGTAAATTTGGCATTTTTATTCATTGGGGTGTGTACAGTGTTCCCGCATTTGGAAGTGAGTGGTACTCGCGCAATATGTATATACAGGGATCGGATGAATACGAGCATCATATCAGCACGTACGGCGCGCACAAGGATTTTGGGTATAAGGATTTCATCCCGATGTTTAAAGCCGAACAGTTCAGTGCTGACGGATGGCTGGATCTGTTTCAGCGTGCAGGTGCGCAGTATATCGTGCCTGTGGCGGAGCATCACGACGGTTTTCAGATGTACAGGAGCGGGATCTCGAGATGGAATGCTTATGAGATGGGACCAAAAAGGGATATCATCGGGGAACTTTCCGAAGCTGCTAGAAAGCGGGGGATCATAAATGGTGCCTCCTCGCACAGGATCGAGCATTGGTTCTTTATGGGGCATGGCAGGGAGTTTGAGAGCGACATAACCGAACATGAAAAGTATGGTGATTTTTATTTTCCAGCAATGCCGGAGCCGGAGCATCACGATCTGTTTTCAAAACCAGAACCGTCACGGGAGTATCTGGAGGACTGGCTCGTGCGCTGTTGTGAGATCGTTGACCGGTTCCATCCTAGGATCGTTTATTTTGACTGGTGGATCGAGCACAGCGCGGTAAAACCGTATCTTAGGAAATTTGCAGCGTATTACTATAACTGTGCCGAAGAATGGGGCGGGGGCGTGATCAATTACAAGCACGATGCGTTCCAGTTTGGTACGGCTGTGGTTGATATCGAGCGCGGACAATTTGCGGAGGCAAAGCCGTTTCTCTGGCAGACAGACACGGCGGTCGCGAGAAATTCGTGGTGTTACACCGAAAATAACGATTACAAGAAACCGGATGAGATCCTCTGCGACCTTGTCGATATTGTGAGCAAGAATGGAAGGCTGCTGCTAAATATCGGACCGAAAGCTGATGGTACGATACCGGATGAGGACAGAAAGATCCTTCTCGAGATCGGCAGATGGCTCGAGATCAACGGGGAGGCGATCTACGGTTCGAAGGTGTGGCGGTACGCCGCGGAGGGACCGACAAAGATTCAGGAGGGACAGTTTGCGGACGGCGTCCACAAAGATTACACGTCAAAGGATATCCGTTTTACGGTAAATAACGGCTTCCTGTACGCTGCTGTACTGAGATATCCCAGAGATGGCAGTGTTACAATCGAGAGCCTGCGGGAAGCTGACGCAAGCCACCTGCCGCTGTTCCATGGGATCATCAGGGATGTCGATGTGCTGGGATCTGACGAGAAACCAGTATTCAGCCGTGATGAGAAGGGGCTGCATATTCAGACGAGATCCGTCCGGTCGGAATATCCGGTCGTGTTCCGGATTGCTATGGATTGATTAGGGATATGTGTGATGCCTTTCGTTCCATTTTTATTGAATTATCGCGCGATCATCCGATATATAAAATAAAGATCACGAAAGGGGAATGTGAAGATGGATATCAATCAGATCGCCGGTATGTCCCGGCAGGAGCTGATGAGCTGCATCAGCGAGAAGAAGAAGGAGATCGCAAATAAACTTGAAAACGGGGAGACAGAACCTTCCTTTTCCATAGGCGCTGAGAGCTTCACAGTGAAGGAGTGGGACAAACTGATCGCCAAGATCGACAAGAATATCGAGGCAGTCCGGGAGGAACAGGAGCAGCGCAAGGAAGCACTGGAAAAGGAGGCACTGGAGAAAAAGAAGTTCGGCAATACGCATTTTACGAGCGTACTGGAATCCGGTAGTACGAAACGCAATCTATATATGGAAAAGATCAACGGCACATACAAACCTTCTTTTCCATATGCAGCTTATGCAGACGGCGATACGATCACATACAACGGTGTGGTGTTTACTTGTGACAGTGAGAAAAATGCGATCTGCCTCGGCGACATGTCCAACAGGGGTAATGTGCTCACGATCCCGCTGGAGGGCGGAGGGAGCCTGATGGTAAACAGGGATTCGATCGGTATGCTGGCTGGCGCGATGTCGATGTTTTCGCCGGAAGATGCCAACCGCATCATGCGCGCCATATCGGAGGACAAAAAAGCGCAGGAGACACAGAAGGAGATCGAGGACGACAAGAACAGTCTCGGTGATGATGCCGACGAAAAGGTTTTGGAGGAGGCGATCCTAAGGATCGTGACAGATGAGTTGGATAAAGAGTTGTAGAATCGAGTAGGAGGTCTGTGCATAAAAAATGGTCTGAATGATTTTCAGACCATTTTCGTTATGTAATATTATCCGATCACTTTCTTGACTGCTTCCAAAACACGTTCCGCCTGGAAAGGTTTTACGATAAAGTCCTTGGCACCCGATTGAATCGCCTCGATGACCATCGCCTGCTGTCCCATCGCAGAGCACATGATCACTGCCGCGTTCGGATCGATCGCCTTGATCCCTTTGAGTGCCTGGATGCCGTCCATCTCCGGCATGGTGATGTCCATCAGTACCAGATCAGGTTTTACTTCGTTATATTTATCAACAGCAATTTTTCCGTTTTCTGCCTCAGCAGCGATCGTATAGCCATTTTTTGTCAGGATATCCTTGATCATCATCCTCATAAAAGCTGCATCGTCTACGATTAAAACATTTTTTGCCATTATTTAGTTCCTCCTCTGAAATAATTTGTAAATGGAATGCGCAAGATCAAAAGGGTACAATTGCATTATCGTACTATCGATCAGCTTCCCGATCCTCAATTTAAAATTAATCTTGACAAAAAGATCATCCCGGATATCGTCGGGAAATACATAGTCTTCGACAATGATCTGCTGTACAGACGGTGGAGAGATGTCGATCTTCTTCTGAAACATCTTACTCATCGCCGTGGCAGAGCTTGCCGTCATCTGATTCATGGCTTCTGAAACAGCACTAATATGCAGGGGAGTGATATCGCCTTGAGAGTATTCCCCGGTTCCGCCGTTTCTCATCATAAGATCCGTGATGATCTTGGCATCGTCATCTTTTAAAACGAGCATATTCGTACCGAACAATCCCTCTGTGTACTGCACGCGTACCAGAATACAGGAATTTTCATAATCCTCTAAAATATCATTTTTGTGTGCAAGAGTGACATGTGGCGTTGTAATGGTGATAGGCTGTCCCAACATCAGATTCATCGCTGTAGCGGAAGATCCGATTGAAATGTTAGAGATTTCACCGATTACATCTGCCTCCTCCTTTGAAAAAAATTCCATGGCAGACTCCTTCTTCGTTTGAAACGTGTGTTGAATAATCTTATTTTACAAAATTTTTTTATTTTTGTCTATATGAGATGTTCATTTTCGTAAAAAAATCGCAATAAATGATCATTTTGTTAAATTTGGGCAAAAACGTACCGACAGCGATCATTGACAGCATATTATTGACAGTATATAAAAGAAATGATAAAATTGCTGCAAACACGCTCTAGCGTAGGAAGTGGAGACAATGATAAACAAAAGATCACAAAATATATTAATGATATCTGTGGCTGTTATACTGGTCACTGTCATATTGTGCGTGGTGCTCACGCGGAGCGGTAAAACGGATGATGAAACGGTGGTCGAAGAGACGGTTCCGGTTGAGAACGACGATGCGGTCCGCGGACTGTACCGTGCGCTGGAGCTTATCGTATCGGATCCGGCAGCGGATATGGATGATGTCGTCACCCTGCTGTCAGGATCTGCTGATCTGGGAAACAGCGACGCCATGTATTTTCTAGGAGAGCTTTATTTTCAGGGAATCGGCATGGAGGCGGATCTGGAGAAAGCCGGCGCATATCTGAGACAGGCGTGTGAGAGCGGGAACCGCAGGGCGATGCCGACTTATGCCAAGATGCTGTTTCTGGGCGATGGCGTGGCACAGGATTATGATGAGAGTGCTTCATGGTTTTATACATTGTCAGACGATGACGGGGAAGCCTCGTATATTCTGGGTGTCATGTCAAACCTTGGGATGGGTGTTCCGCGCAGTGCAGATCGGGCACGAAAGTATATCGACCAGGCGATGGAAGCGGGATATGGGAAAGCGGAGTCCTATCGCGATCGGATTGATGACAGGATCGATGGTACAGACTGGGTGGACGACATAGCAAAAGGATTTTCACTGCAGGCGAAAAAAACGCAGGAACCTGATTATGGGACAGCATATGAAGATCTGCAGGGGTGGATCGACGCGTATCATGATCGGCTTAGATCAACAGAGAATTACAGTGCGTTTGAGGATGAGATGACCGCGCTTCTCAATGTGGATATTGATGGGATCCACACGGTCGTGCTTTTTGGAAACAACGGCTATCTGTTTCATCAGAATGAGAATGACGGTACGTCGCTGCACGATTATATAGGTGATAATCATTTTACACAGGAGGAGCTTGAAACCATCGCTGCAAATCTGGAAAAGGAGAAGCGGTATGTGGAGCAGAACGGTTCAAAATTTGTGCTTCTGCTGATCCCCAACAAAGAGACGATGTATCCGGAATGGATGCCGTCATACATCAGCCGTGCCGACGAGACGACAAGACAGGATCTGCTGGCGGCGTATCTGCAGGAAAACACGGATATCGAGGTGGTCTATGTGAAAGATACGCTGATGCAGAACAGGGAGCGATATCCCCTGTATTATAAGACGGATACGCACGCGAACATGGTCGGAAGCCTGTTCATGGTGTCCGATCTGCTGAAAGCCTGCTACGGCGCGGAGATCACGCCGGATCTGGAAAAGTTTGATATACATATGCAGGACTATGCAGGCGATCTCGGGACAACAGCGAAATGTACGGCCAGGTATGTCGATACGGTCTATTTTTATCCGGAGCAGGCTGTGGAGGATTCGGAGAAGATCGCGTCCTCCATGATGCTCGTGGGTGATTCCTTCAGTGAGTTTCTCAATATGGAGACTGCTTATTATATGAAGGGCGGCGTCGATCACAGGATGATCGCGGACTACGGTTATGACTATCACAGTGCGACGGAGGCGGGGTTTGCCAAAGCGTCCGAAAAACCGGAATATGTTGTCTGGGAATGTGTCGAGCGGCATCTGGACAGACTAAAATAAGTCTGTTGAAAGAAGTATTTGCAATCAAACATAAGATGTAGTATTGTTAACTTATGCACAACTCTAACTCTATACAGGGCAGATATGCCGCTGGCAGGAGACGGATCGCATGATGCAGGATATATTTTGTGCAGGTTTTCGGGAGACAGATGTCCGGGACCATAATGTAGAGGAAAGGAAACAGTGGACTATGAGGGAAGATGAACTTTTTCGTGTATTGAGGGAACATGGGCAGGAACACATCATAGAGGCTTATGAGAAGCTTGACGGGGCGGGCAGGGAGAAGCTTGCCGCGCAGGTGGAGAGGATCGACTGGTCGATCGTCGATATGGCAAAACAGGAGGAAACTGCGCAGGAGCGGGGAAAACTGGAGCCGCTGTCGGCGCTGGAGGTGTCCGAGATCGAGAAAAACAGGGCAAAGTATGAGGCGGCAGGACTGGATGCGGTCAGGGCAGGCCGGGTCGGCGCTGTGCTGCTTGCGGGCGGACAGGGAACGCGCCTTGGTTCTGACGGACCAAAGGGCAAGTACAATATCGGTCTGACGAAGGATATGTATATTTTCGAGCGGCTGATCTGCAATCTGATGGAAGTCACGGACAAGGCGGGCTGTTTTGTGCCGCTCTATGTCATGACGAGCGACAAGAACAACGACGAGACGATCGCCTTTTTTGAGGAGAAGGATTATTTCGGATATCCGAGGGACTTTGTGAAGTTTTTTAAGCAGGAGATGGCGCCTTCTGTCGATTTTGACGGGAAGCTCTATATGGAAGCGGCGGATTCGCTGTCGCTCTCGCCCAACGGAAACGGCGGCTGGTTCTATTCGATGGCGGTGACGGGCGTCCTCAAGGATGTGAAGGCGAGAGGCGTTGAGTGGCTGAATATCTTTGCGGTGGACAATGTGCTGCAGCGGATCGCTGATCCGGTGTTTGTCGGCGCGACGATCGATTCGGGCTGTGTCAGCGGCGCGAAGGTGGTGCGGAAGGCGGATCCGCAGGAGAAGATCGGTGTGCTCTGCTTAGAGGATGGCAGACCGTCGATCGTTGAGTACTATGAGATGACGGACGAGATCATCAATTCCAGGGAGGCAGACGGCGAGCTCTCCTACAACTTTGGCGTGATCTTAAACTATCTGTTCCGCGTCGATCAGCTTGAGAAGATCATGAACGACAGGATGCCAGTGCATGTCGTTGAGAAAAAGATTCCTTATATCAACGGATCTGGTGTATTGATAAAACCAGAGTCTCCGAATGGTTATAAGTTCGAACTGCTGGTGCTCGATATGATCCATATGTTTGAGAACTGTCTGTCCTACGAGGTGGTGCGCGAACATGAATTTGCGCCGATCAAGAATAAGACAGGCGTGGATTCCGTGGAGAGCGCACGGGCGCTCCTGCAGAAAAACGGTGTGGAATTATGATAAAGAATGTGATATTTGACATTGGAAATGTGCTTGTGGATTTCCGCTGGCGTGTGCTGATGGAGGAGCTGGGGCTTTCGGCAGAGACACAGGCGATCTTTGCGAAGACGGTGTTTGGCAGCCGCTGGTGGGGGGAGCTTGACCACGGCATCCATGAGGAGGCTGAGATCCTGGCGCACTTCCGTGAGGACAACAGGGAGCATCTCGACGAGTTCGATCTGGTGTGGGACAACCGCGGCAGGCTGGTGGAGCCATACGCGTATGCGGTAGCGTGGATCGAGCAGTTGAAGGCATCTGGGTTAAAGGTATATCTGCTGTCCAATTATCCCAGGGATGTGTTTACGCTTCACACGGAGTGCGGGTGCTTTCCGTTCCTGGACAGGGTGGACGGCAGAGTGGTCTCAGGCTTTGTGAAAATGGTCAAGCCGAACGCCGATATCTATGAGTACCTGCTGTCGGAGTATGGCTTGGCTGCCGGCGAGTGCGTCTTTGTCGACGACAGGGAGGAAAACGTGGAGACTGCGAGGGCGCTTGGCATGAAGGGGATCGTATTTCAGGGCTATGAGCAGGCGCGCAGTGAGCTGGATGAGCTGGTCAGTTCCGGTTTCTCTGTGTGAAAAGTGCTGAGAAAGGGGATTTCGATAAAGAATTGTCGGAATCCCCTTTTTGAATGCATTTTTTTAAAATTTTCTCGATCACTATTGACCGTCCAGTTACTGTATGGTTTATGATGCTATATACAGGAACAAAATACGAGATGGATCTTCGGAATCAGGAGATTCCGGGAGTCTGTCGGGTGATTGGAGGGAAATATATGGAAAATAATAATGTATATGCAAAACCTGTAACACTGAAAAATATTCTGAAATTTGCGGTGCCGACGATCGCGATGACAGTGTTTATGTCCTTTTACACGATGGTGGACGGTCTGTTTGTGTCAAATCTGATCGGTACGAGCGCGCTCTCGGCGATCAATCTGACAGCGCCCATCATTCAGCTTGTCACGGCGATCTCTACCATGCTTGCCACAGGCGGCAGTGCGGTCATCATGAAGAAGATGGGGGAGCACAGGACGGATGAGGCGAGGGAGGACTTTACATTTTTGATCCTGGTGAATGTCCTGGTGGGGATCGTCATGTGCGCGGCAGGGTATCTGGCGATGGATCACATATTTGCCGGCATGAACCTCTCGGCTGATGTGGAGGGGTACTGCGTGGAGTATCTGAGCCGGTATCTGATCTTTACCGTTCCGATCCTGCTGATGAACAACTTTACGCTCTATATGATCGCCAGCGAGAAGGCGGATCTTTCTTTGATCTGTTCTGTCGCGGGCGGTGTCCTGAACATGGTGCTCGATTATGTGTTCATCGCCTGGTTTGGCATGGGCATCAGCGGCGCGGCGGTCGCGACCGGGCTTGGGTATTCTGTGACGGCGGTCGTGGGGCTGTTTGTGTTCAGCCAGAAGAAGAATCTGCTGCATTTCCGCAGACCGTCATTTCGGTTCAGGGTGCTTGTGAGTGCGGCGACAAACGGGTGCTCGGAGATGGCGACGGCGCTTGTCACGGGGATCATCACGATGATGTTCAATTGGACGATGCTCCGCTATGTCGGGGAGGACGGCGTCGCGGCAGTCACGATCATCATGTATGTGCTGATGTTTGCCAGTTCGCTCTACACAGGATATTCTTACGGTGTGGCGCCGATGCTGAGCTTTTATTATGGGGAACAGAATCATGAGAAACTAAAGAAGCTGGTCGCTGTGAGCCTGAAAGTGATCGCAGTGATCTCTGTGGCCACGGTCGCGTTATCGCTCATGCTCACCAGGCCGCTGGTATCGGTGTTTGCCCGCCCGGACAATCCGGTCTATGATCTGGCGGTGACGGGAAACAGGATCTGTACGGCTGCGCTGCTTTTTATCGGATTCAATATATTTGCCAGCGGGATGTTCACTGCACTGTCCAACGGGATCGTCTCGGCTGTGCTCGCATTTTCCAGGTCGTTCGTGTTCATGCTGATTACGATGATCGTGCTGCCGCTGATCCTTGGCGTGAATGGGATCTGGCTGGCGACGCCGGCGGCGGAGCTGATGGCGCTTGCCCTGTCGGTCTTCCTGTTCTTCAAATACCGTAAGCGGTATCAGTATTAGATTTATTTAGGAGATTTTTAAGGATATTTTAAAGAAAGTCTCTTGAATATGACAGCCGGCAGGTGATATACTGTGATTTAATTTCTTAGGGCGGAGGAGGAGCGGAATGAACCATACATTTTATGAAGTCGCGGTCATCTTTTTTGCCTACTCGTTTCTGGCGTGGATCGCTGAGACGGCGGTTGCGACTGTCAGGATGAAGGATTTCAGGAATCGCGGTTTCGCGTCGGGGCCGTTCTGTTTTGTCTATGGCTTCACAGGCGTGATCCTGACGGTTTTCCTGCAGGAGTTAAGGAATGACGCGCTGTTTCTCTTTCTGGGCAGCATGGTGGTGGCGACTGCTGTGGAGTGGTTTGCCGGTAAGATGCTGGAACAGATGAAGCGGAAAAAATGGTGGGATTACACTGGAAAGAGATGGAATTTTGACGGGTATATCTGCCTGCAGTACTCCTTTTTGTGGGGATTGCTCGGCTTTCTGGCTGTGCGCTATGGAAACAGAATGCTGCTGGGGTTCTACCGCAGTCTGCCCGCGATCGTCGGGAAGTCGGTCATATGGGGACTCACTGCGGTCGGTCTGATCGATTTTATGGGTTCCTTCATGTCCGTCTATCATATAGAGGAAAAGCTTCCGCGGCTGCTCGGGTGGAACCACACGCTGCAGCGGTGGACGTTCCGGCTTGCCATGAACATTTCAGGACATATCGAGAAGCGGATGGGCAGGTCGTATCCTTCGATCCTGTCAGAGAGGGACGAGGAACAGGATAAGGCCGGGGAGAGATGCAGTTTTGTGCAGGTATTCTGGCTGTTTGTGATCGGGGCGTTTGCGGGGGATGTCGTGGAGACGCTGTTCTGCCGGATGACGTCCGGTGTATGGATGAGCCGCAGCAGTCTGGTATGGGGCGATTTCAGCGTCGTCTGGGGGCTTGCGATCGCCCTTGTGACGGTGCTTCTGTATCGGGACAGGGATAAACAGGAGCATTATATTTTCTGGGTTGGTGTTTTCCTGGGCGGCGCCTATGAATACATCTGCAGCGTCTTCACGGAGATCGTCTTTGGAAAGGTTTTCTGGGATTACAGCGCCATGCCGTTTAATCTGGGAGGGCGGATCAACCTGCTCTACTGCTTCTTCTGGGGGATCGCGGCGGTCGTGTGGATCAAGGGATTGTACCCAAGGGTGGTGCGCGTGATCGATGTTGTCCTGAGGCGGACAAAATGGGTGCTCACGGGCGCGCTCATGGTGTTTATGGCGCTCAATATCTGCGTTTCTATACTGGCATTGGTGCGGTATGATACGCGCGCTGACGGGAAGGCGGCAGTCCATGGGTGGGAGCAGTCGATGGACGAGCACTTTGGCGATGCCAGAATGGAGCGGATCTATCCCAATGCGGTGCGGCAGTAAGAAATGTTCATTGGGGCATGATAATGATAATGAGGGCTGGTTATGAGGAAGATGAAAAGTGTGTTTCGTCTGCTTTGGATAAATTGGCGGACGATGGCGGAGTTTGAAGTTTTATACAAATTGTTGTCCATGACAATCTTTGCGCCGGTTTTCTGGGGGATCTTTAACGGGATCATGAGACTGACGGGGTATGAATATCTGACGATCGAGAATGTTTTGTCCTTCCTGACGGATCCTCTCACGATCGCGGCGCTGCTGGTGCTGTTTGTCTGTATGGCGGTGTATTCGATGATCGATATCGGGGCTGTCATATTCCTGCTGGACCAGTCTTATCAGGGGAAAAAGGCGGATCTGGTGCAGACTGCGCGGTTTGCGGTGCGCAATGCCGCCCGGGTCTTTCACAGAAAGAATATACTGGTCGCATTTGTGGTCTTATTTTTGATACCGTTTCTGAATATCGGGGTGGCGTCTGGTTTTGTGGGCAGCATCGCGGTTCCGGAGTTTATCATGGACTTTATCAGGGGAAACTGGCATCTGCTGATTCTGTTTGTCTGCGCAATGGCGGCGTTGGGATTCCTGCTGTTGAGATGGCTGTATGCATTTCACTATTTTACGTTGGAGGGCTGCAGCTTTAAGGAAGCGCGGATGAGGAGCGTGGGGCTTGGCAGCAGGAGCCGGATCGGGGATCTGGCTGCCCTGCTGGGGATACAGCTTGGGGTCTCTGTGCTGTTTGTGGTGTTTGTCATCGCAGGCGTGTGGATCGCGGCGCTTTTGGGTGGATGGTTCTCCAGATTAAAGCTGTTTGGGATCGTGTCGGCTTCGGTCGTGTGGGTTTACCTGGCTGTTTCCCTGCTGGTCCTGTCTGCGCTTGGCACGCCGCTCAGCTATGCCTGCATCAGTATCCTGTATTATGGACATAAAGAGGATCAGCAGGAGGAGATGGTTCATGTCCCTTTGCCGGAATCTCACGAGACGAGCCGATGGAGAAAGGTCCGGTATGCTGTGGAGGGCGCATTGTTTGCCGTATCGGTGGTGTGCGGCTGTTTTTACCTGTACGGTGTCTATCATCATAAAGTGGATATTCAGATCGAGTTTGTCCGCACGATGGAGGTGACGGCGCACCGCGGGGCTTCTGTGCTTTATCCGGAGAACACGATGGCGGCTTTTGAGGGGGCAAAGGCGCTTGGGGCGGACTGGATCGAGCTGGACATTCAGCAGAGTAAGGATGGGCAGATTTTTGTGATGCACGACACAAATTTCCAGCGCACTGCGGGGGTTGACCGCAATACATGGGAGATGGCGTATGACGAGATCAGACAGCTTGATGTGGGAAGTTTTTTGGACAGTGCTTATGCGGGCGAGCAGGTTCCGCTGCTGACAGAGGTGATCGACTTTGCAAAAAAGAATGACATTCGGCTGAATATCGAGATCAAGCCGACAGGGCACGAGCATGAATTTGAAAAACAGGTGGCAGGGATCATAGAAGCAGAGCGGTTCTGGGATCAGTGCGTGGTCACGTCGCAGGTCTACGATGTGCTGGAGAAAGTGAAATATTATAGCGGCCGGATCGAGACAGTGTATGTCATGAGTCTTGCTTACGGGGATATCAACAGGCTTTCGGCGGCGGATCATTTCAGTGTGGAGGCGTCCAGCGTCACGGAGCGTCTTGTCTCGGATGTCCACAATGCGGGGAAGGAGATCTATGCCTGGACGGTAAACACGCAGGAGAGCATCAACCGCATGATCGGACTCAATGTGGACAATATCATCACGGACGATATCACGCTCGCCAAGGAGTGCATCTATCTGAGCAAGACGAGCGATGTGATATCGGAGTATGTGAAGTGGCTTGGCGGGAACTGATCTATAGATCTTTATCTAAAGCTGTTCTCGACAATGCCCGGAAGCAGGGTGTAGATACAGCAGCCGGTCTTGCTTTCAAACAGCTCTTTGATCTCTAAGATTTTTTTCCATCGGGCTATTGTCGCGGGGTGAACGCCGTACCGTATCGTCACGTCCACGAATCTCTTTTCCAGGAGGCAGAATCCCGTCGGCAGCGCCAGCGAGTCGCATAGCTGTACCAGGCGGTCATAATCATCGTAGACCGCATTTGCGACGAACTTTTTCATGAACTGGTAATCCTCCTCGCTGACGTCAAATGTTCCGATGGAGGTATCGATGTCCTGTATCATGAACGCGTGGGAGATACAGATCTGCGCCGCTTTTTCCCACCCGCGTTCCATGCAGTAGCGGTAACCGTCTATCAGATGCCTCTCTGAACTCACGCCGGCGTAGCGCCCGATATCGTGTAACAGTCCGTAAAGATAAGCCTGTTCGGCGCATAGACCTTCACAGTGCAGCGCGATATTGCGGCATGCTTCGGCCACATAGCGGGAATGGTCTGTCCATGCTCCCGGATTGGATTCTGATGCTTTTGTCAGAGCCTGTTCGGCGGTCTGTCTGTTAAATTCCATATGGACTCCTTTCTGGAGCGCGCAGTATATGCCGCTATTTTCCTGCAGTTCATAATAATTTCTTACTATAATAATACTGCAGAAATTTCAGAAAAAATATATCTATCCTGCCATCAGATATCACGATCCTGCCATTTTTTCCGATATTCTGACGGTGTACAGTGCGCGTATTCCCGAAAGACTTTACCAAAATAACTGCTGTTCCCAAGACCGCAGGCGTGGCTGACCGCCGTGACAGGTTCCTGTCCCCGCGCGAGCATCTGGCAGGCGGCCTGCAGGCGGTAAGCTTTGATATACGCTGCAGGTGTCATGTGCAAACTGTCATGAAACACCCTGAAACACTCCCGTTCGCTTAAATATGCCGCTGCCGCAAGCGTCGGGATCGCGATCTTTTCCGGGTAATGCTCATGGATGTAAGTCATCATCAGCTTTAGTTTATCGCTGTTTTTGTTGTATTTACTTTTTTTCTCCAGTACAGGGCGGCATCGTTCAAAGAGCAGGAGCCATATTTCCGAAAGGGATTCCCGCAGTTTTATTTCATATCCGAAGCTGTTTTCAGTGAAGCGAAATGATTCCACGATCCGTTTTAAGATGCCTTCGTCTGCCGCATTGTCTGGAAAAAGGGGGATCAGCTCAATCTGCGGAGCCATCACAATGGGGGTGATATATTTTTGTTCGATCCTGCTCCCCTGTTCCCCGGCGATCAGAGAGCCGTCAAAGATATGAAGCAACTGGATATTTTTTTCTGTCTGGGACATTGCTTTTGTCATATGGAGTATGCCGGAATTTACCATGCCGCCGCTTCCGGCGGGAAACGATAATCTTCCGCCAGGCGTATGGTACTCGAGACAGCCGCTCTCCATGTAAAAAAGCTCGACAGCCTTGTGCCAGTGCCATGGCACATATCGCCCTGTGTATCTGTCGAGTTCCGCCCTTGAAGCAATGTAGGGAAAATCATTCGCGAAACCGGGAAATAATTCTTCCTTGCTTCCGGTGTGAAATTCTATGCTGTGGATAGTTTTCATGTCTGTACCTCTTGTGTGTCAGAGTATGTTTCGAATATGCTCTATATTTTATGCACACGGGCGTCCAGAGGAAGAAAGTCAGCAAGCGCTGACGGACGCGCGGCGCGGCGAGTATGGAAGAAAGCTCTTCCCTACTCGATTGTACACATGCGTCCAGAGGAAAAATGTCAGCAAGCGCTGACGGACGCGCGGCGCGGCGAGTAGTGAAGAAGGCTCTTCCCTACTCGATTGCACACGTGCGTCCAGAGGAAGAAAGTCAGCAAGCGCTGACGGACGCCCGGAGCGGCGAGTATGGGAAGAAGATTCTTCCTTAAAGGATACCATAAAATCATACGGATGAGTTATTATTTTTTTAAAAAATAATTTGTAATCATATACAAAGCTGCCAACAGTGCAAAGAGTACTTAGAGTTTATGAAAAAGCCTCTTGAATCCATCGAGAACTTGTTGTAGCGATAAAAAATGTGAAAGTAGTATAATATTTTTGTATCAACAGTTTAAATAAATATGCAAGGGAGATTTTTTATGACAGAGATTCAAAAAAAATTGGAAAGCTATATTACCGCAGAAATGAACTATTGGGATTTTTCTGGCGTTGTAAGAATTATACAGAATGGAAGAATTTTATCTGAAACTTGTCGCGGATATTCAAATATTGAATTTGGCATTAAAAATACAATGGAAACAAAATTTACGGTTGCCTCTGTTACCAAACAGTTTACAGCGTTTGCAATTATGATTTTGTATGACAAAGGATTGTTGCAACTTGATGAAAAAGCAAATTGGTATCTGCCCCCAAACATGCAGATTCCTTCGGAAATAAAAATTCATCATCTTTTATCCCATACGTCGGGACTGCATAATAATTACAATTTTGAAGATGATTTTTATGTGGGCGAGGATAGAAAGCCTTATGATAAGGAACAGTTTTTTAGAAACTGGATTATTAGGGAGCCTATAAAGAAGCCAGGGAAAGAATTCGAATATAATAATTCTAATTATAATTTGCTTGCATGGATTATTGAATATGTTTCAGGGCAGACTTACAATGATTTTTTGCAGGAAAACATTTTCTCGAAAATAGGAATGAATAATACTATGTTCGATAATGGTCAAATTATTATTCAAAACAAAGCAAACAATTATATGCATGATTACGGAAAACTGGTCAGAGTACCTTATACAAATAATTTATATAGTATTGGCGCAGGTGCGTTGGTTACGAATTGTGATGACCTTCAAAACTGGTATGAATGCCTTAAAAACAGGAAAATTTTATCGGAAAATGCATATGGGATCTATCTGTCAGAAAACAAAAACAATTATTGTTATGGGTTAGAGCGATATGAGGAAGACAGAACGATTAAGTATGCACATGGTGGAGACATGCTTGGTGTATCTGCCTATACCCAATACTATTTTGATGAAGATATTTGCATTATCGTTATATCGAATACAGAATCATTAGATCAATATCGTTTCGGGAATGGCATTGCTGCAATCTTACATAATAAACAAGCACCTGTTTCATACAGACCGGGGGAAATTTTTCTGTCACCAGAAGAACTTGAGAAATATACAGGAACGTATCTTCCCGGTAAGATACATATAGAGCAAAAAAACGGAAAACTGTATTTGGTTCGTGTTAATCAGAATATTCATATTGAATTGTACTGTGTAGGCAAAGATAGTTTCAAAAGACGATTTGAAGAACAACAAACAATCCACAAGTTAATTTCCGAGGGTGATATAAAGCCTTCAGTGTGGGGATATGAGCTTATAAGTAAGCAATTTATATGATGAATAATAAAAGTTAATCGAATGTTTAGCGGTAGAGCGTGTTTGAAAAATGCTTTCCGTCAGATGTGCGTCACAGTTTGTGGGAAATGAAATCATCTTTCAGATGATTGGCCGAATGAAGGAGGCATAGTGGGCTATGTTGACTGAATTCGGTGCAAATATCACGCAAAGTGGTGAATATGACGCATACGCGTCGTTATACAGATGGCGGGAATGATTTTTCAAACACGCTCTAGTACTCCATCCAGTTAGAAATTGAAGTATGGGGCTGCATGGTTCGTGCCAGTGCTAGGCAAAATTTCGACGGCGATGCGGTGGCATCGTCTAGAAATTTTAACGACGCAATGGTGCGAAACAGGTAGTCACAGACTTCAA
>JAETQI010000043.1 GCA_021770755.1 Lachnospiraceae bacterium
GAAATATGAAGATGAAAAATGTTACAAAATAACAATAAAAATAGAGGTGAAACTAAAATCTTGGAAATTGCGGAGACCTTGTAAAATAAGGACTTCGAGTTTCCGAGAGCACACTTAATTATTAGGGAGGTAAACAAATGGCCAACAAAGACTTTTCAAATAAATTAAAAGATTTACGCTTGAAAGCTGGTTATAGTCAAAAAGATGTATATGAACATTTCAAAATCCCTCAATCAACATTTAGTTCATGGGAAGTTGGAAAGTCGGAACCATCTGGAGAAATGCTGATAAAATTATGTGAATTTTATAAATGCGATATGGTAAAAGAATTTTCATCAGACAACGATTTAACTTATAAAGAATGGAGTGTTATTGAAAGCTATCGTTCTCTTGATGATATAGGAAAAAATTATATTGATTACGAACTGAATAGAGAAATTGACAGGATGAAAGAACTGCAGAAACAATCTGAGTACATAAAACCTTTAGAAACCACTGAACATAACAACAATAAAGTTTCAAACATTGACATGCGCCTGATCAACTACTACTATCGTGTTGCGTCCGCAGGTGCAGGGCAGATTATCTTCGATATGCCGCCCACAAAACGTATTGAGATACCAAACACACCTGAGTACCGAAAAGTCGATTATGCGATCGGAGTAAACGGAAATAGTATGGAGCCCTTGTATCATGATGGAGATATACTCCTTGTAGAAATGAGAGATGATGTTGAAATTGGTGAGGTTGGCATATTTAGGGTAAACGGTGAAAGCTTTGTGAAAAAACTAGGCGAGACAGAACTTATTTCCCTTAATCCTGCTGCCAGGAATATCCCGTTAAACGAAAGTGCGGGGTGCATGGGTAAGGTAATTGGGAAACTTTCACAGGATTAAATAAAAATTGAAAAATCAAACGCTAAGGAAGAACTACAATGGGATTTTCAGAAGATATCAACGCTTTGGCAGAACGTTTTTCTACAGTAGGAAATAACGTACTAACTGAAGAGGCAACAAAAATGTCACTCATACTGCCCTTTTTTCAGATTCTGGGATACGACGTTTTTAATCCAACGGAATTTTGCCCAGAATATACTGCTGATGTGGGCATCAAAAAAGGTGAAAAGGTCGATTATGCAATACTAGTAAACAACGAACCAGTCATATTAATAGAGGCGAAATCCATAACAAAAAAGCTCGACAAGCACAGTTCTCAACTTTTTCGTTACTTTGTCACCACGCCAGCCAAATTTGCGATTTTGACAAACGGACTCAACTATAAAATATATACTGATCTTGAAGAACCTAATAAAATGGACAAAGAACCTTTCATAGAATTTGATCTGCTCAATCTCAAAGATGGACAGATTGAGCAAATAGAAAAATTTCATAAAAAATTTCTTGATGTTGAAGACATATTAAACACTGCCTCTATATTGAAATACAATACACTCTTTAAAAAATATATTGAACAGCAAATAAATAACCCTTCCGGCGATTTTGTAAAGCTCTTTTTGCAGCCTTTTTATAAAGGCGCCAAAACACAGGCCGTTATTGAAAAATTTAAACCCATACTGAAAAACTCGTTAAAAGAATATATAAATGAAACTGTCAATAGTAAAATCAAATTTGCACTTGACAATACCTCCTCTGTGCCTGATGAGGAACGCATTTCTACAGATCGCGAATGGGAAGCTCTCACTTTCATTAAAGACATATTAAAGGGAACACTGAATACCGATGATATAACTCATAAGCAGACCGGCTCATACCTAGCAATCCTTTATAAAAACAACACACGAAAATGGATCTGCAGGATTAATTTGTATTCTTCCCAAAAAACTCTTATACTGCCAGACGAAAACAAAAAGGAACAGAGGCATCCTATAGACAAGATCAACGATATCCATGATTTTGCATCTGATATCATTGCTGTCGCCAAACGGTACCTTGAACCGGCTCCCACTGAAAAGAACCCGGATTGTCTCTACACAAAATGGGGCGTCTATGAAATGCCACAGCCTTACAAAATAAGCTTGCAGAGAGGTCCGCGACATGACTTAAAAACTGCCCAATATTACAAACACTGAACAACTTTTGATAGTGCTATGATCGGCGGAAGAGCCAAAAAGAAACTGATAAGAAACGGCACACTTATTTTATATACATACATGGATAAACTAAATCAAAATTCCGAAGTTAGAATTCAGCTTTGAATCATTTGAAAGTTAGCAATATTTAAAGAAAGTGAGAAATTACCTATGGCATTAGCACAGGAAAGAACTTATACAACAGATGATATCTACGCCCTGCCAGACGGCCAGAGGGCAGAACTGATTGACGGGCAGATGTATATGATGGCGCCGCCAATGCGGCTGCACCAAAAGCTGATCACGGAGTTTGTATCTGCTATTCATCAATACATTAAAAATCATAACGGCGACTGTGAAGTCTATCCGGCACCATTTGCCGTATTTCTAAATAAAGATGACCGAAACTACGTTGAACCTGACATTTCCGTTATCTGCGACAAAAGCAAGCTGGACGAGAGAGGCTGTAACGGCGCTCCTGACTGGATCATTGAGATTACTTCTCCGTCTAATCCGGAAAATGACTATAACATCAAGCTTTTTAAATACCGTACCGCCGGTGTTCGTGAATATTGGATTGTAAACCCGCACACGCAGACTGTTACAGTGTTCGACTTTGAAAAAGGAAAAAAATCAAATCAGTATAACTTTAATGATAAAGTACCTGTCTGCATTTACGAAGATTTGAACATTACTATTTCAGATTTGCTCTCGTAAACCGATTGCGACGTCGCAACTAATGAAAAAACCGCCCAGTGTTACCAGCACCGAACGGCTTTTGATAGATATCCTGAAGATGATACCTGTCTACGAAAATATTGTATCATCTCCGGGAGCAGCCTGCAAGCGTAAAAATGCGCTGGCTGTTATTTTTATACACTTTTTAAGGTTTAAGGAGGAATGATACTATGGCTACTGCAAAGAAGCTACCATCAGGCGCATACAGATGCTTGATCTTTGACCGCATGGAGGACGGCAAAAGGAAATACAAGTCTTTTACGGCCGCAACCAAAAAAGAGGCAGAGTACAAAGCTACACAGTACATAATGCAAAAAGAAGAACAGAAAAAAGCATTGCCGGAATATACCCTGTATGACGCCATCGGGAATTACTGTGACCTGAAGAACAATGTACTTTCACCGTCAACGATCCGCGAATACCGCAGAGCACAAAATTATAATTACACAGACATCAAGGATATCAAGCTGAACGAGATCACTAACGATGATATCCAGCGCTGGGTGAACACATTTGCCAAAGACCACAGCCCCAAGAGTACGAAGAATGCCTATGGACTGATCCGGGCCGTTCTGGATACCTTCGCGCCGGATATCCGTTTACGGATCACACTCCCCCAGGCTGTACCGCATAAATTATATGTGCCCTCTGACAGCGATATTAGGGCCGTAGTCGCGTATTTTAGCGAGAACGATAAAGATATGGAGCTTGCCGTTTATCTGGCCGCATTTGGCACGCTACGACGTTCTGAAGTATGCGGGCTGTACGCTGGGGACATTGATGGGAATACCATCACAATTCAGCGTGCTATGGTGGACAAAGGCAAAGACGAATGGGTGATTAAGACTACTAAGACAGTTTCCAGCACGCGCACCGTTGAGATGCCACAGTTTGTAATAGATAAATGCCCAAAAGAGGGAAGGATTGTAAATCTCAATCCCGACCAGGTAACACACCGCTTTATGAGGGCGCTCCGACACCTTGATGTGCCCAGCTTTCGGTTTCACGACCTGCGGCACTATGCGGCATCTATAATGCACGCGATTGGCGTACCAGACCAGTACATCATGCAGCGTGGCGGCTGGTCATCCGACAAGACATTAAAGGCAATCTACCGGGGTACAATTAAAGATTACGAGAAAAAATATACCGACATGACGCTATCCCATTTTGAGGATATGCATTATGAAATAGAAAAAGCCTAGAAATCCTAGGCTTTTTCATACAATATTAAGAGCCTTTTCTATAGCAGCTTTTAAATCTTTATCCTGTGACAGATTCACTAAACGAGTTTGGAAATCACCTCGTAATGTTGGAGTTACTGCTCTCCTCATTTCCTCAACAAAATCTGCTGCTTTCTCTCGTTGTACTTTATACTGCTTTCCAAATGAAGACGTTGCCATTCTACCACCTCCCCTAAATGCATACCGCATTATCTTTTTCTCACGAATATATGCATTTTAACATGCAAAACTGTATTCGTCAACAAAACAAAAAAGTCATACATTGATATAATATCGCCGAATTTTGAAGGTATGCAACACGAAATGCAACACAAATAGGAAAAAGCCTAGATTTTCTAGGCTTTTCAAGAGCGATAGACGGGGCTCGAACCCGCGGTCTCGACCTTGGCAAGGTCGCGCGTTACCAACTACGCCACTATCGCATTTCATTCTCCGATGCCTATCCGCATCGGACTTTTATATCTTACATGATATCAGGTATTTTGTCAACCCTTTTTTATCAGATTTTCAAAATAGATCCGTGATATTCATGGAGAGCGGGTGATGGGAATCGAACCCACGTATCCAGCTTGGAAGGCTGGTGTTCTACCATTGAACTACACCCGCGCAGTGCCCAGAACCGGAATCGAACCAGTGACACGAGGATTTTCAGTCCTCTGCTCTACCGACTGAGCTATCTGGGCGCTTAACCGAAATCAAGTATACACTACCCCATTCCGGTTGTCAATATATTTTCAAAAATTTCTCATCTCCTGGATCACTGAAATAAATCTTCCCTTGATGTCGTCAAGCAGCACTGCCTTCTCCTGCACATCGCCGTCAAACGGAACGAAACCGCCTGCCATGGAAGCATGTCCGCCGCCGTTTCCGATGCCTTCAAGCGCCTTTGCGATCACCTTGCCGGCATCGAGCGCCGTTCCCTCACTGCGGACAGAAAGCCTGATCCCGCCATCCTTGGCAGAATACACGACAGAAAACGTGACTTCCTTTAGCGCGAGCATAAAATCCGAGATGTCCGCAATGACGGGACAGTCTCTCCCTGTGTCCGCAAAACTGATGTCATCATGGACCTCGATGCTCGAGATCGCCTTGGAATAGGCGACGAGATCCTCAAAGCACAGGATGCTGTTCTCCAGCATGGATATGATATTGTAATCACAGTCGTCATACATGCGGTAGAGCATCTCTATGTCCAGTCTGGAGACGCCGCGGTTGAGATTGTTGGTATCGATGCGGATACCATATGTCAATGCTGTCGCGATCTTTCTGTCCATTGGGACATTGTTTTCGAAGAAATACTGCGCGATCATGGTCGCACAGGCGCCAATCTCCGGGCGGATATCACTGAAACGGTACTTGAACAGATCATTGTCCGGATGATGGTCGATGCAGATGATCTCGTCTCCTGTGATGTCAAAGATGTTCGAGTTTCCCTTCTGGGAATCCACCAGGATCACTTCGTCATCGTCGCTGAGCACTTTTTGCAGGTCATCGATATTCAGCAGCTCGATCCCCATAAGCTCCACTAGCTTTCCGGTGCTGTAGCGGTCGATCTTTCCCTTGTAGCATAGTGTCGCGCGGACACCCCGCAGCTCCAGCAGTCTCTGCAGTCCGTATGCGCTCGCGATCGCATCCGGATCGGGAAAGTTGTGCGTCTGTATATACACATGTTCCCGAATGATCTCGCCGAGCAGCCTATCCAGATTCGTCATACCGTTTTCCCCCACTCTTTTCCTACAGACCCTCAAAAATCATATTTATTTTATCACACTTCCTGATGAAATGCCACTTCAATCGGATCGGGGAATGACCTTCTCCCCTGCACGGGAATGTGCTCCCAAAAAAGAATGGCAGCCTTAAGGCTGCCCATACTTTTTTTTCACATGATCAGAGCTTTCAGTAGCTCGTGACCCCAATTGATTTCTTTTAACGGCAGAAACCGCCCTTAGGACGGCTTCTGCGTGCACGCGTCACCCAAAAGGACATGCCAGCCAGTGCTGACGGGTGCTGGCGCGCGGGCAAGGAATACTTCCCTGCCCGATCGTTATGGCAGATTAACCTAAGAGGCTAAGTACACCCTGGTTACCCTGGTTTGCCTGCGCGAGCATGGACTGCCCTGCCTGCGAAAGGATATTGGCATTTGAGTATTTCACCATCTCTGTAGCCATATCGGTATCACGGATCGCGCTCTCTGCCGATGTCGTGTTCTCCACTACGTTATCCAGGTTGTTGATCGTGTGCTCTAAGCGATTCTGGACTGCACCGAGAAGTGAACGCTGTGCGGATACGGTCGCAACTGCATCCGAGATCGCATCGATCGCATATGTTGCCGAGCTTCCGTCATCGTCAACGACATTGAGGTTCTTCACGCCAAGTCCTGCGGAGGACATCGTCTTGATCTCCACACCGATCTTGTTGGTCATGTCTGCATCCGCACCTACATGGAGTGCAAATGTCAGAGAATTGTCAATCTCAACCTTACCCTGTGTGATCTCAAATGTACCATCACCATTATTCTTCACCGATGAGCGTTTATCAGCATCTGCACCTATATTGTTGGCAGTTTCCAGCTCTTTTGCCATCATTTCATACGCTTTCTTTAAAGAAATGTCTGTCTTGGATTCAGATGCGGAAGGAACCGCATAATAATAACTAGCGTCAACTTTTACATATTGTCCTTCCTTCACTCTTTCCGCAATATCATCCGCTGTCATCTTTGTGCCGTCCGCTTTTGTCGTAACACCTACTGTAAAGGTTTCTGCCGTGGCATTTGCACTGTCATAAAACTCAACTGACTTTCCATCTGCCAGCGCCTTAATAGCATCCTGGATATCAGATACTGTCTGAATTCCCTGATTCGATAAAGATCCCTTTTCACCTGTTGCTGCAATTGTATATGTGTCCCCCGCCACAGCCGTATACGCCGTATCGCTTGCCGTGTTTCCCTCACTCTTATAAAATCCGGCTGTTCCGTACTTTACACCATTCAAAAATGCATTTTTAGTAGTGTCAACGTAAGTATACTCCACGCCATCCTTATCGACTACTTTGTCACCTGCAGCCCAGGTAGGAACGGCATGCGCGGCTGTTTTTGACATATCAATCGTATCACTGCCTACAAGCGTGACAGTGCCACCGCCTACAGTATTCTTATCTGTCAGTGTAGCGCCCTCTTTTACTGTCAACGTGATCGCATTTCCTGCAGAATCTTTTACAGCAATTCCTGCTGCGGCTGACATACCGCCTGCTGCCACGGCAGTAGTTACTGTATACTTTACGCCATCCTGCTCGATCACATCACCGACCGCCGCTGTTGCTGTTTTCATATTCAGATAGTCATTTGTCCGCTGTGATCCGACGATATTATAATCTGTCCCGCCAATCTTTACCGTATCGCCTGCCTTGAGCGCATCCGCCGTAAACTTCGACTTGCCGTTTCCGACTGTATCAAGCTTCCCGGCAAGGCCAGCATCATGCGCTTCCAGTGTCTTTGTTCCCTTTGTACCGTCGCCCTTCAACAGATAGGTCTCATTGAACTTGGTCGTCTCCGCGACACGGTCGATCTCTGTTGTCAACTGTGAGATCTCGTCCTGGATCGTCTGGCGGTCGGATACGGAGTTTGTGCCGTTTGCCGCCTTGTTTGCCAGCTCGTTCATGCGCTGTAACATGTCATGAACTTCTGTCAGCGCGCCTTCTGCTGTCTGCACTGCACTGATGCCGTCCTCAGCGTTTGCCGATGCCTGAGTCAGACCCCTGATCTGCTTTCTCATCTTCTCTGAGATCGAGAGCCCTGCTGCGTCGTCCGCCGCGCGGTTTACCTTGTAGCCTGATGACAGCTTCTCTGACGACTTGGATAACTGACCCGTCGTGATACCTAACATTCTGTTGGAATTCATCGCTCTAAGATTGTGTTGTACTACCATAATATACCTCCGTGTAATCCGGAGAAACGCTGTGTTTCCCCATTGCTGGGCATTCCGTTGCCCGCCTTTTGTTGCCATATTCAGTTGTTTTCGCGGGATTGATGCCCATACGGCACCGCCCACGATCTATAATATCCGCAGACCTCCACACCTCTGGCGCCTTTACGGCATAGACGCCTGCGGTTATTACCGTCTCATCAAAGGCGATCGCCCCCGATGCCGGACTCGGCATTTACTGCCAGGGCTGCCGCTCTCTTTTCGATCGCCTTGCCTCTCGCCACGTTTACTTCTTTTGGAGCATCGATCATCAGTTTGATCGCCCTGTCGTTTCCGCCCAGAAATGTGATCCTGACATCTTTTCCCACCATCAGATACTCGTCTTTGTTTACAGAAAGTCTAAGCATGATCCGAACCTCCTTGTCTTCATGACTATTACAGGATTGTCATGTGCCGCCTTGCCCATGCAACATTTTGTATAAATTGTTGCATCATCAGCCCATTCGTAGTAAGGTAATACCGTACTATAAACGGGCTGAAGGAGCAGCAAGGAACTGAACAGTTCCTCAAAACCATTTCAAGGAAAGGATCATTATTATGAGTACAACACAACCGATCAGAGATTTACAGAAACTGCAGGATTTCAAGAACTATTATCAGAATACCAAGCCAAATCTGCGCAATTATGCCATTATCATCCTGGGGCTGAACACAGCCCTGCGCATCAGCGATATCCTAAATTTGCCCTACGATCAGGTATTTCAGAATGGGCGCGTCCAGGAACACATCACGGTCAGGGAGGGCAAGACCGGAAAAGAGAACAGGATCCTATTAAATAAAGAAGTGCGGCGCACACTCGCAAGATACTGCGACGAACTGACCAGAACAAAGATGTATAAAGAGGGAAATCCCTATCTTTTTCCAAGTCCAAAGAAACCATGCGCGGCGATCTCGCGCTCACAGGCATACCGCATGATCACTTCCGCGGCCAGGGCGGTCGGCATTGACGGGCATATTAGCTGCCACTCCCTGCGCAAGACCTTTGGATATCACGCGTGGAAACAGGGAAGCGATCCTGTCGTGATCATGGTCATCTTTAACCATTCTTCCCTTTCCATCACCAAGCGCTACCTGTGTATCGACCAGGACGACAAAGATGATGTGTACCGCAGCATCTACCAGCGTACTGCTGCCTGACGGCGCAAAGCAGTATCATTCTTATCTGAAAAAATCTGCCATGGCCAAACACAGGTCACGGTTTTTTGTGAACCGCACGATGACGGCAGCCGCAGCCACCCAAAACTGTATGAGGGATTTTGCAATTGAATAAATTTGGAGAAAAGACTAAAGTTTTGGAAATTCCCACCGATATATATAATGTAAGCAAGGGATGCAACAATTTATACAAATTGTTGCATCCCTTGTTATGTTTGCACTTTTTTTGTTTTTTATGCGCTGCTGACTATAGAAAACGCTAATCTTATCTATATTTTCCTGCGCTTTGCCGTATGTGACATAATTTAAAAATTCCGCTGGAAAAACTTATTTGCACATGATATAATAGCTAGACAATATGAAACCGTTCAACATTTTATCAGATTCCAGTCAAAAGACTGCCAGGAGGCACTGCACCATGTACAACCTGTTTGAGCCGGGAGATCTGCTGAACTCCCCCTATGAAGCTTTCCTGTTTGACACGGCAAAACACAGTTTTCCGATACGTTCACACTGGCATCATTACATGGAGATCATATTGATGCTCGAGGGGACTGCACTGATCGAGAGCGATCAGAAAAAATATCTGATGCATCCCGGAGACATGGCCGCCCTTCCGCCAAAGAGCATCCATGCCATCTACAATGAACCCGGCGCGCAGGAGCACCTGGTCTATTATGTGATCAAATTTGACCTGAACCGCTTCCGCGAGAACATCGGATATGTTCCCCAGCTCAAGAGTGCGGTTCTGCAGGCGATGGAGGATCCCGGCGTCTCCTTTTTCTTCTCCGCGCAGGAGCTTACAGGTTTTCCGGTTCTGGAATATGTGCGCGGCTGTGCGCGGGAAGCGCACGACAAGCATTACGGACACTATATGATCATGTACTCTTACCTCAACTGTATCCTGGTAAGTATGCTGCGCATCTGGCGCAAACACGGATTCACGCCCTCCTACGAGATCTCCCCGCCGTGCGGCAGTTCCATCGAGACCATCACGGAGTACATCGACGCGCACTCCGACCAGCCGCTGAAAGTCGAGCAGCTCGCCGTGCGCTGCAATATGAGCTACTCCTTCTTCGCGAAACAGTTCCGCCAGATCTACGGGCGTTCGTGCAAGGAGTACATTGAGTATATCCGCGTCATCAAGACAGAGGACATGCTGCTCTTCACCGATTACGACATGACCTACATCAGCCAGGCTGCCGGTTTCTCCGACTGCAGCCACATGATCAAGACATTCCGGAAATACAAGAACATCACGCCGAAGCAGTTCCGCATGCAGAACACCAAGAACCTGCGCGGACCCCTGCCCCATCCATAATGGCAGGGCGTTAACGCCCTGCCGTCTGAACGCTATCCCTGCAGCAGATCCAGCAGCTCATCCTTGCTCATACTGCCGAGCTGTCCGAGTTCCCCGTTCATGACCTGCTCCGCGAGATCGCGTTTCGTCTCCTGCAGTTTCAGGATCTTCTCCTCGACGCTGTGCCTTGCGATCAGCTTATACACTGTCACTTTCCTGGTCTGTCCGATGCGGTGCGCCCTGTCGGTCGCCTGATTCTGCGCGGCGATATTCCACCATGGATCATAATGGATCACAACATCCGCCCCCGTCAGATTGAGTCCGACACCGCCTGCCTTTAAGGAGATCAGAAATACCGGAACAGAATCCTCATTGAAAGCCTTCACTAGCTGCAGACGCTTCTCCTTGGAGGTCTCGCCTGTGATCACATAGTAAGCGATCCCCTGTTCATCGAGGCGCTTTTTGATCAGATCGAGCATCGATGTGAACTGGGAGAACAGCAGCATCTTGTGTCCGCTGTCCATCGCGCTCTGCACCAGCTCCACACAAGAATCAAGCTTCGCGGACTCCCCTTTGTAATTGTCAAAGCACAGAGCCGGGTCGCAGCAGATCTGGCGCAGTCTTGTCAGCTCGGCAAGCACCTTCATCTTGTTCCTGTTAAAGTCGTCGTCATCCTGCCTTGCGAGCATTTCCTGCATATGCACTACCTGCGCATCGTAAGCTGTCTGCTGTGCCTTGTCAAATTTGACATAGCGCACCTCCTCGAGCTTGTCCGGAAGATCCTTTAACACATCCGACTTTAAGCGGCGCATGATAAACGGCCCGACCATCCGCTGGAGTCTCGCCATGGCATTCTTGTCGTCGTACTTGGCGATCGGCGTCTCGATATCGCGCTTGAAGACCTCGTAGCTGTACAGGAATCCCGGCATCAGGTAATCAAAGATGCTCCACAGCTCACTGAGCCTGTTCTCGATCGGCGTACCCGTCAGCGCGATCCGCATCTGGCTGTCGATGACCTTTACAGCCTTTGCCGCCGCCGTCGTGTGATTCTTGATATACTGTGCCTCGTCGATGATCTCATAAGTAAACTTCTTGCCCTCATAATACGAGATATCCCTCCGCAGCAGATCATAGGAAGTGACACTCACGTCATAATCCGCATACTCCTCGATCTTTTTCTGGCGCTCCTGCTGGTCGCCTGTGATGAGCTGAACTTTCAATCCCGAGCCAAAGCGCTCAAACTCCTCGCCCCAGTTGAACACCAGCGAAGCCGGTGAGACGACGAGCGAAGTGACGCCCTTCTTTTTCTCCGACAATAAAAACGAGATCGCCTGTATCGTCTTGCCAAGACCCATGTCGTCCGCAAGGATCCCGCCAAACTGGCAGGACTGCAGTGTTTTCAGCCATTTAAAGCCATTTTTCTGATAGCTTCGCATGACGCGTTTTAAGCCTGCGGGCACCTCGTAGTCCGCGTCGCTGATCGTCTTAAAATTCTTGACCATCTCGCGGAAAGTATGATCCCTGTTTGTGTACAGTCCTTCCTTTTCCTCGAGCAGCTTGTCCAGATAGAGCGTGCGGTAGATGGGCAGATGGATCTTGCCCTTGATAAACTCCTTGGGCGGCAGGTGCAGCGTGTCCATCAGTTCCCTTAGCATCTGCAGATTCTCGTCCTCCAGATTGACAAAATCGCCATTTTTCAGCCTGTAATACTTCTTGCGCAGCCTGTATCCCTTGAGCACGTCCAGCAGCTCCTCCCTGCTGATGTTCTCCGTGTCGATCTCCAGATCGAGCAGGCCGCTCGACACCGACACGCCGACAGACATGCTCATCTTGCGGACGATGTTCAGACTCTTGAAAGCGTTCGTACAGCGCACCTCCCCAAGCTCGGCAAGCCGCTCCACGCCGCTGTTGAGCACCTCATAGATGCTGTCCTCCTCGCAGTCGCAGTAAAACAGGTCGCGCTCTTTGTCGACATACGGAAAGATCTGTTTTACGAGAAAGAAGATCTCGCGCTCGCGCCCTTCCAGCCGAAAACTCTCATAGTACGTCGTGACCGGATCGGACATCACGGATTCGGCCACGGAGCACTCCTTTTCCCCATACCGGGCTGTCACGCGGCAGGTGATATCGCCATTCGCAGAATCGAGGTAAAATACAAATTCCACCTCAGGCGGCAGATATCTGTGGATCTCCTCGCTGTCCTCCTCCATGACCGTGAAGACCTCCTCGAGCTGCGGCAGCATGGAATAATAGAAATTCGTGAGCTTCCCCCGCCCGATCTGAAAATCGACATGCCCGCCGTCTGACATGTCCAGCAGCGGTCGGATCTTATTTGTGACATCAATGTCCGTTTTATACAGGACATCGTCCCTGATGTAGCACGCACAGGAAGCCCCGATATAAAACTGCGGCATATTGCAGGACACATCGATGCCGTGAAATTCTTTCTTCCTGCCAAGGCTGCTCTTTCGGATCTGCATCGTGAGTTTCGGTGTTCCCTCCTTGCAGGTGAGCTGTGCCTTTCCCCTTTTGTCAGCGCCTTTGTCCTCATACTCGATGGCATCATCGCCAATGATCTCACAGAACTGGTCGAGCCGCCATCCGTACAGCTCAAAATCGGAGCATTTTCGCTTCTTTTCATAATAGAAGTAACGCATCTCGCTGATGCGGTTGATCAGATCCTCCTCCTCCTGTATGACTTTGCTCAGGAAATCGTACCACTGCCTCGCGCGCGGACTAAAATTGTTGATATTCTGGTTCAGCTTCGTGCTCGTCCCGTACTGCACGGTCTCAGAACCGCGCACCTGCTCGCAGAACTCGATCAGGTCTTTTACGACAAAAAGCTTCCCGATCCCGATCTTAAAAGAAAGACGCAGGCCGTCGTTATTACGCACGAGCCTTGGCGACAGGTTCAGAACCTCATCCTGCATGGTCGCGCTCGCCACGATCTGGTTCGTGTGACTGCGCTGGAAGTCAGCGAGCAGCATCGCTCCCCGCTTGTCCGTCGCATCCCCCACCTCCATCTGCTGCATGTACGCCTGCGTGTAGGAGAGCACCGCAGAGACAAACGCGCAGTTGCTTTTCTGCCTGGAATACCAGCCATAACCGTAGGAGCGGCCGCACTGCGGACATCCGCAGTCTGTCCGGAGGATCGTATCCCTGTTGAAGATCACATCGACCCGAAACTGCCGATTGCGATATTCTGCCACTGCAGTGACATGAGCCGCCATATCGTCCATCTGCTCATAGTAGCCGACATTGATCCCTTCCACGATCACTGTCCTGGATGCGATATACTCGCGCCCCTTTTCGAGTACCTCCTTGGGAAATTCCAGTTGTTTCCGGAGAGCGTCGATATCAAAATACTGGTACTGCACTGCCGGTGCCAAAGCGGTTGCAGGCTGCGTCTCCTCCTCGTTCTTTCTCGCGATCGCTGCCTTTACTTTCTCTTCCTTTTTCCTCATTGCTTCCTCTTCCTGCTCTCTCTTTCTTTGTTCGGCTTCTTCCCGCTTTTTTTTCTCTTCCATTTCCCGGCGCGCAGTTTCCTCCTGCTGCCGCTTTTCCTCCGCAGCCCTCCTCGCTGCCTCCTCCTCGCGCGCCCTTCGCTGTGCTTCCTCTGCCTCCGCACGCCTGCGCCTGCGGTCTGCCTTCGCTGCCGCCTTCTGCGCCTTGCGCTCCTCGATGCGCCGCTTTGCCTCTTCCTTTTTCGCCTGCTCCGCAGCCTCCTCGGCGGCAAGGCGCTCTGCCTCGAGCTGTGCCTTCGACTTCCTGCCGCGCTTTTTGGGCGCCGGCTCGTCTGTTTTTACCCCGGTCGTCTGTGCGGCTGGTCTTTCCTCTGCCTGATCCTGCGCCACTGGTTTCTCTTTTAGCTGATCCTGCCCGGCTGGTCTTTCCTCTGCCTGATCCTGCGCCACCGCCGTATCCCACAGCTTCTGGACATCATGAATATCCGTCTGCGTCTGTTCTGACGCCGGCGCGCTCTTTTTCGTCCCCGCATGATTGATCTCTTCGATCTTATACAGCACTGCTGCCATATGTTCGCATTTCCTGCCGCTCCTCGCCTTGGGGCACTTGCATTTCATGATATACGGCGCGCCGTCCCTGAGCGTGATCGCCACCTCTGTCCGCCCCATCGACATGACTGCCGCGTCAATATGTGTATCGTCTTTTTTATCGATCGTAACCCTGCTGCTGTCGATCGCCTTCGCCCGCGCCAGCGCTACGCTGTCAAATAATTTTTCCCAACTGTACATTGTTCTTTCCTGCTTCTTTTTATCCTTTATTGCTTATCTTGTGATCGCGCTCCAGCCTTAGGAATACCCGTATGCCCGCAGCGCATCACTGAACCGAAACTTCATGATCGTCCACAGATGTAAACCAGGGATCGTTTTCCAGCTCATAATCTTATCAGATGCAATAACCAGCTTTCTGATCCCGGAATCATAAGACCACCATTCTGCAGCTCTGATGTATAAACTACAGGCATGGGGATTCCACGCCAAATCGCATCGATCAGATCAGACACAATCTCCCTATCCCTTGTTTTTCTTTGGACTTCGATGGAAAATGAATTCTTCCTTCTTTGTAGATCTGTACGAAATAATATATAGAATTCTCAAAACGCTGTCCGTTTTTTATCATTATCATCATACCATCATATCAATAAAAAGTCGAGAACTATCAATCATGAAGAGAATATATTTCGGAAAATGACAATCTTCCTCTGGGTGCCCGTGTGCATAAAAGCAGCCCGGGATATACCTCAATATACCCCGGGCTGCCGCTGTCAGCCTATGTAAAACGATCAATGTCAGGAGATCTTTGGAAACAGCTCCTTCACTGTTGGATAGATCTGCGCAAATTTGCGGTAGCGCTCCTCATAGCGCGCTGCAAGCGCCCCGTCAGGCTCTACGCTGTCGACCACTTTGACAAGCTTTGCCGCTGCCTCCTCCACGGAAGCATACTCGCTGCACGCGACTGCCGCGAGGATCGCTCCGCCGTAGCCTGGTCCCTCCTCGCTCTCGATGATATCGAGACGGATATTCAGCACATTGGCAAAGATCTTCTTCCAGAGCGGACTCTTCGCGCCGCCGCCGCAGATCTTGGACGAACGGATATCAATGCCAAGGCTCTTTGCCACCTCAAAGGAATCGCGGATCGCAAATGCCACGCCCTCGAGTACTGCCTGATACAGATCCGCCCTCGTGGAATCCATCGTCATACCGATGAAAGTACCGCGCGCATTGGCGTCGTTGTGCGGGGAGCGCTCCCCCATCAGATACGGCAGGAAGTAGACATGATTGTTTCCAAGCCGGTCATCTGTGATCGCTGCCTGCTCCTTGCCAAACTCCGTCGTCTGCATGATCTCTTCCATCCACCACTTGTTGCAGGACGCTGCACTCAGCATACAGCCCATCAGATGGTACTTGCCGTCCGCGTGCGCAAAGGAGTGAAGCGCGTTGTTCTTGTCAACGCCGAAATTCTTGCTGGATATAAAGATCGTCCCGCTTGTTCCTAGGGAAATGTTGCACATACCGTCGCCGACTGTACCCGTTCCGATCGCCGCTGCCGCGTTGTCACCCGCGCCTGCCGCCACTTTCACCTTCTCGGAAAGTCCAAGCTCCGCCGCAACCTCGGGCTTCAATGTCCCGACAACGTCATAGCTCTCGTAGATCCTGGCAAGCTGTGACTCGTTCACCCCGCAGATCTCCATCATCTCACGCGACCAGCACTTGTGCTCCACATCGAACAGGAGCATACCCGACGCGTCGGACACGTCCGTGCAGAAGCTCCCTGTGAGCATGTATGCGATATAATCCTTTGGCAGCATGATCTTGCTGATCTTTGCGAAGTTTTCCGGCTCTTTGTTCTTTACCCACAAAATCTTTGGCGCTGTAAACCCTGTAAACGCGATATTTGCCGTGTACTTTGACAGCTTATCCTTCCCGATCTCATTGTTGAGATAATCTGTCTCCTCCTGTGTCCTGCCGTCATTCCACAGGATCGCGGGGCGGATCACATTGTCGTCCTTGTCAAGGATCACAAGCCCGTGCATCTGACCGCCAAAGCTGATGCCTGCCACCTGCGACTTGTCGCAGTCTTTTGTCAGCTCCTTCAATCCTTCCTTCACGGCACTCCACCAGTCCTCGGGCTTCTGTTCACTCCATCCCGGGTTGGGGAAATACAGCGGGTACTCCTTAGATACAATGTTCGCGATCTTTCCAGTTCCTTCCATCAGAAGAAGCTTTACCGCCGAAGTTCCCAGATCCACACCTACATAATACATAATCATACCTCCGTTTGATTTGATATGCGCACCCTCAATGTGCTCGAGCACGCTCCTCTTTAAAAAAATATTGCCATATAGACATACTGTTTACCTTCATCGGCTTTGTACCAGGAACTGTTCCTTAGGAACAGTTTTTTAACATTACACTGCCTGCATTGATGTGCTACATAGCGATATCATTTACCTATAAAATATAGTATACAAGTTTTTTATCAATTTTTCATGGTATAAACTATACTAAATTTACCTTGAAAATTTGTTATTATTCACACTAATCCCCCTCCATTCACCCGTTTTGAATTGCATATATTACATTCTCGTCAATCAATAGAAAGTAATTGATTATCATATACGAAAGAATTATAATTAGAGCAGACATTTGCGCAGGATATTTCTTCGAGAATATATGTCTAAATACGAAAGGAGATGTGAAAAATGTTCCATAAGATCCAAAATGAAGTGCGTTCCGCCGAGGAATGCCAGAAAGATCAGGACTGGGCAGGGCTGGCAAGAGCCTACTATCGATCAGGTGTGGATGCCATGGAGGCAGGCGACCTGGATCGTGCCCAGCTATGGCTTGGCCGCGCCGACACCATCTACAGTGCCGACGACGACGTCTATGACGAGGTTGGCGATGCGCTCATAGACGACTGTTCCGACCGCATCGGACAGCTAGAGGAGGAACCCCTGCTGTACAACCGCATTCCATCCTCGGTGGAGGAGATGGCGGATTCCCTGGGAGATGCCCAGATCCGTGTGTGGGGACTGCTCTCCCTCGCCAGACTGGTAAAGCTCGGAGAGCGTCTCTCTGTCCTTCCCGGCTGTGAAGCCCTGTCCCGTCTGGGCTGGGCTGTCGATACCGTGTTCAGTTCTTTTCAGGAGCCGCCCACAGAGGACGAATTTAACGGTTTGAAGGATCTGTGCGATGCGCTGTATGAGCTGGGAGACAGCCCGGATTTCTGGGGCCGGGGAAGCGGGATCGAAGTTCCGGGCGGTGCGCCCTTCCAGGTTTTCGACCTGAATGGCATGATGGGCGTCCATCTTGAGATCGACGCCTATCTGAACAGCCATCTGGAATTGCTCTGCGCCCTCAGCCAGGAGGAGGAACCCTCAGACCCGGAGACCGGCATTATCGCCGGTGCGCTGCTGCCGGATTACTATGTGCGGACAGGCGCAGACAAGCTGGAGGAAGTCCCGCACATCAGAGCCGAGCTGGAACGGATCTCGAGCGACTACGATTTTCTCTGCTCAGAACTGACATGGGATCTGGTCCATGAGCGGCTTGAGGCGTACAAGAAACTGGATATCCTTGCGCGCTGATCAAACAGGCGCCCGCGTGCATAACAAAGAGCCTCTATGATATTTCATCATAGCGGCTCTTTGTTCTACCTTATTCAGATCAGAAACGGATCATTTCACCAGTGCCACCGTCTGTCTTGCGATCGCAAGCTCCTCGTTTGTCGGCACACATAACAATGCTACCTTGCTGTCATCCGTGGAGATCACCCTGTCTTCGCCTCTGACATTGTTCTTCTCCGCGTCGATCTCCGTTCCGAGATAACCTAAATACTTCGCGATCTCAGCGCGCCCCGAGATATTGTTCTCACCGACGCCCGCCGTAAACGCGATTGCGTCCACGCCGTTCATGGCAGCCGCATACGCGCCTATGTACTTTGCCACACTGTAGTAAAATGCATCCAGCGTCACTCTGGCAAGCTTGTTCCCGTCGTTTGCCGCCGCCTCGATGTCCCTGAAATCAGACGAAACCTGTGACAGACCGAGCACGCCCGACTTTTTGTTCAGGACATTGTTCATCTCTGCGGGTGTCAGATGCTCCTTCTGGCAGATAAAGTCACAGATCGCCGGATCGATGCTGCCGGAACGCGTCCCCATGATGATCCCCTCGAGCGGTGTCAGTCCCATTGAGGTGTCGACGCATTTTCCATGATCCACAGCCGATACCGAACCGCCATTTCCCAGATGGCATACGATGATCTTCAGCGCATCCCTTGTCTTGCCAAGGATCTCTGCCGCCCTCGCCGATACATAGTCGTGGCTCGTACCATGAAAACCATAGCGGCGGACCTTGTATTTCTCATAATACTCATAGGGAAGTCCATACAGATACGCCTTCTCCGGCATGGTCTGATGAAACGCCGTATCGAACACTGCCACCATCGGCACATCCGGCATGATCTCCTTGCAGGAATTGATGCCGATCAGGTTTGCCGGGTTGTGGAGCGGCGCCAGGTCATTGCACTCCTCGATGGCTTTCAGCACCTCGTCATTGATGACTACAGAGGATGCAAACTTCTCGCCGCCGTGTACCACGCGGTGTCCGACCGCGTTGATCTCGTCAAGCGACTTCACCACGCCGTGATCCGCGTCTGTGAGCGCGTCGATCACCAGTTTGACCGCCACGGTGTGATTGGGCATCGGCGTCTCGATCTTTACTTTATCTTTGCCGGCAGGCGTATGGGTAAGCACGCTGCCATCGATACCGATCCGCTCGCAGAGTCCCTTTGCGAGCACAGCCTCCGTACCGCTGTCGATTAGCTGGTATTTGAGTGAAGAACTTCCGCAGTTGATTACTAAAATGTTCATGATGATCCCTCCAAAATTTATTTTCCGTCTTTCTGCAGACCCTTGTTTGATACTCTAATCATATCTTATTTTCAAGGAAAATGAAAGCGCTTACATGCAAGTTTTTGCACTTTTTTCAACACATTTTACACTCTAATACGCCCTGCCCCAGTAAACCATCTTTTTCGCCGGCTTCCCGCAGCACACGCACGTGGTGCTAAGCTGCTCCTGCTCAAACGGCATACAGCGGCTCGTCGCTGCCAGCTCGTCCTTGATCCTGTCCTCGCACGCGCGGTCGCCGCACCACATGGCTCTGACAAATCCCGGTTTGTTGTTGATCGTATCGCAGAACGCGTCCCACGTCACTGCATCATAGATATGGGTCTCGAGATGCTTCTTTGCCGCCTCATACATGTCTGACTGGATCGTGTCGAGAAGCTCTGCCGCCTTCGCCTCAACCTCGTCGAGACTCACCTCGATCTTCTCTCTCGTGTCACGGCGCACAAAGACGCACTTGTTGTTCTCGATATCCTTCGGTCCGATCTCGATCCTGAAAGGAACGCCGCGCATCTCGCACTCGCTGAACTTCCAGCCAGGGCTCTTGTCGGAATCATCGACTTTCACGCGGAAGCCTTTCTCCAGCAGACGGCTCCTTAACTCATACGCCTTGTCGAGCACGCCCTCCTTCTTCTGCTGGATCGGAACGACCATGATCTGCGTCGGCGCCACCTTTGGCGGGAGCTTCAGGCCGGAGTCATCACCGTGTACCATGATCACCGCGCCGATGATGCGCGTCGACAGTCCCCATGAAGTCTGATGGCAGTACTTTAGTGTATTGTCCTTGTCCGTGAACTGAATGCCAAACGCTTTGGCAAATCCGTCCCCGAAATTGTGGCTTGTCCCTGACTGCAGTGCCTTGCCGTCGTGCATCAGCGCTTCGATCGTATAGGTAGCCTCCGCCCCCGCAAATTTTTCTTTGTCAGTCTTCTGTCCTTTTACCACGGGAATCGCCAGTACGTCCCGCACGAAATCCGCATAGACATTGAGCATCTGGATCGTTCTCTCCTCTGCCTCCTGTGCCGTCGCATGGGCCGTGTGTCCCTCCTGCCACAGAAATTCGCGGCTCCTCAGGAACGGACGCGTCGTCTTTTCCCAGCGCACCACGGAGCACCACTGGTTATATACCTTCGGCAGATCCCTGTAGGACTGCACTTCATTCTTATAAAAGTCGCAGAAAAGCGTCTCCGAGGTCGGGCGCACGCACAGTCTCTCCTGCAAAGGCTCAAGTCCGCCATGTGTCACCCACGCAACCTCCGGCGCAAAGCCCTCAACGTGATCCTTCTCCTTTTCCAGAAGGCTTTCCGGTATGAACATCGGCATGTACACATTCTCCACGCCCGTCTTCTTGAACGCCGCATCGAGCTGCTGCTGGATCTGCTCCCAGATCGCATAGCCCGCGGGCTTGATGATCATACAGCCCTTCACGCTCGAGTAGTCGCACAGCTCCGCCTTCTTCACCACGTCCGTGTACCACTGCGCGAAATCCTCCTCCATCGAGGTGATCGCCTCCACTAATTTCTTGTCGTTTGCCATTGTTTTTTCTTCCTTTCTATATTCATTTCTTCTTTCATGCTTCTGACCTGCTGTTTCAGCTATTCCCTGTTTCCTGTCCAGTTCCCGCAGACTGCGGATCCGTGATCGTTTTAAGCAGGGCAAAGTCCTTCTGTATCGCGGCATAATTTTCCCACGGGATATTTTTGATGATATCCCTTCTCTGGTGAAACTGCTCCGCCGCCGTTCTCACACAGAAGTACGCATCAAACTTCGCTTTCGTGACCAAACGCCTTCCTTTTAAATAGCGGCGGTTTTGATCCGTATGATCCACAAAGTTTTTACAGTCGTCTATGATCGCCTTATCGTACGCGTCCTGACTTGCGATCGCATTCAGCAGGAACGTTTCCATTGCACCATTTTCTTCAAACGGTATTACCATAAGCAGCAGATTGATCTGAATCTTATCGCCTGTTTGTGTCTCCATTTCACACACAGACCAATGATTATTTTTTACATCACCCTGAATAACTACCTTATCCTGTGCCAGAACACTCTCTATACTTTGTATGACTTCACTCTCTGTACCAGGATCATCATGATCCGTAATAATGACAATGGATCGAAAGTAATTGTCATCGACCGGAGACTCTAAAAAGTTCTTTTTCAATACCGCTGACAAACCTTCCGCCATTCTGCTGCAGCCGCCTGTTGCAGCGATCGTGAGACTGCTGCTGCCTGTAGCTGTCTTTTTATGCAGGCGTCTTGATTTCTGGTCCGCTATCCGAAACTGCCCTGTCTGTTTCCGCTCTGTATCCTGCCATCCGCACACCCTTTGCATATAGAACTGTAATAAGGTATAGTCCGTTGACCCCTCACAGAGGATTATCGCATTCTTTACCGTAACTCAACACCCCAATCATCCTGTGCCTCGACCGCTTCCATGCAGCTCATCTTTCTCACAAGGTTTTCTCCTTCTTTATTGTATAATGTATATAAGTTGATCTTATCCTGCAATTCAGGATCACACCGCAGTACTTTGCCGATCGCCTCCAGGCTGTGCGAAGTCAGGAACACCTGGACATTCAGCGTCTGGGCGCTCTGCAATATCCATGAAAAAATGCTGTTCATCGCAGACGTGTGGATCGCTGTCTCAAACTCATCCAGCAGCAATATCCCATCCTTTGCCTTCACTACCGCCGCCAGCAATACAAGCGCTTTCTTCATTCCGTCTCCATATGCGCTGAGCGGCACTGCTTTCTTGTGTTTGGTGGATAAAACAATATACTCCGCAGCATTGCCTGATTTGGTAATATTCATAATACTGTCATCAAACTTGCGTAAAATCTTCATCAGCTCCTGATATAGAGCCGGGCTTTCCATCACCTCATCCAGCAGTAATCTTCCATCTGTGTGCTCTGAGGGCGATACATAGATTATGGGCATAGACTTCTTTACGGATTGGTCTGCTGGAATTCTTGTCTGAAAATCGTATATATCATATTCCACCATCTCGTTAAGACCATATAACACTTCCAAGTGAAGACACTTTGATTCATAATATGTGCCTATCTTTGTACTACACTCCTCCAAATCAGAGCAACTATCATGACCATTTATCATTTCAATATCCATTGCAGAAATGCGTTCTTCCCGAATCTTTGCTTCAAGTTCGATTGTCCGATATCTTTTCGAATCTTGGAAAGCAAATCTTATTGCCATATCATCTGAATCCACTGGAAACAAATTTAACATTCCCGCATAATAATTTCCGCTCCTGCCCAGTCTGCACATTTTTACCCATGTCAGGATACTCTCAGGATTCCCTATACCTGAAAGCACCTCGAGCACGCTTGTCTTACCGCTGTTGTTATTTCCTGTCAGTATATTGATATCATTACAATCTTGTAAACACAAATCCTTCAGTCCCCGGTAATCACCAATATCCAAATCTGTTATATGTCTTGCCATCTGCCCGAACACCTTCTTCCGTTTTCGAGATATTCCCTAATCCCATGCCACTTTTAAATTACAGATTCTATGTTTTCTATCCTCTATACTAGCAAAATCTCACATAAATGTAAATAATGACTGTAAAATTTCAGATATGTATAACGCGATTACAGCTACAATTATATTATTGATTGTTTTTTGGAAACTTTATGAATGCTCTGAGAATCTATATAGTAAAGAACAAAACAGAAAGATGCGCACCTGTTGTAAAACAAGCCAGGAAATACTATGCCAACTGGGTACTGTGGCTTTCAGGCGGGTAACCAGTTGGCAAGGGAATCTTTTCCTAATTTCCGTCATGATATCTGATACAGTCGCTGCCCTGCCGCATAGGCTCTCTTAAGATACGCTTCCGGCTTATCTCCTGCCGGCATACACACCTCAAGCACCAGCGGATTTTCATAGGCTGAATCCTTTAATACAGGCATCAATTCTTTCCAGGGGAAATCGATATCTTCCGGTATCCGGTGCGCATCACCGCAGCCTGGCTTTTCTCCCCACCCAAGATTGTCATGCAGATGAACGGAGTAGATCCTGTCCCGAAAAGGATACACCAGTTTTTCCACGAAATCCCTGCCCCACACCAGATAAGCATGACCAGTGTCAAGACAAAGTCCCAGAAACTTTTCCGGATAGCGCCCACACAACCTGGTAAACTGCTCTATCTGCAAAGCGCCTGGCGCTTCAAATAGATTTTCAATGCAGATACGAACATTTCTTTGCTCACAGAACGGCATCAGCTCATCCAGGGAACGGTATACCTGATTGTAAAATATTTCCTTGAAACCAGGCTGCCTTTCAAATTCTTCATAAGGAAGATACATATGCAGCACTATTTCCCCTGCCCCCAGAATATGTGCGAGTTCCACCCGGTTCTGGATCAGCTCCACCCCGGCAATGCGGTTTGGCTCCAATAACGAAGCGTAGTCTTTCCGATAATGCGCCCCTATCCGTGCCTCCGTTTCCTTGCAACTGCCTTTGCTTGCATGAAGCGACTTCGCTTTCAGGCCATATTCTTCCATCCATTCACGTATCTGTTTCATCTCTGACACGGCATAAATATAATCCCCATCCCATTCATAACACCAGTGTATGTGGGAAAAACCAGCCGCAGCAATCTGCTCCAGACTCCGTTTCATGTCCTCGATCTTCACAAACTCCCTCTCAAAATCCGTATTGATACCCAATTCCATTTTCATATCCCTGCCTCCTTATAATCATCATTTCATTCTATCTGCGATAACGGATCCACCCGCTATTCCTGAAAATCATTCGCCGTATTCTCCGCACTGCCAAAGCAGCCCCACTTCCATATACCGGACAGCAGAAGCAAGGTACCTCCCAAAGCCGCCGTCCCCCATAAGGCCACCACTGTCTTCCATCCTGCGCTTTCCGCCACTGCCCCGAAGACATACGTGGACAACGCACTTCCCACATAGGTAGCCGCATTCAGGATTCCGGAAACCGTAGAAACATTTCCCCGGCCTGCAAAATGCCCAGGCAGCCGGCTGATCAGCATCAAATTCACACCGAACATACACCCCGTAATCAGCATCATCATCACTACGCATACCGCCGGACGGCTGTCGTAGACAGCAAGCATGGAAATCCCGGCAATGGTACTGGCTCCAAAAAGCAGTGCCGCGGTAAGCACTTCGTTTTTCAGCCTGTACAAAAACGCCGAAGACAGCAGCGTACTAAACACGCTGCATAGGGGCAGCACGGCAGTGGAAAAAATGGACTGCGAGCTGCTCATGCCGAACATTTCCGTCATATAGACGGGCATCCATGTGGTAATCCCATCCTTTAACATACCATGCAGTACGATGGACAGGAGGATCGCAGTGATAGGCACGCCTGCAAACAATGCGCTCACTTTCGCCCTTTTGATCCCGGTTTGTGCACCTGATGCCCCAGCCTCCGCACATGCTTTCCTGTCTCTTTCGCTTGCCGCACCGTCTCCCGAATCCCTGCTCCCAAACATCCTGCCTGTATTCCGAAACCATACAAAAGCCGCCGTGATTCCCGCCGCCACCGCCAGATAAAATACGGTCTTCCACCCTGATACGCGTATAAACAGCGGCGTCAGAAGATACAGCACGACCGTAGCGCCCGAAGCCGACAGCGATACCCATACGCAGCCCTTCCGATACCAGTTCTCATCCAGGTTCTCCGCCATGATCCTTACCATGGGCGGCCAGAGCATAGACTGGAAAAACCCGTTGGCAAACCAGGCAGGAACCAGTACCTCGATCCGGGGCAGAAGCACTGCTAACAGATTGCATAGTGCGGAGCCTATAAGCCCTGTAAAGATCATTTTCCGCGGCTCGTGCCTGTCTCCCAGAAATCCGCATATGATCTGCCCCGCGCCATAACTTAGGAAACTGGCTGTAACCGGAAGCCCCGCGATATGTTTGCCTATCTGCAGGACTGCCTGAATTTCAACCATGCAGACCGCATAATTCAGTCTGGTCAGATAGCTTACGCAATAGACAAGGCAGCATAACAGACATAAGGCTTTCATCCGCTTTCCGGATATGTTCGCTTTGCCCATAAGGTACTTACCCCCTCACCACATCCACAGAGGCTTTTTTGTATGCCTCCCACACCTGATCCGGCAGGCCGGAATCCGTTATGCAGGTAAATCTGGGATCGAAATCGCTTATCTTCATCGGAGCACAGGTTTCAAATTTGGAACTGTCCGCCAGGATATATGCCTGGTCTGCTATCTCCAGGAAAGCCCTCTGCACGGCGATCAGCTCCTGCATATGGTCACTGATGCCGAAGTTCAGAGAGATTGCCGAAGGCGCGATAAAGCATTTGGATATATGGAGCTGGCGCACCATATCCAAAGCCAGATGTCCGCAGAAACACTTTTCCGCCGGCAGATAGAATCCTCCCGCCAGGACAACGCGAATATTTTCCTTCTCCTCCAGGATCTTCATCACCTCCAGGGAATGTGTCAGCACGGTAAGCGCACGAAAGCGCTCCCCCAGCAGCGCCGCCAGTTCATAGGTCGTGCTTCCTGCATCTAGGGCGATAAAATCCCCCTCCTTAATATAAGAACAGGCTTTCAATGCCAGGCTATGCTTCTCGGGCTGATGCTCCCTGCGCCTTCCCGAAAGGCTGGTATAACTCTGCAGCCTCCTCATTGCAACGGCACCGCCGTGAACCCGCTTCAGCAATCCCTGGCTCTCCATGTATTCCAGATCTCTGCGTATCGTTTCCACAGAAACCCCAAACGCCTCTGTAAGCTCCGATGTCGTGACGGAAGCGTGCCTTTTCAGCATATCCTCAATTTTCGTTTTTCGCTCGTCTGCAAACATTTATTATCCTTTCTGTCTTACCCTAATATCTGTTCAATCATATCAACCCTCATTTATCTGCTTTTGCACAAACGTTTCATATAATCCATACATTCGCAACTAATTCCACATATATACAACTATATACACATATATACAACATCTGCACAAAAAAGTCAAGTGAGAATATGGAAGGAATTGCAAAAGAAATCGTATTTACAGTCCAAAACTGCCGAATATGGAGTGGATACGTTAGAAGTGCTTACGTTGGTGCTCTTTATAAGTTTCTGATAGAACAACCGTCGGACACGCAGCAGGTCTGCGCATAAAAGACAAAAAAATAAGACGCAGATCCCTCCGATCTCCGTCTTATCCGACGCCATAACAGCCCGAATCACACTTCCTGTCTGGTTGTACTTTCTGGCGTTTCACAGCTCGTCCGCGATCGCCGCCGATGATACAAATGTCCCGACAACCGAGAGCACGACTGCCAGAATAATGATCAGCATACCGCCCATCAGCAGGATCAGCGCGGCACCGCCGTTATCCTCTGCGCTGCCTTCCTGCGGCACCTGCTCCTCCGCAGCGTTCTCCACTGTCGTCTCCGCCGCCTGCGCGCTGACCGCGCCAAACGAGAACACGGATACAAACACCCCCACGATCATCGCAAGCATCAGCTTCCACACCATACAGATTTTATTTTGCTTTGTCATAAGATCCACCTTCTCCACTTCATATTCAGCAACGCTGCAGTGCAGGGTCGTGCACTGCATCATTGTCATTTTCATATATCAGTCTACCATACAATTCCCAAAATGTGAATTACATTCTGAAAATTTTGATCAAAAAATTCCATCTTATAACATAACCTGTTCGCCGCCCCTGATCTCCACGATCTGCTCGTCGTCAACGCACACCCACAGGCTCTGCGCGCACGGATTGTACACAAACGAACTGTCCGCCGCAAACTGCGCCATCCTCGCCACGTCCATGTAGTCCACGATCTGTATGTTCGTCGCATACCAGATATCATCCCGTCCGCCAGCCAGCCGGCAGAAATCCTCGATCACGTCCCAGTTGTCATTGTTCGTAAACTCATAGCTGTGTCCCCACACATACATCAGGTACAGATACTGCTTCTTCTTTAGTTCGACAAACTGCTGTCCCAGCTCCATCAGCCTGTGGTTGTGGTGGCAGGTCGCCTTCCACTGCAGGAAATCCTCCGGGAGCGCAAAATCATCCGAGTTCCCGACGATCCTGCCATAGCGGATCCCCAGCCCCGAAAGCAGATCGCAGATCTCTTTTGAGTAAGATCCATTTGGATACGCGAGACCGCGCACGGGATACCCCATGATCTCCTCGAGCCTTTTCCTGTCCTCGATGATCTCCTGCGCCACGGCCGCAAGCGGGCACCGCGCGATCGTCGGGTGCGATACCGTGTGGCACGCCACCTCATGCCCTTTGTAGAGTTCCCTGTACTCCGCCTGCGGGATCCGCACCGGATCGCCCTCCAGTCCGCTGTTTAAGTTAAACGTTCCCTTGATGCCATATTTGTTGAAGATCCCGACCAGCCGCCTATCCTCATGCTTCCCATCATCATAACTCATGGTCAGCGCCTTGTGCTTTCCCCCTGGAAAACATACATAGATCTTTTTGATATCTGTCTTCATATGTACTTTATCCCTCTCTTTCATCAGGCAGGGAAGAGTCCCGCTCCGCCTTGATGTTTTTCTCAAAATGTGACACCAGCCTGCGCCCCTCTTCCTCGTCGGCCTTCTCAAGCGCACTGATAAATTCTTCCAGTGGTCCTCTCGTCTCCTCATCCGCCATGGCAAGCGAATGTTTCAGGCTCACAACATAGTCCTCAATGCGCTCACTGAACTCAAAGGAGACACGCTCGTCCGGAAGCATCGTGATATTGAGCGTATATGCCACATTCGTCCACGACACCCCCTGTGTCATGGCGCACAGCTCCTTCGCTTTTTTGAGAAAATACATGCCTGCCTCTGTCCGGTCAAGGACATCGTCCAGCGTGATCCCGAAAAAACTAAGATCCTCCTGTGACGCTATGCATTCCACCTTCAGATCCGCCTTCTTATGATATTCCATATACCACCGCCCCCTTCTGTTGCACGGGTCTGTGCAGAAAAAGGACGCTGAATCGTCACAGCGTCCCATGTTTTTCAAATGATAAGAGCCTATTCATCTTCCTCCACCAGATCGGTGTGAAACATCAATAAGAATTCAGCTCCGTTCCTGATCGTGAGCTTCATCACCACGCCCTTGCCATCCACTGATATTTTCGAGTCTACCCTTTTCACCGTGTCAAGATTCAACTGAACCGTCGTAAACATGTCGTCGCTCATGAGACACATGACTCTCCCTGCGACCTTCGCCTCGGAACAGATCACTGACAGCGACATATTCAGTCCGGTTCCGTCTGTCACATCCTCGACGGTTGAAAGCGCGATCGGTATATTTTTGACATCCATCAGTACAGAAATCAGGCTATCAGCGTCATTGACGAGAAGCAGACGATTGCGCATTACCTCTAAATAGTTTGTCCAGTTCTGCATTCCATCCATACTCTGGCCTCCTTTGTATAGGAACTGTAAGTTATACAAGGCCTTTGTCTATATTCTATATTATACTTTTTCTATAAAAATGTGTCAACTCCTAATCCAAATTCTTTTTATCAGAATATTATATTAAATTTATCAAAATTTAATGAAAATTCCATCTTCTCGCCAGTAACCGGATGCTCCAGCCGGACCTGATACGCCAGAAGTGCCGTACTGCCGACTGATAATCGGTCTGACAGCTCCTTAGACAGCTCCGAACCATACTTGAAATCCCCCAGGAGCGGGAAGCCCGCGTGCGCCATCTGCACCCTGATCTGATGATGCCTGCCTGTGTACAGCTCGATCTCCAGGAGAGAAACCTCCTCGTCATGCCGCAGCATCCGCCAGCAAAGCGACGCCGCCTTTGCCCCCCGCGTCTCCTTTGGCACAACCCTGGACAGATTTGCCCGCCCGTCCTTTAGCAGATAATCCGACAGCACGCCTTTAGAAGTCTGCGGAACCCCCGCTACGAGCGCTGCATACTTTTTGGTCAGGATCCCTCTTTGCAGTTCATCGCTGAGTTTTTTGGCTGTCGCCCCGTCCTTTGCAAAAACCAGGAGTCCTTCCACCGGCTGGTCCAGCCTGTGCACCACGCCGATGTAGGTATCTTCACCTTTTTTCTTCCGGTAATTTTTTAATTCGGACACAAGGTCTGCCTGGCCGATCCTCGCCGTCTCTGTGGCGATCCCGGCCGGTTTATGCACCACCAGCAGAACATGGTCCTCATACATTATCATTTTATCCATCTTCACACATTCCTATTCGGATATAAGGAACTGAAATGCCATCAGAGCTTAAACCGATAACCCACACCCCATATCGTCTCGATATACTGAGGCTTCGAGGTATCCGTCTCGATCTTTTCGCGGATCTTCTTGATATGCACTGTCACCGTCGCAATGTCCCCGATCGAATCCATATCCCATATCTCCCGGAAGATCTCTTCCTTCGTAAATACATGGTTGGGATTTTCCGCAAGGAATGTCAGAAGGTCAAACTCCTTCGTCGTAAAGTTCTTTTCCACACCGTCCACAAACACGCGCCTTGCAGTCTTGTCGATGCGGATCCCCCGGATCTCCACGATATCATTCTCCTTGGTGTGACTGCCCACCAGCCGGTTGTAACGCGCCATATGCGCTTTCACGCGCGCCACAAGCTCGCTTGGGCTGAACGGCTTGGTCAGATAATCGTCCGCCCCAAGTCCCAGTCCGCGTATCTTGTCGATATCATCCTTCTTTGCCGACACCATGAGGATCGGCACATCTTTGTCCTCGCGGATGCGCTTGCAGATCTCAAATCCGTCTATGCCCGGAAGCATCAGGTCCAGGATGATCAGGTCAAACTCCTCCGCCAGTGCCGTTGCAAGTCCCGTATCACCGCTGTTCTCTATCTTTACCTCAAAATCGTTCAGCTCCAGATAATCCTTCTCAAGCTCCGCGATTGCCTCCTCGTCCTCTACGATCAATATTCTGCTCATACGCCTATCCTTTCCTCCTTATCAAATTTGCTAAATTACCACTTCGTCCGTCTTCTCCGTGTACTTGCGCAGCACAAAATGCATACAGGTTCCCTCGCCCTCCTTGCTGGTCGCCCACACATAGCCGCCGTGATCCTCGATGATCTTTTTCACGATACTCAGCCCGATACCGCTGCCGCCCTGCAGCGAATTTCTGGATGAGTCCGTCCTGTAAAAGCGCTCAAAGATATTTCCGATATCTTTTGACGCGATCCCCTTTCCGTCATCCTCGATCTCGATCTTTACGGATTCCCCTTCATCCAGCAGCCGGATATCGATCACGCCGTTGTCATGCCCCATGTACTTGACACTGTTGCTGATGATATTGTTGATGACCTTTTTGAGCTGCTCCGGATCCGCCACCACACATGTACCCGCCGGCACAAGATTCGTGAAATTGAGATGTATGTTCTTCGACTCGAGATCCAATCCGACCTCCTCCACACAGTCCGAAAAATAATCCGAAACATTCAGGATATTAAAATGATACGGGATCTTGTTGGAATCAATCCCGGAGTACGTAGTCAGCTCGTTGATGAGCTTATCCATGTCATTCGCCTTATTGTAGATCGTCTTGATGTATTTGTCCATCTTTTCAGGCGTGTTCGCGACACCGTCCATGATCCCTTCGACGTAGCCCTTGATCGACGTGATCGGCGTCTTGAGATCGTGGGAAATGTTGCTCACAAGTTCCTTGGATTTCTTCTCATTCTGGGCTTTCTCCTCCTCACTCTCCTTCAGTTGGAGACGCATCTGCTCATAGTTCTCAAACAGCAGCCCGATCTCATCCCCACGCCCGCCGTTCATATGATAGTCAAAATCTCCGACTGAAATGTGCTGCATCGCCACACTCAGCTCCTTGAGCGGCCTGTACACATCCCGGTTGAGCCATGCCGTGATGATGCCGCTTGTGAGGATCAGGATAAGCATCATCGCGATCACCATATACTGCAGCAGCCGCCTGTTCACGATGGCACCGATCATGATATCCTTTTTGCTCAGCTCGTGCAGCATATCAATATTTTCATAATACCCGTATCCCATGAACACCATGACGCCGCACAGCAGCGGTACCAGTATGATCGCCAGAAACAGGATCATCATCTTTGTTTTGAGTTTGATATGTGCTTTCTTATTCATATAGTCTCCATTCCGTAATCTCCATTCTGACATTTTTCATCCGGATGCCTGTGTGAGATCCCTGTGCAATCGAGCCGGAAAGAACCATCTTCCCCTACTCGTGCGCCGCACCAGTGACATATTCCTCTGCACAAGTCTGTGCATAAAAAGAACATAACCGGGTCAATATATGATTAGTATAGCATATCCCGCCTTAAAATATAGTAGTTTGGGTATTTCTTAATTTTTTTTTAATCAGCGCAAAATTATGTATTGACAAATCGCTGGCGTGCAATTATAATAACAGTAATCATTACTGATTTGTCGGTTAATGATTGACGATGTGTGATGTATTCCAGAGTGCGCAGTTGCGAGAAACTGATTCAACGCGCTCTGGCAGAAAGGCAGGGGTCTTATGACGATGAAATACAGCCGCCAGCGGGCAGCGATCCTCTCCTTCCTGCAATCCCGCAGGGATCACCCGACAGCAGAACTCGTCTATTCCAGTGTGAAGGAATCATTTCCAAATATCAGCCTTGGCACTGTATACCGCAACCTGAATCAACTGGCAGAAGCCGGAATGATCACAAAGCATAGTTTTGGAACGCTGGGGATTGACCATTTTGATTACAATACCGCCCCGCACTATCATTTTGTGTGTAACTGCTGCAGTGCAGTCATCGATCTGCCTATGGCATACAGCGCGATCTCCTCGATCGACGAGGAAGCGTCAAAGGATTTTGACGGACTGATCCGGGAACACAGACTTTATTTCTGCGGCACCTGCAGGAACTGCCTCGACCGTGAGTCGGGCGAAGACTAAACTGGCTTTATGGGGAACAGATCCGTCTGTTTTTCATAGTGATAATCAGACTCGCGGATTCTCTTTGTGCCTGATATTGCAGGAGATTCCGCGGGACTATTTAATAAAAAAGGAGGACTTTAAAATGAAATTTGTATGTACTGTATGTGGTTATGTTTACGAGGGAGACAGCGCGCCGGAGAGATGTCCGCAGTGTAATGCACCCGCTGACAAGTTCAAGGCACAGGATGGTGCGATGTCCTGGGCTGCCGAGCATGTAGTAGGTGTTGCACAGGGCGTCAGCGAGGATATCATGGCGGACTTAAGGGCAAACTTCAACGGCGAGTGCACAGAGGTTGGTATGTATCTTGCCATGGCAAGGGTTGCGCACAGGGAAGGCTACCCTGAGATCGGTCTTTACTGGGAGAAGGCTGCCTGGGAAGAGGCAGAGCATGCTGCGAAGTTTGCAGAGCTTTTAGGCGAAGTGGTTACAGATTCTACCAAGAAGAATCTCCAGATGCGTGTGGAGGCTGAGAACGGCGCTACCGCTGGCAAATTTGACCTCGCTAAGCGCGCTAAGGCTGCAAACCTTGACGCGATCCATGATACCGTTCATGAGATGGCACGTGACGAGGCAAGACACGGCAAGGCTTTCGAAGGCCTGTTAAAGAGATACTTTGGCTAAACATTTGTCAAAAAATACTACAGATCAAAAAAGGAGAGATACGATATGAGAAAATATTTTTGTAATCCGTGTGGCTATACGTATGACCCTGAGAAGGGCGATCCGGAACATGGCATCGCTCCGGGAACCGCTTTTGAAGATCTTCCCGCAGACTGGTGCTGCCCGCTGTGCGGCGTGACCAAGGACATGTTCCAGCCATGCATCGATAACTACAATTAAATATGATTTACAAAAGGGAATAAACCCGCAGGTTTATTCCCTTTTATCATACCTTCATCCCTTAACTGATCACCGCGCGATGCCGCAGCAAATAGCTTCCATCGGTTCTTGGCACTGCTTCCACATACATGCTGCACGCATTTTTGTGTTTCTCGACGAGATAGCGGTCGATATAGCCCTCCTGGCAGTCGCCTCTGTCATATGCCTTGTAGATGTTATCCCAGAGCTTCTTGTCTGTGACGATCAGGTCGAACGTTATCACCTCATCGTCCTTGTTGACCATCGCACCAAAGCATTCGTTAAAGTAGTCTCCGATATTGTCGATGTAGTCCGCATCCCCGCCGCCGCGCACCGTTACCACTGTGATCGACTCCGTATTGGTCGCTGTCGTCTGATCGGTGGTCGTAGTCGTTGTACCCGTCGTCGTGGTCGTATTGTTGGACGGTCTCGTGGTGGTCGTCCCCGTTGAGGGTTTCGTCGTTGTGGCAGGAGGTGTCACCGAAGGGTTGACCTCCAGTCCGCTGTAACGGTTGCCGTTGCATGGCGGCAGGTAGATGGACAGATCCCGTCTCACATGATCCGAAGCATAATCGGCATCCGAGCAGTTGAAGTAATCATAGGTATTTGGATTGGTGTCGTCCCATGTGCTGTCCACATTGTAATACCCGTCATCCAGCCTGACGATGTTCCACGCATGGTTTTCGCCGGCAAATCCTGTAACATAATAACACGGAATATCAAGCTGCTGCAAAATGTACTGGAACGCCCTCGCGTAGCCGGCACATACAGTCCTGCCGTACACGAGCGCACTGTACGCGCTCTGGTTCATCGGCGCGTTGGCGTCGTATTTCACCCGGCTGATCAGCTCGTCATGTACGATCCTTTCCTTATCGTAATCGGTGTAATTTTTGTAAGTCTCATCCCGGATCAGCTTTGCCGCCGCCTCGAACTCGGACTTCGACGCATCCAGATCATTTGCCGTCACGTTGAATACAAGCGTGATATCGGCGACGCTTCCCTTGGGTGTATACTGATACTTATACGCCGTCTCGACCCAGAACAGCTCCGGATGATCGTTCACCACGGATGTAAAGGCATTTTTCAGATCATTTGCCGTGATGTCCTCCACCGGTGCAAAATGCTTGTTCTGCGCGTTGGCGTTGGCATAGATCTGACGGTAGACCGCCCTCTGCGTCTCGTTGATGATATCATAATACGGATAAATGTCTCCGTCAAAATCCAGCTTGCTGCCCGTCTCACCCTTGCCAAGCTCCTTCGCGATCTCATCCGCTTTGGTCTGCGTGATCTCCGTCCCGGTCGCCTTGACCGGAATGTATCCGCTTAGCCCGGCAACTTTTCCGGGAACCTTGAGCTTGCTCTCCGCACTCTTGTCGTTGTCCGAATCATCTGCCGCGCGCGTGTTGTTTCCCGGCACAGTGTCGCCTTTGAGTGCCGTCTCTGTCAGCGCCCGGGTATTTTCCGCTGCCGGCAGCTCGCCAAATGTCACAGCCGCATTCGTCATGAGCACTTCGCCGGCATGGTTTCCGGTGCCCGGTTCCACCGCTTCCACCTTCTGGCTGGCACCGATCTTTTCCGCCAGTTCCGGATTAAAGTGGCAGATCGCAATAAAAAGAAGTATAAGCGCCAACAAGCCACCAAATCCGTACAGTATCTTCTCCACTATACGCATATCAGTTTCCTCCTAAATCGATCCTTATACTCCCCCATGAGCCTCATCCTCCATAATGAATCCGCCGCCAATCAATCTATGACGGTTCCTTAACTTCCCTGTTAACAGTCCCTTATTATATATGCTTTCATTATAAAACGTTGCCATATATTTGTCAATTTGTATTATGAAATACAAAAACCGGAATCATATGATTCCGGTTCTCATTTATGCACACGGGTGCCCTCTTCCCTTCTCGATTGCATTACATATGCATCATATTACGGATTGACGCCAAGTGACTGCCAGCTCGATGCGCCGATCACTGGAAGTAACTGCTGTGTATACGACGCTGACTGTGGTGTGTCGATGTACTTGTACACGTTGTAGATCATCTTCGGAGCGGCCGCCAGACCGTTTGCGTCACAGTTGAACAGTCCGCAGGCGATCTTGTCTGCATTTAACTCATACAGATTGTCCACTGCCCTGTGTACGATAAAGCCCTTGATCAGCGGATTTCTCTCGGCAAGCTTGTAAGCATACGCAAAGGATGCCGCCTGTGTCGCCTCGTCAGAGGTCATGGAGTTGAACAGGATCTCCGAGATGATGATGTATCTCACCTGACCGTTCGGCGCAAGAAATGCCGGCTGGCTCATGTATGTTGTAAACACATCCATATTCTGGGGATTGATCATCTTCGTGTTCGCGTTCTGGCTGATCAGGTTCAGTCTCTTGTAGTTTGCGGGCATATCCCAGAATCTCGCCGCTGTCAGCGGTACGGGATGGGGATGCCATGCTACACCCCAGTCGATATTTCCATGGGAAACGACATCCGTGTTGAAGGCATCGATGAACTTTTTCGCGCCATACTGATTTGCCGTGCCGTCCTCCCAGTTCCATCTCTGGTCGATACAGGTGAGTACTCTTGCGTTTGCATTCTCACTCTTGATGGCATTGTAGCACAGACGGAATGCTTTCTCATACTCCAGTGCAAAGTTTGATGCATTGTAATTTCCGGCAAAATACCACGGGTTGTTGTTGTTGACCTCGTTGCCGATGATCCAGTTTGTGATCAGACCTGTCGCCGGATTGCTGTAACGCACTGTGAGGAAAGACATCAGCGCCGCGATGGACTCTGCGCCCTGCTGCTCGTCCGTGTTAAACGCATAATGCCTGTAGCCGCCGACACGGCCTGTCGGTTTCACTGTGAGGGCTGTCGCTGCGTTGTAGTAGTTTACGATGTTCATGGTAACCTCTACCCTTTGTGAGGCAAAGATGTTCATGATCATGTCATACTCCCCAACGATACCCTGATTGAAGCTGTATGTCTTGCCATTATAGTTGTACGGAATCCCTGGACCCGGTGTAAAAAATCTGTCGATCGCCAGCTCGTAGCTTGCATGCTGAACGCCCAGATCTGCCATGGCGATCATCGCTACATTGTCAGCCGTGAGGCCCTTGATCGATGTCGGAACCGGATTGACTGCGTTGTGTGTGGCAAGCGCCTCGGGATTGGTGATATAAAACTGCTGGCTTACCGGCACGAACGCGCCGCCCTGCACTGCTGCCACTACAAACTTCGAGTAAAGCTTGGAATTGGCAGTTCCCTGATCAAGCGAAGTCACAAAAGTCACTGTCGCAGCGTTCGGTGCCACTGCACAGAAATCAGATCTTCCGGTGATGGAATTCTGATAAGGCTTCATCTCAAACAGATAAAGGTTGCCGTCCTCGCTCGGCACACCGCTTGCCGCTGCAACTACGGTGATCTGGTTGCCGCCGGTGATGGTGCACTGACCGATGGTTGCTGTTCCTGCAGCCGCTGCGGTCATAGACATAAGGCATACAAATACCATGCACAGCGCTGCCCAGAGAGTCAATTTTTTCTTCATTTCATACCTCCTCGTAAGAAATAAAATTGAAATGTTGGTTGATAGCTATAAAGAGTATAGCATTTTAGCCGTCTTTTTACAAGTCCTATTCCTTACTGCGATAGTGTAACTTTACTTGGGGGATGCAGTGGATAGTCTCCCTTATTCTGTCAGCATAAGCTTGCAATCGTATTATAGAAGTTCAACCGCCCTGAAATCTGGCTGCTTATATGC
>JAETQI010000098.1 GCA_021770755.1 Lachnospiraceae bacterium
CTTAACACGGCAGGACTGGGCATCAAGGGATTAAATGTAAAGGACACGACAGGAGCTTCTGCGACATATGCGCTTGATGCGATTTCAGAAGCAATCTCCACAGTATCCGCACAGCGATCATTACTCGGCGCAGTCCAGAACCGCTTAGAGCACACGATCAACAACCTGGACAACGTAGTGGAGAACACGACAGCGGCAGAGAGCCAGATCCGCGACACCGACATGGCGACAGAGATGGTGAAGTACTCTAACGCAAACATTCTCTCCCAGGCAGGACAGTCCATGCTCGCACAGGGCAACCAGTCCAACCAGGGCGTACTCAGTCTGCTTGGCTAATCGATAGATAGATTTTTGTCACAATATGATATACGTAAAGAGTCGGTCTTAGACCGGCTCTTTATTTTCATTGTTGTATTTCTAAAATTCATATATAAGCGCATCGATTCAACTGCAGGATTGTCTATTCACCGCCAATGTGTTAGACTGAAAACAGATCAAACTGACGGCAGGATATATAATGAAAGCCAGGGGCGATTGCCCGAAAACGATCACAGCGGAGGTGGACAGATGAGATATTTCAATACAGAAGGCTCCTGCAGTCCGGAAGAGCATTATATGGTGCGGTTAGATGACCGGCTCGCAAGGATCAAAAGGCAATTGGTCGACCGAAATAAATATTTTGTCATCAGCAGAGGACGGCAGTATGGAAAGACTACAACATTGCAGGCGCTCGCGAAATATCTGGGCGACACGTATCTTGTGATACTGCTCGATTTTCAGAGAATCGGGACAGATGGATTTGTAGATTCCCCGACATTTGTACATGCTTTTGTCGGACTGCTGATCGAAGCGGTCGAGATGGAAACGTTGGGCGGTGAGACAATGTTAGAGCCGTTAAGAGAACTGATCGGGAAGGACAACATCGGCTTAAATGATATGTTTGTGCAGTTGAGCAGGATGTGCAAGAGTAGTTCGCGGCCGGTCGTGCTGATGATCGACGAGGTTGACAGCGCAAGTAATAATCAGATATTTATCGACTTTCTGGCACAGCTTAGAAGTTATTATCTGGCGCGGAAGAAAATGCCTACATTTCAATCGGTCATTCTTGCGGGTGTGTATGATATCAAAAATCTGAAATTAAAGATTCGTCCCGATGCTGAACACCAGTATAACAGCCCGTGGAATATCGCAGCGGATTTCAATATCGATATGAACTTTTCAACCGATCAGATCACTGTGATGCTGGATGAGTATGAGCGTGATCATCAGACAGGGATGGAAGTACGCGTGGTTGCGGAGGAAATCTATGCATATACTTCGGGGTATCCAGTGCTTGTGTCCGCAATCTGCAAAAATATAGATGAAGAACTTGCGGAGGAAAGCAGATTTGAAAAGCCCCGGACAGCGTGGTCGGCACAAGGGGTAGCGGAGGCGGTAAAACAGATTTTGAGGAAAAGTACACCGCTGTTCGAGAGTATGGTAAAGCAGTTGGATCTGTACAAGGATCTGGAGTCCATGATAGAGGGCATACTGTATCAGGGACGCAGGATTCCGTTTGAGATTGACGTCAAGCCGATCAATATAGGCAAAATGATGGGATTTTTGCAGGAGGAAAATGGACAGGTGGCAGTTGCAAACCGCATGTTTGAGATGAAACTGCTCAACACCTTCATCGCAAGGGAGGCATTGGAGAGCGAATCCTACCGCAGTGCGCAGAATGACGCGAACCAGTTTATCAGGAACGGCAGACTGAATATGTCCCTGCTGCTCAAAAAATTTGTCGACCATTTTCATGAAGTCTATGATGATAGGGATGAAAGATTTATAGAAGACAATGGGCGCAGGTTTTTTCTGCTGTACCTGAAACCGATCATCAATGGAACAGGAAATTATTATATAGAAGCGCAGACACGCGATGCAAGACGCACAGATGTGATTGTGGACTATCGCGGGGAACAGTTTATTGTAGAGCTTAAGATCTGGCGCGGCAAAGAGTATCACGAGAGGGGCGAGCGGCAGTTGACGGACTATCTGGACTACTATCACAAGGACAAAGGCTATATGGTCAGTTTTAACTTTAACCAGAAGAAAGAGACAGGCGTGAAGGAGCTGCACATCGGAGACAAGATTATCGTGGAGGCAGTTGTGTAGTTTTATGTGCACGGACACCCGGAGAACATATACCAGTATGCGCAACGGGTGCCCGATAAGGTTCTACAACTTATTGTCAAACATCTTCTTATCAAATTCCGGATTAAAATAATAGAAGTTCTTCGAATCCAGCTTCTCCTTCGTCATCTCGATCGCCTCGCCGAAGCGGTTAAAATGGACGATCTCGCGCGCCCGGAGAAATTTTAACGGTGCCCTGACATCAGGGTCGTCGATGACGCGCAGCAGATTCTCGTAGACCGTGCGCGCTTTCTGCTCCGCGGCAAGATCCTCGTACAGGTCCGCAAATGCGTCGCCCTTTGACTGGAATTCCAGCGACGTAAAGGGAACACCCCCCGCAGCCTGCGGCCACAGTCCGGCGGTGTGGTCGATATAGTAAGCGTCGAAACCGGCAGTTTTTGCCTGCTCCGGCGTCAGGTTCCTGGTTAGCTGGTAGACGATGGCACAGATGATCTCCATATGGTTGATCTCCTCTGTGCCGATGTCAGTCAGCAGACCGCCCACCTTTTTCACAGGCATCGAGTAGCGCTGCGCCAGATAGCGCATCGACGCCGAAAGCTCGCCGTCCGGGCCGCCGTACTGGCTGATGATAAGCTGTGCCGTCTTCGGACAGGTCTTTTTGATTTTAACAGGATATTGCAGTCGTTTTTCATAAGCCCACATTAGATCAGCCCTCCTTCCCAGGGCATCGGTCCCTCGCCCCATTCATATTTGTCGGATTCCGGTTTGCCGGTAACGACCGACAGTTGTGTCAGCGCATTGTACTTTGCGGCATAGTCGGCAAGCGTGTCCAGGCGTTTCTGCAGCAGCTCCCGCATCATTTTGATGCCGTGCTGGCAGTCCGGGTGTGTGTCGAGATAGAGTGTCAGATCATTGACAGCAAAGCCGATCATGGCGATCTCGTTCATCGCTTTCTCGCGGTCGGACAGATTTGCCGCGGCTGCCTTGTCGCAGAAAGGACAAGGGATATCCTCTGCGGCGTGGAAGTTCATGTTGAGGCACGGAAATATCGTGCCGTTATATAAAGCGGAGTTCAGCTCATACGGCTCGCACCATTCCTGGATCGGAAACGAACCCATGGCAAGGGACTCCGGAGTACATTTGCAGTTGTTCATAAAACCCTCCTTCCCGGATTTCAGTTAGCAAAATGCAAGATCAAAAGGTTACATGAATTATTTTTTGAAAAACGACGCAGAATATACTGGTTCATATTGGGAGTCCGATTTCGGTAAAGAAAAGACAGAAACACTTGCAAAAAACTCAAAAAGCTGATATACAATACATATATACACAGGCTCCCGGAATCTTTTAGTGCCTGACATGCCGGGAGATCATATACTGAAAATGGGAGGATATACAGAGATGTACAGAGTAGGAATTGATTTGGGCGGAACGAATATCAAGGCAGGAATCGTCGATGAAGATCAGAAGATCATAGCGCAGACATCGGCACCGACTGGCGCGGAGCGTTCTGCGGAGGAAGTCATAGCAGATATGGCAGGACTCGTAAAGCAGTTGATGGAGAAATCAGCGATAGACGAGAGTGCGCTTGCGGGGATAGGTGTCGGCTGCCCGGGACTTGTGGACGCGGAAGCGGGGATTGTGCGGTATTCCAACAACATTAGCTGGGAGAATGTGGCACTTGTGCGGGAGCTTGGAAAATATTTTTCATGCGGGATCCGGATCTCCAACGATGCGAACTGCGCGGCGCTGGGCGAGGTCAAGGCGGGAGCCGCAAGAGATGTGTCAAACGCGATTCTGCTCACCCTCGGGACAGGCGTCGGCGGCGGCATCATCCTGAATGGAAAAGTATTCGAGGGAAGCAACGCCGGAGGCGCGGAGCTTGGACATATCAGCATGATCATGGGCGGCGAGCCCTGCACCTGCGGACGGCGCGGCTGCGTGGAGGCATATGCATCTGCCACGGCGCTGATCCGTGATGCAAAGCGGGCGGCTGCTGCGGACAAAAAGTCGCTGATGAATCAGATGTGCGGCGGGACGATCGAGAATATGAACGGCAAGATCCCGTTTGATGCGGCGCTCGAGGGGGATGAGGCGGCGAAGGAGGTCGTGGAGAATTATTATACATATCTTGCGGAAGCCATCGCCAACTATGTCAATATCTTCCGGCCGGATGTCGTGCTGCTCTCAGGCGGTATCTGCAATCAGGGAAGCCGCCTGACAAAGCCGGTGGAGGAGCACTTAAGCTTCCTGTGCTTTGGCGGGGACAGGGCATTTGTGCCGCCAGTGCGGTGCGCGATCCTTGGCAATGACGCCGGTATCATCGGAGCCGCGAACCTTATATGATCATTTGTAACAGTTCAGCCTTGCCGAACTGTTACGCATCAAGCCATGCAAAATCGCTTCGCGATGTCAAAGCCATGTACCATGGCTTGATGCATCTCAACCACTACGCGTTCTTACGGACTTTGCAGCGTAGTGCAAAGTCCTAGGCTGAACTGTAACGATCATTTACGATTGATAGTGTAACTTTACTTGGGGAATTTTTCCAAAAAATAATATGGAGCACCTTCTTTTTATGTTATAATGTAATTACCAATAAAACATACACATAAAAAGAGGAGGTGCCCCTA
>JAETQI010000044.1 GCA_021770755.1 Lachnospiraceae bacterium
GAAGCACTTGAAATAGCAGGACTGGAGAAAGATATCATGCGTGTTGAGGACGTTTATGAGGCATATCAAAAAGATTTGTGCAGAAACATATTTGTTGTTATCGTACAGGGTATGGGACGTATATTGATGGAGGTGATCATATATTTGATTTATAAAAAGATGCTGTATGTGAAAATGAGACACCTCATGATTTCCTGGCTGTTGACAGGAGCAGCAGTGACTGCGGTATACTGGATTTTATCTCTGGCGTTCATAAAAGCTTTTGCAGTATTGCTCATTGCAGAGCTTCTTGTATTATGCAAGCCCTGGAGAACGCTCCCATCAAGATAGCAGACATGGGATTTATTTCACTGTCGGATACCCAGAAACCGGTAAACATCTCCGTGCTTTAAACAGTGGATTAAGTTATTATGAACATTACAGCACTTGCCGCAGGGGACTTGAATAATTTACATAAAATGAACATGACAGAAAATTACAGAAAACATCTCATTTATACACAGCCTTAGGATGGGATAAGAAATAAAATGAAAAAGATAGCTTTTAGGGAGCACACTTTAGGCTGCTTTAGCGGCATATTGAACCTACCAGCTTTAGCCGGTAGTGGTTGAGCTGACTGTGAATGATAGATGGATGAAGCAAAAAAGACTACTAATAAAGCTCTAAATCACTGCTTTTTTCTTCGCCTTGTCTTTTGTTTTTTTCGGCTCGGCTTTCTCTGCTTTCGGCGGCTCGGTTTTTCCTATTGTGTCATGGTATGCGTCAAGGACTTCTTTCTTCCGTTCATTCTATTCTTCTCATTATATACCTCATTCCTTGCAATTACGAAAACGCAAAAAGGATAAAATACTAATAGGACAAAAATAAACGCACCAAAACTCTAATACAGCTATACCTATCCATGTCGGACTATCCGTTTTGAACACTCCGAGCATAGGAATAATCAAACAGGAGATAAAAAACACGCCATGTACCATGAGCAGATATTTCAGCCATTTATCTGTCTTTCTCTGTGGTTTTATCGTCAATCCGGCAAATAATGTAGCTAATGACATAACCCCGTAACCCAACAAGTCATAGTTAAATAGCAATCCACATTGCTGAAAATCAAGAAGTGCAACAGCTTGCTGTGTTAAATGATCTAATCGTACAGTTGTTAGCTGAGCAAAATAAACTAACAAAATAATAGCTGCGTATATGACGGAAAAGGTTACTGAAACATAACCCGCTAATTTTACTTCCTTTTCAGCAAAGTAGGCATATCCACATACCATAGCTACAAAGCTGAATGCAATGAACATAGAGAAAAAGTAGCTGCCATAATCAAAGCCAGATAGCATAGACATAGCAAAACAGATTACCGCAATGAAATTAGCACAAGAGCTATACACGCCTATTTTCTTATTCATCAATCTGCACCGTTCCTTTATAAAGAATATCAACCAATTTATTGATATATGTTGCCCTATCCTCGGTTTTCGTAAAATCATACCCCAATAATTGTTTGATTGTCTCACTTCCTAAAAATGGTGATAGTTGATTAAACCTAATCCAACATCTGCTTTTGTGGCAATCATATGAGCGGTTATGTCCTTAATGTTGCCGTTATGTTTTTTAATCAATTCCGTTGTAACTTCAATAATGCGATTTTTTACATTGGCATTTTTATCCATAGCAATTTCCCTCCCTTGAACAACGTTCAAATGTATTGTATTGAACATTGTTCTAAAAGTCAATAGATTTTATGAAAGAAAGGCAAGTGGGATTTTGTAGTATAAAACCCTTACCCTGTGGATTTTCGCGTCTGCAACGCCTTAAAAATCAAGCCTTTCCAAGCCCTATTGCGTAACATTCCGTTCTGCTCTTTGGGAGAGGGGGGGGGCAGAGCCACCGCATAACTTACCGTCAGCAGCCGCAGTAGTGCAAACGGATAGTCGGAACGGAGTAAAGTGCAGATTGCTTTTCATGATTGGAAGTGGTACAATTTTCTCGATACAGACAGACACTTGGGATTTATACACGTTCCTGATACAAATTTTCGGAGGGAATTTTTATGTTTTTTTCAGTAATATTAATCTTGTTGATTGCCATTGTATTCAGAAAACGGAAAATGGACGAAACAGGACAACAGAAATCTGATGAAATAGAATATTTGTCTAAAAATAAAAAGGAACTCATTTTCGGCTTAGCGTGGTATGTATTTTATTTTATGCTGTCTTACATAAGCTGTGCTTTTCAGGTCGATATCATAAATGAATTATCAAACTGGTTGTTTCTGGTTCTCTTTCCCCTCCTGATTATCGCTGTTTTCAGAAAAGAGAAAATAATACAAACCCTGAAAGAATCAGGCTTAAGACATTTTGACAGAAAAACCGTATTAAGGATACTATTGATTTGTGCTGCATACCAAGGTGTTATTATCCTTGTCTTTGGTTTAGGGGGATTTTGTTTTAATATAACGAATATTCTCCACATATTTGTAAAACTTCCAGTATTTTTTTGCCTGATGATACTTACAGCAGCATTTACGGAAGAATTTTTCTTCAGGGGCATTCTGCAAAGAACTATGATGGATTCACTAAAAAAGCCATATCTGGTCATACTGCTTACTGGCATTCTGTTTGGGTTGTACCATTTTCCGTTTGCATATTATCTATGGGGCGATACGGCAGGGAGCATTATGAATTCACTCAAAATGGTTATGACGGAACATGTTCTTACTGGCTGCGCTTATGGCTTTCTCTACTATAAATCCAATAAAAACCTGTGGAGCAGTATCATTTTGCATGCTTTCTACAATGCGGCTATTATGGCTCTCGGCACTGTATTTTCGACATGAGGTGACTACTTCCAGTTTATCCCTCTAATAAAAGTCCAAAACAGGGCGGCGGGGTAGGTGTTGACTATCCCGTCGTCCCGTGTGTTATCGCTCCATATCCTGCTTTCTGTGGGGCTGTTGTTCCCGCTGTTCCTGCCGCAAGATACTGTAAACGCTCTTTCTGATTATAAAGGGATAAGCGGAAAACCTTGATTTTAAGCCATTTCTGCAAGATGTTATAAACATTTACGGGAGCTTATAAGAAGATTTTCCGCTATAAAATCAATAAAAAATAGGTAAATGGGTCAAATTACTCTAAACATTGGTGTTGACAGAAGATTCAATTTATTTCAATTCCGCCAGCAGATCGTCCAGATAATCCCAATGGCTATCGCTGGTCAACTGTATGCAGTAGATGCCATTGTTATCCCGCTCCTGGGCAATCCATTCCTGTGATTTGCTGAGCAGAAAAGTGAGGTTGTCAAAATGGACAAATTCATGAGATTCCTGATCAGTTTTTGCCATATTGATGTTCAATTCTCCGTTTTCACGCAGGATATATTGTACACTGTCATAGGCGGAACTGTCAAAAGTCCGGGGAAGGGCGGCGATGGAGTCAACCTCTTCCCTGGTCACTTCACGCGCGGGTATTTCTTTCCATTGTTCATGGTCAAATTCGAATGTGTAAGGTTTCCATGTATGTCCAAACCACAGGAATCTGTCCCCGTCCTCTGATTCTGATTGTAAGATGTCAAGCATACCGTCATAACAGTCTTGAGTCATAGTGATCTGCCCGTCGTCCCTGATGAACTTGGTTCCCCATGCATAGCTGTGGAGATAAAGATATTCTGTGTCCGTGGGATCGAGAATAACTTTGTCCCCATGGCAGGGAAATAATATAAGCTGGTTTTCTTTCACGGTAAGAACTAAGGTACCCCATGATGTGAAGGCCGTCTTATAATCTATAAAGAAATATATTTTGCCTTCCTGCTTGATATATTGCTGCCAGGACTGAAACGTTGTTGTGGTTACAAAGCGTGTCACAGTGCTGTTGCTGTCAATAAACCAAAGCTCTCCATATATCATTTCCAGGGTAGCGTCCCCCCATTCATTGCCCCATTCCCCGGCGATCACAAAGGCTTCTTCTTTTTTGTCGCCGTCAAAATCTGCCGCATAGGTTTGTGTGACCGGGGGTGTATCCTCATAGCCTGCTTTTGCCAGTACCGCGTCTGTAAAGTGATTGCGTGAAAGAGATGGATTGACGATGCCGTAGTCCATCGCTGAGGGCTTCTGTGAGAACTGTTGTTCTGACTGCGGTATTTCCTTGGTTTCTGGATCAGTACAGATAAGCGTCCCGTGATCATCTGTCCCGCTGGTAATATCGGATGCGGGTACAAAATTTTGGAGATCATGAATCTCTTGGCCGTTTCCACACCCAGACTGCAGATATAGGGCCAATGTGATTGTGAGCAGTACGATTTTGTGTTTTTGAATGTTTCTTTTCATTTTTCTCTTTCTCCTCTGACGCTGGATCGGCGTCATTTGTCCATTAGTTATAGTATAATACCAAAAAGCATCAGATTTGCATCATGGTTCAGTTGCAAAGATTCGGGATAATTTACAAGTTGGTTACACCAATCTGGTTCTGTTTGTGGCAAAATAAAGACTGGAGGGTGGATCATGAATACAAAAATTTTAGTGATAGAAGATGAAGAAGCGATCAATGATGTGATCGCAATGAGTTTGCGGGCGACCGGATATGAGGTCGTCTCTTTTCTGGACGGTGATGACGCCAGCGCTTCGTTAGAAACAGGACATGATTATGGCTGTGCGGTGGTAGATGTCATGCTGCCGGGGAAGGATGGCTTCGCATTGCTGCCGGAGCTTCAAAAATATGAGATTCCGGTTATCTTCCTTACAGCCAGGGGAGGATTACAGGATAAAGTAAGAGGGCTTACCAAAGGAGCAGAGGATTACATGGTAAAGCCCTTTGAAATGCTTGAATTATTGGTACGTATTGATAAGATCCTGAAACGCAGAGGCTCTTTTCAGGAAAAGATCACCATCTATGATGTCGTCATTGACAGGGAAAAGAGAGTAGTGACCAAAGGCGGGCAGGAGGTTTATTTAAAGCCTATGGAATTTGACTGCCTGATGATGCTGGTGCGCAATAAAAACAGGGCGTTAACCAGAAGCCAGCTTTTGGGTGCACTTTGGGGAATGGAGTTTGAAGGAGAAACGAGAACGGTAGATGCCCATATCAGCCGTATCCGTAAGAAACTGGGATTTGAAGATGTGATAAAGACATTACCCAGAATAGGATATCGTTTGGAGGTAGAGGAATGAAACTGTTTCATAAAATATGTATTTGGGTGTTTAGTGGAATGATGGGACTGTCATTGGGCATTCTTTTCTTTCTGCTCTCATCTATGCTCCGTCAGGGTGTAGACGATGTGATATGCTATGGGAAAAAGGAGATTGACAAAAATGTGTCCGTGATCCGGGAAAAGATACAGAGGGAAAGTATCGGAACAGTGGAAACAGTCGTTAAGGAAATCATGGTCATCAATGAATTCCGGCAGATTTTTAAAATGGACAGTATACTGTGGAAAGACGGGGAAGAAGTATGGAACGCATCTCCTTACGAAATTGACAGAAGTGCATTGAGCAAACTGTTCGAAAGCCAGGATCTGCATAGTGGGGAGATGTATATCAGCAGAAGGCAGAAAGTGGACGGAAAGATCTTGATCGTGTTTTATCAGGAGTATATGAACCTGGGGGAAAATGGTTACAGTCTTGCAGTATACAGGGATGTGACTGACATTTATTCAAGGGTTTGGAAATTGTTTTTTTCCGGAGTCGGATTTACGATTGTTTTGTTTTGTACAGTAGGAGCTTTGCTTTATCATGGGATTCGCAGGATCCTGTTTCCGCTTGAGGAATTAAAAGGTGCATCCTTCAGGGTGGCAAATGGTGAATATGACAGTTATATTTCGATCACAAATAATGATGAGATCGGGGAAGTGACGGAAAGCTTTAACCAAATGGCAGAAAAAATACGGGAGCATATGGAAATGCTGGAGAAAACGAATGAAAAGCAGCAGCAGCTTCTCGGAAGTTTATCCCATGAAATGAAAACCCCGATGACAGCAATTATCGGAAATGTAGAAGTGCTGCTCACTTTACGGCTTACGGAGAGTGAACGTGAGAAAGCACTTTTCTATATTTTAAATGAATCAAAGCGGCTGGCACGTCTGTCGGAAAAAATGATGGAATTTTCAAGGCTGTGCAATCAGGATGATTCTGTTATTTCTATAAAAAAACAATCCGTGTCAAGAATCCTCGAACAGTTAAACGCATTGATGTCGTTTCGGCTGGAAGAAAAACAGATAAACCTTAATCGGACCTGCCTGCCGGAAACACTGGAGAAACAGGCAGATGAGGATTTATTGCTTTCGCTTTTATGGAATCTGGTAGACAATGCGTATAAAGCGTCTGAAACAGGGAGCAATATAGAGATTGCTGCTGATGAACAGAAGATTTCCGTGCAGGATTTTGGGAAGGGGATACCAGCGGGAGAAATAGCCCATGTGACGGAAGCCTTTTATATGGTAGACAAATCCCGCTCAAAAAAAGCAGGGGGAATTGGTCTGGGACTTTCCTTATGCTGTCAGATCGCGGAAATTCATGGATGGAAAATTCGCATAGAGAGTAAAGAAGGAGAAGGGACAAGGGTGTCTGTTTTATGGCAGTCTTGATCACGAAACGGTTACAAGTTGTACAAGACTTGGTATATCAATAGATTGTAAAGTATTTTAGGTAAGGATCCTTATTTACACTGCATTATGAAGGAGGAAGAAATGATGAATAAGAAAATGGCTGTTATAGTGAGTCTGCTCATTAGCACAAATATGTTATCGGGCTGTGCCAAAACGCCGGGGACTCCTGTGGTCAGACCGAAAGGGGAACATGCAATGGAGCACTATAAGGAGGCGGAAAATTTGGTTGTACCAGGTGAAAAATCAGAAACCTTGCTCCAGACGAGATTAGGCATTCCTAAGCATTATAAGAATGAGGTTTCAGATACAACAGGGAAACTGAATGTGTTTACTGATGCGGATCTGATCATTCCGGAAGTGGAAACAGTACCGGCGATCTATGTGAAACGGCATGAATCTGATCAGGAGGACATAGATGCGATCACGAGGGCATTGTTCGGAACTGCGGACGTGTATGATCTACATGGGAAAATAGAAGAACAAAGGTCTTATGAAACAGTGCCGGAGAAACGGGAATTGTCAAAGTTGACTGCTCCGTATGTATTTAAAGAGGAACTGATCGATCCGTGGATGCCGGAAACAGGGAGTGTCGGCAAAGTTTACAGCGTTGTCAGGGCGGCAGACGGGAACAGTTACCAGTATCATCTGACAAAAGAAAAGAATGGATCGCTTGGCATCTGGGCGAAAAAGATCGACAGTGAAGGCGGGCTGGCAGAAGGAGCCTCTTATTTATGGTTTGAATACGATTCAATGAAACTGTTATATTCATGGGTTCCTGATGAAAACGCGGTCAATACTGGCATTGCAAAAGAGGAAGCACAGAAACTGGCAGATGAAAAGGTGGCGGCTCTCAATTTGCAGGAGATGCAGATCGCTTCTTCGGGAATCGTGCTTGAACTCCGGCTGGGTTATAGCGGCAGGCCGCAGGAAAAGGATATGACAGATATCGGCTATGTATTTCATTACACGAGACAGCCGGCAGGGATTCCTGTTACGTATACGGTAATACCCGGCGGAGGGAAGGAAGATGGCATGAACAGTGAAACGGTTCCGTGGGCGTATGAATCACTGGATATTTATGTAACAAGTGATGGAATTGATGAGATTCGTTTTGCAAACCAATATGACATTGGAGAAAGAAAGGTGGAAAACCTGGAACTTTTACCTTTTTCGGACATAATGGCAATTTATGAAAAAATGATGCTGATACAGAATGCGGATGTTTTAACGGATAAAAGGGAAGAAGGGAAGGACATAGGGGAACCTTTGCAGGTAAAAAACTTTTATGTAAATAAGATCACATTTGGATATACCAGGATCTACGATCCGCAGTCGGATGACAGTACGGGGCTTTTGGTTCCGGTATGGGATTTCTTCGGAACATATGAACTGTCCTATGATGGGGAAAACATAATTTCGGTCAATGATGTGGATAAAAGTTTTATGACGGTCAACGCAGTGGATGGGACTTTGATAGACCGCTGGCTGGGGTATTAAAATTTTTACCCGCTTCATAGACTTCCATTACACAGGACCGTGATGTATAATAGAAAAAAGACTGGCAGGGCACAATGTTTTTAGGAATGAAAAGAAAGGAATGGTAACGCCATGAAGAAAAGCAGTTTTTGCCTGAAAAACGACACGGTGATGATCACGCCCTCGAATATGGAAGATCTGTGGGAGTCCGACTGGATCATTGCCTTTAGAAAAGGAGAGAAGGAGCAGCTCGGAACGGCGACATTTGCAGGAGAGAAGCGCCTTGGAACCGTTCCGTTATATGTGGAGCTATTACCAGAATACAGGAACAGGGGGCTGGGTACGGAGATCATCCGTATGCTGGTCAACTGGGCGTTTCTGCACAGGAATATATTTGAGGTGGTATCCAGCGCGGAGCATGAGAATGACAAGGGCGTGAATGCGCTTCAAAAGGCCGGATTTGTATACCGCGGCAGCGATGGAGCGGTGGAGAACTACTCCATCATCAAGGAAAAAACGGCGTGGACAGGCGTTTATGCGATTGTCGGGATCTTAAACGGCATGCTTCTGGGCGTTGTCCTGAACAACTTGTGGCTGGGGTTTATCCTGGGCGTTGTCGTCAGTCTGTGCATCGGTGAGATCATGGATAACAAGGCATTGAAATACAGGGAGAGCGTCACCGGGAAAAGCGAGCGGGGTACAAAGCGTCTTAACAGGGATCGATAGAGAATTCGTGCACGAAAATTAACAATTCGTGCACGATTTTTTTTGCGTTTCTGACGGAATGGTAAAATAAAATAACAGCATGGAGGCTGTCTTTGTTGACTATATGGATAAAAATATGACTGCATATGGACGCTTGGAGGGTGAAGATGAAAAAGCAGGAGATATTGAATCATATGGACAGTAAAATGTTAGATAAAGTTTTGGGGTTTTGCCATGCGCGCACGGACGATAGCTATGAGGCGCAGGAACTCTGCTCGGATATTATTTACGAGCTGGTAAAGACCGCCCGTACCGAGGGTGAGATCGCAGACCTGTATCCGTGGATCTGGCGTATTGCGAGGGATACGTGGTTTGATTTTATGAGACATAAAAAACGTCGTCAGGAATTATTCTGTCATGGCGATACCGCAAAGATCCTGTCACTTGCCGCTGAGGAGGAGGAAGAAATAAACCGCAGGATGCTCGATGACGTGTACCGGCAGATCGCTTTTCTGACCAGACCCTACCGCGAAGTGATGGTCCGGTTTTATATTGACGGACTGTCAACGGCGGATATCGCAAGGATTCAGAACACGACAGAGGCAAATGTGCGCCAGAAACTGTTATGGGCACGTGGCAAAATAAAAAATGGGGTTAAAGACATGGAAAAGATCAATAGCAGACCGCTGGCACTTGATCAGACCAATTACATCATATGGGGATATGGAAAGCCGGAGTGGGGAGATCCGAGAAAGATCGGCATAAGAACATTGTCCAGACATATCCTATGGCTTTGCCGCAAAAAGCCGATGGGGGCGGCCGAGATCGCAGAGCAACTGAATGTTCCGACCGTCTATGTCGAGGAGGAGCTGGATGTTCTTGCCAGCGGGACTAACGGCGAATACGGACTGCTCAGGTGCATGGGTAACGGCAGATATGCGATCAACTTTATATTGCTGAGTGAGACAGCCATGAAAAAGGCTGTGCAGATCTACATAGGTCAGATGCCAAAGACTTCGTGCTCTTTCTGTGATGATGTCGAGAGGATCCTCGCGCAACGATATTTTGCGGATTATGAGGAGCCGGAGCGTCCGTTCAGTGTATTCGGGTATGTTGCTGACGGGGACGGGCAGGGTACAGTCTGCGGTCATGTCTGTCCGATGTATGAGGAGCGGGGAGCATGCGAAGTCAGCGAAAGGATTTCTGAGGGATATCCTGAGGAGGAGGCGCAGGAGGCGGCAGGACAGCTTGCCGCTTTGATCAAAAAGGCGGTTCCAAAGTATTTGCTTGGAGAATGGCGGTTTGTCAGCAAGCTTGCAAAAATGCAGGCATCCAGGTATGCGGAAGAGACACTTAAATAGATTCAGGGGCTGTCGGCAAGTTCTGCTTCCGACAGCCCCTGAATCATGGTTTCGATCATGTGGCCTACACGGTCTTTAAGTCAAATCCAAAATAGTTTACGGCATTATTATAAGAAATGCCCGTCACGATCTCCGCAAGCGTCTCCATGTCAGCCGGGAATTCGCCGTTCTCCACCCAGTTTCCGACGAGATTGCACAGGATACGCCTGAAATACTCGTGTCTGGTGTAGGAGAGGAAGCTTCTCGAGTCTGTCAGCATGCCGACAAATCCGGAGAGATTTCCGAGGTTTGCGAGCGAGATCATCTGATCCTGCATGCCGGTCTTGTGGTCGTTGAACCACCACGCGCTGCCCTGCTGGATCTTGGCACATGCCGTGGAGTCCTGGAAGCAGCCGAGGATCGTGCCGATCGCCTGGTTGTCGTTCGGGTTGAGGCTGTAGATGATCGTCTTTGGCAGTTCGTCCGTTTTGATCAGTGCGTTTAAGAAATCGGCAAGCTCCGCGGACGGTGCGTAGTTGTTGATGCAGTCGTAACCGGTGTCTGGACCTAACTGGTCATAGCGCAGCGTATTGTTGTCACGCTTGCAGCCGTAGTGGAGCTGCATCACCCAGTTTAACCTGTGATACTGCTTTCCGACAAAGAGCATGAAAGCCGTCTTGTACTGCAGTTCCTCCTGTCTGGTGACAGCCGCGCCGCCCTTTCTCTTTGCGAAGATCGCCTCGATCTCGTCGTCGGAAGCGGGCTGGTACATCACATACTCGAGCGCGTGGTCAGACACGGAGCAGCCCTGGGAAGCGAAGAAGTCCAGTCTGTTCTGTAGTGCGCTCTTTAGATCCGCGAAGGTGTTGATGGCGACGCCGCTCACGTCTGAGAGCTTTGCGAGGTAGTCGAAATAATCAGGCTTCTCGATGTTCATCGCCTTGTCCGGCCTCCACGCGGGGAGCACCTGCACGTCAAAGGTATCGTCCGCCGCAATCTGCTTATGGTACTCGAGCGAATCGATCGGATCGTCCGTCGTGCAGATGAGCGTCACGTTGGAGCTCTTGATCAGGCCGCGCACGCTCATGCTGTCGTCCTTAAGCTTTTCATTGCAGAGGTTCCACACTTCCTCGGCAGTGTTCTTGTTGAGGACGCCTGTGTAGCCAAAATACCGCTGCAGCTCCAGGTGTGTCCAGTGGAAGAGCGGGTTGCCGATCGCTTTGCCGACGCACTCTGCCCACTTGAAGAATTTTTCTTTGTCCGATGCGTCGCCTGTGATGAACTTCTCGTCCACGCCGCAGGAGCGCATGAAACGCCATTTGTAGTGGTCGCCGCCAAGCCACACCTGCGTGATGTTGTCAAACTTGCGGTTGTTTGCGATCTCTGCGGGATTGATGTGGCAGTGGTAGTCAAGTACCGGTGTCTTTTCCGCGAAGTTGTGGAAAAGGTCGGCCGCTGTTTTGGTCTGGAGCAAAAAGTCCTGATCCATAAATGATTTCATGATGATCCCTCCGTTTTATTGTTGTTAATAGGTATTTATTTAAAGAGTTGTGCCTCTTTTGACCAGTTCGCCGGAGAAGATGACCTTCTGGGGCATTTCTTTGTTGCTGAGGATACCGATCAGCGTCTTTACGATGTGGTGGCACAGGGTTTCAAGACGGTTGTCGACACTTGTGAGTTCCGGTTCGCAGCAGGTGCTGAGTATGGAATTGTTGTAGCCGATGATCGACAGCTCGTCCGGCACGGACAAGCCTTTCTTGTGCGCATATTTGACGGCGCCGATGGCGAGGTTATCGTCCGCGGCGACGACAGCCCTGTACCGGATGGATTTGTCCAGATCTGCCAGGAAGTCAGCGATCGCCGGAAGGTTTGCGTGATTTCCCGGGAAATACTGCATGTATTCCATGCGCAGCGCAAGCCCCCTCTGTGTGAGCGCACTCTGGTAGCCGGACAGTTTTCTGAGCGCAGAGAAGGACTTTGAATTGTACAGGTACAGGATATCTTCGATGCCTGTCTCTATGATATAGGAAGTAGCCTGCATCGTCGACTTGAAATCATCACAGAGGCTGCAGTATACATTTTCGCAGTCAAAGTCCGCATTTAACAGAAGGATCGGCACTTCGCCTGCCGCCTCGCGGATGTAGTCGTTTTCGGCATCGTTGTCGGCTATGAAATTGGAGCCTACCAGGATCACACTGTCAACTTTTTTGTTGACGAGGAGATTCAGGTATTTCTGTTTGTCCTCAAGCCTGTAGCCGGTACAGCAGAGGATACAGTTGTAATTGTTTTCCCGCAGTTCCTGCTCAATGTGATAGATGGCATTGGCAAGATATAAGTCGGAAGAGTCGGCACACAGGATGCCGATCGTATTCATCGAATTTAAGCCAAGTCCTCTCGCAAAAGCGTTTGGCGTGTAATCGCACGCTTCGATCACAGCCAGAACTTTTTGGCGCGTCTGGGCACTGACGTTGTCGGAACCGTTCAGCACGCGCGATACGGTTGCTATGGATACACCGGCTTTCTCTGAAACATCGTATATTGTCATGAGAGCATCCACCTTTCGGAAAATATATGCGAGTAATGTGATCCTTCAATGTAACAAACTGTGAAAGCACTACCACAACTTAAATAAATTATAGTATGAAAGAAACGGAAAATCAAGTCAAAGTAGTAATATTTGCGGCAAATCTTTTGTTGACTATTTGGCACCAGTGCGATAAAATGTAAGTACTTACAGTACGTTTGTACATTTTGTACAGGATCAATTCATTATGAAAGGGAAGGTAAAAAACATGGAATTGAGAACAGCAGCATCACCAAAGGACGTAAAGAATTACACGACCGAAAGGCTCAGGGAGGAATTTCTGATCGATGATTTGTTCAGGACAGGAGAGCTCAAACTCGTGTACAGCCACATCGACCGCATCATCACAGGTTCGGCGGTTCCGGTAGAGCCGATCGCGCTGACAGCCGGGGACGAGCTGCGCGCAGCGTACTTCTGCCAGAGAAGAGAGCTTGGCGTCATCAACATCGGACCGGCAGGGATCATCACGGTCGACGGCAAAAAGTACGAGGTAGGCCACAAGGAAGGCATGTATATCGGTATGGGTTCCAGAGATATCACTTTTGAGTCCGTCGATGCGAATAATCCGGCGAGGTTCTACTTAAACAGTGCGCCTGCACACAAGACCTACCCGACGAAGCTGATCCGGCCGCAGGGCGAGGCGTCGGAGGATGTTGTGATCATCAGGGACGAGAACAAGGTGGAGCTTGGGTGCCTTGAGGATGCCAACCACAGGGTGATCAACAAGTATATCCTTCCGGGGCAGGTGGAGAGCTGCCAGCTCGTCATGGGCATGACAGCGCTGAAACCCGGAAGCGTGTGGAATACGATGCCGTGCCACACACATGACAGGCGTATGGAGGTTTATCTGTATTTCGACATGCCCGAGGATGCGTTCGTGATGCATTACATGGGCGAGCCGCAGGAGACGAGACATATCGTTATGAGGAACGAGCAGGCGGTGATCTCGCCAAGCTGGTCGATCCACGCGGGAAGCGGCAGCCGCGCATACACCTTCATCTGGGGTATGGTGGGAGAGAATCAGGACTTTGACGACATGGACGGCGTGCGCATGCAGGATCTGATGTAGAGGTCTGGTGAAGGCCCCCTGGCAGTATTCAGGATATTGTCAGGGGGTCTTTCTATGCACACGGGCACCCAGAGGAAGATTGTCAGCAGAAGCTGACGGGTGCCCGGCGCGCGCGTAGGGGAAGATGGCTCTTCCCTACTTGATTGCACACGGGCACCCGCCCAAAGCGCTTTAGAGAAAACATACAAAAATGAGGAGCGCAATCTGCACTTTTGTGGTAAATACTTGTAAAAAACAGGTAAATCATTCAGAGGCGTTGCATCGGTTTGGAAAATCATGTAAAATTAAAGCATATACGCACTTTTTTTGCCTGTACTAAGTTGCAATAAATGAATGGTACTGGTTTGCAGGCTAAGCATGATGGTCCGGTTAGGAATTGTTTTCCTACAGTTCTCAGCAAGGGAGGAGTGTTGATTTATGAGATATATCGGTTCGGGACTAGAAAGAAAGTATTATCCGCCAACAGATGAGGTAGCCGGTTTTCAGGTCCGGCCCGGGAAGTTCCTGGAAAATGGTGCGATCAGGGTAGATGAGGGCGTTAATTTTACGATTCATTCCAATGGTGCAAAATCTTGTAATCTGTGCCTGTTCCATATTGGTGAGCACGAACCCTATGCAGTTTTGCCGTTTCCGGAATCCTGCCGCATGGGAGGCACTTATTCCATGGTCGTCTATGGACTCAAGCCGAAGGAGTTTGAGTATGCATATCAGTTCGACGGGGAGTACAATCCCGGCAAGGGACTGCTGTTTGACAAGTCAAAATATATCCTTGATCCGTATGCAAAGTCCGTTGCGGGTCAGGAGATCTGGGGCAAGGAAAAACCTGTCGCTGAGCGCATGTACAAGGCGAGGGTCGTAGACAGTGGTTACGACTGGGGAAATTTCAAGAATACGAGTCTGGAACCCAAGGACATGATCATCTATGAGATGCATGTGCGGGGATTTACACAGGATCGCTCATCGGGGGTAGAGCACAGGGGGACTTACGAAGGTATCCGGGAGAAGATACCTTATCTTCTGGAGCTTGGTATCAACGCGGTGGAGCTTATGCCGGTCTTTGAGTTTGACGAGGCGGAGGATGTGCGGATCGTTGACGGGGAGAAGCTGCTCAATTACTGGGGCTACAGTCCGGTGTGCTTTTTTTCACCCAATATCGCATACGCTTCGGACACGCGGCCGGGCAAGGCGGGCAATGAATTTCGGAGCCTGATCCATGAGCTGAATGCAAACGGTATAGAAGTCATTCTCGACGTGGTGTTTAATCACACGGCGGAGGGGAATGAGATGGGACCGTGCTTCTCGTTCAAGGGAATCGATAACAATATATATTATATGCTGACGCCCGATGGAAAATATTACAATTTCAGCGGCTGCGGTAACGTTATGAACTGCAACCACCCGATCGTGCAGCAGTTTATCCTGGAGTGTCTGCGGTACTGGGTGGTGTCTTACAGAGTGGACGGTTTCAGGTTCGATCTTGCCTCCATCATGGGACGCAACGAGGACGGTTCTCCGATGAGCAAGCCGCCTCTCCTGCAGAGTCTTGCGTTTGATCCGGTGCTTGGCAACGTGAAGCTGATCGCCGAGGCGTGGGACGCCGGCGGACTTTACCAGGTGGGAAGCTTCCCGTCGTGGAACCGCTGGGCAGAGTGGAACGGGAGATACCGCGATGACATGCGCTGTTTCCTGAAAGGCGATTACGGTATGGCACAGGCGGCGATCAACCGTATCACAGGTTCCCTTGATCTGTATGGTAAGGAGAACCGCGGGGAGAACGCCACAGTCAATTTCCTGAACTGCCACGACGGTTTCACGCTCTATGACATGTATGCATATAATTATAAGCATAATGAGAAGAACGGCTGGGACAACTCGGACGGGGCGAACGACAACAACAGTTGGAACTGCGGCGTGGAGGGCGACACGAACGATCCGGAAGTCCTGACACTGCGCAACCGCCTCCGCAAAAATGCTTTTGCACTCCTGATGTGCAGCAGGGGATCTGCAATGTTTCTTGCAGGAGACGAGTTCTGCAACACACAGTTTGGGAACAACAATGCATACTGCCAGGATAATATCGTGTCATGGCTTGACTGGAACCGCAAGGAAGAGTACCATGAGATGTATGAGTTCTGCAAGTTTATGATCAGCCTGCGCAAGAAGCATCCGATCCTGAGGGGGCGCTCGGGACCGAGCGGATGCGGTTTCCCGGAGGTTTCCATACACAATAAGACCGCGTGGAACAGCAACTGCGGACCGGACACGCGCACGATCGGCATCATGTTTGCAGGACGAACGGAAGGCAACCGCGAGGATGACATCATCTATATCGGTGTGAACGCGTTTTGGGAGAAGGAGGAGGTACAGCTTCCAAAGCTTCCGCTCGGCAGAAAGTGGCGCATTATCATGAACACGGAATTTGAGCACTCTGCAGATACGGATTATCACGAGTTGACAAAGTGGGTGGCAGGTGATACGATCGTCATGTATCCGAGGTCCGTGGTGATCGCGATTGTTGATAAATATTAGAAAGGTGGAAAAATATGGCGCGAGTGATGGTAGTGGACGATGCAGTCTTTATGAGGATGACGATCAGAAAGATGATCGAGACAGAAGGATATGAGGTTGTAGGCGAGGCGGGAAACGGCGTGGAGGCTGTACAGAAATATATGGAAGTCCAGCCGGATGTGGTGATGCTTGACATTACCATGCCCGAGATGAACGGCATCGATGCACTGAAACGTATCAAGGAGTTTGACCCGAAGGCAAAGGTCATCATGTGCTCTGCGATGGGTCAGCAGGTGATGGTGGCACAGGCGATCCAGAGCGGTGCGAAGGATTTTATCGTGAAGCCTTTTGAGAAGGACAGAGTGCTGGCTGCACTCCAGAGAGTTACGGGCTGATCAAAAAATTGGAAAAAAATGAAAATAACGGTAGACAAACCGTTATTTTTATTGTATGATAAAGAAAACGTTTTCCAGAAAACGTTTTCTTGACAGATATGAAGACGATCATTTACAGTTATAGAATTTTTCAGGAAAGAAGGTGATGCAGGAGTTGGTTTCGATCAGGGATGTTGCGAAGGAAGCAGGCGTGGCGATCTCGACAGTCTCAAAGGTGCTGAATCATTATCCGAACGTGCGGGAGGAGACGAAACAAAAAGTAAACGCAGCGATCGCCGAGCTTGGATTTGTGCCCAATACGATCGCCGCGGCGTTATCGTCCAAGCGGACGGGGCGGATCGCGCTGGTGCTCGATGCAAGCAGGCATGCGCAGACAGTGGATGAGATCCCGATGCAGTATATGATCGGTGCGATCAATATGGCAAAAGAAAAAGGAATGGATATCATCACGGTGTTTTTTACCATGATCGCCGAGATGACAGTGGACGAGATGGTCCGCTATTTTCAGTCGCAGAGCATCGAGGGGCTGGTCATATGTGGTCTTTCCAAAGAGGATATCACGTTGAGAAAGCTTGCGGAGGACGGCAAGTTCAAGTGTGTGCTGATCGATGCGCCGGGCGTCAGCGATCATATATCCAGTATTCATATCGATAACGAAAAGGCACAGTATGAGGTTGCAAAAAAATTTTTGGACGGAAAACCATACAAGAAGATCTTGTACCTGTCCGGCAAAAAGGACGGTTATGTGTCGGAGGAGCGGCTGGTCGGAATGAACAGGCTGGCGCAGGAGCTGGGGCTGAGCGTGCTGGTCAGAACGGGAAATTTCAGTGAGCTTGCGGCGAGAAAGCTGACGATGCAGTATGCGGAGAGCAAGGACGCGATCGTCTGCGCGTCGGATCTGATGGCGATCGGGGCGATGAAAGCGCTGATCGATATGGATATCTACAGACCGGTGTGCGGATTTGACGGGGTCAGTCTGATGGGGTATGCGGGCAAACAGATGCATACGGTGAAGCAGGATTTTCAGAGGATCGCTGCCAGTGCGGTGGAAGAGCTCTCGTGTCTGATGGAGGGCAGGAGCGGTCGGGATATCGTGGTGCCGCACAAACTGATCCGTATCAAATATCTCGATGTGATCTCATAGATGGCATGAGCGCTGCAAAAGCGGGTAGAATAAACAATAATATCATCATGCTGCATTCCGCAGCAGGAAAAGGAGTAAAGAATGAACGTAAAAGCAAATTTAGAAACAGTGGCACAGAAGATGTATAACAAGGCAGTCAGGGAGCTTGATGACAGCCAGCTCTATTTCGCGATCCTCAACATGACAAAGGATATGATGAACGGAAAAGGCGCGATCAAGGGAAATAAGAAGATTTATTATATTTCCGCGGAGTTCCTGATTGGAAAACTGCTGTCCAACAACCTGATCAACCTTGGCATCTACGAGGAGCTCGACGCAGCGCTCAAGGAGGAGGGCAGGGAGCTTAGCCGCATCGAGGAGGTCGAGCCGGAGCCGTCGTTGGGCAACGGCGGACTTGGGAGGCTTGCGGCATGTTTCTTGGATTCCATCGCAAGTCTTGGACTGCCGGGAGACGGTATCGGTCTGAATTACCATTTCGGTCTCTTTAAACAGGTGTTTAAGGACAGACAGCAGACCGCCGAAAAAAATGACTGGATCGAGGATCAGTCCTGGCTGACGAAGACGGATATCTCTTTCCCCGTATACTTTGGAAAGAAGAAAGTGATGTCCAGACTGTACGACATCGATGTGATCGGATATGAGCAGGGCATGAACAAGCTCCATCTGTTTGACATTGAGACGATCGATGAGGGCATTGTGAAGGACGGCATTGATTTTGATAAGGCGGATATCGACAAAAACCTTACCTTATTCTTATATCCCGATGACTCTGACGAGGCGGGACAGCAGCTACGCATCTACCAGCAGTATTTTATGGTGTGCAACGGCGCACAACTGATCTTAAAAGAAATGAAGGACAACGGATACGATCTGCACAGGCTGTATGACCATGCGGTGATCCAGATCAACGACACGCACCCGACGATGGTCATTCCGGAGCTGATCCGCATTCTCACAGAGGACGAGGGATTTGACATGGACGAGGCGATCGACGTGGTGAGCAGGACCTGTGCGTACACGAACCACACGATCCTTGCGGAAGCGCTTGAGAAATGGCCGGTGAAGTATCTGCAGAAGGTGGTTCCGCAGTTGATGCCGATCATCTGGGAGCTGGATAAGAGAGCTTCCATCAGATACAAGGATCCCAGCGTGCAGATCATTGATGACAACATGCGTGTGCACATGGCGCATGTCGATATCCACTATGGATTTTCGGTAAACGGTGTGGCGGCGATCCACACAGAGATCCTGAAAGATACGGAGCTGAACAACTTCTACAAGATCTATCCTGAGAAGTTCAACAACAAGACAAACGGCATCACTTTCAGAAGATGGCTGCTGTCATGCAACAGGGAGCTTGCATCATGCATCACAAAGACCATTGGAGCCGGCTACAAGAAGGATGCTGCGGAGCTTGAGAAGCTGATGGAGCATCTGGATGATGCGGCGCTCTTAAAGGAGATCAGGGCGATCAAGAAGACGAAGAAGGAAGAGCTTGCAGCGTACCTGAAGGAGAACGAGGGACAGGAGATCAATCCGGAATCGATCTTTGATATCCAGGTGAAGAGGCTTCACGAGTACAAGCGCCAGCAGATGAACGCGCTCTATATCATCCACAAGTATCTGGAGATCAAGGGCGGCAGGAAGCCTTCCACACCGATCACGTTCATCTTTGGGGCGAAAGCGGCGCCGGCATATATCATCGCTCAGGATATCATTCATCTGCTGCTGTGCCTGGAGGAGATCGTGAACAATGATCCCGATGTGAAAGATCACATGAAGGTCGTGATGGTCGAGAACTACAATGTGAGCTATGCGGAGAAACTCATACCGGCGTGTGATATCTCAGAGCAGATCTCACTGGCATCGAAGGAAGCAAGCGGCACGGGCAACATGAAGTTCATGCTCAACGGCGCCGTGACCCTTGGCACGAGTGACGGTGCGAACGTGGAGATCCATGAGCTTGTGGGCGATGACAACATCTATATCTTTGGCGAGAAGTCCGAGCAGGTGATCGAGCATTACGCGAAGGCGGACTATGTGTCTAAGAGTTTTTATGACAAGAGCAGTGTGATCAGGGAGGCAGTGGACTTTATCACGAGTAGTGAGGTGGTGAAGGTCGGCAACGAGGAGCGCCTCAACAGACTCAAGAATGAGCTGATCAACAAAGACTGGTTCATGACGCTCTTAGACCTTGAGGATTATATTGCCACAAAGGATAGGATGTTTGAGGACTACAGGGACGAGGCAAAGTGGGAGCGGATGATGCTCGTGAATATCGCCAAGGCAGGTTTCTTCTCATCAGATAGGACGATCGCGGAGTATAACAGGGATATCTGGAAGCTGAACTAAGGATCTGGTAAAAATGGGGACTGGCGAGGGGATACATGTCCGAATATGGGCGATTTGCCACCGATTTGCCACCCGTTCAGTAAAAAATTACAAAGCAATGAATAGAGGTCTGAACATTTTGACAATGTTCAGACCTCTATTGGAGTTAGGTATTAACGACTTTTTCAAAGAAATCAACAGCAGATGTCTGCATGGATTCGGTGTTGAATGTATAGGTTCCCAGTGTGGTAGCGATATCCCTATGACCTAAGCGCTCCATTACAGTTTTGGGATTTATACCGTTTTCAGCCAGAATTGTTCCGTGAGTATGTCGTAAGCAATGAGCATGGAATTGTTCGATACCTAGCTGTTCTCTGATGATCAGGACACAACAGTTGGGAAAAGACCATGGTGTGATGATTTTGCCTTTTGGAGATGTGCACAATGGCATGATTTCCCGATATTTTGGATCCACTGTTGTGTCGGCAGGTAATTGTCTGATTATGTTATCAGGCGATACATAGGTCTTTATAAAGTCCGATCCATATTTTAAACGACATTCTTTTCGCTGGCGGATAGCTTCCTTTAATTCCGCCTCCAAAGTAGATCCGATTTTTAGTACACGGTAAGAATCATATTTTGGCGGTCTAAAACACCGTTCGGTGCTGGTAACACTGGGCGGTTTTTCGTTGTTGCGACGTCGCAACCAATTTTGTTCTTTGATACTACCTGACAGAATTTATCAGAATTTAAAATCAATGCCGCTTTGCTTAAGAATTGCATTTGCCGTATGCCGCGATTTAATTTTAGTATCAACCGTAATATGCCGGTTCGTAATTGGGCTGAACCAAATGTCATGATCACCCTTGCCACGCCGTTTGAAAGTACAATTGTTTTTTAAAAGTAATTCACGCACCTTTTTTTTCATATTCAGCCATTATATAGTCATCCTTTCGTGGCGTTCCGATACAAAAGAAATGGAAAGTGGTTTTGAAGAAGCATTAAGTGCAAGTAGTTCCGGTATGGCGATGCGTGTGCGTTCCAATAGGGCATCAAAAGAGCCAGATTCAAGTACAAGTCCGGGAATGTCGGCGCTTGTGGCAATCCAGACACAGGCTTCATTGTCCCAAGTAAGGTTAATGATATATTCCATATTTTTAATTCCTCCCTATATGTTTTAATCAGATCTACAATAATTCATTTATTTTAATCCATACTCCCATGCAGAGAGTGACTTGTTGCGACGTCGCAATGAAAAATATTTTAGTTCCAGTCAATAGAATCAAAAGAAACAGTTCCCTCTTTTGCAATGCTCTCTCTGGCGTTGTTAAGTGCTTCAATCTAATCTTCGGTTGGTACATCAGAAGGAATAAATTTGAGAAGGATATGGTATAACAGATCTGAATCTGATTCGGGTACCATATCAATCAGGGTGTGTAACATTTCTTTAGCCATGGTTTGCCTCCTATAATTTTTTATAAACCTAAAATGTACCCTGTGCATTGTATCCAGTTTTTTGTCCTGCATTGCGCGGTAAAGCACACTTTTTGTTGTGCTGAAATTCCTGATATATTCCTGCTCCCCGTTCACGGTTATGACTGTCGCATCTGTCGCCACTACGGGCTGGTTGAGCAGTTCTTCCTCCAGATGTGCGATACTGTTTTCTGATCTTTCTGAAAAATTATTACAAAAATGGTATACGCTGCCTTCTGACAGGTCCAGTCCATCTCCTGAAACTGCATTCAGAAATGCTGCGATCCGGTCATTGGACATAACCCCTTCACTGTATAACGCGACGGCCATCGCTTTTACACCGGCACCATAGACCACATCACTATGGTATTCCCTGGGAATGGCATAGTGTCCCTGCCCGTCCGCATAGATACGTATTTCTGTGATGACAGGTTTGATATCAGGATCCATGATGTACTTTGTAACATAAGATTTTCGCGCAGGGTCGCCAATCGTCCTGATCTGGTGGAGGCATTTCCCAGAACGGATCTTTTCTTCCGCTTCTTCCCTTGTCAGGGTGGTTCCGGTATGCCCTTTCTGGCCGCCTGCCTTATGGCTGGTCTTTTCCCTGCTGTTATAGGTATTGGCTGGTTTTCCGCCCTTCTGGTCTGTAGACGGGGCTGTGAGGTGTTGGAGCTGTCATTATTAAGGAGGCTCTTCATCCTTGCATTATCATCACGCAGGAGTCGGTTTTCCTCTTTCAGATGCCAGTTCTCCTTTTTCAGGCCGGAAATAAATGTGGACTGCCATAAAATATTTTTGTAAAAAGAGAATTGCTCTGTACAATGTTATCCACAATTGAAACAGAAAACTGAATCCAAGTCCTGTATCAGTATTTATAAACTACTTGTTAGTAGATAACTTATGAAAAAGCCTCTTAAAAATTCAGCAATAACACAATAACTTTTAGGGTTAAATAGCATGATTTCCTTTTGAAACTGCTGCCATAGCTTCGTCCATAGTTTCACCGCAGGGGGTACATGCCTTTTCTTCTGTCTAAATACCTAATTGTTTGCTGAGATCTGAAAAATTTATGAACAAATCATCATAGATATTAACTTTGATAACGGATTCGAAAGAGTATTGGATATTCAGTATATCTTCTTCGAAAAAATTGACTGTAACAGTTTTTCGTCTTGGATCTACAATCCAATATTCTCTTACGCCATAATTCTTATAGTAGTATGTTTTTTTGATATAGTCGTCAGATGGGTTTCCAGGAGAAACAATCTCAATAACAAAATCAGGTGCTCCGTTGCATCGCTTTTCGTCCAGCTTATCTCTATCACACACAATCATGATATCTGGCTGAACAATGGTAAGCGGTTTTTTTGAGAGCATTACATCAAAAGGTGATGGAATTACAAGGCATTCACCCTTTTTGAGTTCAATATATGAATCGAGTATTGAGGATATCTTTAAGAGTATTCTTTGATGTATCTGCGATGGACTGGCCATATCATAGGCGACATTCTCAAAGACTTCGACTCTCCTGTCTTTTGGAAGAGCTTCGTATTGCTCCAAGGTAATGGGTCCAGGCTGTGGTTGTAATGCTGGTGGCATAATATGCACTTCCTTTCTGGTTCGTCTATACGAGTGAATGCCGGCTATTCTTCGGAGCTGGCAGTAGTTTTTTGATGTCATCTATTGTCAATGCAACGGATTGACCGTTAGGAGCTTTGTACAGGAGTTCCCATCCTAATGTATCAGTAATAAATGCTGAATCAGCAAACGGGCGAAAGAAATGGATATCATGGTTTCCTCCTCATAAAAAGATTGTACACATCAATACACAATGAGTCAAGAGAAAACACACAATAATACACAAATGCAATATGTATAAGAAATCGGATCCTCAGCAGGGGCTGACCGGTGCCAGACGGCTTATCCGTTCTGGAGGGGGTTTTCATAATGACACGATTGTGCTAAACTGATAGGGAGCTGTCTGGGAAGCTTACAGGATCGCGAAAGGGTAGGATGCATATGGAATATACAAAAAAGTACGAATATATATTGGAGCAGCCAGAGATCATGGAATTTTGTTGTCATGCATGGGCTGAGTCGGCAAAGCTCAAAAAGTGGATGTGGCTGCGGCTGATGCTCGTCCTGGTGCTGGAGTGTATCCTGCTGCCGCGTGTGGCAGTCTGGATCGTGGTTATGGTCATCGCGGTAATTTTGTTATCATCTGTGGTCAGTTGTATCAGGATCGGAAAAAGTATCACCGGATGCCAGTGGACTATATGGGTGGAGAACGGCGCATTGAAGGCGGACAGGGGCGGCAGCAGTGAGGTGCCGTGCAGGAACATACAGTTGATCCGCACGACGCGCCGTCTGCTCATGCTCGGGTATCTGCAGACAGCACAGCGGCCGGCATGGTTCATTGTTCCCCTGCGGGTGTTTGCGGACAGGCAGGAACAGGAGTGTTTTTTGGACAGGATCCGCAATCCGCAGACGACAGAGGAGTGCAGTATCCATACGGAACCGGCAAAGGATGGGCTGAGCTTTGCCTACAGCCTTGACGATGCGAAGTGGGTACATTTACAGAAAGGCGCGCTGGGCATCATGACCAGCGGGACGATCGGCATGAGGGAGCGGATCCGTATCGTTTTGATCTGGAGTCTTTTTTCAGTGTTTGTCATGCTTTCCTGTATCTACCTTGCAGTGGGATATTTGAGCTGGCAGTTTGTTTTGACTGGTTTGTGTGTTGCGGCACTGATCACTGTGCGGGTCATGCTGCGCGATCCGGAGAAAGCGCTCAGGAAGCAGATCAGAACGCCTGCAGTCAGGGACAGGGAGTGCGGCGCATGGCAGGTCACGCTGTCGGAATCAGGTGTCTGCACTAAGCTGCCGGGCGGTCTTAGGAATGAGTATCCGTGGGAGACACTTGCGTATCTGGTGGAGACGGAGGAGGCTTTTTACATATTTCACAGGGACAGGAAGCATTATGCACTGATCGCAAAGGAGAGCTTCCGGGATTGGGATCAGGTTTCCGCGCTGCATGGGCTCTGTGCGCGAAAAGGTGTCAGATATGTTCTGAGGCGCAGGATGCATTACCTGCCAGACTGGGCTTTCCTGCTGATCGTTGTACTTTTTTTGGTGTTTAACATGTTATTGCTGTTGCTGAACATTTTGGGTGAACGTGTGCAGGAGATGCAGGGTTTGCCGCAGGGAGCGCAGGGGATTTACCAGCAGGATGTGTTTGATCCGGCAGATTATCCGGATTATGTGGCATTGGACGAGCAGGTGGAAATATTGGAATCCTTTGGGCTGCATGTGCCAAAGGAGACGGTCGAGTCTGCGCGCAGCCTGATGACAGGGTACGGCACGCAGGCTGCGATCGAAGGATTTCCCTACACATGGCTGCTGACAGATCTTGGCGCCCCGCGATATCGTGAGGACGACTGGATGACTGTAGAAGAATATTCAAAGGACGTGTTCTGGTTTGATTTTGAGGGGCTGGATATCAGCACGGACTATGTGGATGTCCTAAATGGCATGCTTGCATTGGCACAGGGAAGCTGTCTTGACACCGTGACGGACATCAGCGAGGATACATCAAAGGTAAACATGGAAGAAGGAAAAGGAACAGTCGGGGTCAGCCTGGAGTGGGACGGACAGCAGTATCACTGGGTGATGGACATGCATTATGACTGGATCGACAGCGATGTGCTCGGGATGCTGAACGCGCTGCTGGTCCAGGGAGGCTCCCGGAAGTTTTTCTATGCGGCTGGGGACAACGGCCAGGGAGCGCTCGTGTTTTTCTGTACTGCGGAGTGGGCGGAAGACTTTGAGGAAGCGACAGGGCTGGATCTGGCAAACTACAGGGTGTGGAGCGTGGAACAAAGAAAGCGGGCCACGAGGTGACAGAATATGAGAAAAATACAGATACTGATCATGATGATACTATTGACGCCCTGTCTCATATCGTGCGGGGACAGGGAGGAAACAACGCCCGGCTTTCGGCTGACGGAAGTACAGGAGGAATCGGTTATAGATGTGGAGACAGATGCAAAGATCATGACACAAACGTCTGAGGACACTGAGGAAAGTGCCGGGGCGGATTTGTCTGGGAGTGCGGAAGCGGACGGGGAGTCAGCCTCAAATATGCCGGAGCAGGATCAGGCAGTGGAGCGTCCGGCGGTGCGGGGGATCTATGTGACTGGTCCTGTGGCGGGGAGCGAGCGCATGAACGATCTGATCACGCTTGTCGACGCGACACAGCTCAACACTATGGTGATCGATGTCAAGAACGACGACGGCGAGATCACGTGGAAGATGGAGACGGATTCTGTCACGGAGATGGGAAACGGTGTCGCGTATATACGGGATATCAATACGCTCATGAAAACATTGAAGGAGCACGGGATCTACACGATCGCGAGGATCGTCTGTTTTAAGGATCCGGTGTTTGCACAGAATCACACAGACAGTGCATTGAGAAAGCCGGACGGCGGTCCTGTCACGGATGCCTATGGACTTGCCTGGGTAAATCCGTATGACGAGGAAGTGTGGGCGTATCTGACGGAGATCGCGCAGGCAGCGGCCGATGCTGGATTTGATGAGATACAGTTTGACTATGTGCGGTTTCCGATCGGAAAGGACGCCGATGCGGCGGACTACAAGGTTGATATGTCGGCTTATCCCAAGGAGCAGGCGATAACGGGATTTCTGACCTATGCCGGAGAAAGGCTTCACGAGAAGGGCGTCATGGTCACGGCGGATGTGTTTGGCACGGTGATCGGCAGCGAGACCGATATCGGGCGTGTGGGACAGGATTATGCGAAGCTTGGGAAGACGGTGGACGTGCTGAGCCCCATGGTCTATCCCTCGCACTACGGACCGGGCGTATTTGGGTTTGATGTGCCCGACGCGCACCCGTATGACACCGTATATCAGGCGCTGATGCTGTCGCAGGAGGTGCTGGGGCAGCATACAGCAGAGCGCTGCGCGATCGTGCGCCCCTGGCTGCAGGCATTCACGGCGACATGGGTGAGCGGGCACATATCCTATGAGGCAGAACAGATCCGGCAGCAGATCCAGGCGGTGTATGACGCCGGGTATGAGGAGTGGATCCTGTGGAATGCGACGTGCCGGTATCCGGTTCTGGAATAGGGGGGATCATGTAAGGGTGCCTTTTGCGGAACCATGTTCATACCGCCACTGTCTTGGCGGGATCCCATATACATTTTTGAACGCGCGCGAGAAGTGGAGCTGGTTTGGATAGCCGACTGCATTGCTGATATCATTGATGGATAAGCTGGTGAGCTTTAGGAGCTCAGCAGCTTTTGTCATGCGGTAGGAGATGAGAAATTCCTGCGGGGATTTTCCCATATTTTCGTGGAAGATCTTGCCGAAATAGCTGCGGTTCAGGCCGCAGGAGGCGGCGATATCTTCCACGGAGACCGCATTCTGGAAGTTCTGTTCGATAAAGGCGATTGCTTCGCGGATATAGAAATCACGCAGGCTGTTGCCCCGGCTCAACTGCGTCAGGCTGCAGGAGCGGACGAGGCTGTCGATAAACAGATAGAGGTGTCCGATCAGATGAAAGGGGGATTCCTCTTTGTGGTCGACGATATACAACATTTCTGATTTCATCGTCTCCGCAAGGTCTTTGTAGAGCGCCTTGTAGACTGGCTGGTCAGGGCTTAGTCCGGTCAGTTCGATCGTTTCTTTTGCGCGCAGTCCGTCAAACTCGATCCATACGTATTCCCATGGGATCTCGCGGTCGGCGATATACATATTGATCTGGTTTGGAAAGCACATAAAACCCTGACCGCTCTTGACGGAATACGGGACGGATTCGCCCCTGGCATTGTTTGCGTACAGGATGCCGGTGCCGGAGATGCAGTAGTGGAACAGGTAATGATTGCGGGCGGCAGGACCAAACGAATGGGAGGGATCGCATTTCTCCCAGCCAAACTGATACAATCCCAGATCGATAAAATTCTCACTTGGAAAGACGGAAAAAATAACTTCGCTCATGCCGACGGCTCCTTTCTGATGTGCAAAAAATCTTTGATTTCAGTATATACCAAAATGCTAGATGACTTCAAGTAAATATACTAAAAACAGCATATTGATATAAAACATGCAAAATGGTGCCATTTACCGATAGCATAATGATATGTTAAGATAATGATATCAAAAAAAGAAAGGAGAAAAAATATGAAAGGAAACGCAATAGGGCACATTGGCATATCATTATGCTGTTTGGCAGCGGCTGCAGGCATTCAGGGCTGCGGGGCTTCTGGCAACAACGGTAAGACAGAGATTGAAATTGTCCAGTACAAACCCGAAGCAGCAGGCTATTTTGAGATGCTGGAACAAGAATTTAACGCAACGCACGACAACATTCAATTGAAGGTCAGTTCTCCAAATGACGCAATGACGATACTGAAAACGAGGTTTATCCGCGAGGATTACCCGGACATCATAGGAATCGGAGGAGATATCAACTATTCCTATTTTGTGGACGCCGAGATTCTTGCGGACGTTTCGGACTACGCGGGACTGCAGCAGATCAAGCAGGCTTACCGCGATATCGATGAGGCGCTGGAGCTGGTTCCGACGGAGGGCGAATACGCCGTTCCGTATGTGGCAAACGCAGCAGGGGTGCTCTACAACAAGGATATGTTTGCAGAGCACGGCTGGGAGATCCCGCAGAACTGGTCTGAGTTCACGGCGCTGTGTGGGGAGATCCAGTCGGAGGGGATCCTGCCGTTTTATTTCGGATTCAAGGATACCTGGACCTGTCTGGCACCCTGGAATGCGATGGCGGTCAGCCTTGCGCCGGCGGATGTGACAAAGCAGGTAAACAGGGGGGAGACGACCTTTGCAAAGGAGTACAGGGAGGTGTCGGAGAAATATCTGGATCTGCTGCAGTATGCGGTGGATGATCCGTTCGCATACGGATACAATGATGCCTGCACGGCATTTGCCAGGGGAGAGGCGGCGATGTATCCTATCGGCAGCTACGCGATCCCGCAGATCCTGTCTGTGAATCCGGACCTGAACATTGATTCCTTTGTGATGCCGGCAAACGACGACGCGGCGAAGAACACACTGAACTCTGGGATCGATCTCCAGTTCTGTGTGATGGCGGACTGTGAGAACAAGGAAGCGGCATATGAGGTGCTTGATTTTCTGTATGAGGAGGAAAATATCCAGCAGTACATCGACGCGCAGATCGCGATCCCCTGCAAGGAAGGCGATTTCGTGCTGTCACCGATGCTCGACGGCATGACTGGGCACATTGCGGAGGGAAGGATGACCGATTACCAGGATCATTATTATCCTTCAGAGATGGCGGTGGACGCGCAGATCCAGACATTCCTGCTGCAGAAGGATGTGGATGCCTTCTTACAGAAATTCGACACGGACTGGCTGCGCTACAACAGGGATATCATCCGTCTCGTACAAGAGTATGAGCGGACGCATGGAAATTAGGAGAAGGGGTGTGTGAATATGAAAAATGAGAGAAAAAGGACATTTTTGCTGATTACGATTCCGATACTGGCGCTGTTTGTCTGTTTTAACACGATTCCGCTGATCCGCGGCGTGATCTACAGCTTCACGAATTTCAAAGGCTTTGGTTCCTATGACTGGGTAGGCTTCCGGAATTACATCGATTTGTTTTCTGACGGGCGTGTCGGAAAGTCCTATCTGTTCACGTTCAAGCTGGCGGTCGTGACAACCGTCGTGGTGAATGTGCTCAGCCTGGTGCTGGCGCTCGCACTCAACAGCAAGATCCGCGCAAAGAGCTTTTTCAGGGGAGCGTACTTCCTGCCCAATATATTGGGAGCGCTTGTTGTAGGTTACATATTCAATTACTTTTTTACCTATATCCTTCCCGCATTTGGCGCCATGATCGGGTCTGATGCAATGAGCTCAAGCATATTGTCAAACCCGGATTCCGCGTGGATCGGGATCATGGTGGTCTGCTCATGGCAGGCGATCGCGATGAACACGATCATCTATATCTCCGGTCTGCAGACAGTGCCGGAGGATGTGTACGAGGCGGGCGGTCTCGACGGCGCGACAGGATGGAAACAGTTCCGCTATCTGACTTTCCCATTGATCATTCCATTCTTTTCCATTAATATGGTATTGTGTGTGAAAAATTTCCTGATGGTGTTTGATCAGATCATGGCGTTGACAAAGGGCGGTCCGGCGCAGAGCACGGAGTCCATCTCCTACCTGATCTACAACAACGGTATGTCAGGCGGACAGTTTGGTTTCCAGAGTGCCAATGCAGTGATATTCTTTTTGGTGATCGTGACGGTTTCCGTTGCGCAGATGAAATTTACCGGTAAGAAGGAGGAGCAGCTATAATGAAGGAAGGTATGACGAAGAAAACAAACTGGACTGCGATGGTCGTGCTGATCTTAGGGCTTTCTGCGATCGCTTTTCCGCTGTATATGACGCTGGTCATCGCGTTCAAACAGCCATCGGAGATGACAAACAGTGTCAGCGGGATCTTATCGCTGCCAAAGACATGGAGCCTCGACAATTTCAGGGAGGCGATGCGGGTGACAGACTTCTGGAATTCCTTAAAGAACAGTCTTGTCATTACGGTACTGACGGTTGTGCTGTCTATCGCGATTCATTCCCTGATGGGGTATGCACTGGGAAGAAATAAGAGCCACAGCAAATTTTACAGTTTTGTCTATCTGTTCATCGTCAGCGGCATGTTCGTGCCGTTTGCGATCCTGATGATGCCGCTGGCAAAGCAGACTGCGGAGCTGGGACTGGCAAACTGGTTCGGTGTGATCCTGCTGTATGTCGTGTTCTACATGCCGATGAACATCCTGCTGTATTCGGGATATCTTGTCAATATCCCGATGGCGCTCGAGGAGGCTGCGAAGGTGGACGGCGCGTCGACATGGCGTACTTACTGGAAGATCATCTTCCCGATCATGCGTCCGATGCATGCCACGGTGGCAGTGCTGACAGCGCTGGCAGTCTGGAACGATGTCATGACACCGCTCGTGATCATGGCGGGTTCCGACCAGAATACACTGCCTCTGGCGCAGTTAAATTTCCAGACACAGTTTGGCACAAATTACAATCTGGCATTCGCATCGTATCTGCTGTCACTGATCCCGATCCTGATATTCTATGTGATCTGTCAGAAGCAGATCCTGAACGGTGTGGTAAACGGTGCAGTAAAATAAAAAATTGGTGTATTTAGGAGAAAAGAAGTATGGCGATTCAGTACCAGCAGGAAAAACAATTATTTTCATTAAACACAAGGCACACAACATATCAGATGAAGGTAGATTCCAAGGGTTTCCTGTTACATCTGTATTATGGAGGAAGGATATCAGGAAATATGGGGTATCTTCTGACGTACTATGACAGGGGATTTTCGGGCAACCCGGCTGCTGCCGGCAATGACAGGACGTACTCCCTGGATGCCTTGCCGCAGGAGTATCCGCAGGCAGGGACGGGAGATTACCGCAGCAGTGCCCTTGTGATACGCAATGCAGATGGTTCCGAGTACTGTGACCTGCGCTATGTCAGTCACGAGATCAAAAAGGGAAAGTATGGGTTGAAAGGGCTTCCGGCGGTGTATGCGCCGGAAGCCGAGGCGGAGAGCCTTGAGATCCTTCTGGAAGATCCTGTGAGCAGGGTGCAGGTCCGGCTGCTGTACGGCGTGCTGGAGGATGAGGATATCATCACCAGGAGCGTGGAGATCAGCAATTCCGGTGACGATCCGGTCTGTGTGGAGAAGGCGGCGTCGGCGTGTCTGGATTTTGTGGGCGGGGAGTATGATCTTGTCAGCTTTTGCGGGCGGCATGCGATGGAGCGCAACTTTCAGCGGACGCGGATCGCGCATGGCTGCCAGGTGATCGGGAGCCGCAGGGGGACTTCCAGCCACCAGTACAATCCGGCAGTGATCATAGCGGACAAAAATGCGACGGAGGACACGGGGAGCTGCTACGGCATGGTCTTTGTCTACAGCGGCAATTTTATGTGTGAGGCGGAGCGGGACCAGTATGGGCAGACGAGGGCTATTATGGGACTGCACAGCGACTTGTTCCACTATCCGCTCGAAAAAGGGGAAAAACTGGTGATACCGGAGACGATCCTGTGCTATTCGGCACAGGGATTTGGCGGGCTGTCCAGGCGGTATCACCGTTGTATCAGAACACATCTCTGCAGGGGAAAATACAGCCGTCAGCCAAGACCGGTGCTGATCAATAGTTGGGAAGCAGCGTATTTTGACTTTAACGGTGAGACGATATACCGGCTGGCGAAGGAAGCGGCGGAGCTTGGCATCGATATGGTGGTGATGGACGACGGCTGGTTCGGAAAGCGGGACAACGATGACAGCGGTCTTGGCGACTGGCAGGTCAACGAGGAAAAACTCGGCTGCACGCTGGGGGAACTGATTAGGAAAGTCAACGCAGCCGGGGTAAAATTCGGCATCTGGATAGAGCCGGAGATGGTGTCGGAGGACAGTGATATCTACCGCAGCCATCCGGACTGGGCGATCCGGATCCCGGGGCGGGAACCGGTCCGGGCGCGCAACCAGCTAGTGCTCGACTTCTCGAGGCAGGAAGTCCGGGATCACATATTTGACCAGATCTGCAGCGTGCTCGACCAGGGAAAGATCGAGTACGTGAAGTGGGATATGAACCGCAGCCTCACAGACATCTATTCCATGGAAAAGGCGCAGGGAAAAGTGACATATGACTATGTGCTCGGCGTGTATGAGTTTCTTGAAAGGCTGATGCAGCGGTATCCGGATCTTCTGATCGAGGGCTGCAGCGGCGGCGGCGGCAGGTTTGATGCGGGGATGCTGTACTACACACCGCAGATCTGGTGCAGCGACAACACGGATGCGATCGACCGGCTGCGGATCCATTATGGAACGTCATTTTTCTATCCGGTCTGCGCTGTGGGCGCCCATGTGTCGGCGGTGCCAAACCATCAGACCGGCAGGAGCGTCAGCCTGCATACGAGAGGCGTCGTGGCGATGGCAGGTACGTTTGGATATGAGCTGAATCCCGAGACGCTCTCCGATCAGGAGAAGGAGCAGATCAAAGGTCAGATCGCGGACTACAAGAAGTATGAGGAACTGATCCGGGAAGGGGATTATTACCGTCTGTCCGATCCGTTTGAGGACGTGTATGCGGCATGGGCACTCGTGTCGGACGACAGGAAAAGGGTGCTTTTGAGCGTGGTGATGCAGGAGATCCACGGAAATATGACGGTGAGTTACGTCAGGCTCAAAGGGCTTATGGCGGATGCCGTCTATCGGGATACGGAGACAGGCATGGAATACTATGGCTCCGCGCTGATGGAGGCAGGGCTTCCGATGCCGGTGCAGATGGGCGAGTATCTGGCGTATCAGAAGTATTTTGAATGTGTAAAAGGTGTAGAAATATAATGGGGTGTAAAAAAGACGGGCAGAGGAGTGTACTCCTCGCCCGTCTTTTTGTTCTTATGTGTATATTTTTCCTGTCTGTTATGCGCTTTGCCCGCTGAGGCGCTGTTTGATCTGTTCGGATTCCACGGAGAGGGCGTATACCTGCTTGGCGACGCGCTGGATCTCGGAGACCTGATCCTGCATCGAGTCCGCAATGTCCTGTGTGACATCGGCCGTGTTCTGGGAGACGTCCTGGATGCGGTCGGCGGCTTCCACCATGGCGCGGTCGAGCTGCTGCATCTCCGATACGAGGATCTCCATCTCGCCGACGGATTCCTTCGTGATCTGTGCCAGGGACTGGAAGTTTCCGAAGGATTCCTCCACGAAGCGCACCATCTCGGTCTGGTTCTGGATGTCCCGCCGGATCTCCTCGATATTCTGAACGGTGCTGACAATGTCACCGCAGAGTTCCTTGATGATTTCCTCGATATTCTTAGTGGCAGTCTGGGAGTCGGCGGCGAGCTTGCCGATCGATTCCGCGACGACCATGAAACCTCTGCCGGCGTCCCCTGCGCGCGCGGCTTCTATGGAGGCATTCAGGGACAGAAGCTCCGTCTCCTCCGAGATCTCATTGATCGTGGTGATGATGCCTGATATGCGCCTGGAGTGCGCGCCGAGTTTCATGATATTGGAGTAGGATTCCTCCATTTTACGCTCTGTGACGGAGTTGCTGTTTTTCAGTCCTGAGACGCTCTGGACACCCTGCTGCCCGGATTTCATCGTGTCCTCGGCATTGTTCAGGAGCACGGTGCTCTTTTCCTGCAGTTCCCGGAATTTCTCCTCGAGGTCTGCCGCGCGGTCCACCACATTTCTGGCGTCCTTTGTCTGATCCTGGGTACCCTGGGCGATCCGCTCGACAGACTGGTGTGTCTCATCGATGTCCCCTGCGATACCGTTGAGCCTGCCGGAGCCCTCCATGACTTTGGTGGTAAATTCCGTCACCGTGACCAGGATACCTGCCATTTTCTCCGTCAGCTTGTTAAAGCTGCGGGACAGGATCCCGAGTTCATTGGGGATCGTCTCGTCAGCCCGGTTCTGGAAATCGCCGTCCGCCGCATCGCCGATCAGTTTGGCGACCGATACCACCGGGTTTACGAGCCTGCGCGCCACGATGACGATGATCAGGACTGCGAGTATGATCGCGGCGATGACGATGACGACAGAGATGACAGCCGTGCGGTACACGGAGGACATTGCCGCTGATTTCTCCCGGAGCGTGATGACAGACCAGGAGTCAGAATCGCCTTTTAGCGGGATCGGGGCATAGCTCACGTAGTAGGTATTTCCGTCCTCACTGATCCTGGAGCTCCCGCTGTGGCCGGACATCGCGTCCGCGATCACCTGCTTGTAGGCGTCCGAGATGGAGAATTCTTCTTCCCGGGTCATGATATTGCCGTCCGCGTCGGTCACGGCCTGGCTGCCTGTTTCGGATACGGTTCTTTTCAGCGTCCTGTAATTGTACTGCTCCTCGATCTGTGTGTTGTCAGGGTGCGCCACGACCACGCCCTCGCCGTCTATGACAAATGAGATCTCACCGTTTTCAGGGTCAGAGAATTTTTCCATGATCTCCTGCAGATAATCGAGCTTGAGATCCACGGCAAAAATACCGATGATGCTGTCGGCGTCATACATGGGAAAGAAGATCGACGCGCAGGGCATGCCGGTGTTGACGGAAAAATAGGATTTTGAGATAAACGCCTTCTGGTCATTCATGACCTGTGTGAACCACCAGCGCGTGGAACGGTCTGCCAGCTCGCCCGACGAGCGCCCGGTCTGCATGCCGTCCGTTCCCTGTATGTACAGCAGTTCCAGATAGGTGTTGCGCGCGACACAGTCCGCGAGGATCGGTGTCTGTGTGTCTGTGCGCATCGTCAGGATACTCGGGTTGACGGCGAGTCCTTCCGTCACGGAGTAGGCACCGTCGAGAAAGGTGCCGATCTCGCCCGCCATCAGTTCCGTCTGTCCCTGCTCATTCTCGTAGATGTCCTGCTCATACGAGCGGATGAACATGGCTGTCATCACAGACACAAGGGATGCTGCCAGGACACAGACGATCAGCAGCACGGGGACAAGAAGCTGTCGGAATATACTTCCCTGTTTCATAGTACGCCTCCAATCTTTGGTTGTTTGCGGAGTTGATCCGGATGTACGCGGCCACATGAGGGGTTTAGCCGCTTTGCGGCATGCGGTCGGCGTTCAATATATACATTTATTGTATCACAGGAGGCGGGGGTTGTTAATGATTATTTTAAATTTTTGTTTATGGTGGTATATCATCGAGGGCATATATCTTTCGGGAATGGAGAGAAGGCTGAGAGTAATTCAGGTATGCGTTTTGGATATAGGAGAGGATTGGTTTGCCTATTTATCTCCATAGTGGCCTCTGCAGTGGGCGATGTAGAGTCGCCCGTTCTCCACATGATAAACGAGGCGGTCTTTTTCGTTGATGCGACGGCTGTATTCGCCCTGTAGGTCGCCAGAGAGGGGTTCTGGCTTCCCGATTCCTTTCATACAGCCGTTTCGCTCGATATCCTGGATAAGTTGGTTGATCCGCTTTAGTGTTTTTTTATCCTGTGTTTGCCAGTAGAGGTAATCTTCCCAGGCGTCGTCCGACCATATTTTTTCACTCATCGTTCACCTCGATCAGTTCATGGGCGGTGCCTTTTCCAGCTCTCAGCTCCTGGATGGATTTCTTCACATAGGCCATATTTGCCTCAGAGAAGAATGGGTCAGTAGTCTGGGTGATTTCAAACGGGATGCGGTTTTCACGTAAAACTGCTTTTACAAAAAGATTAATTGCGGTAGAAGTATTGAGACCTACATTGGAGCAGAAGGTGTCAAAGCTGGCCTTGTCTTTTTCGTCTACCCGTGCGGTTATGGTTGCCAGTGCCATGGATATCTCTCCTTTCGTATTAAGTTGTGATTATTATAGCACTATTGTGTGCTGAAAGCAAGCGCAGGTATGACATATCAGCTATGATGCTTAAAAATTTAATCATACTGTTTCTGTGAAGAAAAATGCCAATAATTCTGGCCTGGATAATACAGAAACATGATTCTGTCAACGCCAGCCAAAGAAATTAATGAAACAGTATAAATCCCCCAGCAGAGCTGGGGAGACTAACAAATGCCGGAGGCGGTGAGCAGAGTACAAAAATAGAAAACTCCGCTGTATAATGAATGTAGGTCTGGTAAACCAAAATATCGTAGAAAAACGATGTTTGGAGCACTGCGTAAGGAAGTGGGGGAAATTCTCGGCAAAGTATGCAGAATGGAAGATGTAACAATCATAAAGGCAGCAACATTACCGGATCATGTACACATGTATGTGTCAATTCCGCCCAAGATAAGCGTGTCAAAAGTAATAGGCCGGATCAAAGGGAAAAGTGCATTGATGATATTTGACAGACATCCGGAATACCGCGAGAAGTACAACAGACACTTTTGGGCAAGAGGATACTACTGTGAAACGGTAGGTAATGTAAATGAAGAAACGATCAAGAGATACATAGGAGAACAATATGAAAGAGATCGCATGGAAGGCGATACAGGGAAGTAACAGAGAGCCGCTTTTAAGCGGCCACCAGTAACAAGATAATGGTTTATTGAACCGCCTTTAGGCGGAAGAGTAACAAGATAATGGTTTGCCGGACCGCCTTTAGGCGGAAAAGTAACATCGGCCCAGTAGGGCCAACAGCAAACCACCAGCGGGGCTGGTGGTTCGTGACTT
>JAETQI010000045.1 GCA_021770755.1 Lachnospiraceae bacterium
TCCTTTTTTTCATTGGATATAGTTAATGCTAACATAGAATATCCTCCTTAAAAATCTTTTTTAGAAGTATATCATGTATGGCAAAGTTTGTCATTTTATTTATTTACAATTCCTAATAAATTACTGACAGTTCCTTAATGTCGATAACGGACAGAAAAGGAGAGTGTTTTTTATGTTGATCAAAGCAGAGAAGCTGGGGAAAGTATACGGAAGCGGGGAGAATAAGGTCACTGCGCTCCACCGGGCAGATATGGAGATCGCGGAGGGGGATTTCATCTCGATCATGGGACCGTCCGGCAGCGGCAAGAGCACGCTGCTGCACATCTTGTCGGGGCTGGATTTTCCGACGGAGGGGAAGCTGTCCTATGATGGGTAGGACATATGCAAAATGAACGACAGGGAGCTGTCGGCATTTCGCCGCAGGCGGATCGGATTTGTGTTTCAGCAGTTTCATCTGCTGCCGGTGCTGACGGCGCGGGAAAATATCCTGATGCCGCTGCTGCTGGACAGGAAAAAGGAGGACCGGGCATATCTTGGGGAGCTGGCGGAGCTGCTTGGCATCAGTGACCGTCTGACGCATCTGCCGCACGAGCTGAGCGGCGGGCAGCAGCAGCGGGTGGCGATCGCACGCGCATTGATCGCCAGGCCGGATATCATCTTTGCGGACGAGCCGACCGGAAATCTGGACAGCAAAAGCGGCGGGGAGGTCATGAGGCTATTGTCAGAGATCCGCCGCAGGATGAAAAAGACGCTCGTCGTCATCACCCATGACAGCCAGATCGCGCAGATGGCGGACAGGAGATTTGTGATCATGGACGGTATGCTGTCGGAGGAGGGGGTGACAATACGATGAGATCATATCATGTATTGGCATGGAGAGAGATCATGGGGCAGAAAGTCGTGTCCGTCCTGATCCTGACTGCCGTCATACTGTCCACTGTGATGACAACGGCAGTCGGACAGTCTGTGGGCGTACTGGCGGCGATGCGCAGACAGCAGGCGGCTGCCATCGGGGGCGAGCGCTATGTATCGCTTGTGCAGCTAACGGGGGATCAGGCACGGATCGTGGAGGAGGACGCCAGGATTTCGTATACGGGGCGTTCTGTCCAGTTAGGGTCGTATGATCTAAACGACCTGTTAAAACTGAATCTGGAAGAGTACTGGGGAGACGGGCTGAGCGCGTATCCGTCATACACGAAGCTCGTGCGGGGGCGGCTGCCCGAGAAGCCGATGGAAGTCGCCCTGCCGGAGGATGCCCTGCAGTTTCTCGGATTTGCGGGGGATATCGGGGATACGATCCCGCTGTCGCTGTCAAAGGCGCTGCGCCATGGCATTGAGATCGAGGCGTATGACTATGAGGCGGATTTTGTCCTCACCGGCATCACGCAGAGCAATTATCTGGGTTACACTTACGGATATATCCGCGGTTTTGCGGGGGAGGGGACTGCTGCGGCGCTTTTGCCGCAGAAATATATTTATTATAATCTGGATATTCGTACAGCGGATCAGCGGCATTTTCAGGCGCTCATTGACGACCTGTCCGGCAGTCTGGGACTTCATGAGCTGGATATCCTCTACAATTACCCGTATCTAAATGCGCTGGGGATCCAATACCGTGCGGACGAGGGCAGTGTGATGCTGGATGACGAGGGGTTCCCGTTTGTCATTCTGGCGGGCGTCCTGGCGGCGGTGCTGATATTGCTGGCGGCAGGACTGGTGATCTACAATATCCTTAAGATCGCGGTCGCCCGGCGGATCGGACAGTACGGCGTACTCCGCGCGGTCGGCGCAGAGAGGGGGCAGTTGTACCGCATCGTGGCAAAGGAGGTCCTGATGCTCTGTCTGTGCGGTATTCCGATCGGAATGTTCTGCGGACGGCTGTCGGCGAAGGGGATCCTGGGAGCCGTGCTGTACCAGTTGCCGCCCGGGATGTTTCTTGCGTCAGACATGGAACAGCTCCAGGTACTGATCGCGGAAAACAGTGGCGGAAAATGGGGATATTTATTTATAAGCGGGTTTGTCACGCTGCTGTTTGCTTTTCTGGCGGCGGCACCGGCCGCCCGTTATGCGGCGAAAACCACCCCTGTGACTGCGATGCACGGCATAACGTCTGGCGGAGCCTGCGATAAGATCAGCCGCAGGCGGCGCAGGACCCGCAGGGTGAGATCGTTTGAGCGCTATTATGCGGCGCTCAACATGCGGCGGAACAAAAGCCGCACTGTCATTACGATCCTGTCGCTGGTCATGAGTATCACTGTGTTTGTCGCCCTGCAGGGTTATCTCTCGCTCCTGAGCGTTGCAGGGGCGGAAACGGAGCATCTGGGGGATTATTCGGTCATAAACGAATACGCCGGATTTTCACCGGAGGAGCTGCGCCGGATGGAAGCGGATCCTAATGTGGCAGCGGTGGCGGCGCAGCAGGTCACGCTTTACGAGCCGGATGAACAGTATGCGCCCGCGGGGATCGAGACGGATATCGATTTTGCGGGAAACCCTGTTGAGCGTTTTCAGATTTATGGCGTTAATGACTGCTGGGCGGATCGGTGTTTTGAGGGTCAGTTAACAGAAGAACAGTTGGCGGCGCTGAAAGCGGGGGAAGGATGTGTCGTCCGCAATCCACTGCCCATTAATATAGAAGGGATCGATGCAGGGACGACGTGTGTGGAGGAGGGCGCCACGATCACCGTCGCCGGGAAAGCACTGCAGGTGCTGATGGCGCTAAACGGTTACGACGGCTATTTCAGCATTGGAAACAACGGCTTTTGCAATGGGTTGCAGGTGCTTGTGAGTGACCGGCTGTATCCGGAGCTGACGGGGACGGATGTGTATGCCGAGTTTCGTCCGATCCTGAGGGCAGATGTGGACAGGGAGGTGTTCGACCGCACGCTTGACAGCCTCTGCGCGCGTGCTGCCGGAACGACATGGGTGTCCTATGAGGATACGGACAGACAGCTTGCGGAGAGTGAGATGCAGATCCGGCTGCTTGCATGGGGACTGATCCTGCTGATCGGTCTCATCGGTATCCTGAACATTGTCAATACGGTTTATACCAATATCCATACGCGGATGGCAGAGATCGGCACACAGCGGGCAGTCGGCATGAGCGTGGGAAGCCTGTACAGGACTTTTCTGTGGGAAGGAGCCTGCTACGGCATCTATGCGTCGGTTATCGGAAGCGCGGCGGGATATCTGTGTACGGTGCTTGTGAGATCGGCGGGGAGCGGTGCATTTCAGCTAACGGCGCCCCCGCTGCCTGCGATGGCGCAGGCTTCCATCCTGTCGGTCGCAGCCTGTCTGCTCGCGTCTGCTGTCCCGCTGCGGCAGATCGCGAAGAGGAGCATTGTGGAGTCGATCGAGTGGCGAAATTAACAGAAATTGCCTCTGTTTGCTTGTATTTTGTGGTCAAATGTACTAAACTGAAAACAGTACGAAGAAATGATAAGCGGCTGGAAAATACAGTCAGACGGAGGTGTCAATGAAAAAAACAAGTTTTAGTGTCAGGTTGATGTGTTACATCGTCATTGTTTCCATGGTGGCGGTGGTGATCAGTACGCTGATGATCAGGAGCAGGGTGACTGGGATCATGGAAGAGAATATGCAGCTCACCAGCGAGCAGACAATGTACGAGGCGGTGTCCGGATTTCAGCGGTATATGAAGACGCTGAGCCTGCCGATCGACCTGATGTGCCGCAGCAATGACTTCAAGAAGGTGGATCTGGAGTACAGCGTGCGGATCCAGGGAATTGAGGATTCCCTGCTGAGCGCCCTGAAAGTCATTCCGAATTCGGAAAAGACGTATTACGCGACAGCCAGCGGAAAGTACATCCAGGCGAAGATGAGTGTGTCAGAGGATGGGAAAAAGACGGGCGAATACCAGGAGAAAGTCAACGTTGACAACACCCAGAAGGACTGGTATAAGGATGCGCTGGGACTGAAAGCGAGATATACGGTATTCGGCAATTTCACGACGCCATATATCAACGACGACGGTATTGAAGTGTTCACGGTTTCACAGGATCTAAAAGCGAATGACGAGCATGTGGGGATCGTCGCGATGGACATCAACATAGATGTGCTAAAAGATTATATCAACGAGATCCAGTTGATGACGACAGGTTTTACCGTGCTCGCCGATGATGCCGGGAATATCATCGTGGATAATGAGAAAAACGGGATCGTACAGGTGCCTTCCGCCGATATCCCTGTGTGGAATGAGCTGGTCGCGCAGGTAGATGCCTCTGCCGAAGCAGTGTCTGCGGGGGATGCGTCCGCGGAAACAAACTCGTCTGCCAGCCTTATATGCGATATCAAGGGCGGGAAGTACAGTGTGACACTGACCAAGGACACGATCACAGGCTGGTATCTGATCGGCATGATCGGGGAGGAGGAGCTTGCGGGGAGCATGCGGGCGATCAGCTTCGCGGCAGTGCTCTGCTGTGTGTTTGCATTGATCCTGTCAGTCGTTGTGGCGCTGGTCATCGCTTTTTCCATTGCAAGGGAGTTGAAGAAGCTCCAGACAGCAACGGAGCACATGGCAGGCGGGGATCTGTCCACCAAGCTGGAGGTCAGAAGGCATGACGAGTTCGGGGAGCTGGAGCACAACTTTAACGGTATGATGGACAGCATTTCCGGCCTGATCAGAAATGTCGGGACGAACTCGCAGGAGATCTATGAGATCGCGAAGTCGGTCATGGAAGTATCCGGGGACACCAGGGAGGTCGCAGGGCAGGTGACGGAGGCGATCGGAAGCGTGGCGCAGGGTGCGACCGAGCAGGCGCAGAGCACGGCGGAGGCGAACGCCGAGGTGGAGAAGCTTGCTGAGAATATGAGCGTTTCCAAAGAAAAGACGGAGAAGATCGGGGAGAGATCCAAGGAGACCGAGAGACTTGGCAGGAAGGGGATCCGGATCCTTGAAGAGCTGATCAGCAAGTCCGAGCGGGCAAAAGTCAACTCTGACGAATCCATCGCCACGATGTCGGAGATGCTCAAATCCATCGAGAAGATCAACTACATATCGGATGCGATCGCAGACATCACATCGCAGACAAACCTGCTGTCATTAAACGCTTCGATCGAGGCGGCGCGGGCAGGCGAGAGCGGAAAGGGCTTTGCGGTCGTGGCGGACGAGATCAGAAAACTGGCGGAGCAGTCGAAGGATTCCACGGAGGAGATCAAGAAGATCGTTGCTGAGATCACCGGAAATTCCGCCCATGTGGAGGACCAGCTCGAGGAGAGCGGTGTGATCCAGGACGACCAGCAGAAGTCGATCAAGGAGACACAGAAACTCTTCGAGGACATCGAGGCGTCCGTCAGGGAGCTGATGCAGGCGGTGGAGGAGATCGAACAGCTCAACCGTGAGATGAGCATCGCGCGCGACAATGTCGTGAACCGCATGGAGGATATCGCATCGGTATCTGAGACCTCGGCGGCGGCTACCGAACAGGTTAACGCCTCCGCCGAGCAGGTCAACAGCACCATGGAGCAGATGGCATCCCACGCCAAGATGCTCGATGAGATCGTAGGGAAACTGAGTGAGTCGGTGGGACAGTTCAAATTATGAGGTTTCTTCCTCTTTCAGATATTCCTTGCTCGACACCTTGGCAGTGTTGTCGTAGCACTTGAAAATTTTGTCGAGCAGGGTGCTGTCGATCTTCGGTGTGATCAGGCTGACGAGGGGTGTGACGATCAGTCCGACGATCATGGCAGCCGCGCCTGCGTTGATCGGCGAGGCGATGAACTTGAAGAACATATTGGACACCGTGATGCCCACGCCGCAGATAAAGCTTGCCCACACACCGGCTTTTGTGACGCCTTTCCAGTACAGGCCGTAGAGGAACGGCGCGAGGAAAGCGCCTGCGAGTGCACCCCAGGAGATGCCCATGAGCTGGGCGATGAAGGTGGGTGGGTTCAGCGCCAGCACGACAGAGACCACGATGAAGAATACGATCAGTACGCGTATGTACACCAACTGTTTTTTGTCGTCCATGTCCTTCACGATATTGCCCTTGATGAAGTCGAGCGTCAGTGTCGAGGCGGAGGTCAGCACCAGCGAGGAGAGCGTCGACATGGAGGCTGAGAGTACTAAGATGATGACGACGCCGATCAGGATATCGGGCAGTGTCGACAACATCGCAGGCACGATCGCGTCATACATCACGGAGCCGTCCGCCTTGTACAGCGCCGGAGAGTCGAACAGCCGCCCGAATCCGCCGAGGAAATAACAGCCGCCGGACACGATCACCGCAAAAAATGTGGACACGATCGTGCCGGTTTTGATCGCTTTCTCACTCTTGATCGCATAGAATTTGTGTACCATCTGGGGAAGTCCCCACGTTCCCAGCGAGGTGAGGATGATGACACCTAAGAGGTTGAGCGGATCCGTACCGAAGAACGATGCGAAAGCGCCTTGCTGTCCCAATGTGACAGGCACATCCGACGGCAGCTCGGAGAGTTTTCTCACGGCTTCGATAAACCCGCCCTGGCCGGAGAGCACGGCGGCGATGACTGCCACGATGCCAAACAGCATGATGACGCCCTGGATAAAATCGTTGATCGCAGTTGCCATATAACCGCCGAGAATGACATACACGCCGGTGAGCACCGCCATCGTGACCACGCACACTGTGTAGGGAATGTCGAAAGCCATCCCGAACAGCCTGGAAAGACCGTTGTACACAGATGCCGTGTACGGGATCATGAACACAAAGGCGATCGCGGAAGCCACGATCCTCAGCACATTGCTGTCATAGCGCCTGCCGAAGAAGTCTGGCATCGTGGCGACCTCCAGGTGGTGTGTCATGACCCTGGTGCGTCTGCCCATCGCAACCCACGCGAGCAGGGAACCGATCACGGCGTTTCCAAGTCCGATCCACGTCGAGGCAAGCCCGTACTTCCAGCCAAACTGCCCCGCATATCCCACGAACACGACCGCGGAAAAGTAGGACGTGCCATAGGCAAAAGCCGAGAGCCACGGACCGACGCTCCGCCCGCCGAGCACAAAATCGGTCATGCTGTTCGCGCTCTTTCTGGCGTAAAGCCCCACCGCGATCATGCACCCGAAAAACAGAATCAGTAATATAATCTTGATCAGCATAATAGAATGCTCCTTCCTAAATAAAATATGGATCCTTTATCACACAGGCACTTTAGAACTTCAACGCTTTTATGTGATAAAGTGAATCCATTATAACGCATGGAGCGGAAGGTGTCAAGCTTTGGGTATTGTATATAAAGGAGAGATTGATCATGCCAGCAAAAATCGCCTTTTTTGATATTGACGGAACACTGACCTCGGAGGTCGATGGATGCGTGCCCGCGGATGCGGCGGCGGCGATCGCCGGCGCGCGCGCGAACGGCAATCTGATGTTCATCAATACAGGACGGTGCTTTCAAAATGTGGAATCCCGCTTCCGCGAGGTCGGATGGGACGGATATGTGTGTGGCTGCGGCACAAATATTTACTGCGGCGGCAGGGAGGTCCTGCATGTCTCGCAGACGCATTCGACGACGATGCAGATCTTAAACGCCGCGCGGCGGGCGGACGTCGATATTTTGTTTGAATCGCGCACGCATGTGGCATTTGACCTGTCCCGCCCGCTGCATCATCCCGATGCGGTCCGCCAGTATCAGGCATTTGCCAGGCGCCAGTATGATATGCCGGAGGATCTGGAAAATCCGAATTTTTTCTCGGACAAGTTTGTCATCTGGTACAGGGAGGAGGCGCAGCTCACAGCCTTTCGGCTGGTCAGTGACCGGTGGTTTGAGTGCATCGACAGAGGGGGGACATTCCGCGAGTTTGTACCGCTTGGTTACTCCAAGGCTTCCGGCATCCAGTATGTGCTGGATCATTACGGACTTGGTCTGACAGACGCTTACGCCTTTGGCGACAGCAACAACGACCTGTCCATGCTCTCCTACGTTCCCCACAGTATCGCAATGGGGAACGCATCGCCTGAGAGCCTGTTTCAGCAGGTGGAGTATGTGACGGCAAGATCTAGCTGCGGCGGCATCCGGCAGGCGCTGGAGCATTATGGCTTTCTATAAGAGCATCACGCTTTTGACGCGCCGTCGACGGACAGGATCTCACCTGTGACATAGCTTGCAAGGTCGCTTGCCAGGTACAGAAATGCATTTGCCACTTCCTCCGGTTCGCCGGCTCTTCCAAGCGGTATCCTTGCAGAGATCGCCTTGACCGTCGCCTCCGGCAGTGCTGCCACCATGTCAGTCCTTGTCACGCCCGGCGCCACTGCATTGACACGGATATGATCCTTTCCAAGTTCCCTTGCCAGGGAGATTGTGATCCCGTTCACCGCAAATTTGCTGGCAGGATACCCTACACCCGCAGGCTGGCCCGAAATACTCACCATGGAACTGGTGTTGATGATGCAGCCGCCTCCCTGTTCCCGCATGATCTTCGCAGCCGGCAGGATCGCATAGAAAACCGCCTTTACATTCAGGTCGATCACCTTGTCGAACTCTTCCGCGGTGTAATCATAGAGCGGCGTGTTCTGGGAGATGCCGGCATTGTTGACCAGAATATCGATCCTGCCGAACCGCTCTTTGACCGCCAGAACCGCCCGCTCAACTTCTGCGGCATCTGTGAGGCAGGGGTGATCGCCCGCGACTTCCCAGCCGCTGTTCTCCTCTTTTAATTTCTGCAGTGCACGGTCAACGGATTCCTGGCGTGAGCCAAACAGCACGACTTTTGCGCCGTTGGCAAGATATTTTCTGACGATCTCAAATCCGATCCCGCGTGTTCCGCCTGTGACGATAGCTACTTTTCCTTTTAACATGATTGTGACTCCTCTCTTATTGAATATTATTTTGAATATAATGAATAGGGCGTTCATGGATATTTTTATCAGAGACCAAGATCGAGACTTGAAAAGTCAATGTACAGATCCTCATAGATGCCCACCCTGACCGTGTCGTCAAAAGAGTATGCGTTCAATGTCAGATCGTCATTATCCATATTATATACGTAGACTTGCCTGTGCTGCGCATCAACGATCCAGTATTCACGAACACCTGCATTGTGATACAGTCCAAGTTTGGTGATGTAGTCATGTCCGGGATTGGAAGGGGACACGATCTCGATGATCCAGTCAGGAGCGCCGGTACAGCCTCGGGGGGTGATCTTGTCGGTGTCGCATATGACAGAGATATCGGGTTCAAGGACGGTGTCCTCACCCTTATGGAGCTGTACGCCGAACGGGGCGGCGAGCGCGCGGCAGTGGCCAGCCTTTGATTTGATATAACTGTTAATGGCAAAATGCAGTTCACTTGATATGATCTGGTGTATGGTGCTGGGTGCAGCCATATAGACGATCTCGCCGTTGATCAGTTCCGCGTGGATCTCATCGGGCAGGTTATAAAACTCCTCGGCGGTATAATATTTTTCCTGTGGTAATGGCATGGAATACACTTCCTTTCGTGGTGGGCAAAAGTCAATCTCTGTTACAACATAATATTATATGTAAAAGGCGCAATTGTCAATCACATGTCCGTATGTGGGAGCCGATACAACATAAAACAAAGAAAACCTATTGACATACTAGGGATTGAGGAGTATGATACAGATATCAACAAAACATACTGATCCAATAGGAAATCAGCGAAATTGGAATGCCTGGCAGAAATGCAGGTCATTCCTGAATGGAGGAGGATATTATGAGCAGGAAAAGTTACACAGACAGAAACTTGAGATTCGAGACGTTACAGCTCCATGCAGGGCAGGAGGCGCCCGATCCGGTGACAGATGCGAGGGCAGTGCCCATCTACCAGACGTCGTCTTTTGTGTTCAGGGATTCCGCGCACGCGGCGGCGAGATTTGCCCTGCAGGACGCCGGAAACATTTATGGCAGGCTGACCAATCCCACGCAGGACATCTTCGAGCAGCGCATGGCAAGGCTTGAAGGCGGCGCGGCGGCGCTCGCGGTGGCATCAGGCGCAGCGGCGGTGACTTACACGATCCAGAACCTGGCGCAGAACGGCGGACACATCGTCGCGGCAAAGAATATCTATGGCGGTACATACAACCTGCTCGCGCACACGCTGGTGGATTACGGCGTGAAGACAACCTTCGTGGATCCGCTCGACGTCAGCAATTTTGAGCGGGCGGTACAGGACAACACGAAGGCGCTCTATATCGAAACACTCGGAAATCCGAATTCGGAAGTTTCGGACATCGAAGCAGTCGCCAGGATCGCGCACGCGCACAATATTCCGCTGGTCGTCGACAGCACGTTTGCGACCCCGTATCTCGTGAGACCGATCGAGTATGGGGCGGACATCGTAGTCCACTCTGCCACGAAATTCATCGGCGGACACGGCACGACCATCGGCGGCGTGATCGTCGACGCGGGAAAGTTTGACTGGAAGGCGGCAGGGAAGTTTCCGCAGTTTACAGAGCCCAATCCGAGCTACCATGGCATCAGCTTTGTGGAAGCGGCGGGTGCGGCGGCATTTGTCACCAGGATACGCGCCATCCTGCTGCGCGATATGGGTGCCACCCTCTCCCCGTTCCACGCCTTTATCTTCCTGCAGGGACTAGAGACGCTCTCGCTGCGCGTGGAGCGCCATGTAGAGAACGCGCTGAGGGTCGTTGATTACCTTGCAGGACATCCGCTCGTGGAAAAGGTAAATCACCCTTCCGTGACGACAGACCCGGAGCAGCAGAGACTGTATAAAAAATATTTCCCCAACGGCGGCGGTTCGATTTTTACGTTTGAGATCAGGGGCGGCGAGCAGAAGGCAAAGGACTTTATCGACAATCTTGAGCTGTTCTCGCTGCTTGCGAATGTGGCGGATGTGAAGTCGCTAGTCATCCACCCCTACTCGACGACGCATGCCGAGCTGAACGATGCGGAAAAGGCAGACCAGGGCATAAAGCCAAACACGATCCGGCTGTCGATCGGCACAGAACACATTGATGATATCATCGAGGATCTCGAGGAGGCATTCAGGGCGGTCTCGCAATGAAAAACGGATCATAGATGATCATAAGAATAGGAAAGGAAGGATTCAGGATGACAGTGTATAAAGGATTTACAGAGATCATCGGCAAAACGCCTCTCGTCGAGGTAGTCAACGTGGAGCGGGCACATGGTCTAAAGGCAAAGGTGCTCGTCAAGCTCGAGTACAGAAACCCCGCAGGGAGCGTGAAGGACAGGGCAGCTTTCTATATGATCAAAGCAGCGGAAGAAAAAGGTCTGCTGCGGGAAGGCTCCGTGATCATCGAGCCGACAAGTGGCAACACGGGGATCGGGCTTGCGGCGATCGCGGCGGCGAAGGGATACCGCGTGATCCTCACCATGCCGGATACCATGAGTGTGGAGCGCAGAAATATCCTCAAGGCTTACGGGGCAGAGATCGTCCTGACGGAAGGCGCCAAAGGCATGAAGGGAGCGATCGCAAAGGCGGAGGCGCTTGCGAAAGAGACCGAGGGGGCATATATTCCGGGGCAGTTTGACAATCCGGCGAATGCACAGGCGCATTACGAGACGACAGGACCTGAGATCTGGGAGGACACGGAGGGCGGAGTGGACATCTTTGTCGCCAGCGTCGGTACCGGCGGCACGCTCACGGGTACCGGAAGATTCCTGAAAGAAAAAAATGCGGCAGTGAAGGTCGTGGCGGTGGAGCCGGCAGGATCACCGGTCCTGTCGGGCGGACAGCCGGGGGCGCACAAGATCCAGGGGATCGGTGCGGGATTTGTGCCGGGGGTTCTCGATACGGGCATATATGACGAGGTCATTGCGGTCGGGAACGATGAGGCATTTGAGGCGTCCAGGGAACTGACGAGAAAGGAAGGGCTTCTTACAGGCATCTCGTCCGGTGCGGCGCTCTGCGCGGCGGTGGAGCTGGCAAAAAGACCGGAAAATGAGGGAAAGACCATCGTGGCGCTTTTGCCCGACAGCGGAGACAGATACTACTCGACACCGTTATTTCTCTGATAAGTCATTTTATTTAACAATTTTTACAAAATTACACAAAAACTCTATCTTGACAATATAAATTCTTGTAATAAACCACGAAATATGGTAGCATTAAGAATATACCTGATGAATACATTTAACAAAAGTAGGAGCTGTAGGAAAATAACCGATGCAATTTATGCAGGATATTTCTCCCAGAGATCCTTATTAGGGAATACGGAAAGGTAGGGTACTTATGAAGAGAAAAGGATTAAAGCTTACACCGCGTCTTGTTCTTGTGGCAGCACTTCCCTTAATACTAATGTTTGCATTTGCAGTGGCAGGGATCAGTTCATCCTGCGGCTCCATCATCGAAACGATGGTTCAGCACGAATTGCTGACAGCGCAGTATGCTTTCGAGACTGCTGTGGGAAATATTGCGCAGGGTACATATATGTATACCAATGGAAAATTTTACAAGGGCAAGCGCAATATCAGCGACAATACACAGTTTTTTGACAATTTCAGCCACGAGGTCGATCTGCAGGTTACTGTTTTTTACGGCAATGTGCGCGTTGCCACAAGCCTCGTGGATGCGGATGGAAACCGCATGGTGGGGACGGAGGCGGATCCGGAGATCTACGACCTGGTGGTCAATCAGGGACAGGATTATTATTCTGACCATGTGGAGATCAGCGGCAAAACCTACTATGCCATGTACTGTCCGCTTTATCAGTACAATTCCGATGAGATCATAGGGATGACCTTTGTGGGTCTGGAGAAATCAAACATCTATGAGATCTATTCCGCCAGTTTCGTGAAGAATGCGGGGATCCTGATCGGGATCTTTGCGTTGGGGATCATAGCCACGACGGTCTCTGTCAGCGTGGTCATCAAGGCGATCAAGGGCGTTATCGTCCAGCTCAATCAGGTTGCCGACGGTGAGCTGAATGTCAAGGTGGATGGCAGGCTGCTGCGCAGGGCGGACGAGATCGGCGATATCGGACACAGTGTGGAGAAGCTTGTCCGCAGTCTGTCTGACATCGTGGTAGATATCAAGGGTGCATCGTCGGATCTCGACGAGATCTCGGCAGGGTTTTCCGGTTCCTTTGGCAAGATGGCGGAAAACATCGGAAGTGTGGACAGGGCAGTGGAGGAGATGGCAACAGGTTCCACGCAGCAGGCGCAGGACACTGCGGATGTGGGGAACAAGATCCAGTATATGGGCGATGCCGTCGAGGTCACAGCGCAGAATGTGGAGATGCTGGTGGGCAATACGGACAAGATGCGCGATTACAACAGAAATGTCGAGAATACGCTCGAGGAGCTGATCCGGACCAGCAATGAGGCGAAGGACGCGTTCGACGTGGTATTTGACCAGACCAATATGACGAACCAGTCGGCACAGGATATCCAGACTGCGGCGGACGTGATCACGGACATTGCGGACCAGACGAGCCTGCTGTCACTCAACGCGAGTATCGAGGCGGCGCGCGCAGGGGAGCACGGCAAGGGATTTGCCGTTGTGGCGGATGAGATCAGAAAGCTTGCAGACCAGTCTGCGGAGTCCGCAAGCCGTATCACGGGCATTATCGCCATGCTGATCACCAATTCCAACACCACGGTCGACACGATGAAAAATGTCACGGAGGCGATGGATAAGCAGGGAGAGGAGCTTGGCAGGACAAAGACGGTGTTTAACAGTCTGAATCATGAGATCGGAGAGGTCAGCGGTGCTGTGGACAATATCAGGGGCGAGATCGATAAGCTCAACGATCTCAAGACCGACGTGCTCAACGCGGTTCAGAACCTTGCAGCCATTGCGGAGCAGAATGCGGCGAACACGCAGGAGACTTCCGCTTCCATGCAGGAGATCCGGCAGATCGTTTCGGAGTGCAGCGGGGAGGTGGACGGTATCGTCAATACTTCCAAGGGTCTTGCACAGAACATTGAAGTGTTCCGGTTGGAATAAAAATGAGATACAGGGAAAGCGCTGTCGCGGGCGGCGCTTTTTTCGTGATCAGTTGCAGGCGGTCAGGAACTTTTTTGGGTGTACAGTCAGGAAAGTTTGAATTGCTATTGATTTTTGGAGCCAAATAGGATTTAATATAAGATAGAGAGTGAAAAAGAAATTCAGGAGGTTTATATAATGGATAATTTTGGAGCAACAAGGAACACGGAAACAGCGATCATTCCCAAGGGAACTGTCATAAACGGCAATATCGCGATCGAGGGCAGGCTTGAGATGTACGGTGTGGTCAACGGTGATATCAACTCTGACAACCGGGTGAATATTTCCGGTGATGTGACAGGAAATATCAAAGCGAACGATCTCTACGCGAAGGATTCGTTCATCGTCGGACAGATCGAGTGCGCGCAGGGAGCGACGATCCGCGAAAATACAGTGATCCTCGGGGATATTAAGGCGGAAAACCTTGTGGTGGACGGTGCGGTGCAGGGCAAGATCGATATCCGGGAAGGCATCACGGTGGGAGATTCTGCGATCCTTGACAGTGATATCAAGGCAAAGACGATCCAGGTCAACAATGGTGCCGCGATCAACGGGCACTGCTCGCTCTGCTATGCGGATATCAAGCTGGATGACATCTTCCCGGTGACCGAGGAGGAAGTACAGGAGCCACCGCAGGAGGAGACAAAGGAGCCGGAGGCTGCTGAGGAGGACAAGCCCAAGGCGGTGGCAAAACCCAAGGCGATCGCAAAACCTAAGGCTGTGAAGAAGGCCGACACGGAAGGCTGACAAAATGTATAAGATAGAAGATACAGAGTGGACGTACTGCAGGGAAGTCTACGCTGAGGACGTTACAGAGGACGAGCGCTTTGATAAGACAGAGGCGATCCTGGATTTTGCCAATATGGTATTTAGTGTGGCGTATGGATGTACAGATTTTGGAGAGCTTCTGCCAAAAGCATATGCCCCGTCGCGCAGCATGATCCCGATCCACCATATGATCCGGAACCGGAACGGGATCAGGGCGCTGATCGACCTCTATCCGCTGAGCCTGCGTCTGCACGGAAGTGCGGAGATGCTCAGGGCAGTCTATGTGGGGACGGTGTCGGTGCATCCAAACGATACAGGAAGAGGATACATGATGGCGCTCATGCAGAAGGCGGAGGAGGATGCGCGCAGTCAGGGGTGCGCGCTCATGATACTGGACGGCGACCGCCACAGGTATCAGTATTTTGGATTTGAGCGCGCAGGCATCCGGTACGATTTTCACATTGAGACAGGAAATATCAGACATTGTTGTGCAAAGATGTACAAAAAAGGATATGTTTCGTCCACGGTGTTTCATTTTAAGGAGATCGAGGTGCACAGCCCGCACCTTGACAGGCTGTATGAACTGTATTATCACAGGCTCGTGACGGCGCGCTCGCGGGAGGATTTCTGGATATCCCTGCAGAGCTACAATGCGGCGGTGTACGCGGTTCTGCGGGATGGCGATCTGGTCGGGTATGTGTGTCTGTCAGAGGACAGAAAGACACTGCTGGAATTCGAGATCATAGAGATCTGGGATCTGTGCAAGGTGCTGTACGATCTGATGAACGAGTTTCGGCTGGATCAGCTCCGCGTCAGTGTGGGAATGGACGAGAAGGACAAGATCACGGAGCTTGAGCGGGCATGTGACTACTGCAGCGCTGCCATGTCCCATCAGATCAGGATACTGGATCATGAGGCTGTATTTAGATTTCTGTTAAATTGGAAACGACGATATGAAACGCTTGCTGTCAGTGATTATGTGATAGGCGTCAGGGATGGGCAGGAGGACAGTACCGAGAATTATCTGCTGTCTGTCACGGAGAACGGGGTCAGCGTGTCACGGACAGAGCAGGCGGCAGACACGGTTCTCGAGAAGCTGGAACTGGTCAGGATCCTGACCACAAATCTCTGTTTTGTGCAGCCGCAGAGAGGTGATGGGAACAAAATAAAAAATGCGCCTGCCGGCTGGTTTCCACTTCCGTTTTACCTCCCCCAGGCAGACACATTTTAATGTTTTAATGATCAGTCCATATATTTCCATGTATACATGTTCGCACTTCTGCACTTTGGACAGACGATCTTGTACTGTTCAAAGATAAACATCTTGATCTGGTCGTCTGCAACGTTTGTCGTGACAATGCGGCTCTGACCACATTTACATAGAAAAAGGATCTTACGGTTCAGGCGCACAGACAGGCTTTCGCCCCTTAGGCTGAGCGTCTTTTCTATGTACTTGATCTGCTCCTCGTTGTGGACGCCGCATTCCTCGAGCGCCCATTTGTACTCATCGCGGATGATGTGAAGTGCGTCCGATGGAATGGATGAGTAGTGCTGTTCTAATTTTTGTTCAGTAAACATGTTAACTCCCCTTTTCTGATTTTTTTTCGCAATTCTGATTCATCTTGCAGTTTCCTTGTTATTTTGAATGACCTTTTTTATGCACTTAGGAATAGTATAGCACAAATCGATCAAATATGGAATATAGTTTTTTCACAAAGAGCGATTAAGGGTTCGGAAAAGTTATCCGATATATAAGATACAGATGTAAAACGGATTTTTACAGTTTCACAGACCACAGGGAGGTGGCATAATTGAATAGAAGACGAGAACTGGCGCTGCAGAGGGTTTCCCGGATCGGAAACATCGCGGCGACAGACAATATTTCACAGAACACGAAGTATAAGAGCAGTCAGACGGGCGGGCAGATCCAGACCAACACGATCGAGGCGGCGCTGGGCGCCTATATGATGCGCGGCACGGAGATCTATGACCTGCGCGGACAGGATACGTATGTCCACGGTTATGGGGATTCCGGTTCGGAGGCGCAGGACCATCTTTCCAGACAGATGAAGGAGTATATATCCATGGCATCCGCGGAGGAGAGCCAGTTGGCGAACGCCAAGTCCGATCTGGAGCGCCGTGTTGCAGAGCACATCAATATCAAGAAGTTTGAGGAGGCGCTCGCAAAGGATCCAAGCGCGCAGTACCAGCTCAGCCGGTATCACAAGAAGGGCGGCGAGACGGATTTTGACAGGCTTGATGCAAATCGCTGTTCTGGTTTTTTATTGTATTCTTACAACAAGAAGGGCGTGCACAGCGTTTTGGGGGAGCATCTGAGCTTCGCGGGCTATGACACGGTCGGAAACAGTGGGAATCTGGCAAGGGAAAGGTGATATATGGACTGGACGGATGAGAAGCTGAAATATCTGAAACTGTTGGCGGTCAGGTACCCGTCGATACCGTCGGTGTGCCGTGAGATCATCAATCTGAAAGCGATCCTGAACCTGCCAAAAGGGACGGAGCATTTCATGAGCGATATCCACGGAGAGTATGAGGCATTTTACCATATCATGAACAATGCAGCGGGTGTCATCAAGGAGAAGGTGGATATGATCTTCGCGGACCGCATGACGCCAAGGGAGCGGCAGGAGATCTGCACGCTCGTGTACTATCCGGCAGAGAAGATCAAGCTGCTCAAAAGGCAGAACACGGTGACGCCGTACTGGTACAAGATCAATCTCAAAAATCTGACAGAGCTCGCCAAATTCCTGTCATCCAAATATACGCGCTCCAAAGTCCGCAAGGCACTGCCTGCGGAGTTCAGCTACATTATCGATGAGCTGCTGCACGCACAGCAGGATGAGGACAACAACCAGTATGTCTATCATGAGAAGATCCTCGACACCATCATTGACATCGACAGCGCCGATGCCTTTATCGAGGCGCTGAGCACGCTGATCAAGCGGCTTGCCGTAGATCACCTTCACATCGTGGGGGATATCTACGACAGGGGAGCGGGCGCGGACAAGATCATGGATCTGCTGATCACGCATCCTTCTGTGGATATCGAGTGGGGAAACCACGATATCCTGTGGATGGGTGCAGCGTGCGGCAATGAGGCGTGCATCGCAAACGTTCTGAGAAACAATCTCAAATACGACAATATCGAAATCCTGGAAAATACATATGCGATCAGCCTGCGCTCCCTGACGCTGTTTGCGGAGCAGACTTACCCAGACATGAAACCGATGGATGCAGCGCTCAAGGCGATCTCGGTCATGCTGTTCAAGCTTGAGGGGCAGATCATCATGCGCCATCCGGAATACGATATGGTGGACAGGCTCCTGCTTGACAAGATCGACAAGGAGCGTGGTGTCGTCAGGATCGGCAGCCGGGAATATGCGCTCAATGACCGCTATTTTCCGACACTGGACGCGCAGGATGCATACAAGCTCTCCGCGGAGGAGCAGCAGGTCATCGACGATCTGAGGGCGGCGTTTGTGAACAGCCATATGCTCAGAAAACATGTAAGGTTTCTGTATGAGAAGGGCAGCACTTATCTGTGCTACAACGGCAATCTACTGTTTCACGGCTGTATTCCGATGACGGAGGACGGCGGGTTTGCCTCGATGAAGCTTGACGGTATCGAACATAAGGGAAGGGCGTACATGGACTATGCCGCCAAGGTGGCAAGGCGCGCCTTTTTCGGGAGCTTTAACCAGTCGGATGTCGACTTTATGTGGTATCTGTGGTGCGGGAAAAGATCGCCGCTGGCGGGCAGGACGATGAAGACGTTCGAGCGGACTTTTGTGGCGGACGAGAGCACCTACGACGAGCCGAAGAACCCGTACTATCGCTATTACCAGCAGGAGGAGTACTGCAGGAAGATCCTTCACGAGTTTGGACTCGACAGCGCCCTGTCGCATATCATCAACGGGCATACCCCGATCAAAGTATCAAAAGGGGAATCCCCGCTGAAAGCGAACAACCGGCTGATCGTGATCGATGGCGGTTTCTGCCGCGCGTACCAGAAGACGACAGGGATCGCAGGATACACTTTGATATACAATTCGCACGGTATGCGCCTAAAGGCACATCAGCCGTTTGAGAGCATCGCAAAGGTGCTGGAGGAGAACAAGGATATCGAGTCCACATCCAATTTCTTCGAGACGGAGGCGGAGCGCGTGATGGTCAAGGATACGGACAATGGCAAAGAGATCATGGAGACGATCCGGGATCTGGAGCTTTTGCTTGCCGCCTACAGACAAGGAATTATTGTCACAAAAATCGAGTAGGGAAGAGCCTTCTTCCCCTACTCGATTTTTGTGACGACCTATTTCTGTCCCGATTGCAATTTGTGCTCCTGTTCCGCCTGGATATCCTCAAACGCGGAGAGCATCGGTTTTTCTTTGGAACCCTTAAATGTGCGCGCGGCATAGTTTTCTGTGATCTTAATGACGGTTCCCGACAGTGTCAGCACGCCGATCAGGTTCGGGATCGCCATCAGTCCGTTAAAGGTGTCGGAGATGTCCCACGCAAGATCGAGGTTCATGGTAGCGCCAAACACGATGAATACGACAAAAACGACCTTGTAGATGATCGTAGCCCTGGTGCCAAATAAAAATTCCCACGCTTTTGTCCCATAGTAGCTCCAGCCAAGAACGGTGGAGAAGGCAAACAGAAGGATCGCGATCGCGATGAAGGCGCCACCGACATTCACACCGCCAATGTTAAATACGGTTCCGAATGCCTCGCTCACAAGCGCGGTCTGCTCGTTTGCGGAGAGCATTTTTCCTGTGTGCAGGTCGATCAGGCCGGTTGAGAGGATCGAGAACGCGGTCAGCGTACAGACTACGATCGTGTCCGCAAACACCTCGAAGATACCCCACATGCCCTGTCTGACAGGCTCCACCACGTTGGACGCCGAGTGAACCATGACAGAGGAGCCAAGGCCGGCTTCGTTGGAGAAGACGCCGCGCTTAAAGCCCCATGTGACGGCGCTCCTGACTGCGAGTCCGACAGCAGCGCCGCCGACCGCCCGGAATCCGAAAGCGAAGGAGAAGATCGCGCCAAAGACTTCGCCGACTTTTCCGATATTGACGATGAATACGACCAGGGCGCCCAGTATGTACGCACATGCCATGAACGGCACGAACTTCTCCGTGACCTGCGCGATGCGCTTGATGCCGCCGACGATGACCAGCCCGGCGAGTACCATGAGCAGCAGCCCGACGATCAGCGCGTACAGGTTGATCCTGGCGGAACCGATCCGGATCATGCGGTCAAGCGCGTCGATGCGGAACACGGATGTAATGTTGCCTGCGATGGTGTTCACCTGGCTCATGTTTCCGATGCCGAATGAGGCGAGGACACAGAAGATGGAGAACAGCACGGCGAGCACCTTGCCGATGACCGCGCATCCTTTTTTGGCGCCCAGACCGTCCCTTAAGTAGTACATGGCGCCGCCGCACCATTCGTCATGGCTGTTTTTCCGGCGGTAATAGATACCGAGCACATTCTCGGAATAGTTTGTCATCATTCCGAAAAAGGCGGAGAGCCACATCCAGAAGATCGCACCGGGTCCGCCGGCGGCGATCGCGGCAGCGACACCTGCGATATTGCCGACGCCGATGGTCGCGGCAAGTGCGGTGCACAGCGCCTGGAACTGGGAGATGGAAGCCTTTTCCCTGGAGCTGGTGACGCTGCTTCCTTTTCTGAACACACCGCCGATCGTCCTGTCACTCACATGGCGGGCATGTGTGATCTGAAAAAAACGGGTTCGGACAGTGAGGTAGATCCCTGTACCGATGATCAGGATCAGCATGGGGATCCCCCACACGACGCCGTTGATGGCGCCATTAATTTTTGCTATCATATTGAGCATAATCATTCCTCCTTGACAATAGTTTTGCAATCGAGTAGGGAAGAGCCATCGTGTGCATAAAAAGAGAGAATATCCCATTTGGACAGTCCTTTCTGTCGTAGGTGGAATATTCTCTTTGTCTTCTTATATATTTATACATGAAAATGGAATAAAATGCAAGAAAAAATATTTTTCCGCATAAAAGGGAGGATGCCAAGTAATCTTTCGACCACTTGGCATATATTATGAAAAAGTTATTATAAGTAAAGTTATCACTCGTTGTCCGTAAGGTATCTTTCGTATCACCTTATGTTTATAGTATAGAGTGCTTAAATGTCCAAACCGTGTTGTTTTATTGAATAATTTTTCAAAGAACTATGAACGATTTATGAACATGAAAAATAATACGGTTATGATACTATCGGTTTTTACGCCAGTCTGTTATACTGGAAAATAAGGAGCTGATCATCAAGGATGCATGCTTTTGCCGACGGATTTTAAGAAATGGTATATGGCAGACTGCATGATGTTTGTGAATGGTTCCTGGGAAGAGAGGTATGAACAATGTATACGGCAAATGACAAAAGATACGATACGATGCAGTATAACCGCTGCGGCAGGAGCGGCCTGATGCTGCCGGCAGTCTCCCTTGGACTATGGCATAATTTTGGCTCCAACGCCGGATTTGACAATATGCAGTCCATGTGTCACACCGCGTTTGACAGCGGGATCACGCACTTTGATCTTGCCAACAACTACGGTCCGGTGTACGGTGCGGCGGAGGAGAACTTTGGGCGCATCCTGGCAAAGAGCCTCAGTGTTTACCGGGATGAGCTTGTGATCTCGACCAAGGCGGGATATGATATGTGGCCGGGACCATATGGAAACTGGGGCAGCAAGAAGTATCTGGTTGCTAGTCTTGACCAGAGCCTAAAGAGGATGGGACTGGACTACGTGGACATCTACTATCACCACAGACCGGACAAAGATACACCGGTCGAGGAGACTGCCGGGGCGCTCGACGGCATCGTGCGCAGCGGGAAAGCGCTCTATGTCGGGATTTCCAATTATAATAAGGAAGAGACGATCGCGATCGCGGATCTTTTTCACAAGATGGGTACGCCGTTTATCATCAACCAGAGGAAATATTCCCTGTTTGACAGGACGATCGAGCGGGATGGATTGAAGGACTACGCGGCGGCAAACGGCATCGGCGTCATCACGTTCTGCCCGCTGGCGCAGGGGCTTCTGACAGACCGCTATATCGACGGGATCCCGCAGGACAGCCGGATCCGCACGGATGGCAGGTTCTTAAAGGAAGAGGCACTGGGCAGTGAGACGATCGACAAGGTGAGGGCGCTGAATGAGATCGCAAAGGAGCGCGGACAGAGCCTGGCACAGATGGCGCTGGCGTGGATCCTGCGGGACGGGGACATCACAAGCGTGCTGATCGGGGCGTCTAAGCCTGCGCAGATTCTCGACAATGTGGGGATGCTGTCGAATACCAGGTTCAGCGGCGAGGAATTGCAGAAGATCGAGCAGATCTGCGGGTAATCGGGCAGGATATATTCTCCTTGACACTGTTTTTTAATAATGCTAGTATTAAAAACAGCAAACAGGCACATCGGTGTCAATCAATTTAAGAGAAAACGACAATGGAAAGAAGTTTGTGTATCCACAAACTTGTGCATTGTGACGGTAGGGAGGTTAATGATGCAGGGACGTACACATAATTGCAGCCAGCTTAGGCTGGAAAATGTCGGAGAGGAAGTAAAACTTGTCGGTTGGTATGACAATCTGCGTAAGGTCAGCAAAAATCTGGGATTTCTGATCCTGAGGGATTTCTATGGAAAGACACAGATCGTTGTCGAGACGGAGGAGATCATGGAGCAGCTTGGTGCTGTCAACAATGAGTCGACCCTCGAAGTCGTGGGGACAGTGCGCGAGCGCAGCGCCAAGAATCCCAAGATGGAGACCGGCGATATCGAGATCGTGCCGTCGAAGGTCACAGTCCTGGGAAAGTGCAGGTATAATGAGCTGCCGTTCCAGATCGACCATTCCAGGGAGGCAGATGAGAATACCAGACTCAAATACCGTTATCTGGATCTGCGAAATCCGATCGTAAAGGAAAAGATCGTGCTCAGGAGCAGGATCGTCGCAGATCTCCGCGCGGCGATGATCGGTCATGATTTTATGGAGATCACCACGCCGATCCTGACGTGCTCTTCCCCGGAGGGTGCGCGCGACTATCTCGTGCCGTCGAGGAATCACCCGGGGAAATTCTACGCGCTGCCGCAGGCGCCGCAGCAGTTCAAGCAGCTTCTGATGGCTTCGGGATTTGACCGTTATTTCCAGATCGCGCCGTGTTTCCGGGACGAGGATGCGCGGGCGGACCGGTCGCCGGGAGAATTTTATCAGCTTGACATGGAGATGGCGTTTGCCAGCCAGGACGATGTGTTTGAGATCCTGGAGGATGTGCTGCCGCCCATTTTTGCAAAATACGGAATCTACCATGAAGCTTCCAGAGCGCCCTTTCAGAGAATCCCGTATCTCGAGGCGATGGAGCGGTACGGTTCGGACAAGCCGGATCTGCGCATCAGCCTGCTGGTGCAGGACGCGACAGACATTCTTGCGGACTGTGGTTTTGAGCCGTTTGCGGGTAAGACCGTAAAGGCAATTGTCGCAGATAACTTTGCAGGGACGAGAAAACAGATCGATAAGATGTGCGCGGACGTCGAGGTGGTGAGCGGACAGAAGACATACTGGTTCCGCCTTGACGAAAACGGGGAGCTTGTCGGCGGCATCTCCAAATTTGTGCAGGAGAAAAAGGCGGCGGTGATCGAAGCGCTCGGATTAAAAAATGGCAGCTTTGCCGCACTCTCTGCAGGTGACCTGAGAACGGCGCAGAAGACGGCGGGCGTGATCAGAAAGACCCTTGCGAATACCTTTGAGGGTTATATGAAGAAGGACTGCTATGAGTTCTGCTGGATCGTGGATTTCCCGATGTATGAGATCGGTGAGGAGTCGGGTGAGCTGGAGTTCTGCCACAATCCGTTCTCGATGCCGCAGGGCGGCGTGGAGGCGCTGGAGACGAAGGCGCCGCTTGACATTCTCGCATACCAGTATGATCTCGTGTGCAACGGTGTCGAGCTCTCGTCAGGCGCAGTCCGAAACCATGATCCGGAGATCATGGTCAAGGCGTTCGAGATCGTGGGACTTGGCGAGGAGGATGTGAAGGCGAAGTTCCCTGCGATGTACAATGCATTCTGCTATGGGGCGCCGCCGCACGCCGGCATCGCGCCAGGTGTCGACCGCATGGTCATGCTGATCGCGGGAGAGGAGAGCATCCGCGAGATCATTCCGTTCCCGATGAACAAGACGGCGCAGGATGTGATGATGGGCGCACCTGCTGCAGTGGACGAGCGGCAGTTGCGCGATGTGCATATCCAGATCATGAAAGAGCAGGAAAAAGAATCATAAGCGGCATCAGACAGGGGAATATCGTTGGACGGTATTCCCCTGTCTGATTTCGGTGTAAGGATCTGTAGAAAGAGGGGAGAGATATGAACAGGTATATTTTTGCAGGTATCGTGCTTGGCATCAGCATGTTGGGCTGCGGCTGCGGTCACATGGAAAATCGGACGGAGCAATATACGCTGCAGGAAAGCGGGCAGGGGGAAGAAAGCGCTTCCGAAGCGGACGAGGAAATCAATTTCAGATCTGCGGCGGTCGAGGAGAAAACACGCGAATTATTAGGAAAAACGGACGGAATAATAACAAAAGCAGATGTGCTTGCCATCACAGCGTTTGAGATGGAGGCGGAGTGTGCGGCGCCTTTTGAGGATCTGCAGTGGTTTGAAAATCTGGAATCTGTCAGCCTGTTCCGATGCGGTGTCCAGCGCCTGGACGGCGTGGAGAGGCTCACTTCCTTAAAAGGGCTCTGGGTAAGGGATAATGAGATCACGGATATCGGACCTGTCAGTGACCTGACCAGTCTTGTGAATTTTTCCTGTGCGGGCAACCCAGTCAGTGACTATTCTCCGGTGAGGAAATTGACGAATTTGGAGGAACTGCAGATCGGAGATAACGGATGTGCGTACACTGACATTGACGCGCTCTCCGGGCTGACAAATCTGACCAGCTTATATGCGCCGTGGTGCGGCATTGAGGATGTCTCTGCCTTAGAGAATCTGACAGAACTGGAATATCTGAATCTATTTCACAATCGGATTGCGGATATCGGCGCGCTGGAGCATCTGGCGAAACTACATTATCTGGAGCTTGGACTGAACCAGGTCACAGATATTGCGCCGCTTTACGGATTAAATGATTTGACGGACATCAGTCTGCGCGATAACGAGATTCCGACGGAGGAGCTTGCCGCTTTTTATGAATGGAAAAACGCGGCTTCAACCATTACCGTGACACAGAAAGGCCGGCTGCGGGAGGATATGCCGGAGTTTACATTTCGTCTCAGCGCGTATTGGGATCTTCAATGGGACGGCTACGCGCTGCAGTCGCTGGAGATCTGTGAGGGCGATACCGTTCTGCAGACGATTTCCATACCGGAGCTTGCAATATTTGGACAGACAAGGATCTATGACTCGATGGAAGATACGCTTGGCTTTGAACTGGAGGATGTCAACTTTGACGGCTATCTGGATATCCGCCAGTATGATACGTCCAACGGCAACTACCGGGAGGAGTGGATTTACCTTGTGTGGGATCCCGGGGAATACAGGTTTGAGTACGATGCAAGTCTCAACCAGATATCGCTTGCGACATTTGACCAGGAGGAGCAGCTTATATACGGTATGGAGCGCGGCGGGGCGGTTTGTCACTATTATTCAACATATCAGTATATCAGCGGAGAACCGGTAAAGATCCGGTATGTGGAGGAGGAGGGCATCCTTCTGGACGATGACAAGCTCAACGTGTTCTGTATCGCGGCGTCCGGGAAGGAAGCGTCAGCGCCCTATGAGGGCATGTGGTTCTATCTGCACACCATGGAGCGGAATGAGGAGACTGGCGGGCTGGAGACGGTCTCGAAGGAGTATGTCTTTGACAGCGACAGGGAAAATGAGGAATTCCGGGTGGATGCGGACTCTGAGCTCGGGCAGCGGATGGCGGCGGAGATCGGGGACTCTGCTCAAGACTATTGACAAGTGACAACCCTAACCCCTATAATTATATAGGAATATGCTCCAATATTTTTGGAATAAAACGGGGGAAGAAGAAATGAAAAGCATACGTGCAAAAATAAACCTATGCCTCAGTATCACTGTTTTGGCGGCGCTGCTTGCGGTGGGAATGTTCAGTATTGCTTCAAACTACACAAGCACGCTCTCCACGGTGAATCAGATGATGAATGAAACGGCAGTTCTGGCTGCGGGACGCGTCCAGCATGAACTGACAGCCTACAAAAATGTTGCCATGGATACAGGCTGCATTCCGCAACTGTCCGATCCGTCGGTCCCGCTGGACGAGAAGCAGTCCATCATCAACGAGCGCGCCGCCATGCACGATTTCCAGCGGGGAAATGTCATTGGCGTCGATGGCCTCAGTATCTTTGACGGGAAGGATTACTCCGACCGGGAATATGTCAAACAGGCTATGCAGGGCAATGTCTATGTATCGGAACCGCTGGTCAGCAAGATCACCGGCGAACTCTCCATCATGGTCGCGGCGCCCATTTACAAAGGCGGGATATACGGTTCGGATATCACGGGGGTTGTGTATTTCGTCCCGCACGAGACTTTTTTGAATGATATCGTCTCCTCGATTGAGATCGGAGCAAACAGCAGGGCTTATATGATCAACAAGTCCGGCGATACGATCGCGGACATTACCCTTGATACGATCATGGTCCAGAATATTGAAAAGCAGGCGCAAGGCGACGCCTCCCTGCAGGATCTGGCTGCGATCCACGCGGCGATGCGCCGCGGGGAAAACGGCTTTGGCAGCTATGAGAGCACATCCGGCGCTATGTTTGCGGCGTACGCGCCCGTGGAGGACACGGATGGATGGAGCATTGCTGTCACGGCGCCGCAGTTGAATTATCTGGGTACTACATATAATAACATCGTCATTAATGTGATCGTGATCGTCATTTCCACACTGATCTCCATCCTGATCGCCCTGCTGCTGGCAAACAGTATCAGCAGACCGATGAGAGCCTGTGCGGCGCGGATGAAGCTGCTCGTAGAAGGGGATCTGGAGACACCGATGCCCAGGATCAGGAGCAAAGATGAGACGGGGATGCTCATGGAATCAACCAATTCCCTGGTGGAGGGACTGCGCACGATCATCAATGATCTCAGTTATCTGCTGGATGGGCTGGCAAAGCAGGATCTGAATGTCCAGACCCAGCACAAGGAGGCTTATGTGGGCAGTTTCCAGCATATCCTGAGTTCTGTCTATCATATGAAAAACCAGCTCAACAATGTGATCCGGCAGGTCAACCGCTCTGCGGAGCAGGTATCATCTGCCAGCGTGGAGCTGTCCGCGAGTGCGCAGGATTTAAGCCAGGCAACGACAGAGCAGGCGAGCTCGATACAGGAGCTGGCGTCACAGATCACGGAGATCTCGGATCAGGCAAAGAAGACGGCGGACAGCGCTGTGACACTCCGCAGTCAGACGCATCATACGGGCGAGGAAGTCTCGCTGTGCAATGAGCAGATGCAGACGCTCATGGAGGCGATGCGCAAGATCCAGGACAGCTCTGATGAGATCGGAAAGATCCTTAAGACCATACAGGACATCGCGTTCCAGACCAATATACTGGCGCTGAACGCGGCGGTGGAAGCTGCCCGCGCCGGCGCTGCCGGAAAGGGATTTGCGGTGGTGGCGCAGGAGGTGCGCGAGCTTGCAGGTAAATCCGCGCAGGCTGCCCAGAATACTTCCACACTCATTGCACAATCCTCAGACGCGGTGCGCATGGGATCAGAAGTTGCAGACCATACAGCCAATACGCTGTCGGAGGTTGTCGACAGCATTCATTCCGTGGTCGCTTCGATCGATGCGATCGCTACGACTGCCAACGAGCAGTCGGACGGCGTGTGGCAGGTCTCCGAGGGGATCAATCAGATGGCGATCGTAGTCCAGAGCAACAGCGCCACAGCGCAGGAGAGCGCGGCGGCAAGCGAGCATCTCTCCACCGAGGCGATGGGATTAAAGCAGTTGGTGGATCAGTTCACGCTCGCGTCAAAATGAATCGAATAATTTTTAGATATAAAGTTGTTTGATCCGGAAAAAAGGTTTATAATGTTTTTAGGACAGCCATGTGAAGGCTTATAATGGATTTTCATGCCATGTGCATAGCAATACGGAAATAATAATACGCAGGTATTTCATGCGAAGAAGGAGGTTCCCATGATAAGAATCGGAATGTTAACAAGTGGAGGCGACTGCCAGGCGCTCAACGCGGCGATGCGCGGTGTGGCGAAGGGACTGTTCAACGCGGGCAAGGAGGTGGAGCTCTTTGGCTTCCTGGACGGCTACAAGGGACTGATCTATGGCAAGTACAAGATGCTCTCGCCGTCAGATTTCTCAGGAATACTGACCAAGGGCGGCACGATCCTTGGAAGTTCACGGATGCCGTTCAAGAATATGCGCGATCCGGACGAGAACGGGCTGGACAAGGTGGAGGCGATGAAGCACAATTATTACAAGCTCAGCCTTGACTGTCTCGTGATCCTTGGCGGTAACGGCACACACAAGACGGCAAACCTTCTGCGCGAGGAGGGGCTGAATGTCGTGACGCTGCCAAAGACGATCGACAACGATCTGTGGGGAACCGACATGACCTTTGGATTCCAGAGCGCCGTTGATATCGCGACACAGTGTATCGACCAGATCCACACGACAGCGGCATCGCACGGACGCGTGTTCATCGTGGAGGTAATGGGACACAAGGTGGGATATCTCACGTTGAACGCCGGTATCGCAGGCGGTGCGGACATTATCCTGATCCCGGAGATCCCATACGATATCAACAAGATCATCAAGGCGATCCAGAAACGTTCCGAGCGGGGAAGCAAGTTCACGATCCTCGCGGTAGCGGAGGGTGCGATCTCAAAAGAGGTGGCTGCGCTTTCCAAGAAAGAATTTAAGAAATACATGGCGGATTACAAATATCCGAGCGTCTCCTACGAGATCGCGGACAAGATCAAGGAAAAGAGCGGCATGGAAGTGCGTGTCACCGTACCGGGGCACACGCAGAGAGGCGGCAGCCCGGATCCGTATGACAGAGTGTTTGCGAGCAGGCTTGGCGCGGAGGCGTCGAAGCTGATCCTCAAGGGCGAGTACGGCTACATGGTCGGCTATCAGAACAGGGAGGTCGTCAAAGTGCCTCTTGCCGATGTTGCCGGCAAGCTCAAGATGGTAGATCCGGATTCGACTATCATCAAGGAAGCGAAGATGCTCGGCATCAGCTTCGGCGATTGAGAAATGAAGAAAGAACCCATTGGCTGTGATCCAGTCAGTGGGTTCTTTTTTTGCGACATTTTGTACCTGTTAGAGGAGCGGAAGGAACGATAAGGGTTGGACAGATTTCGAATGCAGTGGTAGAATATTTATATGGATTTTAAACGAACAGAAGGGAGCATACCATGAAACCAGTGATATTGTGTTATGAGAAATGTACAACCTGCAAGAAGGCGCTAAAGTGGGTGGAGGAAAAGGGATGGGACGTTCAGGTGCGTCCAATCAGGGAGGAAAATCCGTCCGTGGAGGAGTTAAAACGGTGGCATGAGGCGAGCGGACTGCCGTTGAAGCGCTTTTTCAATACAAGCGGCAATCTGTATAAGGAAATGAAGCTGAAGGATAAGCTTGCGTCGATGAGCGAGGCGGAGCAGTATCAGCTTCTGTCCACAGACGGCATGCTGGTGAAGCGTCCGATTCTGGTGACGGAAAACGGTGTCTGTCCGGGATTTCAGGCGGAGCAGTGGGAGCGTCTTTTGCGCGTGTGAAGAGGAGCGGACAGTGATCACAGAAGAATTGTACAGGGAACTAAAGAAGATCACGGAGGAGGAAGCGCGTATTCTGAACGGCGACACAAAGATCGAGACTGCGATCTATATGTCGCAGGAGACGCCGGTCGAGGACGCGTATATCGTTGACGCGAAAAAGCTTCTGGATGCGGGGAAGCTGATCCAGGTGCGCCCGCACACCCGGTTTGTGCATTTCCCGAAACATACGCACAACTACATCGAAGTGATCTATATGTGCTGCGGCACCACGCACCATGTGATCGACGGGGAGGATGTCTGGCTGCGGGAGGGGGAGATGCTCTTTCTGAACCAGAAGGCAGAGCAGGAGATCTATCCCGCGTCGGAGGATGATATTGCAGTCAACTTTATCATTCTGCCGGAATTTTTTGACTATGTTCTGAGAATGATCGGGGAGGAGAGGAACCTCCTGCGTGATTTTGTGATCGACTGTCTGACGGGTGAAAACGAGGAGGCGGGATACATGCACTTTAAGGTCGCGGGGATCCTGCCGATCCAGAATCTGGTCGAAAACCTGATCTGGTCGATCTGGAACAGGCAGCCCAACAGGCGCAGCATCAATCAGGCAACAATGGGACTGCTGTTTCTGCAGCTTATGAACCATATGGAGCGGATGGAGACCAACACCGAGAACCGCGGACGCAGGCTGCTCATCGAGGTGTACGCCTATATCGAGGAAAATTACCGCGACGGGGAGCTGACAGAGCTTGCCGCACTGTTGAACTATGACGTGTGCTGGCTCTCGAAGGAGATCAAGAAGCGGACAGGGCGCAATTACACGGATCTCGTACAGGAAAAACGGCTGAACCAGGCGGCATATCTGCTGCAGAACACGGCGATGTCCGTCATGGATATCGGGCTGTCTGTCGGATATGACAATCTGAGCTATTTTCACCGCATCTTCCAGAGGCAGTATGGTGTGACGCCGAGGCGGTATCGGGTCGGGCCAGATACTGTGTGAAGGGGCAAACCAGGACACTTTACACCAATTTTACACCAAACGTAAATGAGAGCCTTAATATGATATAAACTAAACATTTAGGACATCAGCATAAGTCCTTTATCAGTTGTAGAAGTATGATTGATAGAGGGCTTATTTTGAAGGGAATCAGGGTTGCTGCTTTAGATGTTCCGTTTCTGAATGATTGGGAAACGGGAGTACCAAAAGAATTTGTCAAAGAGTATAACAAACTGCAGCCCGGAGAATATGGAAATATTTCAGTAGTGCAGTTTGCAAAGCTACAAGGTATAGCGGTGAGTACATTTTATAAATATATGGGGATATTGAATAGAAGTGTAATGAGATAAAGCTGTTATGATTCCCCATCGTAATATTTTTGATGGTAGATACTATTTTTTGATTCTGGCTAAATTAATTGTAAAGAAGGGTTGATGATGGTATAATATCCAATAATATAAGATGATTTATTGGTTTTGACTGGATATATTGGATAAGATTAGGGAGGTATTCTTGTGTTGGCAGCAGTGAAAGGCTATTATGATGGAACCCAGATCGTAGTGAACGAAGAAGATCGTAAAAATTTTAGTATAGGCGATGAAGTGATTATTACTATTTTAGATAATTATAGCAGACAAAAGGTACAGGAAAGAGCAGAAAAGAGACTGCGCTTGATTGAATCGGATGCCTTTGTCACTTCCGGCGGAAGAACAGTGGAAGAAATTGACCAATATATAAGGGAGTTGAGGGATAATGACAGATTTTAAGAAGGTATTTTTAGACACAGCTCCAATTGTATATTATCTGGAGAATAGCGAATCCTATTATTCCAAAATGAAGAAATTCTGGAAAGAATGTGGAAATTGTGATTATGTTACATCAGCCGTGACTGTTACGGAGTATTTGACATATCCTTATCAGCAAAATAATATAAGGCTGATAAATGCTTTCTATGGTTTTGTTGATGGGATGGACATAGAAGTCAGATGTATTGATATGGCAGCAGCCGAAAAAGCAGCACAGATAAGGGCAGAATATAGAGGCTTTAAATCCATGGACGCATTGCAGTTGGCGTCTGCGTGTCTGTCGGGATGTGACTTGTTTCTGACAAATGATAAACAGCTAAGGCAGTTTAAGGAATTGAAATGTATAACAGTAGAGGAATTGACATGATTGCAAAACCAGTTATTAGTCCGGATTTTACGATTGAAGATATGAAAGGAGTCATAGGTTATGGAAGATATTATTTTTGAAAATATTATGGAGCCAGGGGTTGTATTATCGAATAGTATTGAACTATCCGGTATCAATAAATATTTTCCGGATTATCTGCAAGCGGATCAAGTAATAAACTTATCTCTTAGTGATAAACTGGATCCTTCAAATTTGCCTGAAAAGAGTGCGCTTGTGTATAATACAAATCTCTATATAACAGATGATAATGGGAATATAGCCTATTTTGACTGTGACATGCGGCATATGGATAATGCAGGTCAAATAAGAAAAGAGCACCCAGAATATAAATCTGTAGGAGGCAACGGGGCATTGCATTCAGATATGGATGCTGGACATTTCGGTTTAGCACTTGGTCAGCATCCAAGTATTGCAATGGAACAACATAAGCATACTAATAGATATGGTGCATGGCGTAAATTTGAAATAGACTGGAATAAACTTTCCAGCGAAGGACATAAAGTAAATGTAAAGGCTGTTTTTGTTGAAGGTGAGGAAGATGGCACATATTCACCGCTTTGGTGTATCAGGGAAACTATTGATGAAGATGAAGTAAGTGAATATGTCATAACAAATGATGATTTACAATAGAATTGAGTGATTTTGTTTATGATAGCAGAGTAATAAAGCCAGTCTCAGTTATTGGGACTGGCTTTTATATAGTGATATTATTTTGTTAGATTATACTTTGTAGTGAATTAAATAACCATGTGAAGCAAGAAGTAATCTGATTTCTAAATATAAATAATAAGAGAAAAACAATAATCACTATTATAATACAGGAGACAAAATTTGAATCCTCACCTTCCTCGTCTTCCATTGTTGATTTGTTCCTCCTTTTCTTGAATTATATAATTATTTAAATATATCAAATTTTCTATTAATGAAATATTGTTTTTTATATAAAAATTTTCTTCATATAGATATAAGGTTTTATTAAAAAAACGTATAATGACAAGTATAATAACTGAAAAAATTATTAAAAAAAACGAAAACTTTATAACACGATTAAAAGAGATTTCTTTAAAATATTCTTGAACAAAAAGATCCCATAATGGCATAATCATTATGCTTAATACAATTAAAATTGTTATCTTTTGTTTTTCGATTTTTTCTATTCTCTTTTCAAGTTGTTGGTTTATAATTTTTAACTCTTTGTAACCAAGATTATTATCGTTATAATAGTTTTTTAAAAGACCGAATCTAACATCTTGTATCTCTAAATGTTTGTTTTTGGTTTTCTTTTCAACATATTTGATTAGCCATAAAGAGTATAAGCATGTAATTAAACAACAAAAACAACATAGTCTTTCCAAGATTACATTTGTAATATAAAGCGAAAATAAAATGTATGTTATTAAGAAAAGAATTGATATAAAAACAAATATTATTGACATATAATATTTTTTCTTTTCTTCTTTATATACTAATTTATAAATACCTAAATTCTTTTTTGAGTATAAGATTAAATCATTTATATTTGTATTATTAATTATTATCATAAGATAATTATAACAAAGATTCATTTATAGTCAATCGCTTTGTAACTTTTTACATAATTTTAATGTAGGATTTTTAAATTGGGATTAAAAATAGAATACCAATTTTATTGTCCGAATATCCACACCCGGACATTCAAAACTTCGTGCCTTGATATCGAATAACTTTGGTCTGCGAAAGAATGATCCAGCTATAGACAGAAAAGCATTAGCTACTTATGTTAAGTTAAAGGGCAAACCAGGACACTTTTTTAAACAAAAGGTGTGTGCTTTGATATGTCGAAGGCTGAAAGGCGCATAATACGGTATTTTTTGAGAGTTATATCGTAAATAAGTAGAGAATTTACACCAATTTTACACCAAACGCAAAATGAGAGCCTTAATATGATATGAACTTAATATGTTAGGACATCAGCATAAGTCCTTTATCAGTTGTAGAAATATGATTGATAGAGGGCTTATTTTGATGCCTTAAAATATCAGGATAACATAAAGTAATCATACGAAAAAATGAGGAGGATATCAATGGAGATAATTAATTTTGAAGAGGTAAAAGTAAGGAAGCAATCAAAAACAAGGAAACAATCAAATGTGAGAACTCGATCAAAAGTAAGAAAACAAAAGGTTACAAAACCTTCACCAGAGACAAACAATGGCGTATCAGAACTACAAAGGCAGTACCGAGAGCTTGCCCGGTTCTATAACCAATGGTATGACGAGCATGTGATCGGGCAGGATAAAGATGGGAGATGGATATATAAAGATTAATAGAATCCTTAGTGATATAAGTCTTGTATGTCATATTTTCGGTAAGGCATACAGGGCTTATTTTAATGCCTGAAATAAATTATACATGCAACATTAAAACGTCTGTACAAGCCTTACAGTGACTTACAGGGGCATTATAAAGACAGATTGCACAGTAACTTAAAATAACGATTTCATTGTAGCAAAATTCATTTTATAAACAGGAGGACAAATACATGTACGGCAGAGTGACAAAATATTTCACAGACAGAGGATATGGCTTCATACGTGGCGAAGATAACAATTCATACTTCGTACACCATTCACAGCTAAAAGGTGAACACATTGAAAGAGGATATTATATATCCTTTAAACCATACAAAACTGACAGGAGTGATTTCAATGCAGGTGATATAGCTGTGATCGAAGTACCAGACAAACAATCAAATAGTACATATAAGAAGAAGCCCAAACAACATAGTACATCTAAATCTAAACATAAATCATGTAACGCAGACAAAATTATCAGACCGGACAAAGAGTTTAAGAAGTTTATCAAAAAATTTATGGAAGAAAAGGAGATAAACACATGTCAGTAAATAAAAAGGAATTTGCAGATAGAATGGCAGCAAAAGGCGGCATAAAAAAGAAAGATGCTATGAAGGGATTGAATTTATTCATTGAAACGCTCATGGACTGTATGAGTGAGAATGAGAAGGTAAAACTCCTCAATTTTGGCAGCTTTCAGATGAAAACAGTGAAAGAAAGGACAGGCAGGAACCCACAGACAGGACAAGAGTGCATTATACCAGAACATGAGAAGATAAAGTTTGTTGCAAGTGAGGGACTTGTAGACAGGATAAAGAATCAGTAATGTGAGGAGGTTTGATGGGAGTCCATATGGATATAAAACCAGAGAATTGTAACCATTGTATCTATCGGGAAAATGTAAGCAGGTATTTTGATTTAGAAGATTATTGCTCCAGAAATATGAAACATACAAGAAAAATCAATATGGAGACGGACTGTCCGTTAAGGAGATCAAAAGTAAGAAAATATTTAATGAAGCTTTTTGATATATTTCAGATTAGAAGAAAAGTAGAACATATGTCAGATTCAATTTTTTAGGGAGGTAAGAATCATATGCGGTTTAAGGATTTGGAATGGAAAGATATTGTATCGGATAATGTGGTTGT
>JAETQI010000046.1 GCA_021770755.1 Lachnospiraceae bacterium
CATATCTAAAGTATCAATTTAACAATTATATATTCAGAAAGAAAATATTTTCAATAAGATAACTCTATTTTACCATTGTGGATAACTTTTCCCTTTTAGTTATGCAATTACCTATGTGGACTAATTTGTTATGGACTAATTTTATCTGCCATGGCACAAATAATTAAGCGGTTATAGTTGATAAAATTCTCACATGATATGTATAATGAGCAGTAAGGGAAAAAATATAAGGAAATGTGGAAAATATAAGAAGAAGAGGAGAAGTGTAGTGTTAAATGATATATGGTCGAAGATCGCCCGGTTTCTGGGAACTTTGAACGGGGAAAATGTAAAACAGAAGAGTTATGTGTGTCCCCTGGAATATGAAGCGGCTCTGGAGGCATGGAAGGAAACGGAGCAGGAATAGGAAGTAGCTGTAATAGAAAAAAAGAAAGAGGGTTGATTTCATGGCAAATATTCTGGTTGTTGAAGATGAAAAGAGCATGCAGGAAATTATTGTGTCATATATGCAGCGCGGCGGACATACCTGTTTTACGGCAGACGATGGAATGGATGCGCTCATGGTATTGAAAAATCATCCCATGGATCTGATGATCCTGGATATCATGATGCCCCATCTTGACGGGTTTTCCGTCTGTAAGATGGCAAGGAAAATAAGCAGCCTCCCTATTATCATGCTGACGGCAAAAAGCAATGAGGACGATAAATTAAAAGGTTATGATCTGGGTGCGGATGATTACATGACAAAACCTTTCAGTCCAAAGGTGCTGCTGGCAAAAGCAAACGCCTTACTGCGCCGTTCCTCTGTTCTTCCGGCAGACACCGTTAACGTTGTTAACGGGGGAAATATTTCCATCCTCCCGTCTGCCCATAAGGTTTTTCTGGAGGGGCAGGAGATTACCCTGACTTACAAGGAATATGAGCTGCTTTATTTCCTTATGTCAAACCCGGGACAGATTTTCAGCCGGGAACAACTATTGAACCGGATATGGGGATATGATTTTGAGGGAACCACCAGAACCGTGGATACGCATATCAAAACCCTCCGGCAAAAGCTGGGCGGGGAGGGCAGACATATCGTTACGCTGATCCGGTCCGGGTACAAATTCGAGGTGACAGTATGAAAATGAGTGATCATATGAATGTATTTACCATTCGAAAGAAAATAGTAATGGTCTCCAAACTGATGGGAGCCATTCTGGTGTTGTCTTATGTGTTTTCTACCAGGCTGACGTTAAACGCAGATGTTTCCCTTATGATCTGGCTGATATTTGTTGCCGTTTTAATCTGCATGATTGACCTGTGGATGGCACGGTTTATCTCAAAGCCCGTGTCTGAACTGAATGATGCGGCAGGTCACATGGCAGATTTGGACTTTTCCCAGCCCTGCAGGGTGACAGGGCGTGATGAGTTTGGACAGCTCTCCCATAGTCTGAACGTTATGGCAGGAAATCTTCAGAAGGCATTTGCGGAACTGGAACAGGCAAACAGGAAGCTGGAACAGGATGTGGAGCAGAAAAAACGCCTGCTGGCTGAGCGGAAGGAACTGGTTGACAACCTTTCCCACGAAATGAAAACGCCCCTGGGCGTGATCCGGGCCTACGCCGAAGGGCTGCAGGATGAAACAGATGAAGAAAAAAGGCAGGATTATTATGAGGTTATTATAGCGGAAACAGAACGTATGGGCAGCCTGATCACGACACTGCTTGACCTGTCTGCGCTGGAAAACGGGGCCACGGAGCTTGCTTTGGAGCGCTTCGACTTTGTGGAATTTCTGGAGACTGTAGCCGGGCGGTTGCTGATGGATATCCCGGATGCTGATTTTGAGTTTCAGTATGAACTGCCCAGTCAGCCCGTTTATGTCCATACAGATAAGGCCAGGATGGAGCAGGTGCTGAACAATCTGATCGTCAATGCAAAGAGAAATGTCCTTCCAGGCGGTGTGATAAAACTCTCGCTTACACAGCGGGACGGTATGCTGGACTTTTCCATCTATAATCAGGGACATTGTATCCCGGAAGAAAACCTTTCAAAAATATGGACGAAATTTTACCGTGATAAACAAACAAAGTACAGCGGTTCCGGACTGGGGCTTGCGATCGTGGCGCAGATTCTTTCCATGCAGCACTTCGCGTATGGCGCAGTGAACCGTCCGGACGGCGTAGAGTTCTATTTTACCATTCCTATTGTTAAATAAAAATCAATCCAAACGAAAAGCCTTGGATGATTTCACACCAACTTCACACCGATTTCACATAGACTTCAACGCGCCTTTTTATTCTTATCCCATCAGAAGGAAAGATATTTTCCTCAAAATAAGGAGGTAACGCTTATGTTTTCAGGTCTGGAATGGTATTGGTGGATTGTGATCGTGGTGGTACTCATTGTTTCTATCCCATTTAAAGTGAAGTTTATGAAATGGTGGAACAGGCGCCAGCAGGAGCAGAAGAAGGGGCAGCGTGGAAGGTGGGGTGATGACGAATGATCGAGGTCAGGAACCTGACGTTCTCCTACCGCAAAGACAAGCAAGCCCTCCACGGTCTGGACTTCACCGTGGAGGACGGGGAGATTTTCGGCTTTCTGGGGCCAAACGGCTCCGGAAAGTCTACAACGCAGAAGATACTCACTGGGATTTTGAAGGGACACGGTGGGAAAGTCTCCCTGTTTGGGCAGGATATTTCCGCTGCCCACGGGCAGGAGTTTTTCCAAAAGATTGGCGTCCTCTTTGAGTTTCCCTATCTGTATGCCAATTTGAGCGCTGTGGATAATCTGAACTATTTTGCCTCGTTCTATCCAAAGGAGCAGCGGCGGGATGTGGGGGAGCTGCTGGATACGCTGGAGTTCAAGCCGGACTTCCTGAAAAAGCCGGTGTCCTCTTACTCCAAGGGAATGCGTCAGAGGGTAAGCATGGCGCGGGCGCTGGTGAGCAATCCCCGGCTGCTGTTCCTGGACGAACCCACCAGCGGCCTTGATCCCTCCGGTGCGGTGCTGTTCCGCAAAATCATCGAGCAGGAGCGGAAAAAGGGGACAACAGTCTTTGTCACTACCCACAATATGGTGGACGCTGACCTCCTGTGCGACCGGGTGGCATTCATCGTGGGCGGGAACCTGGTGGCTCTGGATACACCTAAGCGTTTGAAAGAGAAAAACAGCAATCAACGGGTGGTCATCGACTATCTGTATCAGGGGCATCGGGAGTCGAAAACCATAGAGGCTCCGGAGCTGGAAGCGGGCATCCCCTTTGCCCATGATGAGATCATCAGCATCCACTCCCAGGAACCGACACTGGAGGATATGTTCATCCAGTACACGGGAAGGGGGCTGTCCTGATGGGAAAAGGCTTTTGTGCTCTGTTCAAAAAAGACTGCCGGATGCTGGCATCGGGGAAGTTCTTCCTGATGGCAATTGGCTTTCTGGCTCTCTATACGGCCTATGTGAACCTGGGCTATATCCGCTTCATGCAGATGGAACCCTACCATGTGTATCTGTATGACCCGGCGGAAACGCAAGCCTCGAAATCCTCCCTGGTACAGACCGTTCCGTCCATGGAGGTTATGGACACCGCCCTGCTGGCTGATGCCAACGGCGTGGGGCTGGACGCCAGTGCCGGGGAGGTGCGGGTGGTGCTTTACAAAGGGGCGGAACACATCGACCGCCATCGGGCGGACTATGCCCTGTCCCTGCTGGAGCCCTCGGTGAGCCTGCCCCCGGAGGTGCTTGGCACAAACACGCCGGAACAGAAGGCCAGGAAAGAGATCACCTGCGAACTGCTGTTTTTTGAGTTAGCCGCTGTAGGCTTTTTGGGGATTGCTGCTGTGCTGTTCAAGGAAAAGGGCATGGGCGTGATCCGCGTCCACGCCATTCTCCCGCTGCAAAAAGACCTGTTCCTGCTGTCCAAGCTGGCGGTGTTCCTGCTCTCTGATCTGGTCTTCGCGGTGCTGCTCACCCTGTTGAACACAGGACTTGCAGAAGGGGCGGTGGTGCTGCCTGCTGTTCTGATCCAGACAGCAATTCTGTCGTTGCTAATGGCATTGGCGGGACTATTCTGCGCGCTGCTACTAAAGGACTTTAGGCAATTTACACTGGCTTATCTGGTCATTGCCATTTTTGCAGCAACACCTGTATTTTTGTCCGCCAATACATCGGTCAAGTTCGACTGGATCCATTATCATCCGTTTTATCATGTCTACATGGGGCTGAAAAATGCCTATTTTGGAACGGCCATTTCGCCAGTCTATTATGCCGGTGCTGTCGGTACGATCGTGCTGCTGTTCCTGGCAGTGCGGTTTGCGTTTCATCGGGAAACAGGAAAGGAGGGGTAAGGCATGAGAGGATTAAAATATCAGATGAAAAGCGTTCTGCGGGATAAATTCTACCTGATGACCTTCCTGCTCCCTATTCTGGTGGCTGTGGCGCTGAATTTCATGGGTTCCATTGATATGTCCAGCCTGGGGGAACTGCACTTTGGAGTGCTGGAAAATGAGCTGTCCCCGCAGACGGTCACATGGCTGGAGCGGTACGGGCCGGTAACAGCTTATGGGACACGGGAAGAACTGACCGCCGCCATCAACGAACCGTCCACCAATGTGATCGGTGTGAGGGCAGATGGTGACAGCCTCAAAACCGCGGTCAGCGGGGACGAGCTGGATATCTTCCGGCAGGCGGCGGCGACTCTGCCTGCCCTCTATGAGCGGCGGGAAGCGGCGGGTCAGGCTAAGATCCAGACATTGGAGCGCCCGGACATCATGGAAAGTCTGCAGGGCATCTTTATCCCCGCTGTGCTGATCGTCGCCATGTTTATGGGCTGTACGTTCAACGCCATGAACATTATTTCCGAAAAAGAGGATGGTGTGGCATTTGTCAACGAGATTCTGCCCATGACGTCTAGCCAGTACATTTTGCAGAAGGTGGTGGTGGGGTTCCTCTTTGGAAGCCTGTCCTCCGTCGTGACCGCGTGTATCTGTTTCCGATTGTCCTTGCAAAATTTGTGGCTGATGCTGGCATTGATCGTGCTGTCATCCTTTGTGGCAGCGTTGATTGGCCTGTTTATCGGAAAGTTTTCCGAGGGTCTGATGATCGGCGTGGTCTATATCAAGATCGTTATGCTTGTGTTTATCGCGGTGCCTATTTTATGCGCACTGATCGGGGTAAGCGGGCCACTGGCGGTCGTCTGCAATATCGTCCCGTCCCAGCCGGCCTTTGAGGGCATTATGGCTCTGTCCGCCGGGAGTATAGGGACGGCGATGAAAGATACTGGTATTCTCGCAATTCACTGTATCGCATGGTTTGCGCTGTATGTTTTGATCGCTGACGGACGCCCGGCGCGCGAGTAGGGGAAGAAGGCTCTTCCCTACTCGATTAAAGTATAAGAAATGGAACGGGATTCCATGATGCGGTAAAAGAGTTTTTATTGTATGAGAAGTGAGTAACGAAGTTGTAACATTTTTCTGATATAATAAAAACAAAAAATAGGTGGTTTGTTGAAGATGGTCGAATTATTTTATGCTGAGGATGACGTTCATATTGCAGATGTTGTAAAAAAATATCTGGAACAGAAAAACTTTAAGGTAGTGCTATATCATACGATTTCAGAGGTCAGACAAGCTTTGGAAATTCATGTGCCAACGGTTCTTTTGTTGGATTGGAATATGCCGGATGGCCGTGGGGATAGTCTTTGTCAATGGATACGCGGCAGATGGAAGGAACTGCCGGTTATCTTCCTCACGGTCCGGGATGATTCCCAGGATATTGTTTCAGGTTTTCAAAATGGTGCGGATGATTATGTAGTAAAGCCTTTTGAATTAGGCGTATTGTATTCAAGGATTCAGGCGGTACTTCGGAGAACGGGCAATGTGGCGGTGCAGTACCTGTCCTGTGATGGGATCAGGATCGATATAAACCGCAGGACAGTTACCTGTGGCACGGAAGAAATAGATTTAAGCGTATCAGAGTATGGGCTGCTTTTGTTTCTCTTACAGAATAAAGGAAAGACTGTTACCAGGGAAAGAATCTTAGAACAGGTATGGGATGTCAATGGAAACTACGTGAATGACCACACATTGACAGTTACCATGAAACGGCTGCGGGACAAACTGCACCAGCCGTCCTGTCTGAAAACGATCAGAAGTGTGGGATACCGTATGGAGGATACCATATGAGCGGGCGAAAGAATTTAGTGGTTCTCTTTGGATTTGTGGCAGCCATCAGTCTGATTTCTTCTGCTGTTACGGCAATGCTGCTTTCCTGCCATTACAGCAGGCTTCAATTTGATCTGGTAAATGTGATCTGCGGCGAAGTGCTGGAGCAGGAGCCGGAAATGAAGAATATCGTTTCTGCTGCATTGAAAGAATATACGGGTGGAAATGCTGATGGTGTGGCAGTGAAGGATGTATTATCCGTTTTAGGGTACCGCATATCTGATTTTTCTGAATCCTCTGTTGCATATGATATTATATTTGCAATAACAGGGTTTTTAGCAGGGATCGTTCTCTTTGCGGTTACGTATGCATTCCGTAACAAAACAGAAGCGAAACGAATAGAGGAGCTGTCAGATTATCTGGAGCAGGTTCATATGGGAAAAGCGGTTGTCCTCTCTGTTTCAGGAGAAGATCTCTTTTCCAGGCTGGAAGATGAAATATATAAGACTGTGACATTTCTTTATCAGACAAAGGATGCAGCGGTACAGGCCAGAAATGATTTTGCCGAGAATCTGTCCAATATTGCACATCAGATCAAAACGCCTATTACCGCAATATCTTTATCACTGCAGACATTATCTGAAATGCCGGTGAAAAAAGAATATGAAAAAGACAGGATGGAACAGATAAAGAAACAGTTAAACAGACTGATTTATTTAGAAGAATCCCTGCTTGTTTTATCACGTCTTGATGCAGGCACATTGATGTTTCAAAAAGAAGATGTGGATGTTTTTACTTTGCTTGTCCTTGCGGCAGACAATCTGCAGGAATTATTTGCAGATTCCGGCACGTCCATTGATATTCCGGAATCAGGGGAGATGGCAGTGACGGCCGATATAAACTGGACGATGGAAGCAGTTATGAATGTAATGAAAAACTGTATGGAGCATAATGCGGGCGGAACAGTCCATTGCTCTTATGGGCAGAATCCGCTGTATACAGAAATACTGATCTGGGATGAGGGGGAGGGATTTGCGGGAGAAGATATTCCGCATCTTTTTAAACGGTTTTATCGCGGAAAGAATGCAGATGCGGGCGGTAATATCCGCGGAGACGGCATCGGAATAGGCTTAGCATTGTCAAAAGAGATCATAGAACGTCAAAATGGGACAATAAGGGCTAAAAATCTGCCGAATGGCGGTGCATGTTTTGAGATCCGGTTTTATAAGCAATAAATTTTTATCAATTCTGCTGTGGTTACTAAGTTGTAACTTTCATTTGGTACAATATAGCTTGTAAACAGTTTGCCTGTAGGAACAAAGTTTACAAGCTAACGGGCAGCTTTGCTGCAAGCACGGTAATTCAAAACATCCAAGGAGGAAACAGGTTGAAAGGAAAGAACTTTCAACTATTGAATTTGAATGTCCGTTGAACAGACAGAAGGGAGTAAAAATGAACATCTTAACATGCGAGGGAGTCCGCAAAATGTATGGCTCCGGCAATAATCAGGTGACTGCACTGGATGGGATCGATTTGACGGTAGGTAAGGGAGAATTTGTGGCGGTGATCGGGGCGTCCGGTTCAGGTAAATCCACATTGTTACATATTCTGGGAAGCGTGGATAAACCTACAAGCGGAAAAGTTACCATAGACGGAACGGATCTGTCAAAACTGAATCAGACACAGGCAGCGATTTTCCGCAGAAGAAAAGTGGGGCTGGTGTATCAGTTCTATAACCTGATTCCGACACTTACCGTGCAGAAAAACATTCTTATGCCGCTTGCCCTTGATAAGAAGAAACCCAATCAAGAGTATTTTGAAAGAATAGTCCGTTCGCTTGGACTTGCCGAACGGCTTGAAGCCCTGCCAAACCAGTTATCAGGCGGGCAGCAGCAGAGGGTTGCCATAGCGCGTTCATTGATCTACCGCCCGGCCCTGCTCCTGGCGGATGAGCCGACCGGGAATCTGGATCAGAAGAATTCCAAAGAGATTATTGATATGCTGAAATTATCGAACCGTAATCTGGAGCAGACGATTGTGTTGATCACCCATGATGAGCAGGTGGCTTTAGAGGCAGACCGTATCATAACCATAGAGGACGGGCATATCATAAGCGATGAGAAGCGGAGGTAATGGGCTATGTGGAAAGATTATTCAGCGGGCTATATAAAGAATAACCGTTCAGCGGGCATGTCTGTTATGATAGCGGCATTTATCTCAGCTTTGCTGTTATCGCTGCTCTTAGGGTTATTTTATAACGCATGGAAGTACGAAATCGAAAGGATAGAACTGGAAGAGGGCGGATGGCAGAGCAGGATTGTAGGGGAGTTTACGCGGGAAGATATGGATTTTATAAAGAATTTTGCCAATGTCAAAGATGTCGTCGTCCGAGAAAAGGGAGCGCAGATTCCAGAACCCATGATCGAAATTTATTTTGACGACATGGGAGCCGTCCTTGGCGATACGATGCAGATAGCCGGAGTATTGGGCGTCTCATCGGAAAATGTTCTTTATAACCATGAGCTTCTGGCAATGTATATGATACGTGACCCGCAGGACACCGCGCCAAGACTGCTTTTTCCGTTTTTTGTACTGATAGCCGCAATTGCGTCTCTTTCATTGATTATAGTGATCCATAATTCTTTTGCGGTGTCCATGAATGCAAGAATCCATCAGTTTGGTATTTTTTCCAGCATTGGGGCCACGCCAAAACAGATACGGTTCTGTCTTTTGCAGGAAGCGGCTGCATTATGTATTCTGCCGATTTTGATTGGGAATCTGATCGGCATTCTGATCAGTATGGGGATTATCCATATGGCGAATGGTTTATTGGGGAGTGATGTGGCAGGCAGACATGAAGCGGTCTTTGGCTATCATCCGTTAATCTTAGCGGCATCGCTTTTTTTGACAGTGGCGACCATATGGATTTCCGCATGGATGCCAGCCAGAAAATTAAGCAGGCTGACGCCGCTTGAAGCGATTAAAAATACAGGTGAATTACAGTTAAAGCGCAAGAAAAAAACTCCGCTGCTTACATGCCTTTTTGGAGTGGAAGGAGAACTGGCAGGCGGGGCATTGAAAGCACAGAAAAGAGCCTTGCGGACAGCATCGCTCAGCCTGATATTTTCTTTTCTTGCCTTTACCATGATGCAGTCCTTCTTTGCACTTTCGGGAATTAGCACAAGGGAAACTTATTTTGAGCGTTATCAGGGAGTATGGGACATTATGGTTACAGTAAAGGACACAGATGTGGATTCTTTTCGTGAGGCACAAAAATTGCAGGAGGTTTCCGGAATCAGAAGTGCCATTGTATATCAGAAAGCAATGGCAAAAAGAATCATTGCAGAGGATGAAATAAGCGAGGAGATGAAGTCCTTTGGCGGTTTTGACGCGGCTGGGGATCATGATGTGCAGAAGACGGATGGGGGATGGCTTGTCAATGTTCCCATTGTCATACTGGATGATGCGAGTTTCTTAGCGTACTGTGAACAGATTGGCATCACGCCGCAGCTTGACGGGGCAGTCATATGGAATCAGATCCGTGATGTGACTAATCCGGATTTCAGGCATCCGCGATATATGCCCTATGTGAAAGGGGAAAATGCGGTAAGCATTTTAAGACAGTCCGGCAGGGAAGAGCATGACAACGGAAACTTAACAGATGTTTCCGTGGAGATCCCGGTTTTGTCCTATACGGATAAAGTACCTGCTTTAAGAGAGGAGTACGCAACGCTTGATTATTATGAGCTGGTGCATTTTATTCCCGTATCTTTGTGGAAAGAAATCAAGGGGCAGATCGGAGGCAGCGAGGAGGATGCCTATATCTGTATGCTTGGCAGGGAAAATGTGACATCAGAGGAATTGGATGCTTTGCAGGGGCAGGTGGACAGCCTGCTTGCGGGAAACTATAAGGCAGAAAGTGAGAACCGTATTCAGGAAGCAGAAGCGAACGATAAACAGATACAGGGAATGATGACAATATTTGGCGGTTTCTGTGTCCTGCTTGCGGTTATCGGCATTGGAAATGTGTTTTCCAATATGCTGGGCTTTGTCCGTCAGAGAAAAAGGGAATTTGCAAGGTATATGTCTGTTGGAATGACACAGGGGGAAATCAAAAAAATGTTCTGCGTGGAGGCACTTGTCATTGCAGGGCGTCCGATTTTCATTACCCTTCCGCTGGCAGTGATTGCAGTGGGGTATTTGCTGAAAATAAGCTATGTTGAAGTGGAGACATTTCTTGCCGAGGCGCCACTCATTCCGATTCTGGTTTTTATGCTGGCTATCTGGGGAATCGTGGCATTTGCATATTATCTTGGCTGGCGTAATATACGTAAGATCAACTTAGCTGAGGTTCTGCGGGATGATACAATGATGTAGTGTCAGCCCAGCGGCGGCCTCGCTGCCGGGCTGACAGATTATGATGGATTTATTTGTTTCTTCATGATGTTTTGCATTCCTTACCAGCCCTTTTTCGTAATCACTTGTTTGGGCTTTTTATTTGTTTTTTTGGATGCGCTCCTTTTTGTGGTCACTACAAAAACAGCGGAGACCAGCAGAGCAACCAATAGACTGAACATACAGATTAACGGCTTCCAATGGACAGCCGCATCATAGCTGCGGTATCCCACCAGCCCCATGCTTGCGGTCACGGGATATAAATTTGCCAGGGTCATGTTCCCCGCTGCGAATATCCCGCCGTAGCCATAGACAAAGGCAACCACCGCTCCGATCAGGTGCCCGTTGGGAATCCGGGCGGCGATGGCGATAATCGGTAGAACCGCGATATAGAGGAACAGGCAGTTGAACGTGATCTGCGCCGCGGCTTGTAAAATCGCCGGCAGTTCGCCGCCGGGAAAGCCCAACAGGAAGGACGCGGCCACAGTAAATACAGTGCTGGCAAGCCCCAGAAACATTGAGAGCAGGCCGCAGACAGCCAGTTTGCCCAGTAGCATAGCGGGAAAGGACACGGGTATCGTCAGGATGCTTTTCAATGTGTCGTCCGTCCCCTCACGGTTAATAATATATCCGGTGATCAGGGCGATGCACATGGGGAAGATCATGGTGATATTTTCCTTCATCACCTGCTCCACGAAATGGGAGAAGGTCCAGACGGTGCCGTCCAGGGCGGTGGTAGTGAAGACGGTGATCAGGACAGCGAGCAGCATCAGCAGGACGCCCGCCCAGATCATGTGATACCGTTTCAATTTCCAAAGCTCGGTTTTTATCGTAATCAGCATATCAATCGCCTCCTCTCTTTTTATACAGATAGTCGATCAGAAGGATGGACAGCACGGACATCACGCCCAGAATCAAAACCGTCTGCGTGGTGGTGGGAACCAGATACTCCAGCCGGCCCACGCTCTCCCTGACCCCATGGCGGACCATATCCCCGGCGCACCAGATGTTTAAGAGGGGAAGCGGCATCATCCAGCAGAGAAACTTGGGCAGGACCTCATAGCAGCCCTCGACGGTCAGGCTCAGCACGCTGTAAAAGACGCACAGCAGAATGGAGAAGATGTAGGTCTTGCTGAAAAAGACCACCAGTACCACCAGCGGCAGGGTGCCCGCCGTGATGAAGATCCCCATCTCCACCGCCATCCACAGCTTGTAGCCAAGCCCGCCCACCTCGGCGATCAGGCTCCCGCAGAGGATGGCGGCAGCGGCTGAGGCCAGGCTGAAAATCAACCCGAACAGAAACAGGACGATGATCTTGGCAAAAATCATCTGGGTGCTGGTCACCGGGATGGTTCGCAGGTTTTTGAAGGTGTCGCTGTCCCGCTCCATGAAGAACAGCATGGCGGCGATGACGCCGATGACGCAGGGCAGAAGCAGCTCCACCCCATAGCCCAGGACAAACTGGTAAAAGTCGTCAAAGAGCTCTGCCTTCGTGTCATACCGCTCCATCATGCGGGGCGTCAGCATCATGATTGCCACAGGGGGCGGGAACATGAATGCGGAAAGAATCACAAAGGGAATGAACTTCTTCCGCCTTAGCTTCGCCAGTTCACAGGAGATTAGTTTAAGCAATTCCCTCACCTCCAGTCACTCGCTTGAAGTAATCCTCCAAACTTTCCTCCACGGTTGCGGCCTCTGATACCTCCAGCCCTCGCCGCACAAAGACGGAAACAATTTTTGCCACGGGAACCCTGGTAGAATCCATCTGCAGAGTATGGTCGTCCAGCGTACTGAACTGCGTTTCGTGAAAAACGTCCCGCAAAATCTCCGCCGCCCGATTTGTGTCGGAAACTGTGAAACGGACATATTTGCTGCTCTTAGCCTCCAGATCTGTAAAGCGCTCCTCCTCCAACAGCACGCCGTGGTCGATGATGCCGATGTCGTCCGCCAGCAGCGCCACTTCGGATAGAATATGGCTGGAGATCAGAATGGTCTTGCCCCGTTCATCGCACAGTGCCCGGATAAAAGAGCGCACCTCCGCGATGCCAATGGGGTCCAGTCCGTTGATGGGCTCATCCAGGATCAGAAGCTCTGGGTCGTGCATCACCGCTAGAGCAATCGCCAGCCGCTGCTTCATACCCAGGGAGTATTGGGAAAAGAGTTTTTTGTCCCGGTAGGGCAGGCCCACCAGTTCCAGGGCGCTTTGGATGGCGTTCTGGTCTTTCAGCCGCCGCAGGGCGGCGAAAATGCGCAAATTCTCCGTTCCTGTCAGATTGGGATAGAAGCCGGGGGACTCGATCAGACTGCCAATACGGGGCAACAGTTTCTTCTCGTTGCCTTGCAGTGGCTTTCCCCAGATTGTCACTTCCCCGGAGGTGGGCGGGGTCAGACCCAGCAGCATCTTCATGGTGGTGGTTTTCCCCGCTCCGTTTCGGCCCAGCAGACCGTAGATGCGGCCCCGCCGGACATGGATGTTCAGCTTAGCCACGCTCTTTTGTTTTCCGTACTGCTTGGTCAGTTGTTTCGTTTCTATTACTATTTCGTTTACTATTTCGCTCATAGCGTTTCCCTCCTTTGCTAAGATAGTCTCTCGGAATCTCCCTTGCGCCTGCTCTTGCGGCAGATTTTCCGTCATATGCACACAAATTTAATCAACGTACGTTCCACGTACGCCTCATAAATTTGTGCACATCTGACAAAAAATCTTATCGCAATATCAGGTACAAGGAGACTCCGAGAGCCTATAAAGCAGTATACAACGCCATCCTTGAGCGATCCTTGAGGGAACCTTGAGATAACCTTGAGATTGCGCCGGCAGCATATACAATCTGAGCGTTCCGCGTTATAATAAGTGCAGACAGGAGGTGTTCCTATGTTGGACAAAGAAATACTTGTCGTAGACGATGAAAAGGATTTGCGGACGATGATCCGATCCATTTTTGAGAGCGCCGGATACACGCAGATTACAACAGCGGTTTCGGGTGAGGAGGCACTGGCACTGATTGCGAAGAAAATACCCGGCATTATCATTCTGGACGTAATGATGCCGGGCATGGATGGGTTTGAACTGCTCCAGGAGATCCGGGCGGTCAGCAAGGTTCCTGTCCTCATGCTCACCGCAAAGGGAGAAGACGAGGACCGTTTCGCCGGGTTCGAGCTGGGCGCGGACGACTACCTGGTCAAGCCCTTTCTGCCTAAGGAATTTCTGCTGCGGGTTCAGGCAATTTTGAAACGAGCCTATCCTGAAAAGAATCGGATCGTTACGCTGGATGCGGCTGCAGTGGATCTGGATCGGGCAGAAGTTATCAAAGAGGGGCAGCGGATACCCCTGACTGCCAAGGAGTACAGCATTTTTGAAAAACTGTCGGAGAATGCGGGGCGGATTGTCACCATCGGCGTCCTGTGTCAGACACTGTGCGGGGACATCTGGCAGGGATATGAGACAACATTGATGACCCATATCCGGCACCTGCGGGAGAAGATTGAGGAAAATCCGTCAAAGCCCGTGTCACTCCTGACGGTAAAGGGGCTGGGGTATAAGCTGGCAGTAAAGGAGCAGGAGAAATGAAATCAGTGGAACGTTTCTTTCGGAAATATTTTTTATCCATGGTGGGCATCATTGTGCTGTTTCTGCTGCTCAATGTTGTCTTATTTTTCTCTATGTTGATCTGGGCATGGCAGACCTCGACCTCGGAAACGCCAGACCTCTCTGTAAACGAAATCTGCGACAGCATCATGATGGACGAGGAAGGCCATTTTACAACGGCTGAGGGACTATCCGGGCTGCTGGAAGAAAATCATGCCTGGGCCATGATTCTGGATGATGCGGGAACCGTCATTTTTCAGAGCGGATTGCCGGGGGAGCTGCCCCGGCGGTACACAACAACAGATGTTGCAAAATTCAGCCGGTGGTATTTGGGAGATTATCCGGTCTATGTGCGGGAGCATCCCCAGGGGCTGTTGGTAGTGGGCGGTGAAAAAGGCAGTCAGGCGAAATATTATTTTTCTGTCAATGAGAGCTATGTGAGAAAGCTGCTTGCCGGGCTGGCTGCCGTCTTTCTGACAAATATTATTGTAGTGGTTCTGCTGATCTGGAAGAACACCCGGCACATTGAAAAGGCTGTCACACCCATTTTGCGGGGGATTGAAACAGTCTCCTGCGGCAAGCCGGTCAGCCTCCCCGAAAGGGGAGAATTGTCGGAGATCAACCGGCAGCTCAACAAGGCAGGGGCTTTTATTGCCAGAAAGGACACTGCCCGCGCCGAATGGATCAGCGGCGTCTCCCATGATGTGCGGACGCCTCTGTCAGTCATGCTGGGCTTTGCCGGACAACTGGAGGATGACCGGACCCTCCCGGCATCCGCCCGTGAACAGGCGGCGTGCATCCGAAAGCAGGGAGAGCGGCTGCGGAGTTTGATTTCCGATTTGAACCTCACATCAAGGCTGGAATATTCCATGCAGCCCCTCTGGATGGAGAAAGTCTATCTGGTGGAACTGGCACGGCAGGTTGTCTGCGAATTTCTGGACGGCGGCCTGGAGGAGCGGTATAATATAGAGTTCTGTGCCGATCAGGAAAGCGAATCGGTTTCCATCCTGGGTGATGAGGCTCTGTTGAAACGTGCTCTGGGTAATTTGATCCAAAACAGCATCGTTCATAACCCACAAGGCTGTCGGATCGCTGTCTCGATTCTGTGCAGGGAAGCCGGTATAACGGTCGAGGTTACAGACGATGGTGCGGGGGTATCGGCTGAAAAGCTAAAGGAACTGACCGCAGACCACCGCCGCCTGGAGAGTACGGATGAAAAGCTGAACCTGCGGCATGGGTTAGGTGTTCTGCTGGTCCGGCAGATTGTGGAGGCTCATAAGGGAACCATGACCATGGAGAGCGCACCGCAGAAGGGGCTTAGAACTGTGCTGATATTTCCGGTATAAATCATTTTGATTTTTCAAAAGTAGATAAAAAGTTGGAATTTATGTTTTAAAATATTCGGATGTCAGGATACTGCCTGTGCAAAAGCAAAACGGAGGAAGCAATGAGAACATATCACTGTTAGCTAAATCAGTGGGAACATTCGCGGGGGCACTGATCGTTATTTTAAATATATATGTTTCAAATGACTGGATAGGCTGGCGTATGGATTTTATCTGGTAAGCTTGGCACAGATAGGGCTGTTTTATGGTTTTGCGTCTAAAAAACATATTTTGAGCCGATGAACGCACTTGATAATAATGGTGTTGAAGATATGAAAAAGGTTTTATTGAAGATGAAGGAAAAGGGTAAGTTGATTATTATTGCAAACTATGTTTGGGATGATATTCTATGTGACGAAGTATATAGAATGGATGCGGGGATTATGAAGAAAATAGAAAGTTAAAAAGAAGGAGGCAAAAGCGATGTACAGCAATCAGGTTTTATGCGCAAATGGGAAAGCAAAGAGAGAAGATTTAGACCGCATAGAGCAGAAATTTCATGCAAAGATTCCCAAGGAGATTCGGGAACACTGTCTGGCCTATAACGGCGACTATCCCCAAAAGCCCGTTTTTATGGACAAAAACGGCGTTGAATACTCTGTGGACTTGTTTTTTCCTGTATGGGACGGAAAGAAACGGCCCATGGAAAAAACGTTGGAACTTTTAAGAGCGGATGACGATGTCATTCCAGACTGGCTGATTCCCTCTGCCGAAGAAGATGGGAGAAATCTCTTTTGCTTCAGCGTAAGAGAGTCCGACCCGGGCGTCATCTATTATTACGATCATGAGTTTGAATATGGCGAGAACCCAGAGGAGCATGTGACCTGGCTTGCGGAATCCATCACAGCATTTATCAATGCTCTGACCGAGAATGAGGATGGCGAGAACGATTTGGAGGACGATGAAGATGAAGAGTGAGCGGCTCAAATACATAGCCGGATTGGCGGCGCTCCTTCTGGTGATCTGTCTCTTTCGGAGCTGCTGTGACGCTTTGTTTGTGGCGAGCCGGGAGGTCTTCGTTTCGCCCCAGGGGACAAACACCATCATCATCGAGTACGACCATGTATGCCGCCCATATGTTTACCAAAAGACCTGGTACGGGAAGCGGGAGATCTGGACCTATCCGAGCGCCGGCTTTATGGAGACCGTATCGTTTGGTGTGGAATGGCTGTCGGAGAATCAGTTCCGAATGACCTATGATGATAAAGACGATGAATTTGACGAGGAATATATCATTACGATACCAGAATGAACAACGGGAGACCCGTTGCGACAGTACCCGGAGCCACTTCCCCTTCCAGGTCTGGGTACAGGGAGCTGGACCAGAAAGTGCGCACGCTTTATTTATGAGCAAAATTCTATATTTTAACCGGAGCGGTAAATCGGAATTGGAAAGGACGTATAAAAATGATTTCTGCAATTTATGACAGACGAAGTATAAGAAAATTCTTAGAGAAACCTATATCCCAAGAAGATGTTATGGATATTATCCAAAGTGGAGCAAAAGCACCTTCTTCAAAAAATAGACAGCCATGGAAATATATTGTGATACAAGGAAATGCAAAAGTAGAAATGCTAAAAGTTTTCCGCCAGGGAATTGAACGGGAAGAAAACGAAAGTGCATTTTTGTTGTTAATTCTTTGGGGAAAGGTATTTTGTCAGAATTGACACTAGAAGAACATATTTTTGAAATTTGTAATATTCAATCTATAAGTGCTTCCATACAAAATATGCTTCTTACTGCTACTGAAAAAGGAATAGGCAGTCTTTGGATATGTGATATTTATTTTGCATATTCAGAACTATGTGAATGGCTAAAGAGTGACGGACAGCTCATCGCAGCGATTGCGTTTGGCTATCCTAACGAATTTCCTAAAGAAAGACCGCGCAAAAAACTTGATGATATAGTTGAATGGAGAAATTAGAGTATCAAACTAAAACCGATAAATTGAGTTTTATCTGGCAGTTATTCATGATAAATTAAAATTTCCATGTGAGGAGGGAAAACAGCTATGACTGGAAGATACGATTTCTTTTGGACTACGATGGAGTTGTGCGATTGGAGCAAGGAAGGGGATGATGATAAGGTACTGAATCCGGTGATCAAGTACCTGTCGAAACAGGATGACGGTATTATTTTTGAGTTTGACGATCTCATGACAGTACTACTGTATGATCTAGATACGAAAAAGCTGGCGGATCAATGCGAGAAGGTTGACCCGCTGATGTGTGACGACACATTTTTATATTCCAGGTGCGCCGCTTTGATCAATGGGCCGGATTTCTATGAGAAGGTCAGGCGGGGGAGAATGAAAAAGGTATGGAGCATGGATTTTGAAGCCTTGCTCTATGTTCCGGGGAAGGCGTGGGCATTAAAACACCGGCGTTCTGTTGACGATTACCCCCACATTTCTTCATTGAGCTATGAAACCGGCAGCAATGAGGAAGGCTGGAAATGAGCAAGGTAAGATCTAATTTGAAAGCGAAACTAGTACTCCATCCGGCTAGAAATTGAAGTCTGGGACTACCTGTTCCGCACTATTGCGTCGTTAAAATTTCTAGACGATGCCACCGCATCGCCGTCAAAATTTTGTCTAGCACTGGCACGAAACATGCAGCCCCATACTCCAATTTCTAACTGGATGGAGCACTAGGAAAATCCAAATCTGTCTGTCACGGTATCCTGTAAAAATTCCGGAGACCAGACACAGGAAGTCTTGCTAAATTCCAATGGATTTGTAACCATAGATGAGACAGGACAATTATCTGAGAGCGGCGGTGAAGCCAGATATATCAGTAAAAAACAGGATGGGAATGAAGATCCGGTAAAGGCATTTCATTACCTGTTAGAGCCGGGGGAAGAAACGGGAATGGTTGAAATCGGGTACATTGTGGAAGACAGTATTCTGAATGATTCCGCTGACTTATACTATTGTATCGGTCAGCGGGGATCAGAGATGGGAAATCCCCAAAATCGTTATATTGAGGTGGAAAAGTAATGGACAGGCTATTGATTGAGGATGACGAAGCGGATATTGTGACAATGCTTACTTCTTTTTTTGAGGGGAAGGGGTATGAGGTTGAAAGGCTATGATGAAATGCTTAAGGATAGCGGGAATGAGCGGACAAAGGGGATCGCAGACACCATGGAAAAACATATCATGCGTATGGAGCATTACGTGGACAGCATGGGAAATCTGCGGCGTCTGGAGGATCTGAAACCTAAACGGGAGAAGATTTCCATGAAAGAGCTGGCATCCGTCCTGTATGACAGCGTATCTATGGAATGCAGGGCACATAAAAAAATGCTCTTTTTCAAGAACCATACCCAGTCCAAAGAGCTTATGGCTGACAGGGACAGCATCTTACAAGTGGCAAATAATCTGACTGTCAATGCCGTCCGTTATGCCGAATCTGCCGTTACCTGTTGTATGGAAGAAACAGAGGAAGGGCTTTTGCTGAAGATAACAGATGACGGGAAAGGGTTTTCGGAAGAAGGGCTGCGCCAGGCAACGAATCCTTATTTCACGGAAGAAAAGGGAAACGGAAAACATTTTGGAATCGGCCTTTATCTGTGCCGCATGCTCTGCGGGCATCATGGCGGGTGGTTGAAAATTGAAAATCTTTTCCAGGAAAATATTCCGTCCGGGGCACAGATTACCGCTTTTTTTCGATGTAGATAAAAAATAAGAATATATGTTATAAAATCTCCTTACAGAATAAGAAAAGGAGATTTTTTTATGTCTATCTTACAAACAATTGATCTGAAAAAACATTACAGGCAGGGGGATAACGTGACAAAAGCCCTGGATGGCGTGAGCCTTGCCATCGAAGAGGGGGAGTTTGTCGCTGTCGTGGGAACCTCCGGATCCGGAAAATCCACGCTGCTCCACATGATGGGCGGGCTGGATACCCCTACGTCCGGAAAGGTGCTGATTGGCGGAAAAGAGATTTCTTATAGGAATGAGGAAAAACTGGCCGCATTTCTGCCCGTGTAGGGCGGTGTTTTATGAAATCCATTATAAACCCTCATTTGCAGTTGTCAAGAATTTACATGGCATCCGTATTCAGATGTTTGTTCAGCTTTTTGTCGAAAGTGAAAACTGTTTCGCCGTTTAATGAGTGGTAGGCGACCAGTAGGCAGTCAACAAAGTCAAGTGATGTACTGGAAAACAGGTCTACCGCATGGACGACACATTCAGAATTTTCAATCCGGATAATGTCAGACAGCCCACGAATGATAGATTTGATTTTTTCTTTCGGGGTAGAATATACGCTTTTCAGCACATAGACAACCTCTGCAATGACCTCTGGTTTTGTGTATGCGCCGGAGGCGATGACCTCCGCAGCACGTTTCGCCATTTCAGCGTTGTCATTCAAGACAAATCTTAAAATCACGTTAGTATCTATCAGCCGCATATTTTTCCGCAATAGCACGTTCAAAAGCCCCCTCCTCCTGCTCTATCAATGCCGGATTCGCATATTCGTGAGCAATTCCGAGCATGGATTGTATAGTTTCTCTTTTTGTGGCATCGTGTTCGGATGGCGATTCATAGGTGTCCGAATCAATAAACCGCACAAACGCATAAACGGTTTCGATTTTATCGTCTGGCATGGTTTCCAACAAGCCGATTGTTTTCTCTAAAGTTGACATGACGCTCCTCCTTTTTGAATTTATTATGCTGATTCTTATTATTTATATGCCACATATGGGCGCATTGTTTGAATTGATACTTGCTTTTAAAAGGCGATTTCCGTTGTAGCGGAGGTCGTCTTTTCTATTTATCTGTAATAGCCGACAGTTTCGTCGTCGAGGCTCTTGTCTCTTTCCTCAACATAATCCGTATAGTCATAATTGACGATTTTGTAAAAAGCAATAACAAGGTGAATTTCTCCGGGTTCGTCATCATATCCAAGAATTTGTGAAAAAATGGGTCTATGCTTTTCCAATGAGTTCTTAATTTCAGCCATTGCGCTGGATGTCAAAATCACCGACCTGCTTGAATCCGAATACAAATAATTGTATCACACGCCGGACAGGATGTCGGCAGCAGGTGAGAATATTTCCATAATCATGGAAATTTGTGATACAATGCGTATCGGAAGGGAGGTGGTGTTCCCTTGAGTTACAAAGAGGCTATCATCGAGTTAGTCGGAAAGATACATAACGAAAACATCCTCAAGAGGATATACAAATTCATTTCGTATCTGTACACCATGAGCGAGACTGGCAGTTGAAAAGACTGTCAGTCTTTTTCATTAAAAAATTCTATCATTTGGTCAAGGATCCTCCCAAGTGCAGCTATATCATCATCATTCAGACTAAGCATAAACTTGAAAATGTTCTTTCGGGCATCGTTCTCACCTGCCATAATGCGGTCAATCTTTTCGATGAAATCATCATCAGAATCCACGAACATTTCTCCCTCACCAGTGGTCAGGAATATGTAGTCAATACCGAACTCCCGACAGATTGCTTTTGTCATTTGTTCGGTGCAACCACGCTCACCTTTTTCAATCCTTGAAATAGCGGTTTTTGTGACACCAATTTTTTCACCGAATTTCTCAAGTGTAAGATTGAGGGATTTTCTAATTTCTTTTATTCGCTCACCTTGCGTCAAGCATATCACCTCCCTTGTATTCTCAAGAATACCACGGCAAAAGACAAAAATCAATAAAAAAGTTACCAAAGGCAACAAAAAGTATTGGAAAAGTGACCGTTGACAATCAGAATGTAACCATAGACAACAAACGGGAGGTAAAAAACCATGATGAAACATGAATTTGAGGCAATCGCAAAGAGAGAAGTCACAGACGAGCAGTTCGAGGCAATAGAAAAATTATACATGAGCAGCACACTCAACAAACAGGATTTTGTGAAAAGCATCCGTCCGATGCTGAAAACAATTCCGGAGCCGGAAAAGGAAAAGAACATCAAAAAGATGTGCGTCAGAGACCGGAGCGGTTACATGAAAACACCTAACGGATGTTGGTATCACATCGAATATGTTGAACCGGTGGACGTTGATATAAAGACAGGAAAATTCATAGTCAAGGCACTTGAGGACAGAGATTTTGAAAAACTGTCAAGAGAGGGAAACGACCTCAATTTGAGTACAAGTTTTGATTTTGATTATACACGGTGTATTGATACACGAGGGCAGTCGTATTATGTGAAAGTGATTCATACCGTGCAGGGAAAGAAGATGGTGCAGACCATTGATGACATTTATCTGTCCGGACAGTCTGAACATGTGCAGATACCTGGAGCCGTCCGCTTTTTACGGACATCCAGGGGAATTATCCGGTAAAGGAGAGTGAAGTGATGATGTCGGCCTGGCTGTTAAAGAGGCTGGGGATAGAACCGGTGATTGGCAGCGAGATCCCGCTGTCGGTAACATGGGAGGATCGGGATGTGGCGGAGGAAGAAACCTTTGTCCTTTCCGGCTATTATACGGATACTTCTTATATTGATACAGCCTCCAGGCAGAAGGTTCTGGTGTCTAAAGAGGCGCTTAAGAACCATCATGGACAGGCTGAATTTGTGGGCTTTTCCCTCACTGCAGGGCAGTTTCAGAAAAAGCTGGCCAAGGTTCGGGAAGAACTGCAGATATCTGGGCAGCAGAATTTCAAGGTTCTGGGCGGGCAGGGGTTTCATCTGTCACTTAAGGATATAGGAACCGCCCTGGCTGTGATCTTCTTTTTTATGCACACGGGCACCCAGAGGAAGATTGTCAGCATGCGCTGACGGGTGCCCGGCGCACGAGTAGGGGAAGACGGCTCTTCCCTACTCGATTGCTGGATGGGTTTCTGATGATCTATAACATCAATACGATTTCTGTTACAAAGGATATTCAGTTTTACGGTCTGCTCAAAACCATTGGAACCGCGCCCAGCCAGTTGAAACGGCTCATGTACTACCGGATGGGGAATATCCATCTGACCGCCCTGCCGGTGGAACTTGCCAGATCCCTGGAAGAGACCAAAGGCGCCCTGTCAAAACTGTCCGCGTTTCTCACCATTGTGCTGTTTACCGTGGGTATCCTGAATTTTATCAATACCATGAGCGTCAGCATTTTGGGCAGACAGCGGGAATTTGCCACCATGGAAGCGATAGGCGCGTCCAAAAAACAGATGCAGAAACTCACCATGTGGGAGGGAGTCTGGTATTTCCTGCTGACACTGGCACTGTCTGTTACATTAGGATCTGGAGCTGATTTTCTGATTTTTCATGTGGTCAGGGAAAATGTAGGGTTTGGGACATTCCGTTATCCGGTGCTTCCGATGATGCTTTATATGCTGCTGTCGATGCTTCTGTGCATGATCATCCCGGCAGTTGTCTATAAAAGGGCAGGGATCCGGAGTATTGTGGAGCGGCTTCGGGATAATTAACTGAATGTCCATTAAGCCTCTAGTTGTGCGTTTTGATTTACTACAATCTTCCCGATTTGCCTCCCCATAACGCATGGAACAGGCAAAAACAAAGGAACTTCATGCTTACCGCCTGCTCGAAAGCACACCTGAGTGCCTTATGGATACTGTGGATAGTTCTGGGTGTAACATTAGCGGCAGATATGTATAAAACAAAGGATGCAAAAGGCATACTGTAGGCAGTTAAAGAGCTGGCTTTCGGATTGTATGCACAGACAATGGCTGTGACTGTCATTATTATTCCTAAAACCAATGCAATGCCATTCAATATAGATATTTGTTATTAATCTGCTTTCGGTTTATATTAAAAAGCAGAGAACAACGCTTTCCCTGGCAGCGCCGGTACAGCTTCTGGTATTTGCGCTATAGCGTGTTTGAAAATGCGGTAGGCTTAATGCAGTAATCTCCAAAGCACTTGGAAGGATACAGGGGAAGTACGCAGGGCGGCGGAGGCGGCGATTTTTATTGCCCCTTGTTCATGAACTGTGATTGTCGTTATGCTTTAGTATTTCGGCGCTCCGGATATTGGTCTTTGCGTGGCTTGTGGCGATTCCGGCACTGGTAATATCGGCGTGGCTGTTTCATTTTTGTGGAATTTTGGGGATACCGTTGGCGGCGTGGCTTTGGAAGAAAGGTTCTGGGCAGATAGTGTGAAATCAGAGATTTCACCATCCTGATTAGTACGCCCGCTGAAGCGGGCAGACGGGAGTTACAGGGAGGGAAACTTGGATGAAAAAAGGATTGGTTATGGCAGCAGCAGTTATTCTGTTGATAAGCTTTGTCGGATGTGGAAGGCAGGTTTCAGATACGGATGAGGGTTATTCTCCGGGCAGGCAAAGCGGGTCAGAAGGGGCAGGGAATTTGGATGGAATGGAAGATTCGGAGGAGACAGAGGCTTTAGAGGATAACACGGTAACAGTACAGGCAAGTTCTGAAATAGAGGAACTGGAGAAAGGACTATTTGCCGTCCGATATGAAGGAAATGATGGGTTTGAGGCATTTCTTTCCGGAGGAGGCGCAAAAACGGATGGGGAAGTCGTGCAGTTTTTGGCAAGCAGCTTTTTTGTGGGAAACCAGAGTGGTTTTACCATGAAAACACAGAGCTTTGGATGCAGCACGCTTTCCGTGCGGAATACAGAGGGCGGTTATTTCTTTGGCAGGAACTTTGACTGGAATGCCTGCGATGCCCTTGTGGTTACAGCTTATCCGCAGGACGGTTATGCCTCCGTTTCCACGGTGAACATGGACTTCATCCGTCAGGGAGCGGGAATGGCCGACAGTTTGCTAAGTGATGAGATGATGACTATGGCAGCATTGTATGCACCCCTGGATGGCATGAATGAAAAGGGATTATGTGTATCTGTCAATATGGTTCAGGACGGGGCGACTATTTCGCAGGATACAGGCAAAACGGATCTTACCACTACGACAGCCATCCGCCTGCTGTTAAACCAGGCGGCCACGGTGGAAGAAGCGCTTAAGCTGCTTTCGCAGTATGACCTCCATGCCTCTATGGATTATATGGTTCATTTTGCCATTGCGGATAGGGCTGGCAATAGTGTGGCGGTGGAATACATCAACAATGAAATGATTGTAACAAAGACTCCCGTACTGACAAACTTTTATCTGGCGGAAGGGGAAAAGCAGGGAATCGGTACAGGACAGTCCCATGAGAGGTTTGATATATTGACGGAAACGCTTGCAGGAAAACCATCAATGACTCAGGCGGAAGTCAGGGATGCGCTGGACAGTGTGAGCAAGGATAATTTTGGTGAGTTTGAATCTACAGAGTGGAGCATTGTGTTTGACCAGTCGGCTCTGACTGCTGCTTATTACCACAGGGAAAATTATGAAAAAGCTTACTTCTTTCAGATCAATGGAGAATAAAGTTCTTGAGATTAACATTCCAAAATCCTATGCAAATACATTCAATATAGGTATTTGCTATTTTATAAAAACGAGTATAGACTTTAGATATGATAAGTGAATTTACAAAAATGGAGGTGACAAGGCATGGCTGCTGGTATCAATTATTTCCGTCTTCTGTGGAACCTTTACAGGCAGAAAAGAAATACAGGCAGGAAGAAAGAGCAGGTTGTGAAGCTGCAGAAAAAGAAGCTGGAAAAAATGCTCTTATATGCCTATGATCATTCCCCTTATTACAGGAAGGCATTTGAGGCGGAGGGCATTTTCAGGGAAAATATCAGGACAATGCCCCTTGAGAAGTTTCCGGTGCTGGATAAGGGAATCCTGATGGAACATTTTGACGAGCTGGTAACAGAACAAAGTCTGAAGCAGGAAGAATTACTCAGATTTGATGAAAACTCAGAAGATGGCGGGGAAATATATCTTGACAAATACCATGTGGTACATTCCTCCGGTAGTACCGGAACGCCTAGGTATTTTGTATATGACAATGCAGCATGGGAACAAATGCTGATTGGTATCATCAGGGGGGCTCTTTGGGGAATGTCTATGGGATCTGTCCTGAGATTATTGGCAGAGAAGCCGAGAATCCTTTACATAGCAGCTACAGACGGGCGTTATGGCGGCGCTATGGCAGTGGGGGATGGAATCAGGGGTGTCCGTGCAGAGTAGAGGTTTTTGGATATTAGCACACCACTGGCAAAATGGAGTGAGGCAGTACGGGAGTTTCACCCCAATATTATTATAGGATACCCTTTTGCTGTCAAAATTCTGGCGGAACTGTCAGACAGGGAGAAGGAACCGCTGCGTGTCAGGAGGGTAATCTCCTGCGGGGAACCTCTGAGTGCCGGACTGCGGAAGTTTCTTGAAAATGCGTTCCATGCAGAGGTAATCAATTTTTACGGTGCAAGCGAGTCCCTTGCCTTGGGGGTGGAACAGTGTGCGGATGAGGGAATGGTTTTATTTGATGACCTGAATGTGGTAGAAGTGGTTGATGGGGAGATGTATGTGACCTGCCTTTATAATTTCACACAGCCGCTGATCCGATACCATATATCCGACAAGCTTGTTCTGCATGAGGCAAATACTGACACGGACTGCTTTTTTACAAGGGCGGATGTGCTGCTGTGTCGTAATGAGGATGTGTTATGGTTTGAAAGGCCGGACGGCAGCAGGGAGTGTCTGCACCCCCTTTCCATGGAGGGATTTTGCATGGAAGGGCTGCGGGATTATCAATTCTGCCAGACTTCTGCGACTTCCTTTGAAATGCTGGCTGAGATAGGGGAGTCGGCGGAACCGGTAAGGGTAACAGGGGAAATACTCAGGCAGGTAAGAAAGCTGTTGGCAGATAAAAATCTGGAAGAAATCCAGTTTTCCGTCCGGTTTGTTGATCAGATCACACCGGATCAGCATACAGGAAAAAAACCGTTAATTATAAGAAGAATGGAGGACATGAAAAATGACAAGGACAAACATTATCGGAAAGCAATTTGATGAGGAGCGGGCGCTGTACCATTTACAGAATGCGGATGTGACAGACTGCATATTTGCAGGACCGGCGGACGGGGAATCCGTACTCAAGGAGTCTGTGAATGTGGGACTTAAAAACTGCCGTTTTTCCCTGCGTTACCCCCTGTGGCATGTAAAGGGTTTTGCCATGGCGGAATCCTCTATGGATGATAAAACCCGCGCGGCGATCTGGTATGCGGAAAATGGCGATATTACAGACTGTGTGCTGGGAGGGATCAAGGCGGTGCGGGAGTGTACGCATATTCGTCTGGAACGCTGCCAGGTGGAGTCACAGGAGTTTGGCTGGAAGTCGCAGGACATTACACTTGTTGATACGGATATCGTGTCCGAGTATTTATTCATGGACAGCCGGGATGTGAGGCTGCGCAGCGTAAAGATGAAGGGGAAATATTCATTCCAGTATATGGAGAACCTTGAGATTGACGACTGCGAATTGGATACGAAAGACGCTTTCTGGCACAGCAAAAATGTCACCGTAAGGGACAGTATCGTGAAAGGCGAGTATCTGGGATGGTTTTCCGAGAACCTGACGCTGATTAACTGCAAGATTATCGGAACACAGCCCCTGTGCTACTGCAAGAACCTGAAGCTTGTAAACTGTACCATGGAGGATACGGATCTCTCCTTTGAATACTCGGATGTGGAAGCGGATGTAAAAGGCCATATCCTTTCCGTGAAAAATCCCAGATCCGGCAGGATTATTGCGGACAGCGTAGGAGAGATTATCAGTGGCGATGCCGTAATGGAATGTACGGGAGAGGTCATACTCCGGACGAAAACGGAGAAAGAGGCAGATAAAGCCGCTGAAATGAAAAGAGAGATTGCTTAGAGGCTGCTTAAGCGGCGGAATGAGAGGAAAGATGTTAAGCGGTTATCAGACAGAGGAAGAACTGATTCAGAATATGGCAGATGCCGGCTGTAAGGAGGACATGGCTGCAGATGTCCTGAACTGCTTAAAGCAGGGACAGAAGAAGAAAGGGCTTATGCTGCTTCAGCGGCAGCGGAAGGCACTGCTGGACGGGATTCACAAAGACCAGTCCTGTATTGAGTATCTGGATGGTGTCCTGGGCGGGATGCGAAAAGGAGGCACATGATAGCAGAATATATTTGTAAAGGACTGTTGATCGGCCTTATATTCGGAGTACCGGCAGGAGCCATTGGCGCACTGACAATCGGGAGGACGCTGGAAAAGGGATTTGCAGCCGGTTTCCTGACCGGCATGGGTTCCTCGGCGGCAGATCTGATTTATTCCTGTGTAGGGGTGTTTGGCATTACGGTGGTTTCTGATGTTTTATCTGCTGGTCAGAGTATCATTCAGGCCACCTGCGGAATATTGATTCTGCTTTTAGGATTTGGCATCCTTTGTCAAAAGAAAACAGCAGCAGTACAGAAAGAGTCAAAAGGATCACTGGCGTTTTGCTTTCTGTCGGCATTTACGACGGCATTGGTAAATCCGATGACTGTGCTCTCATTCATGGCGGCGTTTGCAGCTTTTGGAATACGGGGAGGGCTGGATGCAGGTCAGGGAACGGCTCTGATCACGGGAATTTTTATCGGGACGCTTTGCTGGTGGCTGGCACTCAGCGGTATCACGGCACATCTCCGGAACAGGGTAACGGGAAAAATATACCGGTGGCTGAACTGGATTTTGGGCTGCCTGATGATAGGGTTTGGCATAATAACGGCAGTTCAGGGATTAAGGAACGGTTTATGAGCTGCTTTTTCAGGGATTAGGGAGGAATAGTGTATGAAAAAGATAAGGCTGGCAGTTATTTCCATGTGTCTGATAAGCGTTCTGGCTGGGTCTGATTCCACAGGTCAGGCGGAAGTATCGGGCGGCATGGAAACAGGAGAATTTATGTCCGTTCAGGAGAATACGGAGCAGATACAAAATGAGCAGATGATTCCTTCTGAGCCGGTGGATGAGAACAGTTTGGAGACGGAAGAAATGAATATATGGATGAAAGTAGATGACGAAGCTGTTGCAGTAGAATGGGAAGAAAATGATTCGGTCAGGGCGCTTATGGAGCTTCTCCGTGAACAGCCCATATCCATACAGATGTCCATGTATGGAGGTTTTGAGCAGGTTGGTTCATTGGGAACAAGCCTGCAGAGAAGTGATGAACAGACGACAACACAGGCAGGGGATATGGACGAAGCTGTGACTATCAGGTGTCAGGGATCTATCAGTGCGCCAACGGCATGGGCAGCAATATCGGCATGAGTATGGAGGGGTACTCCAAAATCGGAGATATTACAGGCTATATCTGGTGTTACCACTATATTCTGGAAAATGGGAATATGCGGGACTTTGCAATGCGTTACCTGCAGGAGCAATACCGCGGGATCGATGTGCATACCAACAGTTGGTCAGGATTAAGCGGAATTGTCCTTCTGATGCATATCCTCATTTTGGTGCTTTACCTGATTGCGTCGGTGTTTATCCTCGTATCGGTGGCGCTTATTTCCGGAAAACTGCTGCAGGCGGAGACGGGCGATATGGCTGTCTATAAAAGTATGGGGTTATCCACGGGAAGGCTCCGGCGGTCGTTCTCATTGCGTTTTCTGGTTGTGGCATCGGCAGGAACGGCGGTGGGGATCCTGCTTTCTGTCCTGTCTGCTGACAGGATGATCGGAAAGGTGTTCCGGTCATTTGGAATCGGGGATTTCCATGTGGGTTTTAGTGTGATGGGAACATTCCTGCCGCTTGTGGTTATACCGGTATTATTCTTTTTATTTGCGTGGGCTTTTTCTGCGAGACTAAAGCAGGTGAGCATAGTAACTTTGATAACGGAAAATCAAGATTAAAAAGAAAGAGGAGACGATGAACATGAAAAAGAACAAACTGACAATTTTGGCTGCAATAACTGTCCTTGGCCTGTCGGTGCTTTCCGGCTGCGGGGCAGGGGACAAAGATCCGGGAGAGCCGCCGACGGAGGTGGTAAACGGGGAAAATACAGGGGCAGGAAACAGTAATTCAGAAAGTGCGGACACGGAAAATAATTCTGTACAATCTAAAAACAACGGTATGGCTGAGACAGAAGAAGAAGATCAATATAAGGGTGATATTCTTGCAGATGCTATTTCTGTCCGCATCGGCAGGGACGGTACTACTGAATGGAATGTGGATATGTACAACAATGACGCGGCATTGACCATGCTGGATTACCTTTCCGGTTCCGCACTGCTGTTTCCCACTTATACCTATGACGAAGAAGGCGGTTTTGTGGCGCAGAGTGTCCGGGGAAATTATACCAGGGATGACGAGCAGACCACCACGGATGTAAAGACCGGGGAACTGTATCTGTTAAACGGCGGCCAGCTCCGGTTTTATTTCAAGGACATGGAAGGGGTGAATATCACCGCCACGCCAATAGGATATTATACGGATGTGGAGGGATTGACAGAGGCCGTGCAGGAAGCCTATACTTCCAATCTGGATGATACATGGGGCGTGGATGTGTATTTTTGGATTACAAAGACTTTGGAGTAGGGGGAGGTACGATATGATTTACAGAAAATTTCAGGATATTCAGTTGTCTGGTCTGGGGCTTGGCATGATGCGGCTGCCCGTGCTGGGCGGCAATGACGGGGCGGTGGATGAAGCCGCCGCCGCGAAAATGATTGATTATGCTTACAAAAACGGAATTAATTATTTTGACACGGCATGGGGATACCATGACGGAAATTCGGAGCTGGTGGCAGGAAAATATTTATCCGCCTATCCCTGGGAAAGCTATTGCCTTGCTTGTATCTTTCATGGAATAACTTGATATAATTCAAAAAAATGATACAATTTGCAATATAACATTTGAATTAAGATGTTTATTGCAAATTATTTGTTTTAAATAGAAGCAATATGATGAGCATATATGATTATGAAAAATTGTTAAACGGTTTTTATGAAGAAAATATCCGATATGATATAAACAAGCGGTATTTTTTGAGAAAAGGGGATATACATAAAGAGTATTATTCAGAAACAATTGAAAAGTATCCCAAATTACTGAGAAATAGACCAGAAGAATTTTTTGAAATAGACTTTGTTAAATATCTTAAAAATCATTGCCGTGATACAGTTATAAAGGAGTATACTACTGTTACTGATGATAGATATGATGTATTGGTTCGTAATGAAGATGATCAACATGTTTATGTTTTTGAAATTAAATGGTTGGGAAGGTCTATAACATCAGAAATGAAAATTTTTGAAAAATATAATAATGATGAAAGAGCAATTTCAGGAGCATATCAATTGTTAGATTATGTCACTAACGCGGATACATATAAAAAATACTTTTGATTGCATTAAGGGATAACACTTTAGCAGATGCTATAATGACCATGCATGGGAATAATTTTACGCTTTAACAGATAGCCGTTGCGACAAAAAAAGCGTAGAGGAAGTTAGAGCTATCATCCAAAAGCGGGAGCCAATATTGGCATAATCGCAGCAATATAACAATACAAGCAGCGGATTTGATTTTATTAGAGAAAACAATTCGTTGTTTTTTCTGTTTTCGGGAAGAAAGATAGTCATAATAGATGGTCTTTTTTCATGCAAAGAAAGGAAAATTGAATAGTTTCTTGTTGGGAATCCTCTACCTTAAAAGTGTTGTGGACTATAATCAGTCAGTAAGGGAAACCACCTTTGAAGATACAAATATTTCGGATATTCCAGACGGAGTTTATGTTGGTAAATATGATGTGGATTTTATACATGCCGAAGTGGAAATTATCGCTGACAAAATAGTTGATGAACAAAAAATAGATGTAGACGCAATATCAGGCGCGACAAATTCAAGCGTTGGCATAAAAAAGGCGGTTGAAAATCGTAATATCGCTTTCCGACCAGATGTCGCGGAAGCGGGAGAACAGTATCCTGCGCTCCATGCAGAAAAAGCAATTATACAGCATTTCGCGGCAACGGATTAACATTTCACGGCAATCAAATTGTTTTGGCATTTCGGACAGGCTATAATAAAATATTAATCTGTGTCAGCGGCAAAAGTTAATCTGTTGCCGCTGACGATATAATCAGCATTAGCGAGAAGAATGTGCTGGCACATTCGGCGAGCGGCGAATGACGAGGAGGTGGCACATTGATCCGTATAGCAATTTGTGATGATGAAAAACACATGTCCGATCATATAAGGGCAATGGTTTCCGATTTTTTCCGTAAAAAGAACAAAGATATCCATCTTCGGACATTTTTAAGCGGCGAAGAGTTGCTGAATTACAATGGGCAGATCGACATTCTGTTTCTGGATATCCAGATGAAGGACATGGATGGTTTGGAAACAGCAAGGAAGCTGAGGGCGGGCAAGTTCCGCGGCATTTTGATCTTCATTACGGTACTGAAAGAGATGGTATTTCAGTCTTTCGAGGTGGCGGCATACGATTATCTGGTCAAGCCGGTGGATGAAAAACAGTTTGAAAAGACCATGGAGCGCCTTTACGTTTCCCTGCGAAATACCGGAGAGGACAACCTGCTGGTGCAAAAGGGATATGAGGGGCGTATCATCCGGGAGGAGGAGATTGTTTTCTGTGAGGTCATAGACCGGAAAATATATCTGAACCTGGTTTCCGGCGAGGTTGTTGATTATTATGAGCGGATCGAAAATCTGGAAACGAAGCTGGGCAGCCATTTTTTCCGGTGCCATAGGAGTTATCTCATCAACCTGAGGCATTTAAAGAGCTATAAAAACGGGACTGCCTATATGGATAACGGCAAAGAGGTTCCTGTATCGCGGCTGCGCAGCAGGGAGTTTTCCGGTGTTGTTTTGCAGTATATGAAGAATATGTAAGAGTTTTTACATATGGGGGCAGGTAACATGGCTGAGTATTTAGATTTTTTCAATATCTACATTGTGGGCGTGATCGAGACGGCTTTCCAGATTTATTTTCTGTCAAAGTTCCTGAAAAAGAAAATAGAGCCTCCTTTTTATGCCCTGTTTGCAGTAGGTGCGGTGATTGCGGGTGAGTTTATTCCAAGCGGCACGATTGCTGGCTTTGTGGTGTTTGTCTTATGGATCTCCATATGCGGGGTTTTTGTCTGTCATGCGAATTTTAAGGATTCCCTTCTGTATGCGACGCTGACAACGGAAATCATGCTGCTCTGCAGCGGAATCGTGAGCTCGTTGATGAGCCTTCCATATCCATGGCTTCCTGCTTTTTTCCATGAACCGGGCAATATTGCGGCCATGCTGATCTGCGAGACGGCGTCCTTTTTGCTGAGCGGGTGCTGCTATTATATCGTATACCGCTATTTTTCCCGGGAGGATCTTTACCCGGTGGATGCCCTGTGCCCTGCGGATGCGCCTGATACCACAATGGGAATGCAGCGGATGTTTCTGATTTTTGTTCCGATCCTGATGATATTTATTATGAGTAACTATATCAATGCGATTGAATATGACTTTCAGTTTGAGATCCTGACAGACAAAGGGCCCGCGGGACATTTTTTCAGCCATGGGCAGATGCTTGCCATGTATCTTCTGGGACTTGCCAGCCTGTTCTGTATCCTGTTTTTCTATAAGAAATTGCAGCAGATTTTCCGCCTCAGCACTGAGATCTCACTGCTGGAGCAGCAGGAACATTCCCTGAACCAGTATGTGGAGGAAGCGAAAACCCGTTACGATGAGACAAAGTCCTTCCGCCATGACATCAGGAACCACATCGCAGTAGTAAAAAATCTTCTGCAGAATGGGAAACTGGAGGAAGCGGTAAGTTACATGGAGGATATGGACGATATAGCGGAGAAAATGTCATTTCCCTGCAGCACCAATAATCCGGTAGTGGATATTCTGGCGGGAAATAAGCTGGGGATCGCAAAAAGCATGGGAATTGATGTGGACTGTTCCCTCCTTCTGCCATATCCGTGCGGCATCAGGGATATTGATATCTGTATTGTCCTGTCAAATGCGCTGGATAATGCCATCCATGCAGTGAAAAATCTGGATGCCGGTATGGAAAAGTACATCCGTGTGTCCGGGCGGATCCAGGGGGATTTCCTTATGATGGAAATCGAGAACAGCTTTTACGGGAAAGGAGCGTTCAAAAAAGGGACTGGTCTGTCAAATGTAAAAAAGGTGGCTGAAAAATATGGCGGTGCCATGAGTATAGAGACACAGGAGCATGTATTTGTCCTCCATGTGCTGCTGATCATTCCACAGCAAGTGGATTAACACATTACTTTTTATAGTCGAAAAAAGAAAAAGGAGGGTAATTATGCATACGAAAACGATGGAAGGTCATACAGGGGCAGGCATGAGTATGAAACTGATAGTCACAGAAAAAAGAATGAAAGAGGATGCAAAGGAGGCAAGAGAAAAAGCCATTCAAAAGTGCAGGGAAGAGCGTGAGGAACTGGAAAGGAGGATAGCGGAAAGCCAGAATGAGGATACTGATACCGTAATCATAGTCGAGCGTGAAAAGGCCGTATTGGACGAGAAGGCGGAATCGGTTCAGACTGGCGCAGCGCTCTCTGTTTCCGTACTCACGTTATGGGTTTCTGTCGTATATGTTTTATCGTTTCTATGCTATGTACCTACATTGCTGGAACAGAACGGAATAATCATTCCCAATGGTTTAGTGTACTTAAGATATTTATATGTGTGTATTCCCGCTATGGCTGCTATTTTTCTGCTGATTCGCGAGCAGAACATCAAGGCATACTTTACGCGAATGTTTTCAGGGAAAATAACAGTCAAATATATTTTAATAGCGGTTATATGTATGGCTGCAGGTATATTTGATTCTTATTGCTATTCGTTCATCGTAAAAACGGATGTATTTAAAAATACATATTCAACAGTAATATCACTATTAACAAGCTGTATATACCTGCTGATAACAGCGTTTGTTGAAGAAATAGCATGGAGAGGATTTCTGCTGGAACGACTTCCTTTTAAGAAAATCAAAAGCGTTCTTTTTGTCGGTGCCGTCTGGGCAGTGTGGCATTTACCAATGTGGATCATCAGAAATTCATTGGACATGGAACAAATCACTTTTCTTTGCATATGGACATTACTTGTTTCCGTTGTTTTGGGAACCACCTATTATCAATGCAGAAATATATTGCTGATTGCCATTATGCACGCAGCTTTTAATATCTGTTATTTAGCACCGATACAATATAACATTGTTGTATTAGCGATCATAATTATTGTTGGTACTTTATTGTATAAAAAATCAGCTTCCTGTTTGTCGGGAAGCCGCATATGAAAAAGAGACTGGCGCTGACTGGAGGGCTGTATATGGAAAGAAACATAAAGTGCAAACCGAATAATTTATGCATGATCATCTTCATGCTTTGCTTGTCGGTAAGGTTTGTGGAATATTTTCTGATTGAAACAGACAAAACAGCTATTGGGGAAAATGTGTTCCATAAAGTTGTTGGGATTATCTTATTGGCGCTGGTATTGAAAAAGATAAATCTTACATGGGGTGATATCGGATTTCAAAAAAACGGCTTTGTAAGCGGTATTTTAAAGGGCTTGTTATTGGGAAGCGTGTGCTTTGCCGTTTCTTTTGGATTGGAATTGGCGATTTTTATTCTGCAGGGCAATCCCGCACATTTGGAAATCTATATCAGCAGTTTTTCTTTAACTGGAACGAAGCCATTTATGCAGGCGAATTATATTGCAGCATTTTTATTTGGTATCTGGCACATTGTAATGCCGGTCAGAAGCTATGTGAATGGCGAAATGTCATTTGCGGCAATGCTTCTCATGGGGATTGGTTATATTGTCCTTGCCGGAATTATGGGGATCAAATGGGGGATTCTTTACCGCATCACAGGAAATATATGGATAGGGCTTGGCGACCATTTATTTAATAATACCGTTGCCACCAATATGCTGCATGTCGTTTCATTAAAGGGTGCGGACGAGCTGCAAATTATTCGGATCATGGCGGCACAGATCATTTCCTTTGCGTTTGTGATGGTCGTTTATCATTGCAGGAAAAGAAACCAGAAGGTTTTTCTGAGATGATTCATCAAATCGCAGAAATAGAAAGAGAACGCTAAATATGGAAGGAGAGAAAGGGACTCTTTTAGACCGATTTAGAGTAAAAGATCTGTACCTCGGGATAGGCGTATGGGATTTAATTCATTTTCAACAGCGAAATACGGCAAGACATTGACAGTCAATCCGAAGCTTTTGGAGAAAATGCAGAATAATCCTGAAAAAAAGAATTATCTGAAACGTTAGTCTGTTAAAACCGGAACCGTCTGTGAAAGGCGGCTCCGGTTTCTTTGTTTTAGAGTATCACAGATTCTGCCGGATGACCTTCTCCACCAGAGCAATCACACAGATCTGGGCAATGCAGTCCTGACAATGGAAACTGGCAGCGGCGGTAAAGGGAACCCTGCATTCGTGAGCGGCATAAATTGTATGGAAACCATGCCCGGCACTGGTACAAACCTTGCAGGCAGCCAGGCAACTAAAATTATCAGGAAGGAATAGGAGACAGATTATGACAGAAGATGTAAAAAAAACAGAATTGTATGTAGGGGATATATCTCAATACAATCCAATCCAGCATTATACCCTTTTAAAAGGACATTTTGACGGGGTGATCGTAAGGATCGGATACCGCGGCTACAGCGTCGGTACGCTTAAGGAAGACGCGCTGTTTGCCGAACATATGCGAGGGCTTACAGAAAACAGCATACCCTATGGGTTTTATTTTATGGGGCAGGCAGTCACGGAAGAGGAAGCGGTTTCGGAAGCCGAGTATTGTCATGAAATGACGAAAAGTTACAGTCCGTCACTGCCCGTCTATTATGACAGTGAGCTGTCCAATCCCAAGGGGGACGGCAGGGCGGATCATCTGTCCCGCCGTGTGCGGACGGACATCACGAAAGCATTCTGCAAAAAGATATTGCAGCTTGGGATGCAGGCGGGAGTTTACGCATCAAAGAGCTGGTTTGAGACAAAACTGTATGCAGAGGAACTGGCAGCGTACAGCATATGGGTCGCACGCTACAATACCACCCTGGGTTACCATGAGACGGGTTATGATATGTGGCAGTATACCAGTGATTACAGGATACCGGGGATTAACACAAGGTTTGACAGGTCATACTGCTACAGGGTATTTGATCTAAACGGCATAAGCGGCGCAAAACCGGACGAAGAACCTGTACTGGAAGGGAAAACAGAAGGATATCTGGTTAAAGGGCAGACAGTCACAACAGTGCGTTATGATGACCAGAATGAATATGTGAGGCTGCTGCAGGGGAAACTTAGCGTGGAGACAGACGGCATCTTTGGGGCAGAAACGGAAGCGGCAGTAAGGCAGTTCCAGCGTGAGCATGGACTTACAGTAGACGGAGTAGCAGGCATTGAAACGTGGAATGCGCTGCTCTGACCGCTCTAAGATATGTGAATGTTATGACAGGTTAGGAGATACGCTATCATTCTGTATAATTCGACAAAATGTGGCAAATTCCTGGGCAATGCATAAAATAATTACTGAAAAAGATCTTTTTCAGTCATATTTTGTAAAAAGGAAGTGCTTTTATGAATCAAGACAATTCATGTTATTGCAGTCAGGATCAAGGTAATCCCTCGTGCTGCCTCCGCGGTCCGATGGGTCCCAAAGGCGATCAGGGACCGGCGGGTCCCCAAGGCATCAAAGGAGATGCCGGTTGCCCCGGCCCTAAGGGAGACAGAGGCGAACCGGGTCCGATTGGCCCTCAGGGTATTCCAGGCGCTCCCGGTGCAAGAGGTCCCAGAGGAAATACAGGACCGGTAGGTCCCACCGGAAATACAGGACCGAGAGGCGGCGAAGGACCGAGAGGCTACGCAGGCCCTCAGGGTATTCAGGGTATTCAGGGAGTTCGTGGAGAAGTGGGACCCAAAGGTGACCCCGGCTGTGAAGGTCCTAAGGGAGACATAGGTCCTGCGGGACCGGCGGGACCCCAGGGTCCTGCGGGACCTACCGGTCCTCAGGGAGATGCAGGCCCCCAGGGTCCCAGAGGGATTCCCGGCCCCACAGGTCCTACCGGTCCAATAGGAGCCATGGGGCCGCAGGGCGTAACCGGGCCGCAGGGCATTCAGGGTGAAGCTGGTCCGATCGGAGCGCAGGGACCCAAAGGGTGTCAGGGAGATGAAGGTCCGACCGGAGCGACCGGGGCGACCGGGGCAGATGGAGCGACTGGAGCGACGGGAGCAACCGGGGCAACTGGAGCAGATGGAGCGACTGGAGCAACTGGGGCGACCGGAGCAGATGGAGCGACTGGAGCGACCGGGGCAACGGGAGCAACTGGGGCGACTGGGGCAACCGGAGCAACGGGAGCAGATGGAGCGACCGGGGCGACTGGAGCAACCGGAGCAGATGGAGCGACTGGGGCAACGGGAGCAACCGGAGCAGATGGAGCGACTGGGGCGACTGGAGCAACAGGAGCAGATGGAGCGACCGGGGCGACGGGAGCAACAGGAGCAGATGGAGCGACTGGGGCGACAGGAGCGACAGGAGCCACAGGACCTGCAGGTACAGCTTCAAGAGAAAAAATGCTCCTCTTTGCTTCGGGAAGTTATGCTACGATGACAACAATTAAAGGTGGTCTCCCGGGCATGCCGGCTTTTATCGGTTTTGGCGCTAGCGGACAGTCGCCTTTGCCGTTAACTCCCACGTTAAACATGGAAAATCTAATCGGATATGTTAGCGGTTTTTCCTTTGTGGTTCCTTTTGCGATTGAGATTAATAGTTTGATCGCTTTTTTCAACGCCTTTCCGTTGCCCCCGCAGACGGGCGCTGCTGTCACGATAAAAGCACAATTGTACGAGGCGAATGAGGGGAGCAATGTATTTTCACCTATTGAAGAAACGTTGATTATCCTGACGCCTTCCATTACGGATGAAACGCCCGCTGCGGCGCTGCTGAGAGGCGAGATCAAGACGAACAGACTAGTAGAGAAGAACGCAAGGCTGATGCTGGTATTTTCTGCAACGTCGGATGGATCAGACCAGATCGACAGAATCCTGGGATATGCAAGTGCCAGCCTGGTTTACACCTGATATTACAAGATATAAATCAACAAAAGCCATTTAGTTCATCCCGGAGGCTGCAGCTAACGCAACCTCCGGGATCAGCGAGGATATTGCGCATTTGCCTTGTGTATACAGAAAGCAATTGACAGATATCATCAGATCATCGGGAAACAGGAGGTGAAGTTTCACAATCATTTCGATGATTACTCAACTATTTAGGTATGACACAGCTTATGGCACAGACATCCCGCAGGATCCTCCGCCTCAGTGCCACACTTACGAAGTTTATTACGCCGCTAAATTATAAAAATTTAGTGGCGTTTGTTGTTTATGCGCAGACCCGTGCAGAGGAAATATGCCGCTAAGGCGGCGCACGGGTCGCGCGGCGAGTAGGGCAAGTTTTCCCTACTCGATTGAGAGAGAAAAATCTGTTTCATATGCCATCAAATAAAAAAACAGCACCTAAATAAAAAATACCACACTGAAATTAACATTAGATTTTTTTATGCTAATGAGTAACACAAATCAGTTGAAATAAATAAAGAGGGCATAGGCAAATGAAACAAAAAGAAAAAGAACATAGGAGAAAAATGCAGTTTGGGATTTCTCTCAAAGTACAGTTGGTCATCGGTTTCGCGGTGCCGATCATCCTGATGACGGTGGTCGGCATGGTCTCTTATTACAGCGCTTCGTCCGGCATGATCGAAAATTATGAAAATTCCGCTGTCAATGCGCTTGAGATGACAGTGGAATGTATGGAGAGGGGATTTTCGCCCTGTGTGGCAAACGCGCTGGAGCTGGCAAATAACACAGTCGTATCCTCCTATGTGCAGGGTGGATTCGACGCGGATTCTTCAAGGCAGGGCACGGCGCGGCAGTCGGTGACGAAGGACATCATGGTCAAACAGACATCAAATGATTTTATTGAGAATATACATATCATTCCGGGCGGGAATATTCTTATGATGACGACCGCAAATACTTCCAATAGCAACGTTCAGGGATTTATGCCAAGACTGCGGGAATCTGAGGATCGGAAGATGATGCAGCAGACAGGATTGACATGGGGCAGCAGTCATCCGTTTGTGGATGAGCGCTGTGGGCTTTCGCAGGAGAATTATATCCTGTACTGCAGTTACCGTGTCGGTACAGAGGAGCAGGGCGGGCTGGTCATCATTGATATCCGTGCAAAGGCTGTCCGCAGTCTGATGGAGCAGCTCGACTTCGGTGAGGGCAGCTATATGGCGTTTATAACGGCTGACGGAAGGGAGATCGGATCGGACGAAAGCGTCAGGATTTCCGGACTTGATTTTTACACTGGAGAAGATACCACACAGTACGTCACGTATAACGGCGCGGAATATTTTTATATGGCAAGGCGGAGTGAGACGACCGGCGGGGATTTTGCCGTGATGGTGCCAAAGACCTCGATAACGGGAAGGGCGGACCATATCAGGAGGGTTACGATGGTCATGGTCGCGATCGCGGGCGTGCTGGCGGTTTTGCTCGGCAGTGTTATCATCGGGGGGATCAGCTCCAACATCGGCATCAGCATACACACATTGGATGAAGTTGCAAACGGAAATCTTGCGGTAAAGACACGGAAAAATAAAAAACATGAGTTTGGCAGACTGTATGCGGCGATACAGGATACAGTCCAAAAGATCAGGGAACTGATCGATATGGTGAAGCAGGTTATGAGCCGCGTATCCGATTCCGGGATTCAGGTAAGTGAATCCAGTGGAAGTGTCAACAGGATGGTGTATGACATGAGAATGGAAATTGACGAGATTGGGCGAAACATCACACAGGAGGATTCGGAGATTGACCTGTGCAATGCCATGATGGAGGCGCTGTCTGCGAGGATTAAACAGGTCAACGCGGATATTCGGGACATGATCGCCTACATAGATACGACGAAGCAGACCGTCTCGACAGGTATGGACATGGTTCGCCAGATGACAAGGCAGTCGGCGGAGACCAGCTCTGTGACCGGCGCGGTGAAGGAACAGGTCAGCATACTGGACGGCAAGCTCGGAGATATCGTACAGTTTGTTGATGCGATCAAGGAGATCGCGGATCAGACGAATCTGCTCTCCCTGAATGCTTCCATTGAGGCTGCGAGGGCGGGGGAAAGCGGCAGGGGATTCAGCGTGGTGGCGGAGGAAATACGGAATCTGGCCGAAAGTTCCGGAAGAACCGCGGAGGAAATACGAAAAGTGGCGAATGAAGTGGAAAAGCGTGCGGGTAACACGTTTGAGAAAGTAAAGGAGGCGGAGGAACATGTAGGACAGCAGGAGGAGACCGTGCGGCGGACAGCCGAAGCCTTTGCATAGATTCATACATTTATTGTGGAAAGCATTCATCAGATGGAGGAAGTGGCAGCCAGTGTCGGGGAGATGGATACAGAGAGAAAACAGGCGCTCTCGGCTGTGAAGTCCATACAGGAGTGCTCTCAGTTATCTGTGAGATCCGTCACGACTGTCGGGGAAACCTTGAAGAGACAGGTCGTGTGTGCGGAGAATCTGAATGCGGAGGCCGGACTGTTAAAGGCGCACATGCAGCAGCTCGAAGAAGTGATCGCAGCGTTTCGGCTGGAATAAAAAACAAATAAATCATCAGAAAGGATTACAACTATGGACAAAAACAAAATAAGACCGCAGTACGAATTTCTCGACAACAAGGGAACTTTCCGGCTCGTAGAGCCGGAGGACACAAGTTACCTGTATTTCCCGATTGCCGGGGAACAGGGGATCAAGGGGGCGCTGACGCCGACGCTCGGAGGGGATCTAAAGTGCAGCCAGAATGAATTTATCTTACAGCCGGTCAGTGCCGAGGAGCTGCACAATAATAAGTCAACGCGGAATTTCTGGTGCTGGCTGGGCGACGGAGCATGCTTTTCCGTGACAGGTGCTTCTGCGGAGGCGGAGAGCAGGAAATTTACCAGTCAGCAGGAGGGCAGTGTCCTGACAGCGGGACCCATGTGGCAGGAGATCCGCAGGAAATCAGAGCGGTACGCCCTGACAGCAACGATTACCTCCTTTGTTCCGGTATCGGAATACTGCGTGGAGATCATGCATGTGGAAATCAAAAATGACAGCGGCGAGGAGCGCGCATTTGTGCCGACAGCGGCAGTTCCGCTGTACGGGAGAAGCGCGGATAACCTGCGGGACCACCGCCATGTTACTTCCCTGCTGCACCGCGCCGTCACGACCGGAAACGGCGTACTGGTGACACCGACACTCTCCTTTGACGAGCGGGGGCATCAGAAAAATGATGTGACCTACTATGTGTGCGGCATGGAGGGAGACGGGACGGCGCCAGCAGGGTTTATGCCGGTGGTGGAGGACTATATCGGCGAGGGCGGGAGCTTTATACAGCCGGAGAGCGTGATCCGCAATCTTCCATACGAACCGTGCGGGAAAACGTACGACGGATATGAGATCGTGGGGGCGCTCCGCTTTGCAGAGGCGGCGCTTTTGCCGGGAGAGGGCAGGAGATACACGATTTTCATCGGTGCGGAGAAGGACAGGGAAAAAATCAGTGCGATGCTGTCCGCCTACAATACAGATGAAAAAGTCCTAAACGCGCTGGAAAATACAAAAAAATACTGGCAGGACAGGATCAATGTCTCCTACGAGACGGCAGACAGGACTTTTGATAACTTTATGTACTGGGTAAATTTCCAGCCGATGCTCCGCAGGATCTACGGCTGTTCGTTCCTGCCGCACCACGATTACGGAAAGGGCGGAAGAGGCTGGCGGGATCTGTGGCAGGACTGTCTGGCGCTCCTGATCATGAACCCGGACGGCGTGCGCCAGATGCTGATCGACAACTACGGCGGCGTTCGGATTGACGGCAGCAATGCGACCATCATCGGCAGCGGACAGGGGGAATTTATCGCGGATCGCAACAACATCACAAGGGTGTGGATGGATCACGGCCTGTGGCCGCTGATGACGACGAAGCTCTATATTGACCAGACGGGGGATCTGTCCATTTTGTTAAAAGAGAACACGTACTTCAAGGACAGGCAGGAAGCGCGGGGCACGAAGGTCGATGAGAACTGGGAGGCAGGGGCAGCTCCCCTCCTGAGAGATGTGCATGGCAGGGAATACGCCGGAACGATCCTGGAGCATATCCTGGTGCAGAATCTGACTGTCTTCTATGAAGTGGGGGAGCACAACCATATGCGTCTGCGCGGCGCGGACTGGAACGACGCGCTGGACATGGCTTCCGAGCGCGGAGAGAGCGTGGCATTCACTGCGGCATACGCGGATAATCTGGAAGCGCTTGCCGGACTGGTTCAGCTTCTGGAACAGGAAAAGCAGATTCGTACTGTAGAGATTCTGGAAGAGATGGCGCCGTTACTGCAGACGGGAACAGATTTGTATGAGGACATCGCACGGAAAACAGAGCTGTTAAAAAAATACTGTGAGTCGTGTTTTCATCAGGTATCGGGCAGAAAAATCGGCATTGACAGCAAACATATAGTCGACAGCCTGATGGAAAAGGCACAGTGGCTCAGGGAGCATATCCGCAGGACAGAGTGGATCGAGGACGGCGACTGCGGCTGGTTTAACAGCTACTATGACAATCATGGGCGGAAGTGTGAGGGCAGGACAGCAAACTGTCCGACAGCGAACGGCGTGCGTATGATGCTCACAGGGCAGGTATTTACCGTGATGTCTGGAACCGCGACAAAGGAGCAGACAGAAAAAATCATCAGGGCGTCTGACAGGTATTTGTATAAGAGAGAAGTCGGCGGGTACCGGCTGAACACGGATTTTGGCGAACTTAAGACGGACCTTGGGAGAATGTTTGGCTTTGCGTACGGGCATAAGGAAAACGGCGCAGTTTTTTCCCATATGACGACCATGTATGCCAATGCGCTCTACCGGCGGGGATTTGCCAGGGAGGGGTACCGGGCGCTTCGCACTCTGTATGAGCAGGCTGCGGACTTTGGGACAAGCCGTATCTATCCCGGCATTCCCGAGTATTTCAACGATCGGGGCAGGGGGATGTATCACTACCTGACCGGCGCGGCAAGCTGGATGATGCTGACCGTCATCACGGAAATGTTTGGCGTAAAAGGGCGTCTGGGCTCCCTGGTGCTGGCGCCGAAGCTGCAACAGGAACAGTTTCTGGACGGCAGGGCGGCGATTTCCCTGAATTTTGCCGGAAGGCGCTGGCATATTGTCTATGTGAATCCGGAGGGGAAAGAGAGCGGTGAATACAGGATTGCGTCAGTCTGCGTGGATGGCGATAAAAAGCCGGCGCAGGGAACGGAGGTTACGATTCCGCTGCAGGAGATCATGCGCCTGGATCAGGGCAGAACGCACGAGATCATCGTGGAATTGATGTAAAAATGAATATAGGCTTTCGGAGTCTCTCTGCATCTGATTGTATCTGATATAGCGGGAAGATGCAGGGGAGATTCCGGGAGATCATAAATAAGAGAATGGAGGCAGAACATGAGAGAGGATTTACTGACCTATCAAATCGAAGATTATGGAAGGAAATCGGCGTTTGCAAGTTTTCTTCCCGGTATCAGCGGCGTGCGGGGCATACCGGTCTGGTGCTATTACGTCAATCGCGGACAGGGTGTTGTCAGCTTTGGCATAGAGAATAAGGACCATGCGATCATGGAATTCTATCCGGCGCACCAGGCGTATCAGACCGTGAAGACCACAGGGTTCCGCACCTTTGTCAAGAAGGACGGCGCTGTGCTGGAACCGTTTCACGACGAGGGCATACCGCACAGCATGTCCATATCCATGAACGGGCTTGCGATCGAGGAACGCAATGAAGCGGAAGGATTGCTGACAAGGGTGTGCTATTTTACGCTGCCGGGAGAGCCGATCGGTGCGCTGGTGCGGAAGGTCAGCGTCAGAAATATTGGGAAAAAGGCGGTTCGGCTGGAGATCCTGGACGGTATGCCGGCCTGTATCCCATATGGTATCGGCCACGAGGGGATCAAGACGATGGGGCAGACGCTCAGGGCGTGGATGCAGGTGGACAGAGCCGGGGACATTCCCTATATGAAGGCGCGTGCCAGCACCGCTGACTCTGCTGCAGTGACAGAGATCAGGGGCGGAAATTTTTCGATCGGCAGTCTGGCTGATGGGACGCGGCTGAAAACGATCACAGATCCTGCAGTGATCTTTTCTTACGATTTGTCTCTGCAGAATCCGGTCGCTTTCCGGTCGCACAGCATAAGGGAACTGGAACAGGCGGCAGAGATCAACGAAAATCTGGTGCCGTGCTGTTTTTATGGCATGGAGGCGGACTTACAGGCAGGTGAGGAGACAGTGCTGTATGAACTGACAGGCCAGGTCGGGCAAAAAGAGCTGCTGCTGCAGTTTGCAGGAAACAGGCTGGATGCCGTTTACTATGACAAAAAGCAGCAGGAGGCGGACAATCTGGCGGTACAGTTGTGCAGGCATATCCGGACAAGGACGGCGGACAAAAATTTTGACGCCTACTGTCAGTACACCTACCTCGACAATGTCCTCCGCGGCGGCTATCCGATCCGGCTTGCGGCGGACAAGATGTTTTATGTCTATTCCAGAAAGCATGGGGATCTGGAGCGCGATTACAATTATTTCAGCATGCTTCCGGAGTTTTATTCACAGGGAAACGGCAATTTCCGCGATGTCAACCAGAACAGGAGATGCGACGCGTTTTTTACGCCCGCTGTCGGTGACGAAAATATCAGGACATTTTACAGCCTGATCCAGCCGGACGGGTACAATCCGCTGGGCGTGGAGAAGGTGACGTATCGGCTGGACGCACAGGATGTCAATGAGATCTTTCAGGACAGTCCCGTGGAGATGAGGAAGTATTTTGGCGGGATGCTCACAGAGCCGTTCACGCCGGGAGCGCTTTACCGCGAACTGGAGCGGCTTGAGGACACGCAGGAAAAGCGGGAGGCGGTGTTTCACAGGGCGATGGAGCTGGCGCAGGGAGTCGTCAACGGAAAGTTTATCGAGGGCTACTGGTCCGACCACTGGACCTATAATTTGGATCTGCTGGAGAGCTATCTCGCCGTTTTCCCGGAGAAGGAGGAGGAACTGCTCTACACGAAAAAGTACACCTGCTACAGACCGCAGGCGGCTGTGAGACAGCGCGCGCAGCGCTGTGTCAGGACGATGAACGGCATCCGGCAGTACCGTGCGCTTGACAGGCTGGATGTGCCCGACGGCAGTCTGCTGCGGTCGGACTGCGGGGACGGAAAGGTGATCTGTGTCACACTGATGGAAAAACTGCTTCTGCTGTCCGTGACGAAATTCACGACGCTGGATGCCTATGGCATGGGCGTGGAGATGGAGGGCGGCAAGCCGGGATGGTACGACGCGCTGAACGGACTGCCGGGGCTGTTTGGCTCCTCCATGGCGGAGAGCTGTGAGCTGGCGAGAAACTTAAAGTACACGATCCAGGCGCTGAGGCGCTATCCGCAGGAGGTCGAGCTGTTGGCGGAGCTGGCGGAGTTCATCAGGCAGACACAGCAGGTCGTCAGCCAGGAAAAAACGGCGCTGCTGGGAGGCGGAAAGGTGCTGTCGTTCTGGAACAAGGCAAATGACGCAAAGGAGAGCTACCGCGGGAAAATCTACCGGGGCGTGACAGGCAGTACGGCGGTGATTCCGTCCTATGCGCTGGCGGACATTCTGGAGGAGTGGCATGAGGTGGTGTGCGCCGGGATCGCGAAAGCCTGTGAGATGGGCGGCGGGATCTGTCCGACATACTTCACCTATACGGTCACGTCATACCGTGAGGACGGGGAGGAGATCTGTCCGTTGGATTTTGAAGTGCAGCCGGTTCCTTTGTTTCTGGAGGGACCAGTCCGTTATCTGAAGCTGGACAATCCGCTTGCGGCGAAGAAAAAGCTGTATGAACAGGTAAAGTGCAGCGACCTGTATGACAGGAAGCTGTCCATGTACAAGGTCAATGCTTCGCTCGAAAACGCTTCCTTTGAGCTGGGGCGCGCGAAAGCGTTCACACCCGGCTGGCTGGAGAATGAGTCCATATGGCTCCACATGGAGTACAAATATCTGCTGGAATTGTTAAAGTCCGGCATGTACGAGGCGTTTTTTGAGGATTTTCACAACGCGGCAGTCCCTTTTATGTACGAGGCGGTGTACGGAAGGAGCATTTACGAAAATTCCTCGTTTATTGCCAGCAGCAAAAACCCCGACAGCAGCTGCCACGGAAAGGGCTTTGTCGCGCGTCTGAGCGGTTCCACAGTGGAATTCCTGAATATGTGGCAGATCATGATGTTCGGAAAAACTCCTTTTTATATGGAAAATGGGGAGCTGGTCCTCAGACCGGAACCCGCGCTTCCCTCGTACCTTGTCGAGGAGGACGGCGCCGTGGAAGCGGTGTTTTTGGGCGAGACCAAAGTGGTCTACCACACAGGGGAGAAGAAAGACTACATTCCGGGGGCGTATCAGGTGACAGAGTGCACGCTGGTGTACGGCGATGGCAGCAGGCTGCATATGGGACAGGCGCAGTTAAAAGGAAAACTGGCGTGCGATGTGCGTGGCGGCAGGGTGAAAGAGATGCACTTTACGCTCCGCTAAAAAAATGACACCTTTTTAAAAAATAAACCATTTTTTAATGTAATATAAGTTTTTATAATTGAGCTATCAACAAAGAAAATCGTTGTTTTATAAAAGGAGGATACCATATGAAGATCAAAAAGTTATTGGCAGTGACACTCGCGGGGATCATGACGATTTCCCTTGCGGCGTGCGGAAACGGAAAGTCAGACGATAGTTCGAGCGCGTCAACCACGGATAAGGCTGACAGCACGGCGGCTTCATCAACATCAGGTTCTGACACGGCGTCCGTCTCTGACACATCGTCCGGTGAAGATACATCTGACAGAGACAAGGCAGTTAACGGAGAGTCGCTTGTGATCTGGACACTGGCGGACGATTTAAAGCAGTTTGCGGATCGCTATACAGATCAGACCGGCGTGGACATACAGGTGGAGGTGATCGCCCCGGCAGACTATCCGACCAAGCTGACATCGGCGCTGGGGGCAAAGTCAAAGGAAGTGGACGTGATCGTGGGCGAGCCGCAGATGCTCTTAAACTTCTTTGAGGCGGGATTCTTCGCGGATCTGTCCGCGCTGGACGCAGATGCAAAGGAGCAGATCGTGGACTACGTGTATGAGGCCGGCAAAGATGAGAGCGGCGTGCTCAGGGCGTTGAGCTACCAGGTGACACCGGGTGCGATCATCTACCGCCGCGATCTTGCAAAGGAGATCTTCGGGACAGACGACCCGGATAAGATGTCAGCCAAGTTCAAGGACTTTGACACGATTCTTAAGACAGCCGAGGAAGTGAAGGACGCGGGTTACAGGATCTTCTCTGACTCAGGAAACTTAAGATGGTACGCGAATGCAGGCTCCGCATGGGTGGTGGACGGCGTATTGCAGGTATCTGATGAAAAGTTCGGCTATATGGACGCGGCAGTGAAGCTGTACGAGGATGAGCTGGTAGCGTTTGCGCCGGAGTGGTCGGCTGCATGGTATGCGTCCATGGCAGGAGAGCTTCCGCTGAATGCGGGCTGGTCTGATCTGTCAGAGGTGAGCGGCGAGGATATGACACAGGTATTTTCTTATTCCCTGCCTTCATGGGGCGCGCTGATCGTCAGGGACAATGCCAAAGACAATAAAGGCAACTTCGGTATCTGTTCCGGTCCGTGCTCATACTTTGGCGGCGGCACGTTTATCGGCGTCAGCGAGTACAGCGAGCACAAGGATACCGCGGCGGACTTCGTCAGGTTCTGCACGCTGAACGAGGATACGGCACAGTGGTGGCTGGAGACCTCCAACGGCGACGTCGTGTCAAACAAGGCCGTTCTGGAAGCGAACAGGGATTTTGAAAACGAGTCCTTTGGAAACCAGAAAACATATGAGTTCTACACGAAAGAGGCGCAGAATATCGATTACTCGATCGTGACAAAATATGACGACACCATCGGCCAGTTCTGGGGCTCGTCCATCGAGGCGATCCAGAAGGGTGACATGACCAGGGAGGAGGCAATTGAAGACTTCTACATGCAGGTAGAGATGACATTCCCGGAGATCACGGTTAACAGATAAGGCGTTTGCAGGGGGGAACCGTAGAGACGGTTCCCCTTTGATGCCATAGAAATTCTTTGCATAAAATGAGGTGAATCAATTGAAAAACAAGAAATCAAGAGGAATCAAAAACAGGGATAATCTGGGATGGATCTTTATCGCGCCGTTTCTCGTCGTATTCCTGACGTTCAGTATCTATCCGGTGCTGCGTACGCTGTACTTGAGCTTTACGGACTACACCGGGTTTAACCAGCCGGCATGGACGGGTCTGGAAAATTATATGCGCGTATTTAAGGATAAGCTGTTCTGGGAGGCGTTTGGAAACACATTGAAAATATGGGGCGTGAACATTGTGCTGCAGCTTGGGATCGCGTTTTTGCTCACGATCGTGTTCAGTGACATCAAGTACAGAATGCGCGGGCTGGGGGTATTTCGGGCAATGTTCTATCTGCCGAACCTGATCGCGGCAACGTCGGTCGCCTTTCTGTTCAAGACCCTGCTGGACTGGAAGTTTGGCTCCGTCAACCAGATCCTGACGGGTATGGGAATCGTCGACGCCCCGGTTGACTGGCTGGGAACGCCGGCACTGCTGCGCACGGTTGTCGGCGTGATCGGCGCGTGGATGTGGTTTGGCAATTCGTTCATCATGCTGATGGCGGGCGTGCAGGGGATCAACGGGGATTATTTTGAGGCGGCGGCGATCGACGGCGCGGGGAGATGGAAGATCTTTGGCAGCATTACGCTCCCGCTGTTAAGACCGATCCTGCTCTATGTGGCGATCACTTCCCTGATCGGCGGCCTGCAGATCTTCGATATCCCGTATCTGATATCGCTCGGTCAGGCGAAGATGACACGATCTGTAAACACCGCCGTGATGCATTTATATAACATGGCGTTTAAGAACAGGCAGATTGGATACGCGGGTTCGCTTGCGTTTATCCTGTTTTTCATCATTGCGATCTGCTCTGTCATTGTTTACCGTTTGATGTATGCAAAGGAGGTAGACTGATGGCTTATCAAATCAAGAAAACAATTCTGTACATACTGCTGGTCGTGCTTGCCGGTATCTGCCTGCTTCCGTTTGCGCTGATGATCGTCAATTCGACGAGGAGCGGAAATGAGATCATGACGAGTTTTTCCCTCCTGCCGGGCAGTTCGCTCGCGTCCAACTGGAAGATCGTGACGGACAATCTGAATATCGCCAGAGGGTTTGGCAACAGCCTGTTTGTCGCGATATGCAGCACGCTGCTGACCGCTTATTTTTCTGCGCTGACCGCTTACGGATTTGCCTTTTTCAAGTTCAGGGGCAACAAGATCATTTTTACGGCGATCCTGATTTTCATGATGATTCCGTCACAGCTTGGCATGCTTGGGTTTTACGATCTGATGACAAAGATGGGGCTGATCGACAGTTACATTCCGCTGATCGTGCCCTCGATCGCATCGCCTGCGACAGTCTTCTTCCTGCGGCAGTATGTCGTGTCGGTCATGCCGAAATCTTTGCTGGAGGCGCCCCGGATTGACGGTGCCAGTGAGTTTTACATCTTCCATAAGATCGTGATTCCGCTCATGGCGCCCGGCATCGCGACAATGTCCATCGGCGCGTTTATCGGCTCATGGAACAACTATTTAATGCCTTTGATCTTATTGAACAGTTCGGAAAAGTGGACATTGCCGGTGATGGTTGCGTCGCTTAATTCCGTGAAGGATATCGCAAGCAATGTCGGCGCGACGTATGTGACCGTGGCGATCTCTGTCGTTCCGATCATGATCATGTTCTGCTTCTGCTCCAGATACATTATCAGCGGTATCTCGGCGGGCAGTGTCAAAGAATAATCGAAAACCAGCCTTCTTGATTAATTATGGTTCGTTTGGTATAGTGTACAAAAGGAACAGCAGTAAATGAGATGGAGGGTTGTTACAGTGAAGAAGAGAAAGTTCGGACTGGCTGTTCTGCTGCTGATGGCGCTGTGCGGCTGCGGGGCAGAACAGGAGGATACAGACGAAAGCAGGGCGGGGCGGATCCTGTGTGAGCAGCATGCCGGGGACGCAGTGACATTTGACTGGTATATCAATTATTCGTGGTTCACGACGCCGTGGGGAGAAAATGCCGTGTCGAAAAAGATCACGGAGGACACAGGGGTATCTGTCCGCTTCATCACGCCCAAGGGAAATGAGAAGGAGAAGTTTGACGCGATGATCTGTGCGGACTCCCTGCCGGATCTCGTGACGCTTGGCTGGTGGGAGCCGCAGGTGGACATGATGATCGACAAAGGGATGGTGTACGCCCTGAATGAGCTGGCAGACACGTATGATGCCTACTTCTGGGAGACGGCGGAGGAAGCTGTGTGTAGCTGGTACACAAAGGAGGACGGGAATTTTTACTGTTATCCCAATTCGGTGTACCAGCCTGCTGACTATGAGATCTATGATACCATCGGTTCAAACCAGACATTTCTGGTCAGGAAGGATATCTATGAGGCGCTGGGCAGGCCGGACATGACGACGCCGGAGGGGTTTCAGGCGGCAGTCCGGGCGGCGGCGGAGCAGTTTCCGCTGATAGACGGCAGGGAGCTGATCCCGATCGGCGCACATGTGTTTGATACTATGGGATGCGCTTCCTTTGACCAGTATCTGCAGAATTTCCTTGCCGTTCCCTATGAGAAGGACGGACAGTACTATGACCGTGACACAGACCCGGAGTATATCCGCTGGCTGAAGGCATTCCGGGAGCTGGGGGCGGAGGGCTATCTCAAGGAGGATATCTTTATCGACAAGCGGACGCAGATGGAGGAGAAGATGGAGCAGGGACGGTACTTCTGTATGCTGTATCAGCGGACGGACATGGAGAACCAGCAGAAATCCCTGTACCACAAGAATCCGGACAGCATTTACCTGGCGGTCGACGGACCCAAAAACTCCAGGGGGGATGATCCGGTGCTGCCGAGCGCGGGCGTCAATGGCTGGACGGTGACGCTGATCTCCAAAAACTGCGAGCGGCCCGATCGCGCGATAGAGTTTCTGACCTATCTGATGAGCGAGAAGGGACAGCGGATGATCTATTATGGCGTTGAGGGCGTTACATATGACCTTGTGGATGGGGAGTATGTGGTAAAACCGGAGGTTCAGAAGCTGCTGGACACGGACCGCGTCGAGTATGACCGGCTTTACGGCGCGTCTGACACCTACTGGATGCTCCAGAATACCGCGATGCAGCTTGCGTGGAGACAACAGCCCGCGGAATATCTGCGGCAGCTCGAGGAGTGGACATATCCGTATACGCACTATCTGGGGCAGTACGAGCTGACTTTCAAGGTGGACACGGAGGCCGGGAATAATTATAATAAGATTAAGAAGCTTTGGAGCAAAACACTGCCGCAGCTTCTGCTGGCGCCCAGCGAGGAGGCGTTTGACCGGATTCTGGACGAATACGTTGCCAGCCGGGAGCAGATGGGCTATCAGACGGTGGTGGAAGAGGCGCAGAGACAGATTGCGGATGCCAAGCAAAAGCTGGGCTTTGACTGACAGCTTCGCGGGGATATGGATATGATGCGAAGATATTTACGAAAACTCATCACAAAATATAACGGACTGGGACTGAACGTCAAATTCATGCTGCTGATCATTCTGTTTATCGAGGCTGTCGTCGGGATCTTTTCCGTGTTTTTATTCTGGAACATGCAGCGGACTACGGTTCAGGGGCGGATCACGGCCATCCGGTATAAGATGGACAGGCAGCACGCGCAGATCCGCAAGAATGTGGATGCCATCAACATGTCAACCCAGTTTTTCCTAAATGACCAGGCGCTGCATGATTTTCTCGTAGAGTTGAAGCAAGGACGCCGGATTCCGGCAGAAAGGCTGAATACATTTTATCATGAAGATATTGCCTCGATGGAACGCATGGTGAACAGCAATCTCTATCTGTATCAGATAAGGGTCTATGCGGATCAGGAAAACATGCAGGAGATGATGCCGATCCTGTACACGCGGGACAGGATGAACCGGCTTTCGTGGGCAAAGGATGAGCCGCTGTACGGCTGGAAACTCAATTATGCGGATGCGATCTTTGATTCGTATGCTGTGGCGCAGAACAGCAGGATCATGTCGCTGGTCACGCCGATCGAGGATTTTGAGAACGGTGAGCTGGCGGTGCTTGAGGTCTCGATGAAGATGGACACCATGTTTGAGGGAATGTACCAGGCAAAGGACGGTATGGCGGTCTGCTTTGTGGACGCGTCAGGCAGGCAGTATTACGGTTCGGAGACAGACAGGGACAATCCCGGTATACAGGCTGCCCTGGCGGACAGGGAAGAAAGAGGTATGCAGGCTGCGCCGGGGGACACAGGGCAGGAGGAGCAGTTTCGTCACAGGACAGTGAACGGAAGGGAAATGATCGTCGGGTGCACTGCGATAAAGGAATTGTCGGGAACGCTGGTCTGTGCGCAGGACATAACGGATGCTGTCGGCAGGATCAGAAGGATGCGAAATCGGTTTACCATGATCATGATCGTGCTGATCCCGTTTCTTGCCACCGGGATCAATGCTGTGGTCAGATCGGTGCTGCAGCAGTTCTACCGGATTATCGACGCGATCAAGCGGGTTCAGGAGGGCGACTTAAACGTTGTCATCGAGAACTGCGGCACAGACGAGATGGGCGAGCTGGGCAGTCAGTTCAACAAGATGCTGACAGAGATCAACCATCTGATGAGGGAACAGCTCGACAGGGAGCTGCTCGTCAAAAACTCGGAGATCAAGGCGCTGCAGAACCAGATCAACGCCCATTTTATCTACAATGTGCTGGAGTCCATCAAAATGATGGCGGAGATCGAGGAACAGTACGATATCTCGGACGCAGTCACAACGCTGGGGAAGCTGCTGCGCTACAGCATGCGCTGGACGACAGGCAATGTGACGGTCGCGGAGGAGATCGAGTATATCAGAAATTACCTGAAACTTATGAATATCCGCTTTGACTATGAGATCTTCCTCTCCCTGAATATACCGGAGTGCATCTATGCGCAGCAGATTCCCAAGATGTCCCTGCAGCCCATCGTCGAGAATGCCATTTACCACGGGATCGAGCAGATGGCGGAGGATACGAACATCTATATCAAAGGACTGGTGGAGGAGAAAAGCTGCGTCATTGAGATCACGGACGCGGGCAGGGGCATGAGTGAGGAGGAAGTCGGACAGCTCTACAAGAAGATCTCCGGTGAGATCGAGACGGCAGGCGGCTCGGGAAACGGCATCGGACTGAAAAATGTGCAGGACAGGATCAAAATGAACTTCGGAGAGGAATACGGCATTGAGATCGCGTCCAAACTAGGGTGCTATACCAAGATCATGGTGCGCATTCCGTTGCAGAAAATACAGGGATAACGGACTTGTCCGTCAGAATAGCAAAAAAGCGGGGGAGAGGTTACATGAATACCGTATTGATCGTGGAAGATGAGAAGATGATACGTCAGGGAATCCGGGCGATCGTGCAGCGTTCCGGGGTTCCGGTTCAGAACATCATGGAGTGCAACAACGGGCAGCTTGCGCTGGAGATCCTGCAGAACCAGCCGGTCGACGTGATGTTTACGGATATCCGGATGCCGAAGATGACCGGGATCGAGCTGGTGGAGGCGATGCAGCAGCTTGAGCACAAGCCGCTGACCGTGGCGATCAGCGGATATGACGACTTTACCTACGCTGTCCAGATGATGCGCATGGGCGTGCGGGAGTATATCTTAAAGCCCATAGAGCGCGAGCGGATCATTGCCATTCTGGAAAAATTCGAGGAGGAACTGCAGCAGGCGGACCAGAGCGCGCAGCGTGCAGTGGAAATCGGGTGCCAGCAGCTCAAGTACCTGATTTTAAATGATAATATCACCCCCAGGGAGGTTCAGACAGTAGTACACCAGTTTGAAAAACAGTTGCTGAACCAGGAATATATGGTGTGCTGCTGTGAGCGGACAGCGGATGAGGCGGAGAGGAACAGCGGCTGTCTCTTTCTCGGCGAGATTGAGGAGAACAGTGTCTATATTGTCGGCAGGGAGAGCAAGGAGTTTCTGTTAAAGAATGACCTGCGCGATTTTCATACCGGTGTCAGCGGTGTGCACTGCGGCGTGGCGGACGTAAAGACCGCGTACAGGGAGGCGAAAGCCGCGCGGATCGAGGCGTTTCTGCGCATGCGGCACGAGGTGCAGTACAGTGTAGGGCAGTATCCTGTGGCGCAGAATCCGCCGCCGCAGGACAATACCGTGCAGCGTGGAGAAGAGACAATACAGGGAAGGCCGGTGGAGGACAGGATGCGCCAGATCGCGCAGATGATCGGCACGGACAGGATCGCGGGCGCGCTCAAGATGACAGAGCAGTTTTTCTCGGAGGTAAAGTGGGGGAGGCATTCTGCCGAAATTTTTGAAAAGAGTATCCATATGCTGATCGATGAGATCGGACAGATCTACCATAATGTCCTGCGTGAAAAGGAAGAGGAGCTCGTACGGTTTCGAAACATTTATCAGTTTTCGCAGATTGACGAGCTGATGGAGGAGCTGACCGGCTGGATGATCGGATTCCATGAAAAGATCGACACGGAATTTGACGACTACAGGAACAAATCCCGCATGGAACAGGCGGTGGCGTACATTCAGGAAAATTATGCGACGGATCTGAACATGGCAGTCGTGTCAAACCATGTGTCCATGAACTACTCGCTGTTTTCCTATGCCTTTAAGGAGTATACAGGGAAGAATTTCGTCAATTATCTAAAAGAACTTCGGGTCAACGAGGCAAAGCGGCTGCTGGCGGAGACAGATCTGCGTGTCATAGAGATCAGCCAGCGTGTCGGCTATGAGAATGAAAAACATTTTATGAAGATCTTCAAGAGTGTGAGCGGCGTCTCTCCTACGGAGTACCGGAAGAATATGCAGATGGGCGTGTGAGGCGAAAGAGAACGGTGTACTGATGGATTCGGTACACCGTTCCATTCATTACAGTCCTTTTGGTGCCGTCAGTATTCTATGGAAATTTCCTTCGAAATGACAGCCCTGTCCGCGGCACTGCTGTCCATGCCTTCCTGCTCCATCGCAGACCAGTCATCAAGATTGTCAAATATAAAGATGTGCAGTGTTTTGATCTCTTTCCCCTGAACGGCGAATCCGGCTCTGCCCGCCATTTCCGTATCCGGGTAGAGCATTTCTCCGTCCTGGTCAAAACAGATTGTCTGGCAGGGTTCATAAGACCACCCAAGCAGTTCAAACATCTCCGCGTCCGTCATATCGGGATCTTTTGAGAGCAGCTTTTCCCGCCTGTCGTCCGTCAGTTCTCTCTGCGTTCCCGGTGTCGTCGTATGGACGATCACCTGATATGGAGATACCACGACATTTTCAAGCGTGATGTTCCCTTTTTTCTCACCTACTTCAATGGTTTTTACATCGGTTTCGTTTACCTCAAACGGAATGACGAGATCCCAGTTGCCATCCGTCCAGTGAGATGCCGTGATCTCTTCGCCATCCATCATCCTGTCGTCATCGTATCCAAGACCGTCTATATTTAAGTGGAGCGCCCCCTTGCCGGCAGCCTTCTGTGTAAGGTCTATCTTGATCATGCCCGCGAATATGTGACTGTCGATCACCGCGCCCTCAAACGTATTTGCCAACCGTTCGGGGGCATCTTCGCCGACATGCCAGGTTCCGCCTATATAAAATCCTGCGGCTGTCTGGCCGTCTGCGGCATTCATGCCTGTGTAATGCGCCGGAATATGGGTAAAGTCTGCCTCCTCTGCCTCGATCTGTACCGTAAGGAATACGGAATATCCGTCGCAGTAGATCTCCGATGCAGTCAGCGCAATGCCTTTGTCCGATGCGGAATAGTCCGCTGTATCCAGATTGCCTGCAGGATCCTCACTCGTCAAAACGGTTCCCTTATCCGTATAATCACCGGAATATAGGATGTCATCTTCGACTTTCTCAAAAATCTTTCCGATCAGGGGAATCTTTGCTGCGAGTGCCGGATTGAAATAACCCAGTCCGAGGGTTCCGATGATCACCGCCGCCACTGCCGCCGCCGTTATTCCGATTCTGCCAGATTTTTTCATTTTCTTCTTCCTCCTTTTATGTATCCGGATTTCTCTGTCACTTATTTCAGGAGCAAGGGCCTGCTTTAAGATCTGATCCAATTTTTCATCTGTCATATCCTATCGCCTCCAATTTTTCTTTTAACTGCTTCTTTGCTTTCCGCATCCGGCTCTTGACGGTTCCCTCCGGCAGTCCGAGAATCTCAGACATTTCATTGATCTGCATGTCTGCTGAATAATACAGATAGATCGGTATTCTGTACTTTTCAGGCAGGCTGGCAACAAGTCCCTGGATCATGTCTGTCTCATCCTGCTTTAACACAATGTGTTCCGGTGATGCCTCGTCGTCATGGCTGGAACACTCGTATCCCTCATCAGACATTTCTTCCATACTGTCGATCGGAACCAGCCGCATCCGGTTTGTATATTTTTTCTTCTTATTCTTCCATAGATAAATTGAAGTGGATAAAGCGTAACTCTTTGTATTCTGCGCTGGATCCAGTTTTTTCCTTTTTTCCAGCAGTTTGAGCATCGTGTCCTGATACAGTTCGTCCCCGTTTTCCGCATCCCCGGCTGTCATCCGGCAGAAGCGCAGAATATCCTTTCCAAACATCAGGACAAACCGCTCGAATTCATCATTATTCATAGCAGCCATCCTCCTTCTTCTTACAAGTCGATCAGCCGGCTTGCCGACTTGTAAAGATTTGCCCTTGCATGAGTATATTGTCATGACACAGGAGAAAAGTTTTCGATTTTTCAAAGAATTTTATGTTTCTGGTTGGGAAGTGGTTGAGATGGATAGAGAAAGGGTATTTAAACACGCTCTAAAATGGACAGGATGCATTTTTTCATCGCCTCATAACTTTCCGGGGTGATGTCGTGTTCCATCCTGCAGGCGTCGCCCGCCGCGACCTCGGGGTCAACACCAAGGTAGACCAGCCAGTCTGTCAGCAGGGTATGGCGCTCGTAGACGCTTTCGGCGATCTTTTGTCCTTCCGCTGTCAGACGCAGATAACCTTCTTTCGAAACGGTGATGTATCCGCGGTTTTTCAGGTTTTTAACGGCGACGCTCACGCTTGGCTTGGAAAAGTTCAGCTCGGTTGCCACATCGATCGAACGCACCGCAGACAGGCGCCTGCCCAGGATCAGGATTGTTTCAAGGTAATCCTCAAGGGATTCTTCGGCTTTGTGCTGGATATAACTCATGGTATATATGTACTCCTTTTCAGAACGGAAGATTGATCTGTGCTCAGTATACCATATTTCGCATACAAAGTCTATTATTGCACGCAAATTGATAAAGTGTATCAACCTGGCGGACAAGTCAACAGTAACTCAGCCGTTACTGTTGACAGAACTGTGAATTTTAGATATTCTAAGGAAATACAGGAAGAGAACAGAATAAGAGAGTAGAATAAAAAGGAAAAGCAGAAACATCATGGAATATATCACCATAAAGAATGCCAATGTCCACAACATAAAAAACATAGACATAAAGATCCCGAAGAAAAAACTCGTGACAATCATGGGTGTCAGCGGCTCGGGAAAGAGCAGCATTGTATACGATATACTATATAAAAAAAGCGTCAACCAGTATCTTAAGTATCGTGACCTTGTTTCAGATGCCTTGGAGATCAGGACCTGTGATGCGATCACCGGCTTAAGTCCTGTGATCGCGGTCCGCCAGGATACCATACGGCAGGCAAACCCAAGATCGGTCATCGGCACGAAGTTCAGGATAACAGATGACCTCAAAAAGCTGTATCTGTCAGAAGGAATGATCGTCTGCCAGCACTGCGGTGCCCAGGTCGTCAACCAGGAGATCTGTCCGGATTGCAAAGAGATGATGCCAATGGTCAGCGAACGGCAGCTCTCGTTTAACTCTCCCGAGGGAATGTGCCTGGAATGTCAGGGGCGGGGGCACCGCATGGAGCTGCACATGGAGAATGTGATCACTGGCGAAGACGATACCCTTTATGATATTTGCAAACGGTTAAAAATACCGGTGCTGTTAAAGTCGCTTCCCCGTTTTGCCGGCTTCTATGGTATGGATCCCCAGATAGTGAGATTTGCAAAGCTGGACCGCAAAAAGAGAAATCAGTTTTTATATGGATTTAACAATCCGGATATGGCGTACGGTACATACTGGGGTGTGATCCCGGCAGTCGAAAGTGCCTATCAGAAAGGAACGCTGATCCCGAATATCGCCAGTGAAGAAAAATGTCCGTGCTGTCAGGGGTATAAGCTGGGGGAAGCAGGGCGCAGTCTGAAATTTCAGGGACTTCATATCTGTGAGATGCAGTCCTTAAATGTGGACGAACTAAAAGAGGTGCTTTTGCGTGCGCGGACAAATCCCATGCACGCAGCGAACACAGGGCAATTGATCGGGCGCATAACGGCGAAGATCGATCAAATGACAGCTTTCGGGTTAGGCTACCTGTCATTGTCGCGGGAGATCCCTTCTTTAAGCGGCGGCGAACTGCATAAGCTCTTTTTGATGCAGCATCTGGATTCGCAGAAGGATTCCATGATCTATATCTTTGATGAACCTACCTCGGGGCTTCATAAGCTGGAACGCGGCCAGGTTCTCATATGGCTGGAGCGATTGAGGGATCAGGGAAACAGCGTGATCGTCGTCGAACATGACAGGGACATGATCAATGCCTCCGAATATATCATTGAAGTCGGACCTGGTGCAGGCGCGTCTGGCGGCAGGATCATTTATTCGGGAAAGAACAAAGATCTTAGAGACAGCGGGAACAGGAAGAGTCCTCACAGGAAGAAGACGTACAAGAAAGCAGACGAAAACACGCATTATATATGTCTGGAAAATGTTTCAACCAATAATCTGAATCATGTGTCTGTCCAGATCCCATTGAACAGGGTAGTGGGGATCGCCGGCGTTTCCGGAAGCGGAAAAAGCTCACTGATCGCAGGCACGCTGACGCCGATCCTGAGATATCATTTTGGAAATGATGATCGGGACGCAGATGAGATCGAAAATGAGATCGTGGAGAAAACGTGGGACCGGGTCAGCGGTCTGCAGTACTTAAAAGGATTCGTTCAGGCGGATCAGAAACCGGTCGCCAGGAATTGCAGGTCAAATCTTCTGACATATCTGGATCTGTGGGCATTTATCAGAAAGCTGTTCTCCATTGATCCTCAGGGTGTCTGCGATCAGTGCAAAGGGATCGGATTTATCGAGAAAAGACATGCCGGGTTTGTCTATGAGGAAATATGCGCGGAATGCAGCGGAAAGAGATACCGCAAGGATGTCCTCTCCGTGACAGTATCCAACAAGAATATCGCGGACATTTTAGCGATGCCGGTTCATGAAGCGCGCGCGTTCTTTGAATGTGCAGGTGAAGGTCTTTCCTGCCTGGGCGGATCTGCGAAGTTGACAGCGGGGTTAGAGATGCTTGAAAAGATAGGGTTGGGATATATGACGCTCGGGCAGCCGTTGTCGACGCTTAGCGGAGGGGAGTGCCAGCGGTTGAAACTGATGAAACAGCTATTAAAGCGGCGAAATGGCAATATGCTATATATCCTCGATGAGCCGACCTTCGGGCTGGGAGAGTCCGATGCAGAACGGCTGCTTGACGTGATCGATGAGATCGTTTGCGGGGGAAATTCAATTATTGTGATCGAACATGATGTAAAGGTACTGTCATGGTGTGATCATATCATCGAGCTTGGTCCCGGCAGCGGAAGCCGCGGCGGAAATATCATCATGACAGGCACTCCGAAAGAATTGAAGGCGTCGGGGAAATCGATGATAGGACCGTATCTGGAAATTGCAGGAGATGATTATGGTAAATAAGAAAATTTATTGCGCCCTGGTCGTCAGGGAAGGAATGATCGTCAGGGAATGTTATGGAGAAGGATTTACAAAGCATACAAAAGGAATGATATTTTCCGTGACAAAAAGCTTCTTGTCCGCACTGGTCGGTATCGCGGCCGGGAACCGGTATCTTGACCTTAACGATGCGGTGGCGGATCATTTTCCGGCGTTTGTCTCAGGACCGCAGGAATGGTATAAAGAAGATATCACGATCGAGAATCTGCTCATGATGACATCAGGGATCTTTTGTCCTGCAAATGCCGGATTTAACAGACGCATGAGTCAGAGTGATAACGAATTAAAGCTGCTGCTGCGGCTTCCAGTCAACCGGAGAAATATCGGAAGATTTATTTATAATGACGCAAACTACCATTTGCTCTCAAATATTTTGTGGCAGGCAACCGGCAGGACACCGCTGGAATTTGCAAACGAAGCGTTATTTTCCAGACTGGGAATCACCTGTACAGAATGGGAAGCCGATGCAAAAGGCGTAAATTATGGGGGATATGGATTAAAGCTTAGCGGTAGGGATCTGGCGAAGTTTGGATATCTATACACAAAACGGGGCATTTGGAACGGGCAGTCCCTCGTGCCGGAATCGTGGATCGATCTGTCAACCTCGATGAAAGTGCCGACTGCAGATAAAGATCTGTATTACGGATATGGCTGGTGGAACTGCGACATAGATGGTTTAAGGACATATTATGCTGTCGGTGCAGGCGGACAGTATATTGTCTGCACGCCGCAACTGGATCTGACACAGGTATATCTGTGTGAGAAAAATTCCATGGCATCAAGGGAAGCGGCGCAGATATGGAAAGAAACGATCAGGGATTGCAAAGAACAGAAGGTAGATCATGGATTATATAAAGGTAAAGAATGCATATTTGCATAATCTGAGGCATGTGGACATCGCGATCCCAAAAAACAAGTTTGTTGTAGTGACCGGGGTGAGCGGGGCGGGAAAGACAAGTCTGATCTGCGACATATTAGATGAAGCCGGAAGCTGCGAATATCTGGAAAGTCTCGGACTGCCGCAGCGAACGTCAGTTCGCAACCACTATGAGCATATTACGGGACTGAATCCGACGGTCTCTGTCAAAAGTGCCAGCGAGGGCAGATGGAATCCAAGGTCAACGGTGGGGACGAAAACCGGGATCCTCGATCATTTGCGCCTATTGTATCTGACAGAGGGAGTGAGTGCAAAATTTTCTTCTGTAGAAAGCCGCCATTTATCATTTAACACCTCCGCCGGAAAGTGCAAAAGATGCAATGGAATGGGGTATGTGGTAGATGTGGATCTTGATCTGTTTTGGGAGAACAGCCACAAGACGCTGCCGGAACTGTGCGCATTGATCCCGGAATGTAAGCCGCTCAGAAAACAGCTTTCTTTTTTTGCGGAAGCACTGCACGCAGACCCGACAGAGCCGCTGAACAGACAGCCGGCAACGGTGGCGGATGCTTTTTTGAACGGGCTGGAATCCACAAAGAGTCACTTTCGCGGGATCGGCCCGTATTTAATAAAACTTTATAAGGAAGACCGATATAGCGGAACGCTGCTGCGCAAGTACATCTGTCCGGAATGTAAAGGTGACCGGCTGAGTGAGACAGGGCGCAGCATAAAGATCGAAGCGGTATCACTGCCGGAAGCGTCGCGGTACCCGATCGACCGACTGCAGGAATTTATCAAAAAGCTGACGGAGCGGGAGGCTGCCACAGCGTTGGGAAAAAATATCGGCAAACTCATCATTGACCAGTTAGATGACTTGATCCGGATCGGGCTGGGATATCTGAACCTGTACCGCGCCATTCCAAGCCTCAGCGGAGGCGAATACCAACGTTTAAGATTAGCGGCATTATTGCAGAACACGATGGAGGATCTCGTGGTGATCGCAGACGAGCCGCTGACAGGACTGCATCCGGCGGAAAAGACCCAAGTGCTCGATCAGATGCGGCGGCTCTGTGAAAAGGGCAATACGGTGATCGTCATAGAACACAATATCGAGGCGATGGAAAGGGCGGATCATGTGATCGATTTCGGACCTTATGGCGGGATGCGGGGCGGAAACATCATCTATGAAGGAAGCTATGGCGGATTGCTTCTATGTGACCGATCCGTCACGGCACGATACATCAATCAGATCAGTGACAGATCAGAGCTGCCAGCGGTACAGGCAAATGAAACTGATCGGCTGCTGATCAGCAATGCCAGCGCAAACAACCTGAAAAATATTGAAGTGTCGATTCCGCTGCATCGGTTGGTCGGGATAGCAGGCGTATCCGGCAGCGGAAAGAGTTCCCTGATCGCAAAAACACTTGTTCCGTTGCTGGGGAGATACTTTCACAGTGCCATTGAGGACGGGCTGACAGAGGATACCTGTCAGGGGGCATCGCTCTGTGGAGCGGGCCGCATCACAGGCTACGTCTATGTATCGCAGAATCCGATCGGAAGAAATAGTCGTTCCACAGTGGCGACATACACGGGATTGATGAAGCATATACAGGCGGAGGAAAGCAAAGGAAAAGATATCGCTGGAACCATGGAGATGACAATAACTGAGGCGAAGGAATTTTTTGGCTCCGCGAAGAAGATCCAAACCATCTTGTGTGAATTGGAATCTCTTGGATTGGGATATCTTACGCTGGGGCAGCCAACACCGACTTTGAGCGGGGGAGAGGCACAGCGCATCAAGCTTCTAAAGAGTCTCTTGGAAAAAAAAGAAAACATGCTCTACCTGATGGACGAACCGACGATCGGATTGGGCTTGTACGATATCCATAACCTGAATGTGATATTGAAACGGCTGATCGATCAGGGGCACTCTGTCATCGTGATCGAACATGATGTTACAGTCCTGTCCAATTGCCACTGGATCATCGAAATGGGTCCCGGATCGGACTCGTCTGGCGGCGAGGTGATCGCAGAAGGAACACCGTACATGCTGAAAAACGAACCGAGATCAAGGCTATCTTGAAGTGGAGGCTTACGCTGTACTGGTGGGGAAAAAGCATAATTTATCATCACAGTGCCGTGACCGGCGGCCATTCTTTTTCTTGACAGCGCAAAGTTTTCTGTGATATGCTGGAACCAGTCAATAATTGAACAAAATCGATATAGAAAGGTGGCTTACACGTGGGGATTATTATTCGTTGTGCACGCACCCGCATACAGGGGCAGTAGAAAGCAGATGAATCGTCTTATAAGACGGGAGTTTTTTGCGTGCGAATAATATATCCTGTACACTGTCCGGCTGAAAAGCGGATGGTGTATAAGTGTCGGCCGGACAGATGCAGCGGATTTTGCCGCTGTGCCTGTGCTGTCTGTCGTGTTGCATTGATTTAGCAGGAAAATTCCGTTTTAGTCAGAATTTCTCCTGCTTTTTTATTGCCTTTTTCGCGAAACCTGTAAATACCTGTTTAGGAGGAGGCAAATAATGCAAAAGGACACAGCAAGACATTTATCGGATTCACAGAATTTTATCACAAGCCGGAAACTGATCCGCAGGATCATCCGGCTGGCAGGGATCAGCGCAGAGGATACCGTACTCGAGATCGGAACCGGAAAAGGACATCTGACGGAAGTATTGTGTGAACAGGCAGGGAGCGTCTGCTCGATCGAGATCGACCGGAAGCTGTACGAGAGTGCGCGGGGGAGGCTTTCGCAGTGCACCAATCTGCGGCTGGTACATGGGGATTTCTTAAAGTACAGTCTTCCGGCAAAGGGCGGCTATAAGGTTTTTGCCAACATTCCGTTCTTCATCACCACGCAGATCGTCGAAAAGCTGACGCGTGTGTCAGATCCGCCTGCGGATATCTGGCTTGTCATGGAGAAGGGAGCGGCGAAGCGGTTTATGGGGATTCCCAGGGAGACAGGAAAGTCGCTGCTGCTGAAAGTAAACTGGAATATGGAGATCGCGTACCATTTTCACAGGGAGGATTTTCACCCTGCGCCGTCGGTGGACACGGTTCTCATACATTTTTCCAAAAAGAAAGTACCGGATCTGGACAGAAAGGAATTCGGAGCATTTCAGAAGTTTGTGGAGCATTCCCTCAAATACGGACTCTGCGGCAGCAGGGGACTGCTGACCAAAAGACAGGTGTCGGCGGCGCTGCGTCAGGCGGGACTGCCGCATGCACACGAGGACGGCGTTACGCTGTATATCCAGTGGCTGTGCTTATTTCGATGCTACCGCCGGTTTCATCATTGAACGATCACCGGTTTACCCGAAAAACTACTTGACTTAGAGTTTACTCCAACCTGTATAATAAAAGGGATCTGGTATGGTTTGGAGGTGACGAGCATGACGATCAAGGAAGTGTGCGAGCAGTATCATATTTCCCCGGATACCCTCAGATATTACGAGCGGGTGGGAATCATACCGGCAGTGCACCGGACGAAGAACAACATCCGGGATTACACAGAGCAGGACATTGGTTTTGTGGAAAATGCGCTGTGCATGCGCAATGCCGGAGTCCCTGTGGAGATGGTTGCCCAATACATGAGGCTGTGCCAGCAGGGGGATGAGACGTTTCTGGCGCGGCGGGATCTGCTGCGTGAGGTCCGGGAAGGGATCGTAAAACAGATCGAGAAATACCAGCGGGAACTGGAGCGTCTTGAGTACAAGATCAGGCGGTATGATGACGCGTTGGTGACGGGAAAACTTGTCTGGGACGAAAACGAAACAATATAATATTTATCAAATAAGGAGGATATGATCTATGATCTACAAAAAATTTCAGGATCTGCAGCTCTCTGCGCTGGGACTTGGCATGATGCGCCTCCCTGTGCTCGGGGGTGACGACAATACAGTCGACGAGGCTGCGGCAGCAGAGATGATCGACTATGCGTATCACAACGGGATCAATTATTTTGACACGGCGTGGGGGTATCATGGCGGCAACTCGGAGCTTACAGTCGGAAAATATCTCGCCAGATATCCGAGGGACCGTTATTATCTTGCCACCAAATTTCCGGGATATGACCTCTCCAACATGGATAAGGTGGAGGAGATCTTTGAGGCGCAGCTTGCAAAGTGCCAGACACCGTATTTTGATTTCTATCTGTTTCACAATGTTTACGAAGGGAATATTGATGCGTATCTGAATCCTGAGTTCGGCATTTTGGAATATCTGTTAAAACAGAAGGAAAACGGGCGGATCCGTCATCTCGGATTCTCGGCGCACGGCAGCGCGGAGGTCATTTCGCGTTTTCTGGACGCATATGGGAAACATATGGAATTCTGCCAGCTCCAGATCAACTATATGGACTGGCATTTCCAGAACGCGCAGGAGAAAGTAGCGCTGCTTGACAAGGCGGGTATCCCTGTGTGGGTCATGGAGCCGCTGCGCGGCGGGAAACTGGCATCCGCCTCCGCAGAGCTGACTGCCGCGATGAAAGCCATGCGTCCTAAAGAGACTGTTCCCGGCTTTGCATTTCGCTTTCTGCAGAGTATCCCGGGTGTGACGATGGTGCTGTCCGGCATGTCCACGATGGAGCAGTTAAAGGCAAACATCGATACATACAGTACAGACGAACCGCTGAGTGAGGAAGAGACCAGCACCCTGCTGAAATATGTGGACGAGGAGACGAAGAAGGGAGGACTGCCCTGCACATCATGTCATTACTGCACCAGCCATTGTCCAAAGAAGCTGCCGATCCCGGAGCTGATCGCCCTGTACAACGAGCATAAGCTCACGGGCGGCGGTTTCATCGCACCTATGGCGGTGGCGAGCATGCCGCAGGAGCAGCGTCCGGCAAACTGCATCGGCTGCAGGGGCTGTGAGCAGGTCTGCCCGCAGCAGATCAAAATCTCCGAGATGATGACGGAATTTACTTCCATGATCGGGATGTAATGTCGGATTGTTGATAGTGTAACTTTACTTGGGGAATTTTTCCAAAAAATAATATGGAGCACCTTCTTTTTATGTTATAATGTAATTACCAATAAAACATACACATAAAAAGAGGAGGTGCCCCTA
>JAETQI010000005.1 GCA_021770755.1 Lachnospiraceae bacterium
GCATATAAGCAGCCAGATTTCAGGGCGGTTGAACTTCTATAATACGATTGCAAGCTTATGCTGACAGAATAAGGGAGACTATCCACTGCATCCCCCAAGTAAAGTTACACTATCAACAATGGGCGAAACCTTGACAAACAGCTTTCATACCCATACAATATCTATAACAGACACAGATTCTAAGGGGATTATAAAGATGAAGGGTGTATTCACTGCACAAAAAAAGGATGGCACGGTGTACTACCGCGCTTCCATCACTTATCGGAGAAAACATATCAGTCTGGGCAGCTTTGATGCCATGCCCGCCGCAAATGCGGCATACACCGAAGCTGACAGACTCCTGAATCATGACAGGTTAAACATCAACCAGTATCAGGACACCTCCCCCCTCCCTTTTGAAAAGTGGGTCATCCTCATCAATTTCCGCGACAACGGCATTTACTTTGGCACGCCAATCTACGCCCGCCCCAAATTTTTTTACTACTATCTGTCGCCTGTAGATGTGCTGAAATTTGATATTGACGATCTGTTTTACTACGCCAAGCACAAGATCATGAAGCGCGGCGACCATCTCTTTGTCGCCGATTACGGCATGCAGGTCAATATCCTGAACCGCTATGGTATCCGCAGCTTTGCCGTCGCCGGAAAGGACTATCTCTTTCTGAATGATGACGACACGGACTTCCGCCATGAAAACCTCGCCATCATCAACCGCTATCAGGGTGTTTCCCAAGTCACGTGCAAGGGAAAAAAAAGATACCGGGCGCGCATCAACGTTCCCGGTTACTATGTGATCGGATATTATCACAGCGAGATCGACGCCGCCATCGCCTACAATAAGGCGATCGACATCCTGAAAAAAAAAGGCGTACAGAAAAACTATACGCCAAACTACATCGACGGGCTGTCCCCGTCCCTATACGCGGACATCTACTCCCGCCTCAAAATATCGGATAAGATATTGAATTATATTATTTTGCATAATCCTTAAAACTCATGATCATCACCGCATCACCTGTGATCCCTTTGATGCTGGCGTCAGAGTCATACTGCCACATGCCAAACTCATAGGGATACTCCGGCTCATCGCTGTCCTGTGCAAACCACACATCATAGTCCTGCAGCTCCTCCATGTCCACCATGGTCAGAAGCCATTCTTTATCGCCGTAGATCATCGGGTGATAGCCCGCATCCTCCACCCTGTCCATAAAAGCTTTTGCCACCTGCGTCCGGTCTGCCATATCAAGCGCCTCGATCCGCGCCATATCCTCATCGACAGTTTCCATCACAAATGCCACCGGGTATTTGACACTGTAGCCTGATATCGCGTCAAGAAGCTCATCCGCTTCCTCCCTCGCCTCAGATTTGCTGACTGCCTGTGAGCAGAAATAGACACCGATGTCAAGTCCCGCTTTCTTTGCCGCCTTGAGATTGTCCTTAAAATTTGCGTCCGAGACAATGTTTCCGCTGCTGTAGCCCCTGGCACCAACCTTGAGCATGACAAAATCACACCCAGCGCTCTTTAATTTGCTAAAATCAACATCCCCCTGATTCGCTGAGATATCGACACCGCACTTCGACACAAGCTTGCCGTCCTCATAATAATTCATGATCGGCTTCTGATAAGTAAGCTTTGAGAGATCATACTTATTTCGGGAAATATCCTCATTGATATCCACCCACTCCTTGGATCCATCTGAATGCTTTACCTGGATGCGTGTCTCCTGATCGTCGTCGTCCTCATCCTCGTCTTTGTCCTTTTCGTCCTCTTCCTTCGCTTTGTCCGTGTCACTCCCGTTCTTCTTATCCCCGCTGACATCTTCCTTGGTCGTCATGTCATAGACAGAAGTCTTGCCGTTTGTCAGCTCGTCGGCAGTCTTGGACTTGTCTGTGCTGTCCGAAGTATTTGCAGAGCCGTCTATAACCGTCTCGCCTGTAGTCTGGTTCGTCACGGTGCCGTTATTTTTGTTTGAAGTGGAATTGTTTTTTTCGCGTCCGGTGTCAGGAAGCGTCCATATATCCAGGTCGTTTGACGTTAACTTGCTCTCCTCGATCACACTCGCCGACGCGTTCGCCTCCGACTTTCTGTTCGCCTCCGCTTCCTGCGCCTCTTTCTGGGCTACCGCCGCAGCATAGCCGCTTCCGTCCGACCTCGACCGCGACTGGTTTGCCCAGAATACCAGCGCTGTCACACCCAGAATAACGGTTGACATGATCAATGCCATGTACACATACGTTATCTTGGAGCCCGAACCGTGTTCCTCCTCATAGTAATCATCGTGCTTCATATAGTAAATCCCCCGTTTCTATTCCATTTCTATTCAATTTTTATCCCATTTTTCTTCCGTTTTTATGCAATTTTATCTGGTCTTAGATTTTTACCCTGATCAATACATATCTGCAAATATGGATATGCAGTGCTTTACATAACAAATTTACAAAATTCATTATATAGCATTCTGAAAACAATTTCAATTATTTTCTGAATATTTCACAAATTTTATGGATTCATATAAAAAACGATATAGAAATGCGCAGATTTTTGTAGTAAAATAGGTACACGGTTCTATTGTCCGCAAAATTTTCAGACGCCGAGGTACACATTTGCCATGAAAAAGATACACTGCCTGATCCTCCTGCTAACCGCCTGCATAACCGGCTGTTCCAAAAACCGCTCACAGATGCCCGTTTCCCGGACTGGCTTTGCTTTTGATACGGTTGTGACCATCACGGTCTATGACGGGAAGAAAGCCGATGCCCTCGATCACTGCATGGAGCTCTGCGAACAGTACGAATCCCTTTTCAGCGCCACACAGGAGGGCTCCGAAGTGTGGGATATCAATCATGCCGGCGGCGAAAAGACAGCCGTCTCCTACGAAACGGCATCCCTGATCCAGTCTGCGCTGTACTACTGTGACCAGAGCCAGGGGATGCTGGATCTCACCCTCCGTCCGGTCGCCGAAGAATGGGATATCGCCGGGCAGATGAAGCAGCAAGACGCGTCTTTCGATCACGAATATTATATTCCTTCTGATCAGACACTCTCGGAACTTTTGGATCATGTCAATTATCGGAATGTCCTCATCACCGATGCCGACGGGACCGCGGTCGGATACCGCGACGAGCTTTCCGAAGATGACAGCTATTATATTACTTTGACGGACGCGCACAGCGCCATCGACCTCGGCTTTATCGCCAAGGGTTATATCGCAGACCGCCTGAAAGCATATCTGTTGTCGCAGGGCGTGGAGAGCGGCATCATCAGTCTTGGCGGCAATGTCCTGCTCATCGGCGGCAAGCCTGACGGTTCCTCATTCACCGTCGGCATTCAGAAACCATTTGGCGCCGTCAGCGAAGTCCTCACAACGATCCAGGAAAATGACATTTCTGTCGTTTCTTCCGGCTGCTACGAGCGCTATTTTACGATTGACGGGACAAAAAAAGACAGGACGATCTATCATCACATCTTTGATGCGGCGACAGGCTATCCTGTCCAGAATGACCTTCTCGGTGTCACGATCCTCTCTGATTCCTCCATGGAAGGAGATGCCCTCAGCACCTACTGCTACCTCCTCGGACTGGAAAAGGGGCTGGCGCATATCCGCAGCCTGGAAGGTATCGACGCACTGTTCGTCACGAAGGATTACGAGATCATCCCTTCTTCGTAACGATATTACAGGAACAGGGCAGATCATCTGTCCTTTGACACGATATTCCACACTGCCGTCGGATCAGTGATCGTCCCCTCTGTTCTTCCAAGATAAATGAGATCGCCATTTCCTTCATAGCGATAGAAAAAGGTGTACGGCGTAACAATATCCTCTTTCCAGTTGATATGATTCATCTGAAAAGCGATCTCTGTCGTGGTGTCTGTTGGATCCATATCGTATAGAAAGCACTCTGCCCAGCAAAAAATATAATCATCATCTGATAATTGTGCAGGCAATGTTTCCTGTTCCGCGGCATAGTCTGTACCATCGATCAAAAAATGAACATCCGTATTGGCACTTCCCCTCATATCGATATAAAACCGGATCTCCTCCTCCTGCCCGTCCCCGTTTAAATCCATGAAACAGGCTTCCTCTGTCTGCAGCAGAGTCGTCCTCGTTCCCGTATACTCATATTTCTCATGAAACCCCATCTCTTCCAGATCAGAATAAGGAATGGTAAACTCAATACTGCCTGCGGAAAAAGCACCAAGTTCATAAGGATTGCTGAAAAGAACCAGCCCTGATGTTGAAAGATACCATCTTTCATCCTGATATAAAACCTCTTGCAGTTCGTCGACATCATTCTCCCACATAATGCTCTGATAAGCGGCTGCGGAAGCAAGGCTGTGAATAAATGCAAGCGTATCCTGCCGAAAAGCACCTGCATTTCCCGTAAGATCGTCAAAACGGATCAGCTCACCAGTCTGTGTATCGTAGTTTAGTCCGGTATAGTAATCCATACCATGCGCACCACCGATATAGTATTGTGTCATCACAAGAAAAGAAAGGACCTTGCTGTCAGCACGGGTAACAGTAAATGTCATCTCATCAGAATAGGCGTAAAAGTGAAGATCATCAGAATCACTTGCATCGTAAATACTGTGATAGTCCTCATCTGCAATGTCCGGCACAAAAGTATCCTGATGAAAAGAATCCACCCTTTCCTGTATATCTGCATTGATCTTGCTGGCAGCACTTTCATTTTCTTCGATCCTTACAACCGGATAGGTGCATTTCCTCGTCCACAATAGGGTATCGTCCCCTATTTTCGTGCTCCGTTCTTCCGTATAAAGATCAAGACTGACAGAAGAAACACGCGCGGCACGCTCTATAGATAAATTATTCGTCTCCTCTACTTCGTGATCAGTATTTTGGGTGCTCTCTTCAACCTGTGTATCAAACAATACGTCTGCCTGTATCTCCTCTATTTCGTTGTCAGCAAATGGAAGATTTTCTGCACATGCCGTGCACAAGCACAGCAAAACCCCAACTACTACCGGCATAAGAACATTCCTTTGTTTCACATCAATATCCCCCAAATCCGAGAGTCTCACCTGCATTTTGAGAATATCCGTCATGGTCAGTTATCATTCTTCAATTTTTTTTCAATCGCTAATACATCTGGGAAGATAAGCTTTGAGCCTTTTCTTTGAAGTGCCAATACTTTACTGGCTTTTTCCTTCAATTCCTTCTCCAAAACTCCATTTACACGCACTGGAACGTTTGCATGTGAATCAATATATTCATTCTTTATATATTTTGATATTACCGGACACATATTCTGAATAAGAAATGCTTTCTCATGACCTAAGACTTCGCCAAATACAATCGTATCGCAGCGCTTATACTTTTGTATTTTGTTGTTATGTATCTCTTTAAACTTTGAAATCTGAGATGAAAACGGAATCATCCAATATATTCCTGCAGAGTTGTCTTGAATAGCATAAAAGCAAGGTCTATCATGCATCTGTCCGCCTACAGTTTCTTTATTCTTCATCAGATACGGATCTGGAAAATCCAAAAAATATTGATCATCTATATAGTAAAAATTCCCTACTTTCATTTTATTCCCCTAACCATCTTCCTCTGCACGGGTCCGCGCATAAAAGGAGACTCCACTCTATCGAACGGAGCCTCCAAACATTTGAACTCGACCTTTTATAAGTCGCATTTCGAGTAGCGACAAACATTTGAACTCGACCTTATTTTAGTTGCATATCGAGTAGCAACAAACATTTGCAGCAATCACTTACTGTAATTAAAGTATATATCCAAATGTCCGTGCTGTCAAGATGCAATGAGTCCAAAACGTGGCTTGTATAAGCCATAATTTGCAGCGTAATGCAAAGTTCTGAACTGAACTATAATGCATTAACACTGCAATATTAATATATGCCTTTCTTCATCTTCGCATTCATTATTTTTTACACGATCGCCTTCTTCGGGCATTTCTCCTTGCACGCACCGCATCCGGTACACTTGCTCTGGTCGATATGCGCATGGAAATCCGTCACGGTCACTGCTCCCGAAGGGCACACCTTCACGCAGAGGCTGCAGCCGATGCACCCGGTCTGGCAGGCTTTCATGGTGACCGGTCCTTTGTCTCTGGAACTGCACGCCACCACTGCCTTCGCGTCATACGGTATCAGCTCGATCAACTGCTTTGGACACGCAGCCACGCATTTGCCGCACGCCTTGCACTTCTCCTTGTCAACTTTCGCGATCCCGTTCACGATGTGGATCGCATCAAAAGGGCACGCTTTCACGCAGTTGCCATACCCGAGACAGCCGTGGTCACAGGATTTCGCGCCGCCGTCCGGCACATAGCGTACCATGCCGCAGTCCTCCACACCTGTATACTCATAGATCTGTGTCGTCTTCTCACAGTCGCCCGCGCATTTCACAAAAGCTGTCATCCTGACAGACTCGCCTGCCTCCACGCCCATGATCGCCGCGATCTTATTGCCGACCGGTTCGCCGCCGACAGGGCAGGCATTGACTGGCGCCTCGCCCTTTGCGATCGCCGCGGCAAGTCCCGAACAGCCGGGATATCCGCAGCCGCCGCAGTTATTTCCGGGAAGCACGCCCAGGACAGCCTCCTCCTTCTCATCTACCTCTACCTTAAATACAATACTGGCGATGCCGAGGAAGATCCCTAAGAATAAACCCACTCCGCCCACAACCAGGACGGCAGTCACTATCGCTGTTATATCCATATGTCCCCCTCCTCTACAACAATCCCGAGAATCCGCAGAACGCGATCGCCATCAGCCCCGCTGTGATCAGCACGATCGGCATGCCCTTGAAAGACTCCGGTATGTCATTGTACTCCATCTTTTCGCGGATCCCTGCGAGAACCACGATCGCGATCAGAAATCCGACCGCTGTGAACAGACCGCTCGCGATACTGAATCCGATCCCATAATTTTTCTGCACGTTTGTGAGCGCGATGCCAAGCACCGCACAGTTTGTCGTGATCAGCGGAAGGTACACACCAAGCGCCTGATAAAGCGACGGCACATACTTTTTCAGAAACATTTCCACAAACTGCACCAATGCGGCGATGACTAATATGAACACGATCGTCTGCAGATACGTGATGTCAAACCGCTCCAAGATCACCTTGTATATGACAGCCGCCACACCGGATGCGATCGTGATGACGAAAATGACCGCGCCGCCCATGCCAAGCGCCGTGTCGACCTTCTTGGAAACGCCAAGGAACGGACAAAGCCCCAGAAACTGGCTCAGCACGACATTGCTCACAAGCGAGGAGCTGATCATCAATATCAATAAATCCTTTACTACGTCAAGCATCTTTCTATCCTTTCTGCGCATTTTCGTCTGCGCATTAAATCTGTCACAGTCCACCTCTTTTATTCTTTCTTCGCGTCCGCCACAGAGCCGGGCGCCCCGTCCACATCGACAAAGCGGTGTGCGCACCCGCCGTCAGAACAGCTTGCGCAGTCCGAACTGCAGCCTGACTGGATCTTGTCCGCGTTCTGTCCCTTTTCCCGCATCTTTCTCTTGACACGGTTCTGAAGCGCCGTGAGCGCGGCAAGCACGAAGAACGCACCCGGTGCGAGCACAAAGATACTGATCGGAACATACTCGATCGGCTCCTCGCGTCCGATCATGGACGAGATGCCGCCAAGTACCTTGTTGATCACCGGCACGCCAAAGAACTCGCCTGCCCCCAGAAGCTCTCTCACCGCACCGATCGCCGTGAGCGCCACCGTAAAGCCAAGTCCCATTCCCAGACCGTCAAAGATGGACGGGATCACCGGATTTTTGGATGCAAAGGACTCCGCACGTCCCAGAATGATACAGTTTACAACGATCAGCGGAATATATAACCCAAGCGCGGAATACAGGCTTGGGATAAAGCCCTCGAGCAGCAGCTCCACCATGGTCACAAAGGAAGCCACGATCACGATAAACGCCGGGATCCGCACACGGTTCGGAATGATATGCCGAAGCAGGGATATGATGGCGTTGCTGAGCACCAGCACGGCTGTTGTGGTCAGTCCCATGCCAAGTCCGTTGACGGCTGACGTCGTCACCGCGAGTGTCGGACACATTCCAAGCGCCAATACAAAGGTAGGATTTTCTTTCACGAGTCCATTGAAAAATACTTCCATGGAACCCTGTTTTGCTTCACTGTTCACTTCACTCATTGACAGCACCTCCTTCGTTTTCCACAAGCACATCCCTGAATAAGAGCAGACCGCTGTTCACTCCGTTGACAATCGCATTCGTAGTGATCGTCGCACCGCTGATCGCATCAATCTCGCTGTCGCTTGTCGAACCTGATTTTGTATATGTAAAGCTCTCGACCTTTTTATCCGCAAACTGCGGCACGAGCACATCGCCCGCTTTCATGCCAAGCCCCGCCGTCTCCTTGATGTTCAAAAGCGATATGCCGTTGAGCGTTCCGTCCAGTGTCACCCCCATCGAGAACTGGATGTCGCCGCCGTAGCCCTCATGGTCTGTGACGGTGATCACATATCCCAGCAACTGACCAGAGCTGTCAAGCGCCCGCATCACCTCGTCGATATCCACATTGGAATCCTGTCCTGCCATAAAATACGCCGTAGGGCCGTCCTCCGCCGCCAGAGCCTCAAAGGCATCCGCATCTGCAAATACATTCCTGCACGCCTCTGCCTTCGCTTTCGCCTTCTGCTCCGCGATCGGTTCTTTCGTGACATCATGGACAAATCCCAGCAGCAGCCCCGCTGCAAGCGTTATCGCAAAGAGGATCAGCGCGTCCTTTAACATTGATTTCTTTTCGCTATCCATATCAAGCTGCCTCCTTCTTTGTTTTCTTTTTCCCAAAAGCGGTGGGCTTCGTAACTTTTTCGATCAGAGGCACCAGCAGATTCCCGATGATGATCGCGTAGGATACGCCCTCCGCAGACGGTCCGAAAATTCTGAAAATACCTGTCATGATGCCCAGAAAAATGCCAAACACATACTGTCCGTTCTTCGTGATCGGTCTCGTGACATAGTCCGTCGCCATGAAAAACGCTCCCAGCATCAGCCCGCCGCCCGCAAGCTGCGACAGGATATAGACCGGATCCAGCCCGCGCCCGCTAAACAACAGGATAAACACGACAAAACTGAGTATATAGGAACCCGGCACGCGCAGGTCGATCACTTTCATTGCCAGCAGAAATGCCGCGCCGATCAGCAGCGCGATCATGCTCGTCTCCCCGATCGTACCTGCCGTCTGCCCGATGACCATATCCAGAAGCCCTGGCGCACCCTCGCCCGCCTTGATCGCCGCTAGCGGAGTGGCACCCGTATACGCATCACAGTCAAAGTTCGTCATGATGGATGTAAATGAGATGATCAGGAAACATCTGGCACCGAGCGCCGGATTCATAAAATTCTGTCCGAGTCCGCCAAACAGCATTTTTACCACTATGATCGCAAACACGCCGCCGATCACCCCGATCCACAGCGGTGCTTTTGGCGGCAGGTTCAGCGCCAGCAGCAGACCCGTGACAACTGCGGAGAAATCGCCGATTGAGATCTTCTTTTTCATGCATCTGTCATATATGTACTCTGTAAGGACTGTCGTCGCCACGGTGACCAGCACCAGCAGCAGCGCATTCAGCCCGAAGTTAAATACCCCGAATACCGTCGCCGGAAGCAGGGCGATCACCACATACTGCATGATGCGCGATGTCGTGTCCTTTGACCGTATATGTGGGTTTGATGATACCTTTAACATATTTTTTCTCCTTTACACTGATTTTCAGCATGAAGTTTTAGAAGGCATAGAAATTCCCTTCATGCTTTTTTCTTCTTTCCGAGCAGTGTCTTGCGCATGGACTTGATGGACTGTGTCAACTGGCGCTTTGCCGGACAGACAAAACTGCAGCACCCGCACTCACAGCACTCCATCCCGTCATTTGCCAGAAATGCCTCCTCGTCGCCATGCTCTGCCAGGACAGCAAGCTTCCTCGGAACGACTCGCCCGGGACACGCCTCGACACAGCGCCCGCAGTTGATACAGGGACTTGGCGCGAGCGCCGATACTTCATCTTTCGTCAGGCACAAAAGCGCCGATGCCGTCTTGGTCGTAGGCACATTCAGGTCAAACAGGGCAAATCCCATCATCGGGCCGCCCGACACCACCTTCTCCGGCTCCGTCTTGAAACCGCCTGCTTCCTCGATCAGATCATGATAGTTCATGCCGATACGGACATAGAAGTTCCGCGGATCATTGACCGCATCGCCCGTGACTGTGACGATCCTGTTCATCAGGGGCTTTCCCTCCGCCACCGCATGATACACCGCCACGATCGTATCGACATTGTCCACCACGCAGCCTGCGTCTGCCGGAAGCATCGAAGAGTTGATCTCCCTGCCCGTCGTCGCATAGATCAGTTGTCTCTCCGCGCCCTGCGGATACTTTGTCTTAAGCGCCATCACTGTGATCCTGCTCTCCTGCGCTGTCAGCCGCGTGAGCAGTTCGATACAGTCCTGCTTGTTGTCCTCCACCGCCAGGATCCCCTGCGCATTGTCAAACAGACGGAGAATGATCTTCATGCCGTCGATCAGTTTCTGCGGTTCCTCGAGCATCCTGCGGTAATCCGATGTCAGATAAGGCTCGCACTCCGCACAGTTTGCGATCACATACTCGATCTTGTCCGGCTCCTTGGGCGAGAGCTTCACATGCGTCGGAAAACCTGCGCCGCCCATACCGACTACACCGGCCTCTTTGATCAGGTCTATGATCTCTTTTTTATTCAATTTTTCCGGATCATGTGGAATGTATTCGACTTCCTCAAAGAGCCCGTCATTGTCGATGATCACAGCGTTGACCATATCCCCCGTGACAACACGCCTGGGTTCGATCGTTTTCACCGTGCCGGATACTGTCGCATAGATCGGGGCAGACACGAATCCTCCCGCATCCGCTATTTTTTGTCCGGCAAGCACCCTGTCGCCCTTTTTCACCACCGGGACTGCCGGCGCGCCGATATGCTGGCTGAGCGGATACACCATCTCCCCCTTCGGCACGATGGTCTTCATGGGTTTGTCCTTTGACAGATCCTTGCCGTCATAGGGATGTACGCCGCCTCGAAATGTAAGTTTTGCCATCTTTTCGCTCCTTCTTTCCTTTTTGATTTTGATGATTCCTGTCAGGCAGTTTCCTCATCAAATAAACCTATGTCCATTATACTATTTCTTTGATCAAATTTCACTAATTTTTACAAAAATATCCCCAGAATAGCAGCACAAATATTTTGACACCAATCCACGCATATGGTAAGTTATAATAGATGGTAACCTAACTGCCTGCCGGCGCCGGCAGGATTTCAAAACCAACGACCAGGAAAGGAATGTGTAAAACACAGCTATGAAATGCATTCAGAAAGATCTGGGAATCTTATCCCCGAAATATCCAATTGAAAATCTTTGTGTGCCAGAACAGACTCTGTTCATTGATATAGAGACAACAGGATTGTACGTGCGCAGCTCCAATCTCTACATGATCGGCTGCGCCTATCTTGACAAGGGTGCAGACAGACCTGCCTGCTGGCGTTCGATTCAATGGCTTGCTACCAACTATGAGGACGAGATCAATGTATTGAACGCTTTTGTCGCCTTTGCCAGACCGTACCGCTACCTGATCCATTTTAACGGCAATCAGTTCGATATCCCCTATCTGCAGAACAAACTGCAGCAATACAATATCCGTTTTAGCTTTGATGACTTTGAGGGAATCGATATCTACAGACGGCTGTCCACTTACAAGACGTTCCTAAAGCTTCCAAACTGCAAGCAGAAGACCATTGAAAATTTTGTCACTGCGACAGCCCGCGAGGACCAGTATACGGGCGGCGAACTGATCGACATTTATCACGAGTATGTCCTGAACCATAATGCGGAAAAGGAACACCTTCTGCTGCTCCACAACGAAGAAGATGTCAAGGGAATGCTTGAGATCGTTGCTGCCCTTGCGATCCCCGACCTTTTTCACCTGCCTGTCAAGGTCACAAGAGTTCAGGCAAACTATTACAGGGACGTGAACCAGAAGCAGTGCTCGGAGATCATCATGAACCTAAAGCTGCCCACACCGCTTCCCACAGAAATATCCTACGGGGTAAACGGCTGCTATTTTACGGGCTGCGGCACAGAAGGAAAGCTTCGCGTTCCGATCTATGAGGGCGAGTTGAAGTATTTCTATTCCAACTATAAGGATTACTACTATCTGCCAAAAGAGGATATCGCGATCCACAGATCGGTCGCCTCTTTCGTTGATAAGGATTACCGCACACAGGCATCTGCCAGAACGTGTTACACGCGGAAAATATCCTCCTATCTTCCGCAGTGGGATATCCTGTTCACCCCGTTCTTCAAAAAAGACTACGACGATAAGAGTCTGTTCTTCGAGCTGACAGACGAATTGAAGACACAGCGCGATACCTTCAATCTGTATGCGCATCATATTCTTGAGATGATGTGCCACGCGCCCCGTGTGCATTAGGAGCTGTACGAGCAGCTCCTAAAACAAAAGACCTGGAGCATATTTGAAAATACTCCAGGTCTTTTGAATGACCATCCGGTCTCAAAACAACTTATTTATTCTTAATATAGAAAAACGAATTCTTTCTTTCATAATTGATCTCTTTATAATTCATGATCTGCTCTGTGCTTCCTATGAACAGGATTCCTTCCGGCTTCAATGAAGCATTGAACTTGCGGAACACTTCATCCTTTGCCTCCTCCGTAAAATAGATCAATACATTTCTGCACACGATCAGGTCGCACTTGTCCGGATATGTATCTTTCAGCAGATTGTGCTGCTTGAACTGCACTCTCGCCTTGATATCGTTGGAGATCTGATAAGAAGGCCCCACTTTTGTAAAATATTTCTTTTTCAGGTCGTCTGGCACGGCTGCAATGCTCTTTTCGTTATATAAGCCCACCTTCGCCTTCTCAATAACCTGTTTATCAATATCCGTTGCGATAATGTTGATCTGATTGAGCGGAAGATGTTTCGAGAACGCCATAACCAGCGAATATGGCTCATCTCCTGTCGAGCACGCCGCACTCCACACTTTCAGATTCTTGCCAAATCTCCCGATCAGTTCCGGAATGATCTCCTTATCCATCAACCTCCACTGCTCGGGATTTCTATAAAACTCCGATACATTGATCGTAAGATAATTGACAAAATCATCAAAGACAGCCTTGTCATCCCGAAGCCTCGCCACAAACTTGTCGTATCCCGTCACTTTGTGCTTTGCAATCAGGGTATCGATTCTGCGCTTCATCTGCTTTTCTTTGTATGCATTCAAGTCAATTTTAGTCAGTGCAAAAACTTCTTTTTTGAAATATTCATAATCATACGCCATGAGTATTCCCCTTTCTTCTCCTATATTTCCCCTTGCACATCGTTTCGTGCCGTCACGCTTTTCCAATAAGACGAAATCGAGTAGGGAAGACTTTCCCTACTCGCGCGCCGGGCGTCCGTCAGCACATGCTGACATTTTTCCGCTGGACGCCCGTGTGCATAAATATGATATCAGAACGATCCGCTCTGATATCATATCTTCATACACTCAAAATCTATTCAGCATCCTCTGCTTCCTGCTTTGCAATCACTGCATCGATATCAACCGACACAACATCAGAATCATCTTCCTTTGCCGCTGCCGCAGGTGTTTCCCTGTTTTCCGGTACAAGCAGCGCCTTGATGCTCAGACTGATCTTCTTGCCTTCCTCATTGAAGTCAACCACCTTCGCTGTCACCTGCTGGCCTACTGTCAGCACATCAGACGGCTTCTCGATATGCTCCTTGGCGATCTGGGAGACATGCAGCAGCGCGTCGATACCCGGCTCAAGCTCCACAAACGCACCAAAATCAGTCATTCTGGCAACCTTACCTGTCACCTCATTGCCGACTGCATACTTTGTCGATGCATTCTTCCACGGGTTGGAATCGTCAAACTTGAGTGACAGTGCAACTTTTGTTCCGTCAATATCTTTGATCAGGACTTTCAGGTTCTCGCCGACTTTGAATACCTTCTTGGGATTTTCAACGCGTCCCCATGACATCTCTGAGATATGGAGCAGACCGTCCACTCCGCCGAGGTCGATGAACGCACCAAAGTCAGTGACATTCTTAACAGTACCTTCCACAACATCGCCGACACTGATCCTTGCAAACAGTTCCTTCTGCATCTCAGCTTTCTTCGCGACGATCAACTGCTTGCGGTCACCGATGTATCTTCTTCTCTTAGGATTATATTCGCTGATCACAAATTCTATGTCCTGTCCGGCATATTTGTTCAGATCCTTCTCATACACATCTGATACAAGGCTTGCAGGGATAAAGATGCGAACCTCATCTACCACTACGCTCAAACCGCCGTCGAGTACCTGTGAAACCTTTGCTGTCAATACTTCCCTGTTGTTAAATGCTTCTTCGATCCGCTTGTTGCCTCTGTCGGCAGCAAGTCTCTTGTAGGTAAGGAGAACCTGTCCCTCACCGTCGTTCACTTTGAGAACCTTAACCTCCATCTTGTCACCAGGATTCAGGATCGTTGTAAGGTCAGTGTTGGGTTCATTGGTGTACTCGTTACGTGTAAGAATACCATCTGACTTGTAACCGATGTTAAGGATCGCTTCATCTGGCTTGACGTCGATGATCGTACCTTCAATTACCTCTCCTGTATGAATAGTTTTTAATGATTCTTCTAACATTTGTTCAAAAGTTAATTCTGACATAATTTTGAACCTCCTCAATTATTTTGTTTGGGGTAGAAGCCCCCGCTGTGATGCCCACCAGTTCTACAGAATTAGGTAAATCTAATTGCAGGTCTTCCAGTGTTTGTATATAGTAAGTATTCTCACATTCACTTCGGCATAGTTCGTACAGCTTCCGTGTGTTGGAACTGTGAGTACCACCTATCACGATCATAACGTCAGCCCTGGCAGCCAGTTCGATCGCTTCCTTCTGACGTTCCTCCGTTGCGTTGCATATCGTATTCGCAACAATTATATCATAACCTTTTTTTCGAAAAATTTCAACTAAATCTTGAAATTTCTTGTAGTTAAATGTCGTTTGTGACACGATACATAATTTTTCGTCTTTTTTCGCTTCAAAATTCTGTGCCTGTTCCGGTGTCTCGATCACAAACGCCGGACTTTTTGTCCAGCCCTTCGTGCCCTCCACCTCAGGATGACCGTTATTTCCTATAATGATGATACGCCGCCCCTGCGCTGACTGCTCTTGTACGATCTCGTGAATACGCTTCACAAACGGACAGGTCGCATCGATATACGCAAGCCCTTTTGCCTCCAGCAGCCCGTAGATCTCCTCCGAAACACCATGGGCGCGTATGATCACCGTGCCATCCGTCAGCCTCTCCAGCTCCTCCCTGCTCTTCAGCACGGTCACACCCTGTTCCTCCAGTTCCTTTACGACCGTCTCATTGTGTGCGATCGATCCGTAGGTATATACCTTTTTGCCCTTGTGCACCTGTTCGTATACCTGTTCGACGGCACGTTTCACGCCAAAGCAGAAGCCGGCAGACTTTGTCACGACTACCTCCATGCCTATTCCTCCTGCGCCCTGCCGCACAGCCCGATGATCGCCTGTGCCACTTCCTCTATCGTCATGTGGGAGGAATCCAGCAGTACGGCATCCTCAGCCTGCCGCAGCGGGGAGATATCCCGATGCATATCCTGGTAATCCCTGTCTATGATGTCTTTTTCGATCACATCCAGGTCACAGTCCTGTCCTTTTTCCTTAAGCTCCTCGTAGCGTCGCACAGCCCTCACATGGCTGTCCGCAGTGAGATACACCTTTACGGCAGCATCCGGCAGCACACAGGTTCCGATGTCCCTGCCATCCATGACAACGCTTTCCTTCCTGGCAAGCGCCTGCTGCAGTTCCACAAGCTTTTTGCGCACCTCTTTGTTGGCACTGCTCGACGAAGCCATCTTTCCGACTTCCTCCGTGCGGATCAGGCCGTTTACATTTCTGCCGTTCAGCCACACGATCTGTTCCCCGTTCTCGTATGTGATCGTCACATCCACACCGGGCGCCGCACTGCTGATGCGCTCCTGCTCGTCGGCTCCGATACCCTGCTCTATGAAGTACAGTGCCATGGCACGGTACATTGCCCCGGTATCCACATAGATATAACCCTTTTTCTTCGCGATCAGTTTCGCGATCGTGCTCTTTCCTGCCCCGGCAGGTCCGTCTATCGCAATTGCAATCGTATCACTCATCTGTTAGTTTCTCCTATCATTCATAAAATTATGCTAACACGCCGCGCTGATCCCCGCCAGATATCCTGTAGACCACGCGATCTGCAGATTGAATCCTCCTGTAAGCGCGTCGAGATCCAGCACTTCCCCCGCAAAATACAGTCCCCGCACAAGCCTGGACTCCATCGTTGAGGACGAAACCTCGCTGGTCGCCACACCGCCCTTTGTGATCACCGCCTCGTCGTAATCCCGCACGCCCGTTATCGTGAGTTCCATGCATTTGATCGTCCGGACAAAGCGCTCCCGCTCCTCCCTCGTGATCTCATTGACCCTCTTGCCGGCATCGATCTTTGCCAGAACCGGCATGACCGGAACCAGCTTTGCGGGAAACAGACTGTTGATCACATTTTTGAACTGCTTATTCTTATTCTCGTCAAACTCTCTGAGAATACGTTTATCGAGCTGTTCCTGCGTAAGCGCGGGCTTTAGATCAATCAAAAGCCTTGCCGTCCCATTCCCTGCCCTGCCAGGCTGATGGACATAATGGCTGCTGGCACTCAGGATCAGCGGTCCGCTGACTCCGTAATGCGTGAACAGCATCTCTCCAAAGTCATTGTAGATCTGCCTGCCGTCAAGCTCCACGCTCACCTGGACATTCTTTAAGGAAAGTCCCTGCAGCGCATGACACCAGTCCTCCTTCACGGCAAACGGCACGAGCGCCGGCATCGTCGGAATGATGCTGTGGCCGCACTCCGCTGCAAAGCGGTATCCGTCGCCTGTCGAACCTGTCAGGACATAGGAGCACCCTCCTGTCGCCACGATCAGTCTGTCGGCATTCATCTCCGACTTTCTCCGGGTCCTTCTGTCATATAATTCGATCGCGGATATCCCGGCACGGCAGGTAAGCTTTTTTTTGCCGCCTTTGCTGCTGCCAGCCTCCGCCCCATTTTCCACCGGTATCGTCCGCAGCCTGCGGACCTCTGTATTTAACAGCACATGGACGCCAAGCCTTCCAAGCTCCCGTTCCAGTGCCCTGATGATATCGGAACTATGGTCAGACTTTGGGAACACGCGCTGTCCCCGCTCAACTTTCAGCGGACAGCCTGCATTTTCAAAAAAATCCATGACAGCTCGATTGTCAAACCCATACACCGCACTGTACAGAAACTTCGCGTGCTCCATCACATTCTGAAAAAAATCTTCCACCTCGCAGGCATTTGTCACATTGCACCTGCCCTTTCCCGTGATGAACAGTTTTTTCCCCAGTTTTTCATTTTTTTCGATCAGGAAAACCTGATTGCCAGAGGCAGCACTGCTTTCTGCCCCCGCCGCAGCGACTGCTGCCATCATTCCTGCAGCACCGCCGCCTATTACCACGATGTCCACTACAGCCGACTCCTTATCTTATTCATTCTTTTCTTTATCTTATCGCTTCCGCCGCTGCCCCATCTGTGCCCGCAGCGGTGTGTTCAACATATCTTCATCAATAAAATTGATCTCGTCCTTTAAGTACACCTGGTAATTGTCCCACGCCTTCTCAAGCGATTCCAGACTCCGCTTCACCTCTTCCGGCCTGCGCAGGCACAGCGCTACCACCAGCGCATTGATCAGGCTCAGCGGTGCCACGAGCGAATCCACGATCGACACCATATCGCTTCTCGCCAGCAGATTACAGGCTGAATAGAGACACATCGGTGAATGGATCGTGTCGGTCAGCGTGATCACCTTCGCATTTTTGTCATTTGCCATCTCCATCGCCTTGAGCGTCCGCATCGAGTATCTCGGAAAACTGATGCCGATCACGGCATCCTTCTCATTGATCCTGAGCATCTGCTCGAACGTCTCCGAGGTGCTGGTCGAGTCGAGCAGATAGACGTCCCCGCGGATCATGTTGAGATAAAAATGAAGAAACTGTGCAAGCGGCTTGCAGCTTCTAAGACCGATAATGTACACATGCTTCGCCGCCAGTATGATATCGACTGCCGCCTCAAACGACTGTACATCCATGTGCTCCATCGTGTCCTCGATCTTTTCGATGTCAGCGCTCAGCACCGAAGTCAGAATCTCTGCCTGTGTGCTTGTCCCATATTTGGCGCCGATCGACTGCACGGTGTTCAGCTTTTTTTTCACCCACTCGGCGAGATCCTCCTGAAATTCCGGATATCCTTCATACTCCAACGCGTACGCAAAGCGCACGACCGTCGCCTCGCTGATCCCGACTGCCTTCCCAAGCTTCGCAGCAGTCATGAACGCCGCCTGTTCATAATGATCGATGACAAATGTGGCAAGTTTTTTGTGCGACTTGCTCATCTTATTAAACTTCTCATTTATTCTTGAAATGGTATCCCGTTTTGCGTCCATCAGAAATCCTCATCTTCAGCACTTTCATAATCATGAACAGCTATTGTAAATATCCTGCAGCAGATCGATCGTCTCCTCTTCTGTGAGATCGTAATCTCCCGTGAGGACCATACAGGCGCATCCGTGTATGAAGATCCACATTTTCATGAACAAGCCGCTCGGATTCTGACAACCGGAAGCCGACGCCTTGTTGATCTCCCTGCTGACCGCTCCGGATTTGCCGTTTAATAACTCAAAAAGCCCCCTGTCTCCACGATGCTCTGACTGGAAAAGGAGCTGGAACAGTTTTCTCTCTTCCTTTGCATAATTTATGTAAGCAAGTCCAAGGTGTATAAATGGTGTAACCACCTCCGACTTGTAATGTCCATAGTAATCACCGAAGGCATCGATCGCCCTCTGATATATCTCCGAATAGAGTTCGCCCATATTTGCATAAACCCTGAATATTGGCTGTGTGGAACATCCGATCTGTGCCGCCAGTTTTCTGGCGGTAACATTCTCTATGCCTTCCGCTCTTGCCAGCGCAAAGGCTGTCTCTGCTATTTTGTCCTTTGTAATCAATTCTTTCCTTGCCATTTCATCATCCATGCCTTTCTCACAGGTATACCGAACTGCGAAAGTATCGGGTTAAAAGTACTTTAACCCGATACTGATCAACAGTTCCAGCTCTAATTATACAGGATATGCACCATTCTTAGTGTCAGCCTGAGTCATATCAACCTTCTCCTGCTGTGCCTGACGATATTTGAAGAAATCGATCGCAACCTGGGGGAACAGCGCGTAGGACAATACATCCTCATCCTGCTGCTTCCACTCTTTCATCTCCTCCTCGATCTTCTTCAACTCGTTCGGAAGCTTGTCGGCAGGACGGCAGGTGATGATCGTCTCTTTCTCCTCTGCCGAGAGCACCTTATCCTGGACTTCCTTATTGAACGGCTTGACTGTCTGGCCGTACTCGCCGTGGAGCACTGCCTTCGTCTCCTTTGTAGCCATCTTGTAACGCTCACCCATCAGCACGTTAAATACAGCCTGTGTACCGACGATCTGTGAGGAAGGGGTAACAAGGGGCGGCTCGCCCAGATCCTTACGCACTCTTGGGATCTCCTGCAGCACGTCATAGTATTTGTCTTCTGCATTCTGCTCTTTGAGCTGGCTCACCATGTTCGACAGCATGCCGCCCGGAACCTGGTACATCAGCGTCTTGATATCAACGCCGAGCACCTTTGGATTGAGCAGCCCGCTCTTTAAGCACTCCTCCCTGTACGGTCTAAAGTGCTCTGCGATCTTCGCCAGCAGATTCTGGTCAAATCCGGTATCGTACGGTGTGCCCTTGAATGTCTCGACCATAACCTCTGTAGCCGGCTGTGACGTGCCGAGCGCAAACGGAGAGATCGCACAGTCAATGACATCGACGCCTGCCTCGACAGCCTTTAAGTATGTCATGGAAGCAACGCCCGATGTATAGTGCGTGTGCAACTGGATCGGCAGCTTCGTCGCGGACTTCATGGCTTTGATCAGCTCCTCAGCCTTGTAGGGCACCAGCAGTCCTGCCATGTCCTTGATGCAGATGGAATCAGCACCCATCTCCTCAATGTCCTTCGCCATCTTCATCCAGTACTCCAGCGTATATGCGTCGCCCAGTGTGTAGGAAAGGGCGATCTGCGCCTCGCCGCGCCCCTCTCTCTTCTTGACGGTATTTGCCGCATTTACTGCACACTGCAGGTTCCTCAGGTCATTGAAGCAGTCAAAGATACGGATGATATCAATACCGTTTGCGATCGACTTCTCAACGAACTCCGTGACGACATCGTCCGCATAATGGCGGTATCCCAGAATATTCTGTCCTCTGAAAAGCATCTGGAGCTTCGTCTTTTTAACCCCGTCCCTGATCTTTCTGAGTCTCTCCCACGGATCTTCCTTCAGGAAGCGAAGGGACGCGTCAAAGGTAGCACCGCCCCAGCACTCCAGGGAATGATATCCGACCTGGTCCATTGTCTCAAGGATCGGAAGCATGAACTCAGTCGGCATTCTCGTAGCGATCAAAGACTGATGCGAATCACGAAGGACGGTCTCAGTGATCTTGATCGGTTTCTTTTCTATTTCTGACATTTCGATTCCTCCTATATTTATATCATATTATATCTTTAAAAAACGCCAAAGATCGCCATAAATGTTCCGGCTGCCACTGCCGTACCGATAACACCTGCAACGTTTGGTCCCATGGCATGCATGAGCAGGAAGTTTGTCGGATCCGCCTCCGCGCCGACCTTCTGTGAGACACGCGCAGCCATCGGGACAGCGGAAACGCCCGCCGAGCCGATCAGCGGATTTACCTTGCCCTTGGTCAGCACGCACATCAGCTTGCCAAAGAGAACGCCCGCCGCCGTACCGAACATAAACGCGATAAGACCTAAGACAACGATCTTGATGGTATCCCAGTTCAAAAATGCCTCCGCGCTTGTCGTAGCGCCTACAGAAGTACCAAGCAGGATAACGACAATGTACATCATGGCGTTGGAAGCTGTCTCCTGGAGCTGTCTTACCACACCCGACTCCCTGAACAGATTACCCAGCATCAGCATACCGACAAGCGGAGCCGTTGTAGGGAGGATCAGACATACCACGATCGTAACAACGATCGGGAACAGGATCTTCTCGAGCTTGGAGACTGGGCGAAGCTGCGCCATCTTGATCTTGCGCTCGTTCTCCGTCGTCAGCAGCTTCATGATCGGCGGCTGGATGATCGGCACCAGTGACATGTAGGAATAAGCTGCCACCGCGATCGGTCCAAGCAGTCCTGTCTGTCCAAGCTTGCTGGCAAGGAAGATCGAAGTAGGGCCGTCCGCACCGCCGATGATGGAAACTGCCGCCGCTGCCTTGTCATTGAAGCCGAGCAGGATCGCACCGAAGTACGCCGCAAAGATACCGAACTGGGCAGCCGCACCGAGCAGAAAGCTCTTGGGATTTGCGATCAGCGGGCCAAAGTCCGTCATGGCTCCCACACCCATGAAGATCAGAGATGGAAGGATCGCCCACTCATCCAGTAAATAAAAATAATGCAGTAAACCGCCAGGTGTGCCGTCCGCACCGATCGGTGCCATAATGTCGGGATAGATATTTACCAGCAGCATACCAAACGCTATCGGTGTTAACAGAAGTGGTTCATACTGTTTTGCGATAGCAAGATAAAGAAATATACAAGCAACAAGGATCATGATCACATTTCCGCCAGTGATGTTGAAAAATGCCGTCTGATGGATCAGATTGTTCAATGTATCTGCTATATATGACATTTTGTTGACCTCCTATTTTATTTGTCAGAGCGCACGGGCGCCCCGATTCCACCGGCATCGCGGTGTTTAGTTCAAAGTTGCAAGTAAAGCACCTGCTTCAACAGAGTCGCCAACTGCCACATCTACGCTTGCCACTGTACCATCCTGGGGCGCTACCACAGGGATCTCCATCTTCATGGCCTCAAGGATCACAACTGCGTCCCCTCTCTTTACAGCCTGTCCGACACTCTTCTCAAGCTTGAACACCTTGCCTGCCGCGCCTGCCTCGATCCGGATGCTGCCCGCTGCGCCTGCGCTCGCCTTGGGTGCCGCCGCTTTGGGCGCTGCCTTCGGAGCTGCCTTGGGTGCCGCCGCTGCCACCGGAGCTGCTCCGGAACCTGCACCTTCCTCTACCACAACATCATATACGTTGCCGTTAACGGTGATTGTATAATTTTTCATTTTACTTCCTCCTAAATCTTGATATCAAAAAGTTTTTATTAGAAATTATTATTTCTTCCAATTCTTAGTGCCTGCCCGTCTGATGCTCCTGACCTGGAAGCCTTCCACGCTCGTTCCCTCATATGACGCGATCGCTGCCGCGATGACCGCCACAAGCTCCATATCGTCAGAGAGGTCTTCTTCCTCCTCCTCGACAACAGGTGCTGCCGGAGCGGGTGCCGGCACCGGTGTGATCTCTGCTTTCTTAGGTGCAAAAGATTCCTGGATCTTTGGGATCACTCCAAATGCAGAGATGATGAGACTGATCAGGATCAGTACCACAAACACAGTTCCCATACCGAGCAGTGTGTTGAGCGCTGCCCTCGTCATCAACTGTCCCCTTGTCTGATCGAGATTCAGCGTGCATGATGTCATCTGCAGATAGATATCATTCGTAAATATTAACTCTACCGAACCGTTTCCTTTCTCACCCTTCACAGGAACTGTAACAATGATCGTGTCGCCGTCCACAACGGAGGTCGGCGTACCGTACTCCGTGATGCTCACCATGCTTTCCAGACCTGTCTGGAAAGACGTGAGCGCACCGTTCACTGCCTTGCCCTCACACATAAAGGAGGCGTCGCTGTAGTACTGCGCATACGTAGATGCGAACAGATCTCCCAGCTCCACGTTATTATAGTTCTCGAGCATCTCGTCGACATTGTCCGTATCGACCAACGCTGCTGTGAGTCTGACAACCTGGTCAGCCCTGTTCCTCGCCGAATTCTCCTTGCTCTGCTGAAATTCGCTGGAAGTTTCGCTTGAGCTGCACGCTGTCAGGACGAAAACGCAGGTAAGCATTAATAATAATCTCGCAAATTTTTTCATATTAACGTTCACCCTTTCTTAGACCGTGCCATGCTTCTTTGACGGACGATCCTCTCTCTTTGTAAATAGCATCTCGAAAGCGCCGATCACATACTTTCTCGTATCCGCCGCGTCGATGATCTGATCTACATATCCTCTCCTTGCCGCACCTGCCGCACTGGTCTGGAGCGCTGCGTACTCTGCTGCCTTCTCACTGATGACATCCGCGCCCTGTCCCTCGTACATGATCTTCGCCGCAAGGTTTGCATCCATGGAACCGATCTGGGCATCCGGCCATGCGATCACAAGATCTGCCCCGATCGATCTTGAGTTCATCGCGACATACGCGCTTCCCAGTGCTTTTCCGATCACAACGTTCACTTTTGGCACTGTGGCATTTGCGAAAGCGTATGTAAGCTTCGCCACTGCCTTTGCGATGCGCTTCTCACTGCACACCGTCGCCTCATAACCCTTTACGTTCGTGAGCGACAGCACCGGAATGTCAAATGCGTCGCAGAAGTTGACAAAATCCGCCGCCTTCTCGCATCCGTCCGCGGATAACACAGCGTCATATCTGTCCGTGACCTCGCCCTCCGCGCTGTAAACCTCCGTGCGGTTTGCAACACAGCCGACCGTCATACCGTTCAGCCTGATAAATCCTGTCACCATGTCCTTTGCGAAATTTTCTTTTATCTCAAAGAACACATTGTTGTCCGCGATCGTGGAGAGCGCGATCGAAGTATCGCCCACACAGTTTGCCAGATCCGCGCAGACCCTGTTCAGATCATCCGTGCACTCCTCGTACGATGCATCGTCCTCATTGTTTCCGGGGAGCATGGATACCAGTTCTCTGATCTTCGCAAAGATCGCGGCCTCGTCAGCCACAACATCCACGATGCCGCTCTCGCTGCTCTGGAATGCCGCTGAGGATGAGTCGCACTTGGAAATGTTGTTCCCGTCGAGCGCATTTGGCGAATTGACGAAGAGCTTCGCCTTCGATGCCTCCATAAAGGTGAAATCTGTCAGTGTGGGGATCAGCGCCAGACCGCCGCCGCAGCTCCCGAACACCGCTGTGATCTGGGGGATCACCCCTGATGCGAGCGTCTGCTTCGTATAAATCTCACCGAAAGCGTTGAGCGCGTCCATCGCCTCCTGAAGCCTGAGACCGGCGGAATCGATCAGTCCGATGACAGGCGCGCCTGTCTTCATCGCAAGATCGTAGAGGTTTGTGATCTTCCTGGCATGCATCTCACCGACAGAACCGTTCAGGACAGAAGCATCCTGGCTGTACACATACACGAGATTGCCATTGATCACTCCATATCCGGTGACAACACCGTCTGAGGGCGTCTCAGTCTGTTTCAGATTGAAGTCTGTCGCTCTTGCCGTGACAAGGGCACCGATTTCAACGAAACTGTTTTCATCAAGTAAAGATTCGATTCTCTTACTTGCCAAACTTGAAGTAGTACTCATTTTGTGACCTCCATTTTTATATTTTTAATATCATAAAATAACATTTTATGCACAATTCCGATGTTTCGTTAGTAAATATTACTAAATATCCCACATGAAAACTGCGTCCATTTTAGTATAACATATATGATTCTTTTCGCCTAGTAAATTTTTCACTTTTCCGATGTTTTTTTTCGTCATTTTCACCAACTGCCTAGATCAACCACTTTTCGAACACCCTGCGCACACACCATCTTAAGTCGACCGCCTTGATCTCCCCCGCAGCCACCAGCCGCAGGCGTTTCCACTCCTGGTTGCCGACCGCGTAAGTGATGTAGCCGACCGTCTGCCCCTGTACGACCGGGGCTGTGCATTCCTTTACTTTCTGCAGTGTGACTGTGACCTTCTCATCCTCATGCATCAGAAGCCCTTCCACACCATCCGCTTCCTGCGCGATCTCCACCGGCATGTGCATCCGGCCGCCGATCCGGCTGCCCTGCCCGTTGCGCACGATGATGTCCGCCGTCGCCCCGGCGGGGAGCGCCGCCTCGTCAAAGCTGCGGTAATTGTAGTGCGCAAGCCCGTATTCCATCAGCGCCCTCGTATCACTCCACTTATACGTCTTGTGACTGGGCCAGCCGCAGGCAAGGAGCGCCACGACAAATGTCCTGCCATCGCGTCTGAGCGCCCCCACATAGCAGTACCCTGCCTTGTTGGTAAAGCCTGTTTTGCCCGACAGCGCCCCTGTCATCATCCCCAGAAACGCATTGTGGTTGACGCAGGAAAAGTTTCTTTTGCCCGACAGATCCGAAAAGGAATGGCTGGGCGCCCTTGTGATCTCCAGAAACGTCTCCTTCTGGGGGGATCCTGCTACACAGTACGCCATGACAAGCGCCAGATCCCGCGCTGTCGTCGAGTGAAACTTCTCGCCCTGCACGGCGTCCAGACCGTTCGGTGTGATATAGTACGTATTCTCGCAGCCGATCTCAGCCGCTTTCTGGTTCATGAGCGCTGCAAACTGCTCCACACTGCCGCCCACATGCTCGGCGATCGCCACTGCGGAGTCGTTGTGGGATTCCAGCATCAGGGAGTACACCAGATCCCGCAGGCGGTACTGTTCGCCGCTTCGCATCCCCAGGCGCACCTGCGGCATGGAGGATGCGTAGGCGGACACTTCCACCGTATCATCCAGGCTGGCGTTTTCCAGTGTGACGATCAGCGTCATGATCTTTGTCGTGCTCGCCATCGCCATCTGCTCGTCGCCGCAGCGCTCATACAACACCCTTCCCGAGTCCGCATCCATGAGCACCGCCGCTTTTGCATAGAGCTTAAGATCCGCCCCGTCCGCATGGACATACACCGACTGCTGTACCAGGATCGCGATCACCAGCACGACCGCAAACAGCACAGCACTTTTATCGCACACATATTTTTTCATACATCTTCATTTCCTTTTTTGCAAAGGTTCCATAAAAATATATGTGGCAGACCGGCAATTTAATCCATCCCGCGCTTTGTCTTTGCATGAAACATATCATATTCCAGTATGACGTCATAACCATAATTTTTTACAGTCGCCTGCATCTCATTCAAGAGTGCCTCAAAACGCTGGCGGTCCGGCGCAAAGATCATTTTCCATGAATACTCCTGTATCGCGCGCTTGCACTGGTGGCGTATGGTCGTCTGCTCCGATGTCTCCACCGATGCCGTGTACAGCATTCCGGGCGCCACCAGGAGCATGTCGTTCTTTTCCAGATATTCCATCGTGGTGTCCGCGCCCATCTTTTCCCGCCAGTCCCTGACCAGCTCCGATGTGTCGAGCGCCTTCGAACTCTCCCAGAGATCATAATAATAGTAATAGCCCTCCTCGCTCTTCTCGCACTGGACCACCGCCTTATAATTCAGGGTGGACGTCCCCGATTTCCACGTCCCGCCGCCATACGCTTCCGGCATCTCGATCTCCCCGCCGTTGAGCAGCGCTTCCTTTCCAAAATCCGTCAGACAGGGACCGTCCTCGTGCATCTCCCAGGTAAGTCCCTCCGGCCCTGCCGCAGCCCCGGAAAGATTGGCGCCATTCATCATGATCCCCTCATCCGAATACAGCCAGTCGATAAAATCGACAAGCCTTGCCTTGTCCTCAGACTGCGAACCTACCGCTATGATGCTGTTCGGATTTCCGTAGTGATAGCAGCCATACGAATAGACCTGCAGATCCCCGACAGGCGCCATCATGAACCCCTTGCCCTGATCTTCCATGTTTGAGATCGTGTTGAAGGCAGACTTCCCCTGCCACGGCCACGGCGAGAAAAAGACCTCGCCGTTCCTGAATTTTTCAAAACACTGTTCATAGCTTTGATTCTCCGACTTTGGATCGATCAGTCCCAACTGGTTTGCCTCAAAATAAAAGTTCAGCATGCGCACATACACGGAATCGTCATCAATAATGCTCTGGTAATCCGAACCGTCCGCCTTTGCCAGCACCACCCCGTACTCATCATATCCATACATGCAGCAGGGCTGTTTGACCGCGTTCATCATATTGTCATCCCAGTCCTTGAAAAAGGAAAAGCCGTATGTTTTTGCCCCGTTCTCCGCGACCGGATAACGCTCCTGCATCTGTTTGAGCACCGGCAGCAGGTCCTCCAGCGTATCGAGCTTAGGATATCCCAGCTCTCTGTACAGATCCCACCGGATATACGGGCCATACACGGGTTCGATCCCCTCGCTTGGCACGTTCGGACCATTGACGGATACCTGGGACGGGATCGCATAGATCCCGCCCTGTTCGATACAACTGTTTAGATTTTCAATCGCATCACTGTATTTCATGATATTCTTGCCCTGCAGATCCTCTTCCATATTATAAAGCAGACCGGCGTTGACCAGATCCTCCAACTGACCGTTCACGCCCTTACATATGATAAGATCGCCCAGATTTCCCGCGGCCGCCCTCACCTCAAAGAGCGTGTCCCCGCCCCTGGCGATGTTCGGCGCGATGATATTCAGTTCCATATTGAACTTCTTCCTGACCACTTCCCCAAACCAGCCGGACTGGATCCCCTGATAGTTCGCCGAGAAGTCAAACACATCCACCACGATAAAGTCCTCATACGGACAATCATTTGCGTCAAGCGACATCAGGTAATCTGAATTTCCTCTCAGATCCGGACCAGAACATCCTGACACACAGACGATATATATGACCAGAATGCACAATGCCCCGAACCTGCGCTGCCGTTTACCTTTCATTTCCCAACCTCTTTCCCGATTCAATCCAGATTGACAATCTTTTTTTGTTAACTTATACTATTAATATATCAAATTTGTAGAACAATTCAATATATTTTACAAAAAACAAGCACCATACCAGGAGGCAGGATTCAATGGAAACTTTATTGATAGCCGATGATGAAAAGAATATACGCGACGGTCTGAAATGCATCCTCGACTGGGAGGCGCTCGGATTTACCCTGTGCGGCGAAGCCGCAAACGGCGAGGAGGCGCTCTCCGGCATCCTGAAAAACAACCCAAGCCTCGTCCTTCTCGACATCCGCATGCCCAAACTCACCGGCATTGATATCATCCGCATCGCACGCGAACAGGGATACAACGGCAGGTTCATCATCCTGAGCGGCTACTCCGACTTCTCCTACGCACAGGCTGCGATCCGCTACGGCGTGGAATACTATCTGACAAAACCGATCGACGAGGACGAACTGCTCGACGCCATCAACACCATCCGGGAGAGCATCGAACTAGAGCACCGAAGATCCGACAACATCGCGCTCTACCGCGAGAAGGCCAAGAACGTGATCCTTCACGATCTGATCACAGGCGTCTGGAAGAAGGACGGCATCACCGATCTCTCCTCCGCGGACTTTCAGAGCCTGGAACTGATCTCCGACGTCTATCAGGTCGTGATCTATGAAAAATTCGAAACATCAACAAAACATAAAAACTACGATTTTGCCGCCCTGCTGAACATCACCAACAGCCAAAACCGTTCCTTCGAACACTTTGAGACAGACAATAAAAATGTGATCCTATTGAAAGGCTCCTTCGCGCTCCGGCGATTTGAAGAATTTCGAAACCGCTGTGAAAAGACGGATTTCCAGGCTTTTCTCACATATGGGCGCCCTGTGAAAAATCTGGACGAGATCTGTCTCTCCTATGAGGAGGCAGACACGCTGATCAGGAGACGTTTTTTCTGCATGCAGGGACAGCATATACTGGGATATGAAGAGCTGCCCGCCATGACCTCGCACAGCCTTCTGATCTCCGATGAGAAACTCCTTGCGTACTGCGATTCCCTGACAAACTGCCTGCAGGCGAACAACCGCAAACAGATCGCCGCCACGTTCTTCTCCCTCGAAGAGTACCTGTACAACGTGGACAGCTCCATCGAGTCCGTCAGGCTTTTCCTCACCGACTTATTTCTGCAGCTAAAGGAGAACATCAGCAAGGTCTATAACAGCTCGCGGGTTTCGTTCCCCTCGAACTCCGCCATCATAGACCACATAGACAACTGCCGCTATCTGTACGAGATCATTCTGTACATATCCGAACAGGTCAAATCCGTCATGGACGGCAGCGACAGCTCATCAAGGGACACGATCCTCGATGACATCCTCTACTACATTGACAACAATTACCAGAACAATATCAAGCTCGAGACGATCGCACCGCTTTTTGGATACAACAGTGCCTACCTCGGGAAACTCTTCACAAAAGCGATCGGCGAGAATTTCAACTCCTACGTCGACCACAGGCGCATCGAGCACTCCAAAAAGCTCCTCGAACAGAGGAGCATCAAAGTCTATGAGGTTTCAGAGCTGGTGGGATACAAGAATGTTGACTATTTTCACAAGAAATTCAAGAAATACGTCGGCATCAGCCCTGCGGAGTACCGCAAGCAGCTAAAGCTTGACGAATAATCAGGATCCCTTTTCGATCTCCTGAAAGATCCGCTTGGCAAATGCAGCGACCGTAAATATGGCAAACGAGACACCAAACAGAAATCCAAAGCACAGCAGGACCGTATTAAAATGAAATATGATATACTCGATGACAAGCATTCCCACAATCAATAGCGTCCTGCCAAAATACCTTCTGGATATCTCCATTGAATTCTGTATCGTCGCGACAATGCTGTTCTCATATCTGGCAAGAAGCGGAAACGAGTACAGCATCGCCGCCACATATGCAAATACAGAGACGATCCCGATCACGATCAGTATGATGGAGCCCTCCTCGGAAACCCTGTTGATCTCATAGTCGAGATAGATCGCATAGGTCGCCGCAAGGAAGATCAGTCCCATGATCATGCCCTGTTTTATATTTGCCTTAAATGCGCTGACAAAGGATCTTGCCACATAACCCTCCTCGTCATCGACCATCTTCATGGCGACACTGTACGCCGCGACTGTCGACGCACCGATCGTCACGACCGGCAGGGAAAACAAAAGCCACATGAAATTCAGCTTGACCAGATCCCAGAACTTAGCAAGGAACCGATACAATCCGCCATCAACACTAAAAAAACCGCTCATCTCAAAAACTCCCTTTTACAGCCGGGGCTGTCTTTTGATCGGACAGCCCCATTATTGATCTGCTCTTATTGATACTCAGCCGCCCTTCTCAGCGCCGCCTCGCTCTCGCACCACTCGATGCACTCCTGATATCCGTAGCTGTCCGCATCGGAACGCATCTTCGCTACGATCGACTCAAACTCTGAATCGTCCTTCGCGTAGATCGCCTGCCATGAACCATTCTGGATACAGGTCTTTACCTGCTCCCATCTTGTGGCAAGCTCGTCAGACTTTGCAGTCTCCGCATAGGTATGAGGAAGGGATGGAGAATAGTCAAACTGCACCATGTAATCATCATAGATATCGACGCCCATGTCGGCTCTCCACTCTTTCTCCGCCTCGTCCACATCCAGCGCCAGATACTTATCCCAATACTTGGCATTGAACGTCTGATTGTCAGCAGCGCCCGGGATCACTGTGTTGAGCGACCACGTCGTGTTGTTCATCTGCGGACATCCGTCATCCCAGAGTCCTGTGTAAGGAGCCGGCATGACCTTGTCTTCCTTCGCCGCCAGATACTTGCAGTCCATACCGAAATCTGTCAGCTCAACCTTGCCGTTGTCAAGCCACTCCCAGCACACATCCTGGGGACCGTACTCATAGGTAAGTCTTCCCTCCGGTGTGCAGAGCCAGTTGATGATCGCCATACAGAGCTCCGGATGCTGTGACTTTGAACCGATCGTCCAGATCCGGTTGCTTCCGCCCTGACCTAACGCATAAACCAATGTATCCTGATTCTTTGCCGCTACCGGAAGCAGCTTCTTGCCCTCATTCATGTGATCAACTGTGTTGTACTGTGTCGCACCCATCCAGTTGAAGATACAGAAGAACGCACCGCCGTCCTGATAATCTTCCATGCAGCCGTCATACCCCTGTGTCAGGGAATCCGGGTCAAGCAGTCCTTCCTGATACAGCTTGTTGTAGAATTTCAGACATCTCTCATAATGTCCGCCTTCTTTCAGACAGTCCTCAAACGCTCCTGTATCCGGGTCATAGAATCCAAAGTTAAATTCGTCCAGGCCAAAGAAGTTTGTCGCGGTCGCCTTCACAAACATGACCATATTTCCGTCCCAGTCCTTAAAGAGCGAAACGCCGTACGCTTCCTTGCCGGAATCCGAGGTCGGGCAGATCTCCTTCATCTGTTTCAGGACATCGATATAATCCTCCATCTCGTTGATCTCAGGACTGCCGATCTGCTTATAGAGATCATAGCGGATATCCGGGTGATAGCTGATCTCATCGAGCTGCCCTGCACCGGAAGCCACATCATGTCCGAATCCATATACAGTACCCTCTGAGATCGCCTCATTCTTCTCCAGTGCGGCTGCCATATGATTCTTGATATAAGGACCATAGTCAGAGAGAATATCATCCTCATTCCAGTCGAGAAGCATGCCATTCTGATATGCGCGCGTATATTCATCACCGTCAGCACCAAAAAGCACGATATCTCCAAGATTTCCAGACTCCATACGGGTATCAAACACGCCGTCGCCATTGCTGATGATATTCATCTTGACATTGAACTTTTCCTTCAATATATCCGCAAACCAGCCGATCTGCTCACCCTCATAGTTTGAAAGCTGTGAGTACACTGTAAGCGTGACAGTCTCGTCGGGAACCACATCGGAATAATCAGCTTCCTTGACGTCCTCCCCCGCCGCGTTGTCCGCACCGGTATCCGCCGGCTGATCCGCATCCGTATCTGCCGCTGCGCTGTCCGCGTCCGCAGCCTTGTCTGTGTCGTCTGCCGCGTTATCTGTATTGGCTGCATTCTGCGAAGTTGTCGTTGTCGAACCACTGCAGGCTGCAAGCGAACAGGTCATTGCAGATACCAGCAAGAGCGATAATGCCTTTTTCAATTTCATAATTTATGTTCCTCCTTTTAGAAAATGTGTTATACCAAAGCCCTAGCCCTTTACGGCGCCGAGCATGATACCTTTCTCAAAATACCGCTGCATGAACGGATATACCATCAGGATCGGCAATACCGTAACCATCGAGATCGTATACTTGATCGTCTTGGCATTGAGCACGTTTGTCGCCGCCGCTCCCGAGATCGTACCCGCGCCGGAATTCATCATATTTTTCAGATTCGATGCCGCGTTCAGATATGTGTACAGCTTGTGCTGCAGTGTGTGCAGTTGCGGTGCATCCGGCATCAGGATCAGGGAATCCGTGAAGGAGTTCCAGTTGCCCACCGCGCCAAAGATCGCGATCGTGGCAAGGATCGGTTTGCTCAGCGGCCATATGATCTTCACAAAGATCGTCATATAGCTTGCGCCGTCAATCTTTGCGCTCTCCTCAAGCTCTCCCGGAATCGACTCGATGTACGTCTTCACAAGGATGATATTGTAGGGAGCAACGATACCCGGAATGATGTATGCCCAGAAGCTGTTAGTCAGTCCCAGCATGGACATGTTCAAATACCATGGGATCAGGCCTGCGTTGAAATACATTGTGATGACAAGGCATCTGTACCAGATCTTCTTGCACCACATATCCTGCTTCGTCACCAGATATCCCACAAAAGCGGAAGCCAGGACCATCAGTACCGTTCCGAAGATCGTTCTTCCGACTGTGACCATCAGCGCCGTACCGACATCGTTGACATTGAACATAGATACATAGTTCTGAATGTGGATTCCTTTTGGTATGAAATTGATCGCACCTTTTCTCACCAGATCATTATCACTGATCGTGTTGATAAAAATATAGTAGAACGGAAAAATACACAGCAGTGTGAAAATGATGAAAAACGCATGGTTTATAATCTCAAAGACCCAGTCACCAGCAGTCATTCGATACCATCTCTGATGCGTCTGCTCGTATTTCTGCTCCGCTTTTCTGTCAAGCTTTTCCTGTTTTGTCATTGCCATTCCATTCACCTCCCCTACATAATGCTCTCGCCACGCACAGCCTTGGAGACTTTATTTGCGCCAAAGAGAAGTACTACACTGATCACTGACTTAAACATACCGACTACTGTCGCCAGCGGAACCCTGCCGCCATTGATACCGAGTTTGTATACATAAAGATCCAAAACCGTGATCGTGTCTGTATTGTACGGTGTCTCGAACACGAGGTACTGATCCATACCGTTGCTCAGGATACCTGCGATCGCCATGATCAGCAGTGTCATGAACGTCGGGATCAGACTCGGAACCGTGATGTTCCACATCTTCTGGAAACGTCCCGCACCGTCAATGGAAGCAGCCTCATAGAGCTGCTGGTCAATACCGGAGATCGCTGCTATGTAGATGATCGCATTCCAGCCTAAGCCCTTCCACATTCCCCATGCAAGCATCTTGATCCACATGTGGGAATTATCCATCAGATAATTCGTACCTGTCTCGATCGCGCCGGAATTGATCAGCATGGAGCTGACAAATCCATCTGTCGAGAAGATCGCAAACGCTACCGCATACACGAGAACCCAACTGATGAAGTTCGGGATCGTCGTAAAAGTCTGAACAAATCTCCTGAACTTGAGGTTCTTGATCTCACACAGCAGGATCGCAAATGCCATCGAACACCAGCTTGTGGCAAGTCCCAGACCGCTCATTGCCAGCGTATTTCTCATCACACGCACCAGGTCAGCGCGCGTCGCCTCATTCTCAAACAGGAATGTAAACCATTTCAGCCCGACAAAATTGTCCATCGACAATGTATCGCCTGACTTGTAGTCGAAAAATGCATATCTCCAACCCAGCAGGGGCAGATAAGCAAACACGATACAGAGTGCCAGAAACGGCAGCAGCAGCAAAAACAACTGAAACTTTGTCTCGATATAACACTTCTCACCCTTTTCCGTCTTAGGCAGACAGAAGAAGATCACCACAGACAACACAACCATCGCCACACATAAAACAATGTAAAACGTGAGGTTCTGGGGATCCATCGGAACGATCCTGTCCGGTTTTGGCGTCCCCTTGATATCCGTTGCCGCCCAGTTGATCATCATGCACCCTGCAAATGCAAGAATGCCTCCAAGAACAGAAGGTATAACACCTATCTTTTTCAGCTTATTGGAACCAAGTGACATGCATCCGCCTGCTCCGGCAGCAGCAAAGCCAATGATGATGCACAGGCATCCGCCAAATACCATCTGCAGTGTCAGCGTCCCTACCCAGCCTTTGTTAAAGGCTCTGGCAAAATTCTGTGTCAATGTACCATATGAAGTACCACAGGTGAAAACGGAAGCTGTCTTGGGAATCAGATCACTGATCCTTGCGGGATTCAGTGCTGGAATAAACAGTAATACAAACGCCACAAGATACAAAACTCTCAGGACAATATACAGTTTATCTGCAATCTTTTCCTTACTCATATCTCTACTTCCTTCCTTAATTAATGATTCCTTCTGCGTGCTGCACGACAGTGGCAGCCGGCATCTTTCCCCCTCAGCACAGCGCCGCAGCGATCACAACCATTTGTGATATTTTTATTATAATAGTTAAATTTGTATAAAAATACGGAAAAAATTAATCATGAATTACATCACTTTTTTTATGCATCTTTAATTTTTACTGTAAAAATTAAAAAAATGTATAAAAAAAGCACTGTATTCCACAGCACTTTTTTGATCTATATTGATATCTATATATCATGATACACTTTTTCCGGCAGATGCAATGTGATGGTCGTTCCCCTGTCGCGCTCCGAATCGACCGTCATCCCATACGCACTCCCATAACAGAGCTTCACTCTCTGATTGATGTTGTACAGGCCGATGCTCTCCTTCTTTTCGGGATTTCTGGTGACGATATCCGCCCGCAGGCGCTCGAGCGTCTCCGGCTTCATACCGCAGCCATTGTCCGACACCGCTATACAGATCTCTTCATGCTCCGCGGCATGTGTGACACCGATCGTGACCATGCCGTCCGCCTCCTTCTCTTCCAGCCCGTGCAGGATCGCATTTTCAACGACCGGCTGCAGCAAGAGCGGCAGCGTGATACATTTGCTCACGTCGATCCCTTCGCCGATCACGAACGCGTAGTCAAATTTCTCTCCGAACCGGAGCTTCTGTATCTTCATGTAGATCTCGATATGGCTCAGCTCATCCTGCAGGGACGTAAATGCCGTCCCGCTGTTTTCCAGCACATACCGCATGGATTTTCCCAGCAGCTTGATCGCGGTGGCAACCTCCTTATCCCCTGCGGTGTACGCCTTCATCCGTATGGTCTCCAGCGTATTGTACAGAAAATGCGGGTTGATCTGGCTTGCCAGCATCTTGAATTCCATCTTCTGCTGCTCGTTGACGAGTTCCTGCTCGTTCAGCATCGCCCTGTACATCAGCGCGTCCTTCTCCTTGATCCGCTGCACCATGACCTCAAGATCCGAGAACGCCTCCGAGAGCTCATCGTCACCGCGGACGATCTCCTTGAAATCATAGTCCTCATTGCTCGCCTGATGCATCACATGGCGGAGCGCGGACACCCGCCCCGTAAAATAGGACGTAAAGAAATGGATCAGTATGCCCGGAACCACGATCGCAAGCAGTATGATGATCAGGCACGTCTGTATGATGCTCCATATATTGTCATAGGACTTGTCATTGACCGTGCAGATATAGATCCTGGAATCCGACTGGTACAGCCGGAGTGTAGATACCCCGACAAAGCAGGTGCTGCCCTTGATCTTCTCCTTCCCTGTATACTGAAAATAATTCTTCTCGTAGTCGATATCGATCGCCTGCGGCTTCCCGTAATCCTCCCGGTCGGAAGCGTAGAAGACAACACCCTCATCGACCGATGCGCTGTTGCGGTATTCCTGGCTGTTGATGCGTGTCTTTAGATAATTGTCACTGAGCCGGATCACCAGCACCGCATTGTGGTCCGAATAGACGAGCGGGATCCGCCGCACCAGACAAAGCCCCCAGTACTGGTTTCCATACTCGTCAACGCTCTCCATCTCCTGCCAGAAGATCCCGGCCTGCGAAGTCGCCCGCTGATACCAGTCCGTCTCCCTGACCGGATCATCCACGCCGTGAAACTGTTTGTACTCCCGGATATCCGGATTGTCACAGTAGATGTCGATCCGCTCGATCTCCGTGTAATGGTACATGTAATTTTCGACCACAGCGGCATGTGTATTGACCATCTCCACAAAATCCTCCTCCGTGGCATACGAGCGCCGCAGGACCGCGATCACTTCCTCGTCGAAGGACAACTCCTCCGAAATGTTATACGCCTGGGTCGTGATCTCAAAGAGGATCGTTCTCACCCGCAGATTGTCCGACTCCAGCAGATCCCTGTGATAGCTCGTCAGCAGCTTGTATGTATTGCCCACCAGAAAGATGCCGATCAGTATTACCGGCACAAATACTGCCAGCACATAGATCGTATAGAGCTGTCTGCGTATGCCGGAGCTTCGCAGGAAACCAAACAGTTCACGCCTTTTATTCATATTTTCTTTCCATATTTCTCCCTGTATGCGTACAGCTCGATAATGTTCTGCACACGCCGCCTGATGATCTTGGGCGCAAACGGTTTGACCACAAGGTCTGCCACTTTGTACTCAAACGCCCTGTCACTCGTCTCCTCCGAATCGTCATCCGTGACGATCACCACCGGAAGCCTGTCCAGCAAGCCTTTCTTCTTCATATATTCGAGCACCCCAAAGCCATTCATCACAGGCATGATGATATCCAGCAGCACCACCGCCAGATTCCAGGCATCCGCTTCCATGATATCGATCGCCATCTGACCGCCGGACGCCTCGACGATCTCGTACTCATCCCGGAATATATCCCCCAACATATACCGGTTGATCCCTTTATCGTCCACCACAAGTATTTTATTTTTCGTATTCACTTTTGTTAACCCCACTTACACTTTACACAATAAGACCATTCATAACAATACAGAGATCTGCCTGCAGGCATCCATGATGTCGTCGTATGCCTCCCGGGCACCGTCGATCCCGCCCGGACGCAGAATCTCCACAAGCACGCCAAGCCTGCCCCGCACGCCGTCAAGCCCGAGATTTGCCGCCATCCCCTTCAGTCCATGTGCATACTCGAAAGCATTCTGGGCATTTCCTGCCTCGATCGACGCCCCCAGGGCATCAAAGTCAGGATCCGCAAAGAACTCCGCCAGAAAACCTCTGTAAGCATCCTTATTCCCCTTCATGCGCGCAAGCGCCTTGTCCACGTCGACGCCCCTCTCCCGGAGCTGATCCCAGAGGGATACCTTCCCGGCTCCCGAGCGGATGCCATTGTAGATCACTCTGTTCTGCGCTTCCAGAAGCCGCTTTGCGCTCTCGAGATCCTTGCCCTTGTCCGCCCGCACCATCTGCACGAAGCCCCAGAAAGAAGTCGACAGGAAAAATGCTGTCTCCCGCGCATTTGCAGCGCTGGTCTCCCCGCGCGCCATCGCGTTTTTCAGATACTCCTCAACCCGCAGGACAAACGGATTGTGGTCTACGCCAAGCCTGCCCCGGTAAATGATCTGCATATAGATCGCTTCCTGTTCAAAGTCATACAGCTTTTCCAGCAGCCTCTTCGTGATCCTGTCGATATTGGTGAGCAGATCCGCCTCCTTCGAGTACGTTTCGTCCATTATGATGAGAAACGGCTTCGCCTGCAGTGCCGCCACTGCCTCCGACAGCGCATTTTTATCCCCAAAACGCTGATAGATCGCCGAGTTGGAACATCCGCTCTCCTTTGCCACCTTGCGGATGGTAAGGTTCTCATATCCCTCCCTGCCGATGATCGCTGTCGCCGTGTCGAGAATCTTCCTTCCGATATGGTCGTCGATCATCATCACACTGTTTTGTGTCTCCTCTTCCCCGTACATCATCGTATTCCCCCACGCTCTGTCATATCTCTACGTTCAGTTCTTCTTTTTGTCCCACTTCCTCCTCCGCCTGTTTTCTAAAGTCCTCCATCTGCTCCGCATTCAGTACCGGAAGATCCCCCAGCGACTTCACCCCAAAAGTCCTGAGGAACTCCTCCGTCGTGCCAAACAGCAGGGGACGCCCCGGCGCGTCGAGCCGCCCAAGCTCCTGGACCAGATTAAATTCAAGCAGTCTGTTCACCGCATGATCGCAGCTCACTCCCCGGATCTTCTCAACCTCAAGCCTTGTCACCGGCTGTTTGTAGGCGATGATCGAGAGCGTCTCGAGCAGCGCGTCTGTCAGGACATATTTCCGAGGCGCCTTTGCCACCTTGATCAGATACTCGTATAATTTCGGTTTCGTACACAACTGTACCGCGTCTTCCAGCTCCGCGATGTAGATCCCCCGGTCCGCTCTCTTATATTTATCGTTCATCCTGGCGATCACTTCGCGTATCTCCTGCTCCGGCTTCTCCAGCACATGGCTGAGCGTGGAAAGTTCAACAGAATCTCCCATCGCAAACAGCACCGCCTCGATCACCGCCATCACTTTCTTCTCTTCCATTACCATGCTTCCTCAAAACGTTCATTCCATCCGCCTGTCACGCCGCAAGACTGGATGTGATGATGATGTCCGCAAAAGTGTCCTCCTGCTCGATCGATATGATCCCCTGCTTCATCATCTCCAGCACCGCCATAAAAGTGACGATCACTTCCATCTTGCTCCCCTGCTTCTCCAACAGACTGCGGAAACTAAATCTCCTGTGATTCTTTACGTACTCTTCTATGTAGCCCTGTTTCTCCTCCAGATTGATCTCATCCTTCTCGATCTTGCCAAACTGGCTGCGGATCGGATCGATCTTGTCCTCCTGGCGCCGCATGACAGATTTGAAGATCTCATGAAGCTTCGCCAGCGTGACGTCCCCGGCAAGCTCCTCGTAATCTATGGGATACTGGTAGTCTGCGACTTCTTTGGGCAGCATGGGCTTCTTGTACCAGCTCTTTGCCGCATCCACCTGCTTGTCCCTAAGCTCAAACGCCATGTACTTGTACATCTTGTACTCAAGCAGCTTCTGCACAAGCTCCGCCCTGGGGTCCTCCTCCTCGCCATCCTCGTTAACCTCCCTGGGCAGCAGCATCCTGCACTTGATGTCCAGCAACGTCGCCGCCATCACGAGAAACTCGCTCATGACATTCATGTCCTCTGTCTGCATATTTTTGATATAGTCAAGATATTGTTCTGTTATTACCACGATTGGTATATCATAGATATCGATCTTATTTTTTTCGATCAGATAAAGAAGCAGATCCAACGGTCCCTCGAACACCGTAAGCCGCACAGACAGTCCCATACAATCCCCCCGAATTCTTGTATACATTCCATTTATATATATTTTACAAAGAATTCGGGAAAATTGCAATGCGAACTGTTATTCGTGATTTTATGTCGTGATTTGCTTAAAAAGGTTTCAATACGACTTCATAGAGCTGCGCCGGATTGAAAAAACGAAGCGGCAGCGTGTGGGAGCCAAGCCCCCTCCCCAGGAGCATGATGGACTTTCCGCTTCGGAACACGCCGCCGTCGTACTTAGGAAATAGTTTGTAAGACGGCGCTATGACGCCGCCCAGAAACGGCAGCCGCATGATACCGCCATGCACATGGCCGGACAGCACCAGTTGTGCCCCCCACCCGGCGTAATCCTCAAAATAATCCGGATTGTGCGCGATCAGGATATTGCACTTGTCCTGATCATAGCGCGGCAGGGTTTCCCGCAGATAACTGTCCTGCATCTTCCTGATCCTGAAATGCGCGAAATACTCCAGATCCAGATCAAGCCCTGTCAGCCGGATATTGTACTCGGGCAGGTCTGCGGACGCATTCTGCAATACATGCACATTTTCACTGGAGACTGCCCTCATCAGCCTGTCAAATTTGTCTCCAAAGCATCCTGTGTCCTGCCGCATCTTTGATTCATGATTTCCCAGCCCGTAATAGATCCTGTACCGCTGGCTGAGCGCATTTATCAGCTCGATCCCCGGTGTCATATCCTCCCTGACCTGGGAAGTGACCAGATCGCCCGCGATCACGATGAAGTCCGGATCGATCTTCTGCACTGCCGCGATCACCTTATCGTTCCTGTTGCCATACACTTTATTGTGCAGGTCCGATATCAGCACGAACCTGCACGCCTTTGACAAACCCGGAAGCACAAACTCCTCCCGCACTGTCACAAAACGATTTCCGTCTATGATCCCGACTGCCAGCAATGCGGCAGCCAGTATCAGCATGACCAGAACAACCGTCCCAAACAAACTCTGCATATTCTCTGTATTCTCCTATATTAAGTACCGGATCAGCATCCTCTTTAGATAATCGATATAAAACGCTTTCTCCACCGGCTCGGAAGCAATGATCGGCATCCTGCCAAGCTCCCTGCCGTCGAGACTGTAGCTGATGTATCCGACTTCCGCGCCCTTCTCGACAGGCGCCGCCACATGGTCGGCATACTGATACTGTTTCTCGATCTTGTTAAAATCCGCACCTGTGACATCGAGATACCGGAATGCCCCCTTGGGTTCCACCGCAAGCCGCTCCGCCTTGCCGCCCGTCACCGGGATATCCCCCAGCGACTGCCTGTTCTCATCCACGTACAGTCTGGTGACTGCAAAACCGTACTCCAGCAGGATCTGTGCCTCCGAGAAGCGCACCTTGGGATCCGGTGCCCCCATGATGACCGCGATCAGGTCGATATCGTTCTTCCGCGCAGTGGCGCTGAAACAGTATTTTGCCACACTCGTCGATCCCGTCTTTAGCCCCGTCGTATACTGATACTGCTTTAACAGCTTATTGGTGCTTGCCAGCGTGAACGGCTCGCTGCCCCGGGCAGTCACATGGGTGATGTCCTCCATCCAGATCTTGGTGTACTGATACACCTGTGGATACTTTGTGATCAGCTCCCTCGACATGAGCGCCACGTCCCTTGCCGTCGTGTGGTGACCGCTGTCTGCGCTGAGTCCGCAGCAGTCAAGGAAATGCGTGTTCGCCATGCCTAGCTGCGCCGCTTTCTCGTTCATCATATTGACGAACTCCGACTCGCTCCCCGCTACATACTCCGCGATCGCCACCGACGCATCGTTTCCGCTCGCGACTGTGATGCACTTGATCAGCGTCTCCACCGTCTGCACCTCGCCCTCGTCCAGAAAGACCTGTGAGCCGCCCATCGACTTGGCATAGGCGCTCGTGATCACCTCATCCTCGAGCCTGATCCTGCCCTTCTCCAGTGCCTCAAACACCAGGAGCAGTGTCATGATCTTGGTGATGCTCGCCGGGCTGCGCATCTCATCCGGATTTTTCTCAAACAGCACCGTTCCCGTCGACGCTTCCATCAGGATCGCTGACGGTGTTGACAGGCTGACCGCTGTAGAATTGATCGTCGTATTCTTTGCGGTTTCCTCCGCAAACGCTGTGCTTTGTACCAAAACGGCAATGAGCATCACTGCCGCCATCATTCTATATATTTTTTTCCTGGCATATTTCATAAAGCAGACCTCATACCTTACTTATATGAAATCTATGCATTACTGCCTTATTATATACCATTTTGCATAAAGAAAGAATACTGCAGTGCAGTATCCTTTCTTTATCATCTGCCGATCATCCGATGGCAGAACTCCACGATCTCATCCTTCTTCTCAATAAAATCTTCCCGCATCTCCTCGTCGATCTTCACTGACATTGCAAAATGATAGCCAAAATCGATGATCCCCATCGCAAACACCAGCGCGATCGTCTTAAGTCCCCATGCCCTAGGATATCGGTCCACAAAACTGATGACCTTCTCAAACAGGAATGTGATGATGATGACCGCATACAATCCCCACGCCAGTGTGCTCTCCAGGCAGATCACGCCCTTATAATTGCAGAACTTGTCATGATAGTCCCACCACACTTCACCAAAAAGCCTGATCATGAGCTTCGCGACCAGAAACTCGAACAGCGTCGCGAGCAGCGCGCCAACTATGTACAATGCAACGACATTGTGGGCGAACGGATGCAGTATGATATATCCCAATGTCGCTCCGACACCATATATGGGACAGAACGGACCTGTCATGAATCCCCTGTTGGTCAGTTTCCTGTTGCAGAACGAAATATAGACCGACTCAACCATCCAGCCAATGATACTGAACAGGAAGAAGCACGCCACAAGATGATACAGATCATATCCGGCAAATTGATACCTTGCCAGCCACATAGATATTCTCTCCATTTCCTCACTCCCCACTCGCATACGCAAAAATCCTTGGCGTGAACACAGCCAAGGACTTTGATTCAATTAACATAAATTAGTTATATTTACGCTTTCTAGCTGCTTCAGACTTTTTCTTACGTTTTACGCTTGGCTTTTCATAATGCTCTCTTTTACGGATTTCCTGCTGAATTCCGGCTTTAGCGCAACTTCTTTTAAATCTGCGTAAAGCGCTATCCAAAGTCTCGTTTTCTTTAACGATTACATTTGACATGCTATCACACCTAACCTCCCTCCAGCCTCTATTATTGTGTGCCAGACTGTTCGGGTATACTTAATTGCACATCTCGATTATATCACAAAATAGGCACACGTCAATAGTTTTTTTAAATATTATTTATTTTTTATTTATTTTCTGTCAGATCATAGTAAAATATGTACTGCTGCAGTATCCCGCTGTATTTTCCATACCGCTCAAAAGGAAACCCGCCCGGATACTGTGCTGCCATCACCTTGTTGATGTGCGTGTCCCTCGGAAACGCGTCCGTCTGATGCAGCGCGAACAGACAGATACAGTCGGCGACCTTCACACCGACACCGTACAGCCGCAAAAGCTCCTTTTTGGCCGCATCGTAATCCATCCGCCCAAGCTTTCCAAGATCGACCTCGCCGCAGTGCACACTGTGCGCAGTCCGGCTGATATACTTGCTCCGGTATCCCAGACCGCAGGCATACAGGTCGTCCAGCGAAGCGCACGCCAGCGTCTCCGGCGCCGGAAAGTCATGATATACCGTACCGTTTCCCGACGTTCTTCTCTCGCCGTAGCGCTCGCACAACTGCCGGATACATTTGCGGATCCGCCTGATATTGTTCTGCTGGGAGATGATGAAAGAAACGATCATCTCCCACAGATCCTGGTTTAAGATCCTGATCCCTCTCCCGTACTCCGCCGCGGTCACCAGGTACGCATCGTCCTTGTCAACTCCGGCTATGATCCCCTCATAATCCGTCGACAGGTCAAAATAATCCTTCCACACAAGGTCAAACTCTTCCTGCGTGCAGTCAAATGTGATGCGGTCCCCTTCCTGCTCTGCCTCGAGATATCTGCCCAGCGCAACCAGGCGGTATCTGCCGCCGCTGCACGGTTCCATCCGGAAACACTGGCCGGAATCGCAGATCTTCGGCAGGGAAAAATTTTTATCCTCGATCGTCACCATCGGCGCTTATTCATCCCAGTTGTGATAGACCGCCTGCACATCGTCGTCCTCGTCGAGCATGTCAAGTGTCCTGTTCAGATTCTTGACTGCATTCTCGTCGGTCAGTGTGACATAATTCTGCGGTATCATCGTTACCTCGGCGCTCGCCATCTCGATCCCGTTCTCCTGCAGCGCCTTGTACACCGCGTCGAAATCCCCCGGCGCTGTCAGGATCTCAAAGCTGTCGTCCTCCTCCGAGAAATCCTCCGCGCCTGCATCGAGCGCCACCATCATCAGATCGTCCGCGCCCATCCCGCACTCTTCCTTGTCAATGATGATCTGTCCCTTCTCGTCGAACATGAAGGAGACGCAGCCTTGTGTGCCGATACTGCCGTTGCCCTTGGTGAACGCGCTTCTGACATTCGCCGCTGTCCTGTTCTTGTTGTCGGTCAGCGCCTCGACGATGATCGCGATGCCGCTCGGCCCGTATCCCTCATATGTAACATGCTCATAATTTACCGCATTGCCGTCCCCTGCCGCCTTCTTGATGCCGCGGTCGATCGTGTCGTTTGGCATATTGTTTGCCTTCGCTTTTGCGATCACCTGTGCGAGCTTAAAATTGTTGGCAGGATCAGGGCCGCCCTCCTTCACTGCCACTGCGATCTCGCGTCCGATGATCGTGAAGATCTTTCCTTTTGCCGCATCGTTCTTTTCCTTTTTGTGCTTAATGTTTGCAAATTTTGAATGTCCTGACATTTTCCGCTTCTCCTTTATCCCTCAAAAGTGCCGTCCTCGCGATCCGATTCCGGCTGTTTTTCCTGTTCTAACTTTCTGACCAGCACTGACTGTATCACATTTTTCTCCACTTTTACGATCTTAAAGGTATATCCGTCGATCTCCACCTCAGAATTCTCATCCTCGTCCGGTATCCTGTCGAGTCTGGATATGAGATATCCGTTCAGTGTCTCAAACTCTGTCTCGCCAAAAGAAATACCAAAGCGCTCCTCGAGATCTTCCAGCTTCGTCATCCCCTCGATGACGTACTCGTTCTCGCCCTTCTCCTCAATATGGTTCTCCTCAGAGTCATACTCATCCATGATATTTCCGACGATCTCCTCCAGAATATCCTCCATGGTCACAAGTCCTGACGTCTGCCCGTACTCGTCCATGACGATCACCATCTGGTTCTTCTCGGTCTGCATGCTCCGGAACAGATCGTCGATATTCTTCGTCTCAGGCACAAACACTGCCTCCCTGACAAGCCCTTCCACGGTGCCGATCGGCTGATTGAGCTCCTCGTCGGAAGTATGTATCCTCATGGCGTCCTTGAGATACAGCACACCGATCACATGGTCAAGATTCTCCTCATAGACCGGATATCTGCTGTTGCTCTCCCGGAGCATGAAGCCAAGCGCCTCCTTGAACGGTGTCGTGCTGTCCAGCGCCATGATATGATTGCGGTGCGTCATGATGTCGCTCGCTTCCTTGTCGCCAAACTCAAAGATGTTGGTGATCATCTCCACCTCTCCGGCTTCGAGGACGCCAAGCTCATGCCCCTCATTGACCATCGAGATGATCTCCTCCTCCGTGACGTCCGCCTGTTCGTCCGTGTTTCGCAGTCCACAGATCCACAGCAGCCCGTTTGCGGAAGCCGCGACGATCTTTGTCAGCGGATAGAGCGCCGTCCTTAAGAACTGTATATGGCGTATAAAACAGTATGCCCACGCATCCGGGTATTTCTGCGCGATCTTTTTGGGCAGCAGGATCCCGAACGTCAGCAGCACATACATCAGCAGAAACGCCGCGATCAGCAGTGCCGCCCAGCTCAATACCATATCATTTACTTCCTGCAGGGCTGACAGCCTTGCAAGCCCTGCCCTGACCGCCGCCGACCATCTTGGCAGGAAAAAATATCCCATCACCAGCTCGATCAGCGTCGTTATCATCTGAATGGAATTGACATACACCGTAGCGCGCTCGACGATCCGCCCCAGCAGGATCGATTTCCTGTCCTTTTCCTCCTCCGCCCTGCGCTCGATCTCTTTCTCGTTCATGAGGCTGATCGCCTTGTTAAAACCGACAAGGACCGCCTCGATAAAGAGTATCACCAGAAACAATATCATACTACAGGCCGAAGCCCCACCATCGTCCATCTCTTACTTCTCTCCTTTATCCCTCTGGATGAATATGAATCAATTATGTGAAACAACAAAGGCATAACCCACAATCCTGCGGGCTACACCTCTATAATATATCATTACTGTTGAAAAACGTCAATATCCTTTCCTGATCCTTATCCTCTGCAGGTAAGCCTATGTATCAAGCTCAAGACTGATCTGCAAGGCTCTGTTCACTCGCTGCATGATCGGGGAGTCCAGATGGCATACCTTATCCTTCAGACGTTTCTTATCGATCGTTCTCAACTGCTCCAGCAATATCACGGAGTCTTTCACCATATCGTAATTTCCCGCGTTCAGCGCAATGTGCGTCGGCAGGTTCGCCTTGTTCATCTTGGAAGTGATCGCCGCACAGATCACGGTCGGACTGTGCTTGTTTCCCACATCGTTCTGAATGATCAGCACCGGTCTGACACCTCCCTGCTCCGAGCCTACAACCGGTCTTAGGTCTGCATAATAAATATCTCCTCTTTTCATATTCACACACTCCTGTCAAATAAATCCTGTATGCTACTATTTTTTCCAGCGGAGAATTTTTTATACAATGATTGATACATTTATAATGCAGATTTTTTATTCGCAGATCAGTGTATCGTCCCGTTTATAGATCCTTGGGATGCGCTTGCCGATATCACAGGCAAGCTCATAGTTAAACCTGCCCGACAGCGCCCCCAGCTCCTCCATCGGGATGCACGCACCGCCGTCCTTCCCGATCAGTGTCACTGGGTCGCCCACGCGCACCGGCAGATTGATATCGGTGACATCGACCATAAACTGATCCATGCATACGCGCCCCAGGATCGGTGCCCGTTGCCCTTTTATGAGTACACACCCCTGGTTGGAAAGACTCCTTGGATAGCCGTCGCCATAGCCGATGCAGACCGTTGCGACCCGCGTGTCCCTCGTCGTGGTATAAGTGCCGCCATAGCTGATCTCCTGCCCTGACGGGACAGTCTTGACATACACGACCCGCGACTTCAATGAGAGCATGGGGCGAAGCTGTATCTTCCCGTCAGCGCGCACCTCATCGGACGGCCATAATCCATACAGGATGATCCCCGCCCGCACCGCGTCCATATTTGCCTCCGGCATTTCGACGATACCCGCGCTGTTCGAACAGTGCTTCATCGGGATCCTGATCCCCAGCGCGCGCTCCACCCGGTCCGCATATTCCTGAAAGAGGGTCATCTGATGATATGACTTTGTCAGGTCAGCCTCGTCCGCCGTCGCAAAATGCGTAAAAATGCCTTCGATCTCCAGTCCGGGAAGCTCCCCGATCTTTGTGATCAGCGCAACGCCCTCCTCATCGGGGTGAATGCCGATCCTGGTCATGCCTGTATCGATCTTGATGTGTATCCTGCAGTCTTTTCCTGCCGTCACGGCGGTATCTGACAATTCTTTTGCTGTCTCATACGAAAAGACCGTGGAACGCACCTGTTCCTCGATCATCTGTTCATAGCTGTACGGAAAAGTGTATCCGAGCACCAGGATCGGTTTCTGTATCCTGTCCGCCCGCAGCGAGAACGCTTCCTCCGCCGTAGCGACCGCGTACCCCCACACCTGCTTCTCATCCTCGAGCATCCGCGCGATCTGGCTGGCGCCATGTCCGTACCCGTCTGTCTTGATCACCGCTATGATCTTTGTCCCCTGACCGATCCGCTCCTTAATGCTTTCCATGTTGAACTGCAGGGCGTCGAGATCGATCTCCGCCCATGCCCTGTCGTAGTGTCTCATGCTGTCTATCTCCCCTCTATATCGCCAAGCGCCTTGATGATGTCCTGCGCCATGATATAATATGCAGATGTCTTCTTTCTTGCGATGTCCCCCGCGATGCCATGCGCGTAGGTTCCCATCACTGCCGCCTCAAATCCGCTGTATCCCTGGGCGAGCAGCCCCGCTATGATCCCTGTCAGCACGTCCCCCGAGCCTGCTGTCGCCATCCCGTCATTTCCGCTGGCGTTCAGATAAGTCAGCTTTCCCCTTTTTGACACAAGTGTCCGGGCGTCCTTGCACACCAGAGACACATCGTATTGTCTGGCAAACGCCTTGCAACTGGCGATCATATCCTTCTTGATCTCCGCGACCGGACACTGCATCAGCCTGGAAAATTCACCAAGATGCGGCGTAAATATGACGTCGCTGTCATTTGTCCTGTATCCGAAGGCAAAGCGTTTCAGGAGCGCTGTGTTCTGCGCCAGAAGGTTCAGCGCATCCGCGTCGACGACCATCGGCTTGTCGCACTGGTCCAGCAATGTTTCCAGGATCGCACCTGCCTTTGCCGACATGGAGATCCCCGGACCGATAGCCACGACGTCCGCCCACTCCAGCCCGCCTGACAGTGCTGCGGCTTCCTCCGGTGTGATCGGGGACGCCGTATCATCATCATACGTATCAACGATCGCCTCCGGAAGCTTCTTGAGCAGTCCCTCCCGGTTCTGCGCTGCCGTGAAGATCCGCACCATCCCGGCACCTGTGCGATAGGCGCCCAGCGCCGACAAAAGACACGCCCCGCCCATATTTCTGCTCCCGGCGACCAGCAGCACCTTGCCAAACGTTCCCTTATTGCCCGACGGACTCCGCTCTGGAAAATGCAGGTCTTTCTCACGGTCCGTGAACGTGACGACCCCCGACCGCTTATTTGCCGTCACTTCTCTGGGAATGCCGATCGGCACACAGACCACCTCGCCCGCGCACGATGCGCCGGGATAGAGCATCAGTCCAAGTTTCCTGTAAGCGAACGTGACCGTGATATCAGCCTTTACGGCACACCCCATGATACGCCCGTCATCCGTGTTCACCCCCGACGGAATATCCACCGCCACGACTTTTGCCCTGGAAGCGTTCACCGCCTCGACCGCCTTGCGGTACTTTCCCTCCACATTGTGGGTGATGCCGATGCCAAATATCGCGTCGACGATCACATCATAGAGCGTGTGCTCTACGCCGTAATGAACCGGAATGTTTAACTTCTTAGCCGTTTCAAGCTGGACAGCAGCCTCGGGCGAGAGCTTTGACGGATCCCCGATCATATTGATCTCCGCGCGTATCCCCTGCTCCTGAAGGATCCGTGCTATGGCGATCCCGTCGCCGCCGTTGTTGCCGCTCCCAGCCATGACACCCACATAGATATTGGAACCATACCGGTCAAGGATCACGCTGACCGTCTGCAGCGCGGCGCGCTCCATCAGCACGAGCGATCCAATGCCGTACTCCCCGATCGCCGCCTGGTCACTGGCTTTCATCTCCGCCGATGTCAATACATATTCCATAAGCATTACCAGCCTTTCCTCACAAAAAACTCCAAAACAGTTATTCCTGCCTGGGAGTTTTTTCATCGATCAGATCTTTTTCTTTATTGAGTACATTCTGAGGATTATATTTCATGTCAAACATGTCGATCACATCAGGGCCAAAGATCGAATGCATATAATTGTACATCTCGTCATTCCAGATCTCCTTCTGCTGCTTCTGGATGATCTTCTTCTTAAGCTGTACCTTGAAGTCGGAAACCCACCTGTTGATCTCGTCGATCTCACTGACATTCTGCCGGATCCTGCTGTAGCACAGCCGCATCGAAGCCAGCATCAGCGCGAAATTCGCCTCGTCGATCTGCTTTGGGATCTCCATCAGCTCATCGTTGTAGTCCGCCATCTTCTGATTGGACTCCTCGATCATGCGCTTGTTCTCCGCCATCTTCTTTTCCTTGGCAGAACTGTCGGGAAGCTCCATGATCGACACGATCTCCTGCATGAGCTTCTTCTTAAACGCGGAAAGGCTCTTTAGCTCCGTGTTGAGCTTTCCCTGCCGCTTCAGGATCTCGTTGAGTTCATCCTCAAGCCGCTGGATCTCCTCATTGGCACCCGTCTGCGTAAAAAGCCTGTGCCACTGGTTATCCAGCGTCAATACCGGAATCTTCTTGCCTATCAATGCTTCGCGAAAGACCTCGTCCTCCTGTTCCATATTCATATCCCCTTTATTATTGGTTTGCGATACCGTACGACAATTTCATAAGACTGTCAGAGAGATGTACATTCTCAACCACAATGCCCTCCGGCACGTTTAAATCCACATGCGCAAAATTCCAGATCGCCTTGATATCGCATCTGACAAGCAGCTCTGCCGCCTTCACAGCCCCCTCCTTCGGTATCGTGAGCACTGCGATGTCAATGTCATTTTCCCTGACAAACCGCTCGATCTGCTCCACCGGCTGCACTGCGATCCCGCGCAGTTCCTTTCCGTACAATACGGGATTCTTATCGAAGATACCTTTCACGATAAATCCCCTGCGCTCAAAGTTCACGTAGTTGGCGAGCGCCTGCCCCAGATTTCCCGCACCTACGATGATCAGGTTGTAGGATTTATCCAAACCAAGTATCTTAGCGATCTCATTGTACAGATATTCCACATTGTAGCCGTATCCCTGCTGTCCAAAGCCGCCAAAGTTGTTGAAGTCCTGCCTGATCTGCGATGCCGTGACTTTCATCAATGTGCTCAAATCCTGAGATGATATCCTCTCGATACCGCTGTCCTTCAACTCCCCGAGATATCTGTAGTATCTCGGAAGCCTGGCAACGACCGCCTGTGATATAACCTTATCATCCACGATTCCTAACCTCCACATGCCGGTTACCTTCTGGCAGTGCATCGCTCATATGCAATATGCCAAAAAAATAACAAAATATATAGTATATATTATACAATCTTGTTAAATGATTGTCAATTCTTTTTCCGATCGTAATTCCAAATTAGGATTACGATTGATTTTATGTCCATTCTCTTTTATAATAGGTAAATCAACATTTAAAGGAGGAACCCACATGATCTTATCATGCACGAACATAGACAAGACTTTCGTTGACAACCATGTCATCAAAAATGCATCCTTTCATATAGAAGATTACGAGAAGGCTGCGATCGTCGGCATCAACGGTGCGGGCAAGACCACCCTCTTAAAGATCATCACAGGAAAGCTCCCTGCCGACGCCGGCAGCGTGACGCTCGCAAAGGACAAGAGCTTTGGCTATCTGGCACAGCACCAGGCCGTGGACAGCGAGAACACGATCTTTGACGAGCTGCTCACTGTCAAGCAGGAAGTTCTCGACCTTGAATCCGCGATCCGCCAGACGGAAACTGCGATGAAGAACGCGGCCGGTAAGGCGCTGGAACTCCTGCTCAAGAAATACGCCGATATGACACACCGCTTTGAGGACATCAACGGCTACGCCTGCAAGAGCGAGATCACTGGCATCTTAAAAGGTCTCGGCTTTGGCGAGGACGAGTTTGGCAAGAAAGTCGCCACGCTCTCCGGCGGTCAGAAGACGCGCGTGGCACTTGGAAAGCTGCTCCTGCAGAAACCCGACCTCATCATGCTCGACGAGCCCACCAACCACCTGGATCTCAACTCCATCGCATGGCTCGAGACATATCTGCTAAATTACAAGGGCGCCGTCATCATTGTCTCGCACGACCGCTATTTTCTGGACAAGATCGCCACCAAGATCATCGAGATCGACGGCGGTGCCGTGTCATCCTTTGGCGGAAACTACTCAGACTATGCCATCCAGAAAGAACATCTGCGCGCCGAGCAGATGAACGCCTATCTGAACCAGCAGCGCGAGATCAGACACCAGGAGGAGGTCATCGACAAGTTAAAGCAGTTTAACCGCGAGAAATCCATCCGGCGCGCGGAGAGCCGCGAGAAAATGCTGGACAAGATCGAGCGCATCGAAAAACCTGTCGAGATCCGCGCCGACATGAAGCTGACGCTCACACCGCACAAAACAAGCGGCAACGATGTCATGCAGGTTGAAAATCTTTCGAAGCGGTTTGACAGCCACCAACTGTTTGAAAATGTCTCCTTCGAGATCAAGCGCGGCGAGCATGTCGCCATCATCGGGGACAACGGCACAGGCAAGACCACCCTCTTAAAGATCATCAATGAACTCGTTCCCATGGACAGCGGCACGATCAGGCTGGGAGCCAACGTGGAGATCGGGTACTATGACCAGGAGCACCATGTGCTGCATATGGAAAAAACACTGTTTGAGGAGATCAGCGATGACTATCCATACCTGACCAACACAGAGATCCGAAACACGCTCGCGGCATTTTTATTTACCGGAGAGGATGTCTTTAAGAAGATCAGCGCACTGAGCGGCGGAGAACGCGGGCGCGTGTCGCTTGCAAAGCTCATGCTGTCCGAGGCGAACTTCCTCATACTAGACGAGCCGACAAACCACCTTGACATCACCTCCAAGGAGATCCTGGAAACCGCGCTGAACGCCTATGAAGGCACTGTTCTCTATGTCTCACACGACCGGTACTTTATCAACAAGACAGCGAGCCGCATCCTTGAGCTCACGCACCAGGAGTTTGTCAACTATATCGGAAACTATGACTATTATCTCGAAAAAAAGCAAATCCTGACTCCGGTATCAGAAACCGCCCCCGGCACAAACGCGGATGCGCCCTCTGCACAGAAGCTCGACTGGAAACAGCAGAAGGAAAACCAGGCGATGATCCGCAAGCGGGAAAACGACCTAAAAAAATGTGAGGAGCGCATCGAACTGCTCGAGACCAAAAGCGCCGCACTCGACGAGGAGATGGCACAACCTGAGATCGCCACAAACCCAGGAAAGCTCCAGGAGATCGCAGCGGAAAAAGAGCAGATCGAAACAGAACTTGAGACGCTCTACACCAGATGGGAGACATTATCCGAATCAGAATAAAGGATTAGAATAAAGAAAGGAGATAACTGAAATGAAAAAATTCCTGATCATTGACGGTTCCTCGATGCTCAGCACCTCCTACTACGGCAACCTGCCCAAATCCGTGCTCTACGCAAAGACAGACGAGGAAAAGGAAAAGCACTACTCCGAGATCCTGCAGACCTCCAAAGGAGCGTACACCAATGCGCTCTTTACCATGCTCCGGACCCTGATCACCCTCCACAGGAAAGCGAGACCGGACTATGTCGCCGTCGCCTTCGACGTGTCGCGCGATACATTCCGGCGCACTGTGCTGGGCGCAGACTCCTACAAAGCAAACAGGAAAGAATCACCTGCTCCGTTAAAAGAGCAGTTTATCGCCATGGAAAACCTTCTGCAGAAAATAGGCTGTCAGGTGCTGATGGACAAAGATTATGAGGCGGACGATTTCGCCGCCTCCCTTGTCCGCAAATTTGAGTCCCCAGAGCTTGAAACGTATCTGCTCACAAAGGATCACGACTACTTTCAATTGGTGAGCGACCACACCAGACTGTGGCGCGTCACGGACAAAGAAAAAGTGAAAGACATGCAGCAGCGGTACGGACTCTGTGCCGGCAAGAACGGATATACTTCGCTCCCAGCCGGGATCTTCGAGTACACCGCCGATACTGTCTACTCCGAGGAGGGCGTGTACCCCGAAAATATCGTCACGCTGCTCTCGATCACCGGGGATCCCGGAGACGGTATCCCCGGCTGCAAGGGCGTGTCCTCGGCTGCTGCCCCGCTCGTGAACGAGTACGGTTCCCTCGACGCCATCTACGCGGCGATCGAGGACTGCGAGGGCAATAAGAAAAAGGAGAAAGCGCTGTCGGACTTCTGGAAAAACAGCCTCGGCATCGGACGCAGCCCGCTAAACGCACTAAAAGAAAATAAGGAGACCGTCTATCTAAGCTACCAGCTCGCCAAAATGAAAGACGATATCCCCATCACGCAGTCCCTCGAAGACTTCACGCTAAATATCGACAAAGCCGCTCTCAAAGAAGAACTCCGGCACTACGAGATGCTCAGCCTGATCGCGGATCTGAGACTGTAGACCGGACTGCAGCAGGTGCATGAAACGAAGCTTTTGACTTCGGCATGCACCTGCATGATCCACCCATCCATTACAGCGCGTCAAACGTCTCCCGGATCGCCTTGATAAAGTCCAAGCTGTTTAAGATCACCGGATTTTCACAGGTCGATATGAGTGAAAGGCTCTTTGTCATCTTTCCGTCCTCGACGGTCTTGATGCACGCCCTGTCCAGCTTGTCCGCGAACTCACAAAGTTCCTGTATCCCGTCCAGTTCACCGCGCTTGCGCAGTGCGCCGGTCCATGCAAAGATCGTCGCGATCGAGTTGGTGGAAGTCTCCTCCCCTTTCAGGTGCTTGTAATAATGACGCTGCACGGTTCCGTGCGCCGCCTCGTATTCGTAGACACCGCTCGGCGAGACAAGCACAGAGGTCATCATGGACAGGTCGCCGTACGCTGTCGCCACCATGTCGGACATCACATCACCGTCATAATTCTTGCACGCCCATATAAATCCGCCCTCCGAGCGGATCACGCGCGCGACCGCATCATCGATCAGCGTGTAGAAATACTCGATCCCAAGCGCCTCAAATTTCGCTTTGTACTCCGCATCGTAGATCTCCTGAAAGATATCCTTAAATGTGTGATCGTATTTCTTGGAGATCGTATCTTTGGTAGCGAACCACAGATCCTGCTTCGTGTCGACCGCATAGCCAAAACATGCCCTCGCAAAGCTTGAGATCGATTCGTTCGTATTATGAATGCCCTGAATGATCCCGGCACCGTCAAAATCATGGATCAGCTCTCTTGTCTGTGTCCCGTCCTCCGCCGTAAAGACCAGCTCCGCCTTTCCTTTTCCCGGCACCTTGATCTCCGTATTCTTGTACACATCGCCGTATGCGTGACGGGCGATCGTGATCGGTTTCGTCCAGTTCTTAACATATGGAACGATCCCTTTGATCAGAATGGGTGCGCGGAACACTGTACCGTCCAATATCGCACGGATCGTCCCGTTCGGGCTCTTCCACATTTCCTTGAGATCATACTCTGTCATCCGCGCAGCATTCGGCGTGATCGTCGCGCACTTGACCGCCACGCCGTACTTCTTGGTCGCCTCCGCAGAATCCACCGTCACCTGGTCATTCGTCTCATTGCGGTGTTCCAGACCAAGATCATAATACTCGGACTTTAAGTCTATGTATGGAAGGATCAGCTCGTCCTTGATCATCTTCCAGAGTATCCTGGTCATCTCATCCCCGTCCATCTCCACCAAAGGTGTTGTCATCTGAATCTTTGCCATCATTGTCTCCTCCTGTTTATAATCATCGCTTAATGTTTTACGCTCAAACCACATTTTACCATATTTTTGTACGCATTACAAATATGTTCGTCGGCAAGCTTCTCCGCAAGCTCGTCATTGCCGTCACGGATCGCCTCCATGATGCTCTTGTGCTCCGCGACAGCCGCCGCACTCCGCTCATGGTTCGAGAGCGTCTGCTGTCGCTGTTTCTGCACATACTGGTGAAAATCCTTGAGCAGATGGATCAGCATCTTGCTCTCGCACGCTTCATACAGGCTCATGTGAAAACGGTTGTCCAGCTCGATCAACTGTTCATAATGCCCTTTTTCCAGGTGAAACTCACTCAGCAGGATGATCTCCTCAAGCTCCTCTATCCTGTCCTTGGTAATCTTCGTCGTCGCCCACTTCGCACACAGACCTTCGAGAAGAGAGCGGATCTCATAGATATCTGCCACATCTGAGGCGGAAATGCCTGTAACATACGCACCCTTGTTCGGCACGATCCGTATCAGCCCTTCCAATTCAAGCTGCCGGAAAGCTTCCCGCACCGGTGTCCTGCTCACACCCAGCTCCTCCGCGATCGCTGCCTCCCTAAGCTCATCGTTTTCCTGGTATTTTCCGTTCAGGATATCCTCCCTCAGTTTGCCAAACACCCTTCCACGCAGCGAATACTTGTCCGATGCGTCCTGATTAACATCATACTCACTCATCTTGTCACTTCGCCGCCTAACCCTTTCTTATCATTTTTACCGATCGTCACACCGAGCGTCGCGCAGCCTTCTCCGATCACGGCGAGAAGTTCGTCATCCGTGAGAACCGTGACCCTGCCGCTCTCGTACTCGGCATCTACCCACGCCTTCACATATGCCACCAGCTCCGAAGACTTGCTGATCTTCTCATCATCCTGAAGCCTGTAGTATGTATTGATCCAGTGTGCGATCCCTGCCAGACCCGACGTGTTGGACACAGCGCACAGAACTGGCCTGTTGAGGAATTTTTCAGTGTCAAAGATATTGTAGATCTCTTCGTTTTTGAGCAATCCGTCAGCGTGGATCCCTGCCCTTGTGACATTGAAGTTCTTGCCGACAAAAGGCGTCCTCTCCGGAATGTGATAGCCGATCTCCTTCTCATAATATTCCGCAAGCTCCGTGATCACTGTCGTGTCCATACCGTTCAATGTACCTTTGAGCTGTGCATACTCAAAGATCATCGCCTCGAGCGGCGTATTTCCCGTGCGCTCACCGATGCCAAAGAGTGATGTGTTGACGCCGGAACAGCCGTACAGCCATGCCGTTGTCGAGTTCGTCACTGCCTTGTAGAAATCATTGTGCCCATGCCACTCGATCCACTTATGCGGCACACCGGCGTGCGTGTGGAGCGCATAGATGATCCCCTGCACGCTCCTTGGGATGACCGCCCCCGGATAATTCACGCCGTATCCCATAGTATCGCAGGCACGCACCACGATCGGAAGCTTGTACTGCTCTGACAGCTTCATAAGCTCCTGGCAGAACGGCACAACGTAACCATAGATATCTGCCCTCGTGATATCCTCCAGATGACAGCGCACACTGATGCCCTCATCGAGACAATCCCGCACGACGGACAGATAGTGATCCATCGCCTGACGCCTTGTCATCCTAAGCTTTAAGAAAATGTGATAGTCGGAACAGCTAACGAGGATCCCTGTCTGTTTCATGCCGATCTCTTTCACAAGCTTGAAGTCTTCCTTGCTCGCACGGATCCACGAAGTCACCTCCGGGAACTGATAGCCGCGCTCCATACATTTGTATACCGCGTCCCTGTCTTTCTGACTGTACAAGAAAAATTCACTCTGACGGATCATACCGTTGGGACCGCCAAGCCTGTGCAGATAGTCGTAGATCGCAACGATCTGCTCCGTGCTGTACGGCGCCCTCGACTGCTGGCCGTCCCGGAACGTCGTATCCGTGATCCAGATCTCCTTTGGCATGTTGTGCGGAACCACCCTGTCATTAAACGGGATCTTAGGGATCTCATCATAGGGAAACATATTGCGGAACGCATTGGGCTTCTCCACATCCTGGAGCTGGTACATGTGCTCCTCGATCTGCAGAAGATTGTTGTGATCGTTCATGGTGACCGGCCTGTTTTCAAAATATTCGCTGTTGCTTGCCATAGTCTTCTTCCTCCGTTCTCATCTCTTCTGTCCAGAGTCCCGCGCAGGACACAGCGGGACAGCCCTGGACAGATAGCAATGATGTATTCGTGTATTATTGTATACAAATATACAGCCCTTGTCAATATGAAAATGACATGAGCTGCCTAATACAGCAGCTCCGCCTGCGAAAAAAGCCTGTCGATCTGGATCATTCCGGCGCCCTGCACACTCCAGCTCTGTCCCAGATCTGCCGCGGAGCCAAGCATCAGCCGCCGAAGCTCCTTGTTCGTAAGGTACGGATACTTCTGCAGGCACAGTGCACAGGCGCCGCTCACGATCGGTGCGGACATCGATGTCCCGCTCTTGGCGATGTACGGTTTCATACTGTACCGGTAATTGCAGGATACGATATCCGTGCCCGGCGCCACGATATCCGGTTTTTTCAGGGGATTCAGGATACTCGTGATGGCCGTATCCTTCCCCGGCCCCCTGCTCGAGTATTCGTTGCAGAGCCTGCCGCCGTTTCCCTTGTAACTGCCGTCATGACACCCCACGCACACACAGCCGCCGCACTCGCCGATCGGTGACAGTGTCATGGGATTGGGACCTTTATTTCCCGCCGCTGCCACGATCATGATATTTCTGTCCCACAGATACCGTATGTATTTGCGAAACTCCTCCCAGTCTCCCGGATCGATCCCGTCCTCCGACTCCATCTCGATCGATATGTTGAGGATCCTTATGGGATACTTATTGATCAGTTCTGCGATCCACTTCAATCCGCTGGTAAGATTTCTCAGGCTGCCGCCGCCTTTTTTGTCCAGCACCTTTCCGCATATAAATGTACATTCCGGCGCGATGCCGCGGTATCTGCCCTTGGACATCGCGCCGCTCCCTCCCAAGATCCCGGACACATGTGTTCCATGTCCGTTATCGTCATAATACATTCTCTTATCTGACACAAAATCCTTAAAAGCTGCTATTCTCCCTCTCAGATCCGGATGTGCTGCCACCCCGCTGTCAAGGACAGCCACATGGACTCCCCTGCCTGTGTATGCCGCTGTCTCCCTCTGATCGCAGCCGATCATTCTGCGTACTCTATCCATCTTCATTCCCTCTGTAACGATACCGAGATCAGCAACGGATCATTACATTGTATCTTCACATTAATATATGATGGAAATGCCCTAAAGTACACAAAAAGAGGCTTCTCATTTTGAGAAGCCTCTTTTCAATCCTATCCCTCTTTATTCATTGCGGATCGCCGCGAGCGGGCTTAAGCGCATCGCGCGCAGCGACGGGATAAATCCCGCGATCATGCCGATCACAACCGCAAACAGGATCGCGAGCGGACTCAGCCATAAGGGAATCCTGCAGATCGCACCCGTGATGCCCATATTGGCAGTCGCGTCGCTCCCAGCCACCAGCCCGTTGATCGCAAGGCTCAGCAGAAAACTGAACCCGACACCGACAACACCGCCGATAAAACCGATAAAACCTGCCTCCATCAGAAACAGCCCCTGTATATTCCGTATATCACAGCCGAGCACCTTCATGACACCGATCTCTTTCGTCCGCTCATAGATGGACATCATCATCGTGTTGGTGATACTGATCGCCGCTACCAGCATGGCAACCGCACCGATCGCTCCAAGCACCGCCTGTATCATATTCATGCTGTCCATCTGCTGTTGGATCCACTCCACCGAGCTGTTCGCGTTATAACCCATATCGCTGATCATGTTTGTCAGCGCTGTCACATTCTCCATGTCGTCAACCTGAACCACCATCTCCGAATAAAACAGCTCATTGTACGGCTTGCCATTCTTTCTGGTAGGCTGCCCCGGTATCGGGTTTTTCTTGAAGACCCGCTTCAATTCCGCCTTTAACGCCTCCATGTTGCACAGTACGCTCTGACCGTACTCATTGCCCCACTCACCGAATTCGCCTGCCATCAGGCCGCAGGGTTCCACGAGATATTTCTTGGGCTGCTTGACCGGCGCCCCTCCCTCGGAAGAGCCTCCGTTCTGCGAATTCCAGTACGCATCCTGATCAAAGATCACGAAAATCGGATCATTCATCAGATCGATCGCCGGCATCTCATTGTTCTCCCACCAGGGAGAAACGCCCGTTCTGTCTATATAAAAGTTCATCAGCACATTATTTCCGTAGAAAAACTGAAGCTCTGTATCCGAATCCGGCAGCTTTCCCTGCGCGACCGGAATGTTCAATGTACTGAACTCTTCCTGCGTGATACCGTATATATCAAGATAGCCCCTGTACTGCCCCACCTTTGCAATGGCGGAAAAATTCAGTTTCGGATAAACTGCCTCTACATGTTCCATCGCCAAAAGCTGTTGGACAAACGTATCGTCAAGACGCATTTCCTCATCCTGGCTGCTGCTCGACGAGTAATAATATCCCCCGGAATAGATCCGTATCTGCGTCATCGAATTATAATTGGAATAACTGTCCAGCATACTCTGTTTGAGTCCGTTTCCAAGCGCAACCATGACAACGATCGATGTGATGCCGATGACGACGCCCAGCACCGTAAGCACCGTCCTAAGCTTCCGTTTCCACAGATTGGAGATGCTCATGCGCAATAGATCAAAGAATTTCATTATACATCATCCCCATCCAGCAAATCCATATCCTCTTTATGCTTCTTTGCCTTTCTCTTTTTAGAGATTACTGCCACGACGACCGCGATCACAACAATAACTGCCACCGCAATGCCGATAACTGCCACCAGCGGAAGCTTCTTCTGAGGCGGTTCCTCCTCGATCGGTTCCATGGGGAAATCATCCATCATCCCCTCATCAAAAGTCATCTCATACACCGAAAGGTTCAGATCCTTCTCATAGCGCGACTCGTTTCCTGCCTCGTCCTCGTATGTGATGACGGCTTTCACTGTCCCACTTCCAGTATCCGGCGCAATGCCCGTCAGCATGGAGTCAACGTTTCCTGTGTTTCCCGGCGCGATATTTCCAAGATATGTGACACCGCTGTCCACCGTCTCACCCTCATAGTTCACCTTCACATTAAAGAGCGTCGTCTTGCCTGTATTGAAAATGCTGAACATGACATTGGACTGCTCGCCCACCGCGATCGACTCCGGCATGATCTCCGCCGTGCCGGTATCCAGCTTTGCCTCCTGCTTGATCGGCACCGACACATGCGCGACATCTGTCAGATTCACCTGGTCCTCCGTGTCATATTTCATGTTCACCGTGAGCACGTACGGCTTCTGGGAAAGATCTGCCTTCGCCTCCATCTCGATACTCATGTTATACGTCTCTCCCGGCGCGATCCTGTCCTTGTAGACGGAGCTCGAACCCGACGTCGGCAGGAATGCCGCGTACGTGGCATCCGCATCTTTGCCTTCTACTGTCGCTTCCATATTAAAGAGGACATTCTCAACAGCCGTCTGTTTGGACGTATTCTTTACGCTCACAGTCAGGTTAAAGGTCGCCCCAGCATACACTTCCCCCGGGTCTGTGCTGTATCCTGTTACAATGATCCGCGGGTTTGCCGCCTTTTTATCCTCGTCGTCCTCATCCTTGATCAGCTTCTTCTTCGGGTCAGAACCCTTGATGTTGATGTATGTAGTGATATCGGTCTCCACCAGCGCGCCGTTCTGATAATAGGTCGCATGGAACGGCAGCGGATAGCAGCCCGTCAGCACATCATTGCGCACATTGAAGAGCCAGCCGACATCCATGCGCTTATTATATGCGTCCACTGTATTGTCCGCAGCCTGGAGAAGCTGTATCGTCTGTGCGTCATACGCCTGACCGATGTTAAAAGGCCATTTTGTCTTGTCATTGGATACTGTCGGTGTTATAACGACATCTGTGATATCCGTCTTTCCAAGATTGATGAGTGACAACACGACAAACGTCTGCTCCCCGTACTGTGCATCGAGAATGGGAACCTCATTGGAGAGCATCAGAAACTTCTCGGTTCCTGACGTATTTTCCTTGGCGATCTCCAGCAGATACCCCTCGATCTCAGCTTCATAGCTCGTCAGTTCTGACATCGTGAGTCCCGCATTCTTCATGTAGGACATGGCGCTGTTGTAGATCCTGTCCATGCGCTTGAGCTTCTCGTCTGTCAGTCTGTACAGTATCTTTAGGTCACTGTAATAGCGGTTGAGCTCTCCGCGGATCTGATCCTTCCACGCATCAGACACATACTGGTCATAAGGCTCATCCGACGAAGAATCTCCGCCCTCGTCCCCATCTCCATTGCTGCCGCTGCCGCTCTCCCTATAGTTCACGGCCGACACTGTCATGGTGTTTCCGCACAGCGCAAGCACCATCAGCATCAATACGACGATCCCTTTTACTTTTTTCATAATCTTCCTCCATTCCATCCTTTGTCCTTTATTCCCCTGCCTTACCTTATTCTGCCAAAGCCGTATTGACATTTCCTGTATTGTCAACCATGTCGACAATCTTGCCATCGACGATCCGTATGATCTTGTCCGCAAATCCCGCCAGCGTATTGTCATGCGTTACCATGATCAGTGTCCGCTTCTGCTCGCGCACGACATTCTGCATCAGATTCATAATCTCCCTCGACGTGTTGGAATCAAGATTTCCGGTCGGTTCATCCGCAAAGATGATCTCGGGATTCACCACAAGCGCCCGCGCGACACCGACACGCTGCTGCTGTCCGCCTGACATCTGATTGGGTCTGTGATCCCAGTATTTGTCAAGACCTACCAAATGTACCATCTTCTTTGCCCGCTTTGTGCGCTCCCTCTTAGACACTCCCTGAAAAGTCAGCGGCAGCGCCACATTTTCCACCGCATTCATCGTTCCCATCAGATTGAATGACTGGAAGATGAAACCGATATGCTCTCTGCGGAACCGGACGAGCTGGTTCTCGTTTTTGGTCTCCATATGCTCGCCGCCGATGATGATCTCACCCTTTGTCGGCTTCTCGAGACCGGCAAGCATATTCAGGAGTGTCGACTTTCCCGAACCGGAAGTTCCCACAATGGCACAGAACTCGCCGCGGTTGATGCTAAAGCTCACCCCGTTCAATGCGCGCACCCTGTTGTCGCCGATCCGGTATACCTTATATAGATCCTTCACCGTGATGACGGGTTTGGACTTTGCTGTCTCTGACATCCCAACCTCCTCTGTACCTGATCACTGTTTTCGTTACCGTTTGCTCCGTCCCAGTACAAAACCTGCCGGGACAGTAACATATTTCCCAACTGTATCGCTGTCATTAATACAGTTTCGATAAATTCCAATGCAATCATAGCACACATTATACAAAGTTGCAACCCATACATGAAAATCTGCCACGAAATCAAGTCGGGAAGCGCGCGGGCGTCCGTGTGCATAGAAACGGGCAGGGGGTCTGATGTTCCCCTGCCCGTTTCCATATCTGTATCTTAATATTCATAATCTACATATTCCGTGTCTTTGCGGAGTTTTCCGTGAACGACACTGCTCCTGTACTCGCTCGTGTCATCGATCTGATATTTGATGCCCTTCCTGTGGTCTGCCATGATGTTTCTCTGGTTATCCGTCAGGGAATTGGGAATCTCCGCCTCCGTGATCATGATGTCCGCAACCTGTGTGACCGGCGCATACGCAAATTCACTGAACTCCGTGTAGTATGTGTTCATCAGCACGAACTCGCCTGTATCGATGTCGGACGGATAGATATCAACCGCCTTGTCATAACCTGTCCTAAACTGGAAGATCGCAAGCTGTCCCTTCAGCTCCACATCATTGTTGAACAGATACTGTACCGTCCTGTCTCCAAACTCATTGACCGACGCATTCTTGGTCACGTTGAGGTCAATGTCACTCTTGATCTTATCCTCATAGAGCATCTTAAAGGAAACCCCAAGTTCATCATCGATCTTTGCATATAAGATCACCTTTCTGCCCACATAGCTGTTGTAGATATCCTTCTTGATCACCTTCTGCTTGTTCAGTGTCAGATAGACAAACTCGTATCCCAGCTCCGCCGCAGTCTTCTGCGCATCCGCGATCTGACGGTCCGCATTGTTCTTGATCCCGATCGCCCCTGCCGATGTGACAGAATCCATCTTCACATAACAGATCACCCCGATGTTGATCCTGTACCATCCATTGGAGTACGCACCGATCACCTGCACCGGAATGTTGGGACCGATCGTCGTGAGAACTGTTGATGTATAAGTAGGTTCTGCATAGACCACACAGTTATCCTTTGTGTAGTATGTATCCTGCATCGCTGTGTAGGTAGGTCCCTTGGCATACGCCACCAGATCCGTACTTGCTGCGGGTGTGCACAGCACTGCCACAGCCATCATGACTGCAGCGGCTTTCCTCTTCAAACCTTTTCGCATCTCATAACCTCCCTGCTATCAATAATTCTCAATCTTTGTACCCTCCGGAAACGAATTCGTCTGGTAAGAGCACTTCGAATTGACTGTTACCTCCTTAAAGGCAGCCCCCGCAAACGCGGATGCACCGATGCTGAGTGTATTCTTTGGTATCGATACCTCTGCAAGTGCCGTGCAGCCTGTAAACGCGCTGTCGCCAATACTGATCACAGACTTTGGCAGCGTCAGCTCCGTAATACCTGTGCATCCCGAAAACGCCGTCTCGGGAATCGCCTCGATCCCGGAACGGATCTCCAATGATTTGATCCCGGTGCACCCCATAAAAGCATTCTCTATCATCGTCTGCATCGTACCGGGAAGCCTTACGCTCTCGATCGCCGTACAGCCCTCAAAAGCACTCTCCCCGATAAATTCCAGTTCGTTCGGCCATTTTGTCAGTGCCATCGCCGCACAGCCTGTAAATGCTTCCTTCTCCACCCGCTTTAACGAGGACGGAAGTCTCGTCAGCTCCATCTTGCTGCAGTTGTTAAACGCCTGTTCCTCGATCGTCTCGATATCGCTCGTCAGCTTGACCGTCTTTAGGTCTGTGCACTCGTTAAACGCCTTTTTGCCGATCCTTGTCACACCGTCCGGTATCGTGATCCGCGCAAGCTTCGAACAACTGTCAAAGACACCCTCGCCCATCTCGGTCAGTCTGTCGGGCAGGGTGACATCAACCAGAAGTTCACTGCTCTTAAATACATTTTTTCCAAGCTTCTCAACCGTGTCCGGGAGGGATACACGCACCAGCGTCTTCGAACTCGCAAACGCGGAATCCGATATCTCTGTGACCGGCTGACCGTCGATCGTATCTGGAACATCGAGTGTTGCCGCATTGCCGACATATTTCCTGACCACTACGTGATCTTTATACAATGTGTACTCGTACTCGCTGTTCTTCTTCTCCTCCGGCTGCACCGCCTCCGTGTCCGGTTCCTCTGACTCTGCTTCTGATTCCTCCTCGTCCGGATCTTCCAGGAAATAGTCATGACTGCCGTTCCTGTTTCCATCCACAGAACCATTTGTTCTCGGATCATTGTCTGATGTACCTGTTGAAGTCGAAGAACCTGCAGTCGTCCGCTGCGTCTCCGCCGCCTCCCTGGAAGCGGCAGCCGACGACTCATCCTCAAACACCTGCATCGCCTTGGCATAGTTGCCCTGTGAATCCTCGATCAAAGACTCGATATCAGAGGGCAGCTCGCCGTCTGCCAGCAGCTCCTCCGTTTCCGTCTCTGTCTCGATCTCCGAGACGATCTCCGTCGAGGATTCCGGCTCTGCGCCGATCACTCCCGTCTTATTCAGATACATACCCAGCAGGATCGCAAATGCAACCGTGCATCCGCCCACCATTCCCCAAAAAAGTTTTTCCATTCTGTCCTCTCCGGTTTTACACTCATTTATTGATTAAAATCTTCCTCTGATATCTGCGTGCCATAAAATGCCCCGCGGACAACCGTTTTCAGTCCTTCGCATCCAGTCAGGCCTGTCAGTGCGCTGCAGTTGCGGAACGCCTCCGCACAGATCTTCTCCACAGAGGCAGGTACGGTCACATCGAGAATCTCTGTGTGCCCCTTAAATACCTCGGAACCGATCTGTTTCACGCCGTCCGGAATCTCCACATGTTCCCCGTTTCCTCTGTATGCCAGCAGGATCCCATCGCCAACGATCAGGAAATCATCCTCGGAACTGCCCTTTTTCCAGTTATTCAGCCACGCTGTTCCCTCAAATGCCTTTGTACCGATATCCGTAACCGTATCCGGTATCGTCACATCTGAAAGGTTCGTGCAGGACATAAATGCCCCGTACTCAATCTCGGCAACGCCGTCCGGAATGACGATCGATCTCAATCCGCTCTCTGCAAATGCCAGCCGCCCGATCGTCTCAACCTTCTCACCGATATCATAACTCGTCAGATCTTTCTTCTTATAATATGCCCGCTGTGCGATACTGTCGTCCGTCTTGCTGCTGTTCTGGACATTGACCGAAACAGATGATGGCGTCTGGTCCTGCTGCCCGGAATCCTCCGGCACAACCTCCGCCTTCACGCCGTCCGGAATCCCGTACACCTGTCCTCTATGGTTATCCATCAGCACGACCGCCCTGCCTGCCACGATCACGGTCTTACCGATCACATTGTCCGGCTCTGGAACGTCAAGCGGGTGGATATACCCCTCCGTGCTCTGGAAGCCCGAAGGTTCCTGCGTCGCCTGCTGATCATTCCGATCCGCGTCATCCGGATCACGGCTGGGTGTCGTCTGGGTTCCCCCGTTCGTTGTCGTATTGGTGTCCGTCGTCGTTGTCGTGCTGCTGCCTGATCCGTTCCCCACATTGGGCTTCTCGTCAAGTCCCACATTGCTGTCCATAAAGTCTGTCGGATACTCCGCCTCGTAGATCACAGGAATCTTGCGGTTTTTGCCAAAAGTGTCCGCCGTGCTGGATCTGCTCGTGTAGATCTTCACATCGGGGCTGCCCGCAAAAGCCTTTTTGTCAATATTTACCACAGATGCCGGTATCACGACCTGTTTGAGATTTGTATTGTTTGCAAATGCCTTCTCGCTGATCGTGGCGGTCGGACTCTGGATCACGGCATTTTCCACACTGCCCATGCTCGACATCGCCTGTCTGGGAATTCCCGCGACTTTGTCTGAAACCATCACATTTTTGGTGTTCTGCAGGTTCCAGAACGCGTAAGTGTCAATGCTCGACACCGTATCCGGCATCACATAGTTGTCGCCCTCACGCGCCGGGAGCACCTGATACAGCATCGTCATATTACCGTTGTATATCGCGCCATTATAATAAGTAAGGTACTCGTTGTCCCGATCGATCAAAACTGCCGCCAGGCTGTCACAGTTCGCAAAGACTCCCGAACCCCACGAGCTTACATTTTCCCCGATCTCGACAGAAGTAAGGGCCGTACAGCCCTCAAAAGCGCCCGGTCCCACCTTCTCCACACTGTCGGGAAGGATCACACCTGTGAGCGCTGTACAGTTCTTAAATGCATTGTATGATATCTGGGTGACAGAATCAGGGATCGTAAGGCTCGTCAAAGTCTCATTTCCTGAAAATGCCTCATCGCCGATCGCCGTGATCGTATCCGGGAGATTGACATAGGTGTCCGTTCCCAGATACTTTGTCAATGTCGTCCCGTTGATGCGGAATCTGTCATCCTCCGCGGCTGTCACACCGCCGCCGATCCCTCTGGCAACAGTCACAAGCGCAAGGATTCCCAGCACCGCCAAGCTTGCAAGAGCTATATGTATTCTCTTCATATTGGTCTCCTTTTCATAAGGAACTGCAATGCGGCATAACGCCGCATGACAGTTCCTTACCTTGTTCTATATCTATGCTGCCCTATATTTTCTGCGCTTGCGCCCGTCACTTAAGACGAACAGCAGGATCGAAACACATGCCATACCGATCGCTGCAAACCACTTCGGATGGATCGGATCACCTGTCGCCGGCGTCGAGTCGAGCATCTGACCTGCGATCAGATTGTTGGTGTCCACATAGATCACATACGGTGAGAAGTGCGGCGGCACGAATGAAACGCATGCGATGCCGTCAATCGTCGTAAATCTCGGTGTGATCTGCTGTAAGTTACCATTGTCTGCCGCTGCGACGCGCGCATTTCCGCCGTACTGGATCAGCACATCCGGGATCGGCATCGTCACTGTGATGTTTAAGCCTGTTGAATCCGTGATCTTGTTCTGGCCTGTCGAGTCATAAAGCGAGATATCCATCGGCAGGTATGCCAGTCCGTTCAGCGAACCGTATGTGTTTGTGAGGGACTGCTCCACTGCCGCTGTCGCCTCTGGTGACTCCGTGATCCTGACGATAAAGTTGTCTGTCGAACCGCTGACTGCCAGGGAAGCCACATCGGTATTGGAGATACCGTTCTTCGTTATGTAGATCCTGTTGCCGTTGTTGCTGGTCGTTGTGTTAGCAGGATTGCTGACTGTGCCGTTTGTCCCTGTCGTCGATGTCGAGCTGCCCGGTCTGTTGGGTACGGTGCTTGTATTCGTATTCGTACCCGGCCTCCTTGACGGTGCGTCATCATCATCGTCATCGTCTGTCCTTGTCTTGTAATTTGCCGTCACCGTGACATCTGCCGCCGGCATCACGAACGAAGTCGATACCGCGTTTGCATTGGAAAATCCCAGACCGGAATTGTTGGTCGTCCATCTGGAGAATACCCTGCTCGATGACTCCGGTGCGTTGGCTGTGATGTTGACGGTAGCGCCCGCTTCATACTCGCCGCTTCCGGAACCATAGTTTACCGTTACTTTGTATTTCTTCTTATTGTTGTCATTGTTGCCGTTGTCGCCGGGCTTGTTCGTGCCATCACCCGGATTGTTGCCGCCCTGATTGCCGCCTGAAAAATTCGCTGTGACTGACACGTTGGCTGACGGCATCACAAAGGTTGTCGAATTGGAGCTGGCATTGGCAAGCGTCACACCTGCTGTCGTTGTCGTCCAGTTCACAAATGTCTGACCTGTCGGCGGTGTGTTGGCTGTGATCGTGACTGTCACACCCGGGCGATAATTGCCGCTGCCTGTACCGTTGTTGACCGTTACTGTGTAAGTGCCATCCGGGTCTGGCGTGTCTGTACCGCCGCCGATCGCCGCATTGGCCTCTACCGTCACATCAGCATTCGGCATAGTAAATGAAGCATATTGGGTTTCTGCACCACTTAATAGCGACATATATGTATTCGGCGTAACTGTCCAGACCTTAAAATTCGTTTCGTCGGTCGGAATAAGCGTCAGCTGCGTTCCGCCCATTATCTTCTCTGATGTTGTTATCAATGTTCCTTTTTTAGATTCAGCCGGATCTTCAACATAATCCTCGACAACTAAAGCTTTTCCATTTTTAATCGTCAATGTATACTCACCATCACCGACGACCTGTGAAGGGTCAGCCACATATCGTGCCCTAATTCTCCTAGATTCCTTTATATTTTTTTGATATGTGTCTGCATCCTGATATACAATATCACCAACCGGACAGATCCAACCCGCGAATTTGTATCCATTCTTCCTAGGCGGCGTAGGCACATCTTCATCTTTCACTGCCTCACCACTCTTTACATTAATTGATTTTAATATTGTCTCATCATCATCAACAAAATCAATCTTATATGTATTTCCTTCATCCCAAAACTGAAACATGCCTTCTGTATCATTGTGCTCTTCCTTGAAATGATCCTCAAGTTCTCGGAATGCAAGATACGTAGAACTCAATCCTTCTGGATCTCCCAATGTTTCATTGCTATACTTTGTACCATAAAATATAACGTTTGTCTTTCCATCAAATGCTCTGGCATTAATATAACAATCCGTGTTGGGTACAGTTATATAAATCGTGGAGCCTATATTCGTAAATGAACCTGGCATAATCTCTCTGATTGTTGTCGGCAGTTTCACCTCTCTAAGATTAGTACACTGATCAAAGCAGTCTTTTGGTAAAACCATTATCCTTGATCCACTTAAGTCCACCATGTCAATACGTGTACAATCCGAAAAAGCTCCATCAGCAATTTCAGTCACACCACTCAATTCTGATGCACTAACAACTGTTGTGAGATACTCTCCTCCCTTTCCTCTTCCTTCAAAACATTCTAACAGTTTATCACCATTTCCTGTTTTTTCAAATATCATCAAATTATTATATCGATAATATTCTGTTTCTGTCGGCGAAACTGATACCATATTCTTACAATACTTAAACGGCAGACTGCCAAAATTCTTCAAAGCCGAACCTGTATTAAACGTCAATAAATTATCATTGCTGTAAAACGCCCTATCTGGCAGTTCCTGTACCGATGGCATGGTTATATGCGTTAATATATCATTTCCCTCTAATTTACCGTCTGCCTCTGTAGTATATGTATGTCCTTGATACTTTTGACCACCTACTAATAAGTTTAACCCTGTTTCCGCGAAATTACCGCTAAATAATCCAGGATATACAATGTCATCATTCTGTTTGAAATATGTTTCATCTGAATACAGTCGCTGAACATCGCTAGCATTTTGTACGCTTCCGTTAATAGTTCTTGTTCTGTTCCCTGGCTGGTAAATGACATTTGCATTCATATCTTTTGTATCTTTCGTATAGATTCTATTTAAATAATCAAAGTTTTTCTCATTCTCCTTTGTACTGTTAAAATATGAAACTGTATCAATGCTCTCAACACCGTCTGGTATAACCAGATTAATTGTCTGCTCTACAATCGTTTCATCTACCGAAACATCTGCCTGTGGCTTATTGATTCCATGCAATGTCTCGAAATTATCCCTAAGTGTTGTATCCAGCTCTTCATAATGCGGGTAATCGATCAGAGTTGCCTTGCCCGCATTTTTTGAAGGTTCTTTCGCCGCATCCCTTATAATGACAAGCTTTTCCTCATAAGGTGCATCAGCTTTATAACAAATCTCCCGCCTGCTATTAGCGCTTGTCATATCACCATTATTGGCATAAATCCCCTTCTTCATTGCCAGCTGGAACGGCGCATAATTTGAATTGACCGCACCATGGAACGTCAAATAATCCGAATTGGTCTGAAAAGCATCTGGTGCAATCTTCATCGCCGACCATTCTGCCGCGTCAGAAGGACGTTCATATACAAATGCGTCGTGATCAAATTCTACATTTTCAAGTTTTTCACAATTTGCAAATGCCTTACTGCCAATATTGGTCACTGAACCCGCAATCCTGACCCATTCCAACTCTTTTGCACCACTTATCGCATTATCCGAAATTGTTTGTACACCGTCTTCAATGTCAACTTCGTAAATCCAATCTTTCATGTCTCCGACGATAATCGAGCTTTGACCATTGCCTACCTGCTTTATTGCTATTCTATCATCCCCATCACCGATCGTACCTATTGTAAGCTTCATCTTTTCAGAAGGCTTTTGATCCGGATTTACAATAAAATGTTCCAACACAGCATTATCTCTTCCGTTTTCCAAACTGACAGATGCTATAAATGGCGCAATTGTCTTATTGGAATCTAAGGGATCCTTTTGCATAACACCGTATTCCCAACATTCCAGATTGTTATTATCTTTATCATAATATTTATACGGTACAGCCCTGTCATTGGCATTCTTTGCATTCCATGTATTTTTCCTTGTATCAGCAGTTTCTTTATTTCCACCTTTATACATAGGACCTTCTACATAAAATCCATTATTCTCTATCCCTTTAAAAAGCTGTTCTGGCTTAAATTGCGCACTTCCTGCATTGTCAGGAAACAAAAGTTTCTGTAACCATGTACAACCAGCTAACGTATTATCTGGTATCATACCGCTCAAATTGTCTGGCATAGTTACACTTGTCATATTTGTCCTGCCTGCCAAAATATAATCATTGTCAATTTTCGTTCCAGAAGGAAAGACAAAAATTAACGGTGCATCATTATTCTTGTGTGTCTCACCTAACGCAAAAGCGCCTTCACCTATCGTCACCTGTGTACGTCCGTTCCAATTCACACCATTCTCACTATTCAATGCCGGACAATTGTAAAACGCAAATGAACCTATATCCAGACTACTGCTGTTATTATTGTTAAATATTATACTCCCTAAACCATTATTATCTTCAAATGCTCCGAATCCTATTTTCGTAACAGTATCAGGAATGGTAAGCGCACTCAAATTTGTATGCGAAAACGCCTGATTCCCTATCTCCTCCAGCTTTGAATGTTGTGCTGCAAAAGAAATACTTGCAAGGTTTGTACAATCCCTAAAAGCATTATCTCCAATTATACGACACGAACTATCATCTAAGCTTACTCCGCTTACCGGAAGCTCCCTAAAAGCATCCTCCCCTATAAATTCAACCGAACCGGGAATAGATATTGTACCGCTTATGCTGTTGTGACTATATGTACCTGATGTTGCAAAAGCCCCTTTGCCAATACCTTTTATACTTAATTCCTCTGTTGCCAGATATCCATCCCTATCGAAAACCTGAGTTGAACCACTCTGCACCTCAATTCCATCCTCAACAGATGTATTCATAGCCTTTCTAGGAATCTCATATGTATTATTTGCACCATCCTGCACTGTTTCCAAGTTAAAATCTTTCAGATCATTTCCCTTATTGTCTTTAATACGATTTATAATCGTATGATTAATAATTTTGCCCTCGTTAATAGCTGACAATTGATTGCCTGTCTTAGTCAATGACCATGAAGTCGACTTTAAGTGTCCGTCACTTGCAATTTGATTCTTTAAGTTCTGCCACTGACTGTAATTTTTATCATTAATCGCTGTTGTCAGCTGATTTTTCAAATTCGCAGCTGCGTTATTATAATTATTTACTATTTGATCTATTTCGCTGCTTAAATCATTCAAATATATACTATAAATACTTTCTGCTATACTTGATCCGTTACCCGTATCAATCACAGTATACTCATGGTCATAGGTTCCGCTCACCGCGTTTGCCAATTTGTTAGCCTCATAAGTCATTTTCGCCTTATCTACTGAAACAATTGAAACGTTATCAGTATTCGTTCCATCGCTATAAAACAAAGTTTCAGAAGCGCCTTCTCCAAACTTTACAGTGTATTCTTCATTCTGAATTGCAGCCTTAACAGCGTTTCTATAGCCACTACTCATCAGTACATAACCACGATACTCTTTATCATACAACGTGAAACCATCTGTACTATCACCAACATAATCAGCAATCATGGCATTTTTACCATTCACTATAACCTCTAAAGGCTCAGTTATATAACCATTTGAGATACGTTGTATTTTTTTAGTAGTACCTGTTAAATAATTAATTGTAAATGTCGGCTTGGTAACATTACTATAATTCGATTGCAAATCACCGTACAAATTATTTGTATAATCCGCCTGCACCGTCCCGAGGTTTTCCACCGGTATCGCCGCCACAACGACCGCCATGATCATGGTGAGCGCCGCGATCGTGCGCATGACCCTCCTTCTTAGCTTATAGTTCTTTTTCCTTCTACTCTTTGCCATCTTGTTTCTCCCCACTTCGTTATTTATATTCCCTTTGAATGCCAGTATCCCTTACTGTCACGATTTATGTGAAATCACATTCCGGTCTCGATCCACCGGAAGTGACATTGTATCCCAGTCCTGTCGCCAACGCCGCGATCATCTCCGCTACCGCTGCTGCCTTGTGCCATCCTGTCAGCACCCCTGTGTCACTCTGACTCATGATCACTTTTCATCTCCCCTCCCTGAACTGTTGTATCAATCTTCTTTTCGCCTCATTCAACAACCATACGATCCACTGATCAAGGTCATCGGACTCCATTGCCATAATTTTCCGGAACCTATGTGCCGCCGTCCAGTTCCGATCCGATCCGATCCCTGTTACGCAGGGCGAGCAGTATGATCGCGACAGCCTGTCGCCTCGCTTATATTATCTATTATCGTCACGTTTCACCCATCTGATTAGCTTTTGCCGCGATCCTGCTTATGGAAGATTCTGCAGGGATTTTCTTGTTCCATATTGCCATAAACGTTCCATTGAACGGTTTACATATATTATTATTGTACTATATTTTCTGTCAATTTCAAGTATTTTTCAGAAATTTTATTAATTTTTCGAAAATTATCTTCTTTTAGTGCAAAAAACACTGTATTTCCAAATCACCCCTTGACATCAACACGACACACTCAGCATATTCTGTTTATCATCTGAAACATAATGGCAACCATCCAAAATATTTCCATCACAGACCATTGCAAAAATTATAATTGAACCGATACCCCACGCTGTCTGTATGTAAACAGGATCGCTCGGATTGACCTCTACACAACAGACCATTTATGTTTCACATATTGACTTAAATCTTACTCATATTTTTAATATGAAGCTGTGCTTCTGCTTCTGCTTCTGCCAGTTCTCCATGAAGCTGTAATGCCATAAAGATTGTAATAATGCCCGAAATCACATCTGCAATCGGCTGTGCATAAAGTATCCCATTGATTCCCCAAACATTCGGGAGAAGCAAAATCACTGGGACAAAACAAATTCCCTGCCTGCAAGCCCCAAGGATAAAGCCTTTTGTCCCTTTACCAAGTGCAAGAAACAAAGAGGAATATACCGTATAAAAGCCAAACAGGAAGAATGAAAGCCCATTTGCCAAAAGGGATTTCTGCCCGACCGCAATCATTTCCATATTTCCATTTGCAAACTGAGAAATTATCTGCACAGAAAACAAAGCCATGAGCAAACCCACTATTACACAGAAAACTGTTGACCACAAAATAGATATTCGAATCGCTTCCCTCAAACGCTGGAACTTCTTTGCCCCGTAGCTGAATCCCGCAATCGGCTGAAATCCTTTCAGGAAGCCAAAGACCACTAAAGTTCCCATAGATGTAACCCTTGTGACCGCCCCCATCCCGGCAATGACAGCATCACCATATCCATTTGCCGCCCGGTTGATAAGCGCTATGGAAAGACTGGTAAGAAGCTGAAAGGCAAGTGTTGGGACTCCAATTTTCAAAACTTCCATATAGATCTGCCTGGAAGGTTGAAAATCCTTTATGCTGAATGAAAACGCACTCTTTTTGCGGAGCACATAAGTTAAATACACAAGCGTGGAAACAAATTGAGAAATGGCAGTGGCAATCGCAGCCCCCGCACCCCCCATATCAAACGCATAGATAAAAACCGGATCGAAACCAATATTTAATACAGCTCCCAACAATAAGGCGCACATGGTTGTTTTCGCTGCCCCTTCACTTGCCACAATATTATTCATTGTCACATTCAATACATTAAAGATACAGGAAATTACATATATCCTTGCATAAGGCAGGGCATAAGGCATAATGGTATCTGTTGCCCCAAGCATGGTTAAAATCGGTTTCAGAAAAACAGTCGCCAAAATAATAATAACCGCACCGATCATAACGCTGCTGTATACTGCCGTACTCGCCACCTTATTCGCAGTACCTCTGTCCCCACGTCCTAACAGCCTTGAAAGATAAGATGCCGCACCATTGCCAAACATCAACCCCAATCCTACTACTACCTGTCCTAATGGAAACACAATCGAAATCGCACCCATAGGGCTTTCTCCCAAACCTCCCACAAAATACGCATCTACCAGATTATAAAGGGCATTGATCAGCATACCAATCATAATCGGTACACCAAGCGCCACAAGAGCTGCGGGGACTGGCGCACTCCCTAATCGTTCCATTTTGTTGTTACGTTCACTCATTTCTAATTACTCCTCTCCTGACAATCATATATTTTATAGTAGTATAACTTATACTATTTTCCTATAAAGAGAATATACTATAACTTATAGTAGTTGTCAAGAGAGGAGTGATATTTTCTTTTCCGTTTCTTGACAACAACTATAAAATCTAATACTATAAACTAGAGTGTAACACACATAAATTCAGAGAGAAAGGCTGGTCACAATGGCTACGATAGATTTAATTGTATTGGGAATGTTAAAAAAAGAGCCTATGAGCGCTTATGATATTCAAAAGCTGGTGGAATACCGCAATATATCCAAATGGGTTAAAATAAGTACCCCGTCAATCTACAAAAAGGCACTCCAGTTAGAAGAGAAGGGATTTATCAAAGGAACAATTGTAAAGGAAGGAAAAATGCCAGAAAAAGCAGTTTATTCCCTAACTGATGCCGGAAATAAGGAATTTGAAAGACTGATGCTGGAAATCGCCGCTAAACCTATCCATATCTTTTTAGATTTTAATGCTGTGATTGTCAACTTAGACAGTTTACCTTCGGAAATCCAGCAATCTTGTGTAAACAGCATTGAAAAGAACATCAAAACGCTGAAAACATATTTGGAGGAAAACATCCTTGAAAAAGAAAATATTCCGGAAATTCCCGAAGCAGGCATGGCAGTTTTACAGCAACAGTATGTTTTAGTGGAAGCAATTGAAAAATGGATTGAGGATACTTTCCTTTTTTAGACTGGAATTATTGCGGAAAAGTACAGAATAAATTTCGTCACATTTTACAATGGTTTATTGGGGGAGTGAACTGTAACATGGATTGCGCATGCGGAAAAAACTTGCAACATAAATCAGTACACGATATAATATAGGGAAAAGGAAGGTGATCAAATGAATGCGGCGGCAAAGCATTCAGATCGTTATACAATTGAAGACATTTATAATTTACCGGACGGAGAAAGAGCGGAACTGATCGACGGAGAATTATATATGATGGCGGCACCTGGCACAAATCATCAAAGATTAGTAAAAGAATTTACTTATCTTATCGAAGATTATATTCGGCATAATAACGGGGATTGCGAAGTCTTTCCAGCGCCATTTGCTGTATTTTTAAATGCGAATAACGAAATCTATCTTGAACCTGATATATCTGTAATTTGCGACAAGAACAAACTAACCGATGATGGATGCAAGGGCGCGCCGGATTGGATAATAGAGATTGTCTCACTTTCCAGCCGTGCGATGGACTATAATAAGAAATTATTGAAATACGGAACGGCAGGCGTCAGGGAATACTGGATTATTGATTCGATGAAGCAATTGATTCTGGTTTACAATTTTGAACATGATACCTTTGAACAATATTCTTTTTCGGATAAGGTAAAAGCCGGAATCTATGAAAACTTTGAGATTGATTTTGCCGGAATAAACATTGAATGAATTTGTTCCAACAGATGAATACGAAAGGCTGTCTCCTTCATCAAAGAGACAGCCTTTTTCTAGTGATGACCATGCCTGCCGGAATGGCCGTTTGAATGCTTTTCTGTCGTCTTGGAACCGCTGTGTCCCTGACAGGTCTTGATCCGGTTCTGGATCTCTCCTATCGTCATGCCGTGGCAGTCCTCCACGGTGATGCTTTCGTCATACTGTGACAATTCCAGAAACGCCCTGTATTTTCCGAAGGACATCTCATGCTGGTGCGCCTCCGCCATGCACGCCGTGTCGCTGCTGTACGTCATCGCATCCAACGCCCGGAAGCTGTCATTTTCATTGATCTGCTCCATCATCACATCAGAGTGCTCAGATACCACCGTCACCACCAACTGCGAATCCCTGTTCAGGAAACGGCTGTAATAGGCATCCTGCAGCAATCGTTCGATCGCCTGCAGATAAGAAATATTTTTCAGCGAGACATGCTGCAGGATATCCTCGCCGTCCGCATTGTAGCCTTTCGCGGATACCACCCTGTCGAAACGGTTGACCGCAAGCTCGATGGACGGATTGACGTCAATGCTGATGTACGACACCGGCCTGCGATACACCTGATAACCGCCCGCCCCGGCCAGCAAAAAGATGCAGATGACAGCCATGGCATACCGCATTGTCATACTTTGCTTATGCTGCAAAATGCCGCGGTTTTTCTTCGTCCGCTGCGCCTCCAGATAAAACAGCGTATTTCGCTTCATATCCGCTGTCGCCCGTATGTTCTCCATACTCTTCTGAATCTCGTTCCTCGCACCGCTCATGACCATTCACCTCCCAACTTTTCCCGCAAGATATCTTTTGCCCTGGAAAGCCATGTATAGACCGTGTTCTCCTTTTTGCCAAGGATCTTCGCGATCTCCACTGCCGTGTACTCCTCATAATAAAAGAGATAGATCACATCCCGGTATTTTTCAGGAAGCTTGAGGACAGCCTCCAATACCTCCTTTGCCGGATCGTCCAGCACCGTTCCCTCCTCCGCCAGAGCATCGAGCGGAACCCATTTTCTGCGCGACAGGGCACGCAGCCAGTCCGTGCAGGCATTGATGGTCACACGCACAAACCACGCCCTCTCGTGCTCACTGCTCTCGAAAGAACCTTCATATAACAAATATTTCATATATACATTTTGAAATACATCCTCCGTGTCGTGCCTGTTCTTCAGATGTACGAAACAGATCCTCCGCACCATGTCCGCATACGCCTCCATGACACGGTTCACATCCTCTGTGCTCTTCAATTGTTTTCCCCCTCATCTGCCGACAATCCGGGCGCACTGCATTCAAAAAACCCTGTCATTTGCTGACAGGGTTTCTGGCGATCGGTCAGTGATGGTGACCGCTGTGGTGTCTCGTTCCGCCGTAATAATACGTTGTCGCGTGATGTACCGTCCCGTCGCAGTCTACACCGAGCTGGCACACACCGTCCACATCACAGCTACCGTCCTCATAGCAGACGACCGGCGGAGTCTGCACGACTACCCTGTGCCCTCTCCCGTGATGCGCCGACGCCACGCTCGACGTGCTTCCAGCCACGATCACCGCCAAAGCCATCACGGCCGCAAATCTTGTTACATTTTTCCGCATGTTGATTACCTCCGTTTCAGAAATGTACACGCGAAAACTTTCCCCTGATCCCGCGTATATATCCAGATTGATTTCCTGTTTCATAAGCAATACGCGCGGGAAGCGGCAATCCTTTCACTGATCGCAAAATATTTTTCATTTTTCCTACTTTCATATGCCATGACCGGCTATCGTTCAGCAAAACTGAACTGCAACAGGCTCACACAGACCCGTTGACAAGTACTGCCGTCTCATAGTCTCCCAGACTTCCCGTGAACACACTGCCGTCCACAAGATTTTTCATGCCTTTCAGCGCCGGAATCCCCGTGCAGCCGTCCTTTGTGTGAAAAACAAGTACGATACGCTGCCCATTCAGCATTCTTTCCATATAGATCAGTCCTGCATCGTCATCAGCGTACTGTTCTGTGATCGTACCTTCTGTCAGCACAGGAAAATCATGCCGAATCCTGATCAATGCCTGATAGTATCCAAGCAGCTCCCTGTCCTGTCTGTCCGGATCCCAGAGCATACCGCGCCTGCAGTCCGGATCCATGCCGCCGTCCAGCCCCACCTCATCCCCGTAATAGATCATCGGCATACCGGGGAGCAGCAACTGCAGGGCCGCCGCCAGTTTCTGCTTTCTCATATCCTTCCCGACACTGTGCAGAAACCGCTCCGTGTCGTGGGTGTCAATAAAATTCCAGAGATACCCTTCCAGCTTTCGATTCAGATTTCCCCTCATAAAGTTCAGTTTCCCGACGAACGACGACGCGCACATCCGCCCCGTGACGACCAGATCCATCACCGCATGATAAAACTGGTAATTCATGATGCTGTCCCACTCGTCGCCCTCCAGAAAGTCCCCTGCAAAATGCCAGATCTCCCCGATGATCAGCGCATCTTTCCTGACCGCCTTGATCTCCCTGCGGAATCTTTTCCAGAATGCATGGTGGATCTCGTCCGCGACGTCCAGACGCCACCCGTCAATATCACACTCCCGGATCCAGTACGACGCCACATCAATGACAAAATCCGCCGTCGCCTTATTTTGCAGGTTCAGCTTCGGCATCATCGCGGCATAGCTGAACGTCTTGTAGTTTGGCTTCTTCCCCCACTCCATCACCAGCGGAAAATCATTGATATAATACCAGTCCAGATAGTCCGACTGCTCTTTCTGTTCCATCACGTCCTTAAATGCAAAGAAATCCACCGCCGAATGGTTGAACACGCCGTCTAGAATGACATACATTCCAAGCGCATGTGCTTTCTGAACCAGTTCCTTCAAATCCTCCTTTGTCCCAAACGACGGATCGATCTTATAATAATCGTCAATGTTGTATTTGTGGCTGGAGTTGGAGCTGAATACCGGCGTCATGTAGATCACGTCCACGCCCAGACGCCTGATATGATCCAGACGATCGATGATCCCGCGCAGGGATCCCTTCAGATCAGCCTGATGACCGATCGGCGCCTGATACCACTCCGCCTCGGAAACCGCCTTGTCCGTGGCAAATCTGGACGGAAAGATCTGGTAGACGACCTTGTTCTTCGCCCACTGCGGCAGCTCAAACAGTTCCTCCTCCCGAAGCGTCTGCGGGCAGTCATACATCCTGTCGAGATCCGTGATGCACTCGTCATAAAAGCTGTGGTTGCCATAGAAAACCACTTTTCCCGCCGTATCCCTTATTTCAAAAAAATACCGGAGACAGACCACATCCATATCCAGCTCCATCTCATAATAATCTATATATTCATCCGAATAAGCGGCCTGCATCTGATACACCTGCCGCGTATCCTGCCATTTTAGCGGCATATATTTGTCCTGCACATGCAGCGCCACATGCTCCACATCGCCCTTTTTGGTCTCAAGCCTGATGAGAAAACGTCCCTTCTCCAATGCATAACAATACCGCTTATCTGCAAAATGTCTGATCGCCGCGTACTCCATGAGTCATCCTCCTTCTATACAGTTCCTGCCTGCCGCAGTCCGCCCGTCTCAGGCACGGACTGTTTCAGGCTGTACACCCCGGTCAATAAAAGAATAAGCGTGTGAACTTTTATTGAATCCATTGTGATACTGATATTATACGCTTATGGTCAATATAATTCTTGCAATATATTCCTGATTTTTTAACACGATCCTATTATGCTCCGGCTGCTGTGATCAATCACTTTCCTCCCTCTCCCACAACATCTCCAGGCGCTCGATATCAACATCGTTATAAATTCCTGCCGATCTGATCTGCTGCCCATCGCTCACCTGCAAATTGAAAGTCCTCAGCACACTTTACTTTTTCGGACACCAGATCAATACTCCAGACACCGATTTCGGTTTCATCCATGTCATTCTCGAAAACCATCAAAAAATCACAATAATAATTCTCTCCGCCGCACACTACTGCAAACCAGTCGCCACCCTTGCGTATATGCAAAATTTCTGCATTTCATATCTCAACACAGCTCCTTATACAGATTGAACAGCTACACTTCATTGTAACACATTTTTCCGCGGGATTTAATTTTTTATTTGCTATTTTCATCAAAGACCAGATATGGTATATTTGAAACAGTAACACATGACATTTTGACATTTTCGGAAGGGAGCATCCAGATTGAAAAGAATTTTATCATTCATACTATTGTTTGGCTCTTTATTGACTTTAACGGCTTGTTCAGACGCGGCGGATTCATCAAAAGTCCCTGACAAAACAGGACTTGAACCCTATGCGTTATCCGAAAAAGAACAGGATCTGCTCGTAGCCTTTGGCATCCAGGACAAGGCACAGATCCTTTCGTTTCGCGCGCCGGAAGAAACGACATCGCTCCACATCAATGTCTACCAGTTAAGCGGCGGCGGCAACGAGTGGGAAAACATCGGCGGCGGCGATGTCTCTCTCGATACTACAGGAATGGAATCTCCTGAACAGCAATCCGGTACATTTACCATGCAGCTACGCAAAGACCGCAGCATTGATTTCGATATTGACTATATTGGTCACTTTTCTTTCGAAACCGAGCCTTTCACATTCGATCAGGAAGTCATCGGAAGTACCTGGAGCTTTTTGGATTCCTTTCAGAATATTGAACCCGATACGGAGATCCCTGTCGCTGTCATCGTCTACGACAGTGGAAACCATATGCCAAGCTGCACACCGCAAGATTATTTTGATCCATCGAATTTCGAGGGAATGGATCTAGTGCAGGCGGTGACATTAGAATTTGAATGATCACCAGAACGGCCGCTGTTCCTTATGGCTATAGGACTTTAATCTCACTTTGTACTCATCCAGGACAGACGTGTATGATGCCTTCTGGTTTTCGCTCAAAGTGTTTGCCGCTGTCATCTCGGAAAGCTTTTGTTCCAGCTCACGCAAAGCCTCCTGTGCAGCATCCTTGTAATTGTTCTGCATATTCATATTCAGTTCCGCGATAATGCGGTCTAACTCCTTCACCGCGCCTGCCTTCTTGAAAAATTGAAACATGGTTTTCTCCTGTATTTTCTGATCCGTCTCTTTGTGCTGTTCTTAATTATAATGCTTTTGGGTAGATTATGCAATTTGATTGGAGAGAAAAATTTCTTATATTACCTATTATGTCTATTGTCGGCAGCATACTGTATCACTGTATATCAATGAGATCCGCCACAAACTCCGTCCGCAGATGTGGCAGATCTCATCCTGCGTTCCGATCTGTTAGTCAAAAATACCACCGCATTGCCTTCCAACCGTCACGCAGGACATTGGTGATGACTACAATCAAAGAAAGAACAAACATTTCAGAGACAGAACCTGCCCTCACAGGTATTTCCTGATCTCATTCAGCACATGATCCGCCGCCTCCTCGAGTGTACACTGGCTGGTGTCGATCTCAATTTCGGGGTGCAGCGGCGGTTCATACGGGCTGGAGATCCCCGTGAAATTAGGGATCTGCCCGTTCCTTGCCTTCTTGTATAAGCCTTTGACATCGCGCCGCTCGCATTCTTCCAAAGGCGTGCTCACATAGATTTCTACAAAGTCCGTACTCCCGATGATCTCCCTTGCCCGCGTTCTGTCACTTTCATACGGGGAGATAAAGGACGTGAGTACGATCAGGCCGGCATCATTCATCAGTTTTGCCACTTCCGCCACCCTGCGGATATTCTCGATCCTGTCCTTCTCTTCAAATCCGAGGTTCTGGTTCAGTCCCATCCGCACGTTGTCGCCGTCCAAAAGCATCGTGTACTTTCCCTGAATGCCCAGTGCCTTCTCGACCTCGTTTGCAAGCGCGGACTTTCCCGCACCGGAAAGCCCTGTAAACCACAGTGTCACGGGCTTCTGCCCCATTCTGGCAGCGCGCGTGTCACGCGTGACATCCAGCCTCTGCCAGGTCAGGTTGTCAGCCCGCCGCAGGGAATGTTCGATCACGCCGCAGGCTGATGTCATGTTCGTGACGCGGTCGATCAATATGAAACGCCCCAGCTCCCTGTGTGCGGCAAATACGTCATAAACAGCATCCTCTGCCATGGCAATGTCGCAGACAGCGATCTCATTCTTATACAGCCGTGCTGCCGCCAGGTGCTCCCCCGAATGGATATCAACCTTGTACTTGACAGCCATCACTGTGGCGGGTAGCATCTTTGTGCCTATCTTTATCAGAAAATTTTTACCCTGTACCAATTCTGCATCGTCCATCCAGAGGATCGATGCCGTGAACATCCTGCTGACCTTCAGCCGGGTTCCTCTGACCAGAACACATCCTCGTGACACATCCACCTCACGGTTTAACTGTACTGTCAGTGTCTGCCCTCTGTGCGCCTCCTGCACATTTTTGTCTGCCAGAAAGACCGACTGCACACAGGCTCTCTCGCCACTTGGCAGCACTGTGATCTCATCCCCTGCAGAAATGCTTCCTGATGACACTTGTCCCTGAAACCCGCGAAAATCTGCATTCGGTCTGCATACCCTCTGAACCGGCATTACAAATCCCTGCTCTTTGGCTCCGTCATCCACATCCACGAACTCAAGATATTCCAGCAGGGTCTGCCCGCCATACCACGGCATATGTCCCGATCCCAGCGTGACATTGTCACCTTCCGTTGCGGATACGGGAATAATCTCTGTATGATATAGTTCCAGATCGATCGCAAGCTTTTTGATTTCTTTTTCTATCTTCCTGTACTCTTTCCGGTCATAACGAACCAGATCCATCTTGTTGACGGCAAACACAAAATACCGTATCCCCATCAATGCGCAGATCCTTGCGTGGCGCCTTGTCTGTATCAGGATTCCCTGCGTGGCGTCCACGAGGATCACCGCAAGATCCGCAAACGAGGCTCCCACTGCCATATTCCTTGTGTACTCCTCATGGCCGGGCGTGTCCGCCACGATAAAGCTCCTGCGCTCCGTCGTGAAATACCGGTACGCGACATCGATCGTGATGCCCTGCTCGCGCTCCGCCATCAGACCGTCCAGCAGGAGGGAATAGTCGATCTCCCCGCCACGGCTCCCCACACGGCTGTCCAGCTCCAGCGCACGCTCCTGATCCGCAAACAGCAGCTTTGCGTCATACAGCATATGTCCGATGAGCGTGGATTTTCCGTCGTCCACGCTGCCGCAGGTGATAAATTTCAACAACCCGTTCCTGTTCCCATCTATTTTCCCACACATATCCGAAACATCCCTCCATCTAAAGCTCCTAAACTGCCCAAGTTTTCATTCCTCGTCACAGCCATGTCAGAAATACCCTTCCCGTTTACGCCGTTCCATGCTCCCCGCCGCCTCATGGTCGATCACGCGGCTCGTCCGCTCCGACGTCACGGCGCCGAGCGTCTCCTTCACGATCTCCTCGAGCGTGTCCGCCGACGACTCTATCCCGCCTGTCAGCGGGTAACAGCCAAGCGTGCGGAAACGGACGCTCCTGTACTGTATCTCCTCACCGGGAAGCAGCCGCATCCTGTCGTCGTCCACCATGATGATGTTCCCGTCCCTGTACACGACAGGGCGCTCCTTTGCAAAATACAGCGGCACAATATCGATCCGCTCCTGCGCGATATACTGCCAGATATCCTTCTCCGTCCAATTGGAGAGCGGGAATACCCGGATACTCTCACCCCTGTGGATCCGCGTGTTGTACAGATCCCACATCTCGGGGCGCTGGTTCTTCGGATCCCACGCCTGCTCACTGTTGCGGAATGAGAAGATGCGCTCCTTTGCCCGCGACTTCTCCTCGTCCCTGCGCCCGCCGCCAAATGCCGCCGTAAAACCATATTTTGTGAGCGCCTGTTTCAGTGCCTGCGTCTTCATGATGTCCGTGTATGCCGAACCGTGGTCAAACGGATTGATCCCCTGCCTTACACCTTCCTCATTCGTGTAGACGAGCATTTCGATCCCTTTTTCCTCCGCAATACGGTCCCGGAATGTGATCATCTCCTTAAACTTCCAGGTTGTATCAATATGCAGGAATGGAAACGGCGGCTTTTCTGGATAAAATGCCTTCATGGCAAGGTGCAGCATGACCGAGCTGTCCTTCCCGATGGAATACAGCATGACCGGCTTCTCACACTCCGCCGCCACCTCCCGCATGATGTATATTGATTCTGCCTCGAGGGCATCAAGATGGGTGTTCATTTGCTTTTCCTCCAATTCTTTTAAACAGACTTTTGTAATCCTCATATTTTCAGTCTTAACCCAGGAAATCCTTATCCGCATATGCAATTTTGTACCGCCCCCTGTTTTTCTCAAAATAGAACGTTATCAGTCGCTCTGCCAGAAATCCCGGATAACGGTTCTGATAGACATCTTCACGCTGCCCACTATACTCCGCACAAGCAAAGAGAATCGGAAACAGCCAATTGCACATCCTGTCCAAGATCTCCTTTTTCATGATAAACATATTGCAGGGCGAGTAAAGGTTTGTCCGGAAGAATGCGAGGGATTCCTTGTAATCCTCTGGATACATCTTTTTTAGATAATCCATCATAAAATCCCAATCCAATGCCACATGTCTTTCCTTATAATTTTGCGCAAGGTTAGGCGCCACATAGAGTGGAGTTGGTAGTATAACATCGATATGATTGTCCCGCATGCTACAATGCCACTCCTCCTGCAGTAAGAAATGTCTACGGTAATGTTCGAGACCTACAACATCCTGATCCGCATTTTTCCAGATCCAGTACAGCGCTGTCAACTCACAAAACTGATGATTACGCCTAGAAATATTCTCGCCTGTATTATCTGTCAGTCCACAGATTCTCTTCTCTGTGAGTGCAGCTCCGACTTGAATCTCCCTATGCATTGCTGTTAATGGAATCTTCCGTAGCAATGACTTATCAGATACAGATCTCGCGACATAGATGCAAGCCGACTCCGAAATGCAATCAAATCTATCATAGCTTCTACCCATCTCTGCATAATAAAGCGTCAGAAAACGATTGCGCAGCTCCATATCTAATTTGGGAGTCACCGGAATAATCTCTTTCATCTTCATCCGCTGAAGTTTTTGGGTCAAAATAGAATGATACACACAACGCGTTCCGAGATAGACAGGACATGTCCTGTCAAGAGCTGTCTTTTCATCGAAATAAATCACTGGTACTCCTTCAATCATATCGGCGTTCTTTTCTTCATTATCATACAGATACGCTCTGATCCTTATATCCGGGTATATTTTTGTGATATATACCCCTAATGTCTGTGCCCTCGAATGCGCACCGACAATATAAATACCTTGTCCCATTTTCCTTATCCCTCATACGCAATACAGCTAAAAATCATATTTTCCTAACTGAATATGTAATTGATTTTTTCCTTATACATTGTCGCATTCAGTATATTTAGTATTCTCCTGATATATGCATTCTTCTAGGCGCCCCCTGTTAAAATATGCTGTATCATCCTTACTCCAGCAAATTTTCTCCCTGATTACTTTTGCCGGTGCTCCTGCAATGATCACATGGTCTCCAAACAGGCTCGATGTAATTGCTCCTGCACCTACCACAGAGCCTGTTCCAATCCCAGCTCCTCCCAGAAGAGTTGCATGATAAGCAATCCAAACATGATCTCCCACAACGACATCCTTCGCATAGTTAATCCGTTGATGTGTTTCCAGATCAAAAATATGATGTGCGTCATGAGTCCGTAACACTATCTGTGCTCCCAGCAAACAGTCTTTGCCTATCCGTATCCTAGCATTCGATACATGAAATCCTGCTCCTGTAATCTCTGTATTTTCACCAATGCTGCAAAAACCATTATTTCCAAACTTGATATGGAGTTTTCCTACTGAAACATCTTTTCCTATATGTAATGTATTATCGCTTCCCTGAAACAGGACTGTCAGTTGATCCGAAAGAGATTGATCAAAACGAATCTTATTATTCTGTCTATCCTCATACATACCATCAGGGTAATTGTCTTTTAGCATCTTTCCATTCAGAAATATATTTGTCCCTATAACCTTGTCGACATGTACATAATCAACCTTATTCAATCCCTCCAGATCCCTTTGGATTGACTTGTAGTTCCTTGCAGTTCCTGCAAAAATGATCAATAATGCATTTTCCAGATCTTGTAAGTCTTTTTTCTTTATCAATGCAATACCATCATATTCTTCCTCATCACTTTGATCCCATTTCCTGTCGCAGAGAAAATCTAACTTTACAATTTTTGAAAGCTCTTCTTTAGTCTTTTCATAATACTGTCCAATTCCGTAGCCTATGACCTTTGAATAGTTTCTACCTTCCTCTTCATACATGTATGCTCTCCCCCTCATCCCCCAGAACGATGCCTGCAGCTATTTTCAGATTATCCACAATATAATCCGGTGTGACTCTATAACGTTCATCCTGTCCTCCCTGACCTGTCCGTAGCAATATGGTCTTTGTTCCGGCATTCTTTCCCGTCTGTATGTCAACCGTGCTGTCACCTACCATATAGGAATTTTTCAGATCTATATTATATTTTTCAACCATCTGATCCAACATACCTGTTGCCGGTTTGCGACAGTTGCACAGAATCTTATATGCCGGATCCTCCTCTATAAATCCCTTATCTGGATGATGCGGGCAGAATACAATATCATCCAGATATGCGTTCTGTTCCCCCAAAAGTGTCTGCATTTTCCTGTGAATCTGCCTGATATCTTCTATGCTGCACATCCCGCGCGCCACAACAGGCTGGTTAGTGACCACGATTACAAGAAATTCTGAATCATTCAGCATACGGACAGCCTCGGCGGCATGTTCCTCCAAAACAAGCAGCTCCTCCTTATCTACCAACCCGCAAAACTGATTCACCGTCCCATCCCGATCAAGAAATACACATTTTTGCCGATTTTCCAAATTTTTCTTTCTCCAGATTCCATCTGCCTGTTCCTTACAAACGGCTTGAAACCTAAAAATCGTTCCTGCATCCTTCATATACTCCGATGTTTTGTAACCAAATACCAGCCCTTTATCTATCAGTAGTTTCAACAGCCCCTGCTCCAGATCCATATACGCCGCTTTCTCCAAATATTGCAGGACACTGCAGGACAAAATAAATATCCCCGCATTCACACAGTTATCATACCATCCATTCCTGATATTGTTCTTAGATCTAATTGCCGTCACACGCTGCATATCATCCAAAACAATCAGGTCCGAATCACCAGGGTGAGCGTTTGGATGCACCGCCAAAACAACTGCACCTTGTCTTGATTCATAGAAAGAAATCATCCTTTTCCAGTCTATATCAAACATAACGTCCGCATAAACAAACAGGATACTGTCCTCCTTCACCCCCATCTCCTTCAGATAATAAAGTGCTCCTGCCGACCCCAGCGGAGTTGTCTCATGTACGTATCGGATATGTACACCCAGCCTGCTCCCATCGCCAAAATATTCCTGTATCTTTTCGCCCAAATGCCCTGTAATGATCACAAAATCCAGGATTCCATAACGGCTTATATTTTCGATCTGCCACTGTATCATTGGCTTTCCATTCAGCAGAAGCATTGGCTTGGGAATATTGTCCTTTGTCAATTCCCACATCCTGGTTCCCCTGCCTCCGGCCTGTATCACCGCCATGTACTGTTTTTGCATATATCTTCCCAACCTTTTACTTCCGCATTAATGCCCGTATCATACGAACATTTTCCTGTCGCATCTTTTTCTTTTCCAGCTTTTCACCTGATACCCAGGAACCATCAAAATGGTGTATTGCATACGTATGTTCTGTCAGTTGGATCTCGCCCGTCACCAGATTCATAGGAGATAAAACTTCCACTGGATAAATAGTCATTCCACTGACTTCCTGTTGACAGTTTCCATACTGCATACCCATATCCATCAAATCTTTTGTCTGCCAGATCGGGGAGATTGTCTCCGAAAAAAACATATCCTGATAACGTTCTAGCAGTTTCGCTATCACTGGATGCCCCGCCACTGCTCCAAAACCCAATCCCAAAGCTGCTTCCCCAGGCACTTCCATCCCACAGAAAGCTTCATTGTACCTTAAATCTTCTATATTCCTCAAAAGTTCTACATCTGTATCCAGATAAAAGCCACCCTGTTCATAAACAATCTTCATCCTGAAATAATCCGGCACAAACCCATACTTTTTCAGTTCATATGCCTGCCTAACAAATGCATTCTCATTTACATCACAGTTGGATTCGTTCCACTCCATAATCTCATAATCAGGACAGTATCTATGCCAGCTTTCAATGCACCGCTTGTACAGAGCCGGCCGCACTCCTCCCCCAAACCAGCAGTAGTGAATCACCTTCGGTATTAAAGGACTTTCCTTTGTCCTGATACTAACCGGATTTCCCTCGCTCAGGGCAAACATAAAATAGTAAATATAGCACTCTGTCCCGTCAAGCTCCGATATTGCATTTAACTGCTCCAGGATCTCCGCATAATAACTGCATGAAATCAATATTACAATCTCTGACAGATCCCCGCGCAGCAGTCCGCGAAGATCCCTGATGATATAATCCCGTTCCCCTATTCGGAAACCTGTTCCTGTCTTTTTCGGATCATTATCCACAAGCATCCCTGTTTTTTCCACCCACGGATATTTTTTATGGTTTTTCAGCATCCGCTCAAAATCACAGCCAATTCCATAACAGACTATCTTCTTATCCTCGCATCGTTGAAAAAATGTCCTCATATCACAGTTTCTGACAATCACTGCATTCTCCCTTCATATACATCTCACTGAAAATATCAAGCCGGATAATTTTTTCCTCATCCAGAAACAGTTCATAGACAAGCTTTTGCTTGATCGGCATATGATACTGCTCCGTCGTGATAACCAGATAGTCAAACTCCAGTGCCTTCAACATTTCCGGCGGAATGATCTGCATTCCGGCGTACGTTTTCCCCCATTTATCCGGATCATTGTCTGATACCCCCAGCACCTCATAGCCTACATGGTTACAGATTCCCAGCTCTTTTATGTAATGTGCACACACAGAACCAGCCCCGAAGAAAACTACCCGGATGCGGTATTCCCCTTCCTCACAGATACCATGTATGACATCCTCGAGAATCCGTCTGCCACATAAGCCGTCCAGAAACGGTAGTGCCTTCCTGACTGCCGCACACTGCCTGTCCAAACAGTCCCACAATGCACCTTCACGGAATTTTTCAAGAAATGCCGCCATGTCCCCGGCTGTATTTCCATGGACATAAGTATCCACGATACATCTGACTGCCGCCGTCAGTGGTTCCCTGTAATCCCGGTTCTCCATATATAATACAGGTACACCGACCAGTCCTGCCTCCACCATCAAAGCGCTGCGGTCTGCGATAATGGCGTCCGCGTGGTACAGGGATCGCCTGTAATCCGGTGATAAATCAATGACAGCATTCGAGACTGTTTCCAGATACTGAAACAACTGCCCTGCCTCCTGCGCCAGTACCTGAGGAAGCGTCTCCGAAAAGAACAGCGGATGCGGCATCACCACAAAAAATAAGTCCTCAAAACCAGCCAGCATTTTTGCAAAGCGGATGTATTCCGACAACTCCGGCGTCACCTGCAGCTGCCGGATGCCATCATAGATCCGTTTTGGAAAATGAAGTTTCCAGACCACAATTTTCCTGCCAGCAGCCTTCCTTTTGATTCCCTCATCTATTTGCAGTCTATTCTTATAAACAGCATCAAACTTCGGTGAGCCTGTTGCCCTGACAGCATGGCGGTTCGGGCAGTATTTTTGATAATCCGCTAACATTACATCTGAAAAGGTATAGATCCTCCAGCTATTCCTTACCACATATGTATGAAAATGTGCAAGACGTGCATCCTCCGTGTCCGAAAGTTCTATTCCATATGGAATGTACATAATCCGTATCCCCTTAGCCCGCAGGTGGACAGAGAGCGCTGACGGATTGCGGTACAGCACGTCATAAGGCGGTTGGTATAATGCCACATGGGGATGGAACTGTTCTAATTTTTCTTCCGAATAAATCTCGTATGGCAGGTGATTCTCCTCCAAAAAGGCTGTCGTGCCCTCCATCTGTACCTTTTCCACCGAAAGATCATCAACATAGTATATTCTGACACTGATATCATCAGCCGCTACACATTCCTGATAAAAGCTTTCTATCGAGACCCAGTAGGATGCCACCTGAAACATGATCGCAACCCTGATCTTCTCACCAATATGATGCGGAATATAGTACTGCTTCTTCATAAACACACATTCCTTTCTCCCAGAACACCCCGGATCGTCTTTCTCACAGCCTCGTCCGATGTGTATCTGGCGCTCCATCCGGCTTTATGAATCTTGTCTGCACTGTAACAGAACCGTGGGACATCCCCCCTCCATCCGCCTTCTCCCCCTGTATACTGATATACCACATCCGTAAGCCCCATCTCCTCGCAAAGCATATCCGCTATCGCAGTAACGCTGGTCTCCCCTGATACACCCACATTATAAAGAGCAACCCCGGACGCCGGCGTTATCATAAACCGCAATATGGCATCTGTCAGATCTTCTATGAATATATACGGTTTTGTCTGCCTACCGTTTCCAAGAATTTCCAGTCGAGATGGATTGATCCCCAATTTTTGTATGAAATCAAATATGACGCCATGCGTCAGCCCCGGTCCTATTACATTGGGAAAACGGAATACCAACGAATGTATATCATTCATATACGAATATGCACTAACCAGCGCCTCGCATCCCAGCTTAGCCGCACCATAATAGGATATCGGAGACAGATCCGGCGTATTCTCATCCAGCACTACGCCTCTCTTATCCCCATACACTGCAGAAGTAGAAGCAAAAAACAAATTCTTCACATGGTACTTTCTCATACAATTCAGCAGTTCATATGTCGTAGAGTACGTATTGCGATACTCCACATCGGGATTCGCCGCACTTGCCCGTATATCTGAATTTGCCGCCATCTGAAAAATGTATTCCGGTTCCTCCACCTCAAATATCTGTTCCAGCCTTTCCCTGTCTGTAATATCCGCCTCATACAGACCAAACGCTTTCACAGACATCAATGGTTCGATACCGGCCCGCGTACCAAGTGAAAAGTTATCCACGCACACCACCCTGTGTCCTGCATGAATCAACTCCCTGCACAAATGACGCCCTATAAAACCAGCACCGCCAGCAACCAGCACCCTCATCCTGCCACCTCCTGTAATCAAACATGGATCCTCACATTTACAGACGTTTCCTGCATCTGTTCAGGATTCTTTTGCATTGCCCTACGGTACTGCATATAAAACGGTTTCAAACTCTGAGTTCGAATAATGCCTTACATACAGCCTGTACTCTGGAACCAGTTCCCTGAAATACAACGGTATCGCGACCATATCCTCCGGCTTGTGGTAAATACACACTGCACATTTTGGTTTATCTCTCTGAATCACGTTTTTTGCCCCCTTCAATGCTTCCAGCTCGGAGCCTTCTATATCCATTTTTATAAATGTCACCTTATCATTATCCTGTATTGTCTCATCGATCGATACTACATCTATGACGCTTGACCCATTTTCCGCAATCCGGGAACCGCAGCTTGCAAATGCATTAAATTTCAGGTTTGTCCGCCTGCTCCAGACACCCTGTTGGAACAGGACAGTTTCAGGGAGTCTGTCATGTTCTATTTCTCGTTTAACCAGGCACTCCCTGTAATTGTCAGGGTCAGGTTCAAACGCGTACACCTTTTTTAGTCCAGGACAGAGCCCTGCCAACTCGACAGTTGTAGACAAATCCTTGCATCCCGCATCGACAAACACCTCGTGGTCTGAATAATTGAGAAAATCTTCAAAATATGTATTTCCCGAACAGGTTGTCAGATAGCTACGCACATCATAAATAAACTTTTTATCCATCCCGTTTCCCAGCAGATATCTGCCGATCTCCCCTCCGTACTGGCGCGAACAGACAATGACACATACCTTCTCCATTTTCAGCAGCTCGTCAGGACTGATCACCTTATATCCGTGGAATCCGGTTCTTTGTTTTTCCTTGTCCCTGTCACAGAATCCCCAGAAATTATCAATTCTGTACAGGTGCTTTAGGACTACCTCTGCATCCTGCCCGGCACCATACAATACGATCCGCCTGTCTCTGGGTAAATTGCCAAACAGATATGACAGCCCTTTTGTCCTGTCATATACCGGAAGTCCCGGAAAACAACGGCTGACAATATTTTCTATATACCACATCTCCCCTGTGAGAAGATAATTTAACTTGTTGATATAGACAAATCTCGATTCTTCATCTTCCAACATTCCATAAATTTTTCTGATATCATTCAGCAAAGATGCCGTATTCATACTTTACCTCCTCGTTAACTGACAGCTATTACCCTCATTACTCCCAATACTTATCCCCAATATAAACGATAGAACTTCCATCCTGCTCAAAGCGAAAAGGAAACCTTCTCAACCCCAGCTTGTATTCCAACAACGCCTGTTTCTCTTTAGGACAGTAGAAAAGTAAGAACCCACCGCCACCGGCTCCAAGAAGCTTTCCGCCCACTGCCCCATGACGCAGTGCAGTATCATACCAGTTATCAATCTGGACATTTGATATTCCTCTGGCAAGCTCCCGCTTTCTGTGCCATCCCTCATTCAAAATAGCGCCAAACTCATCCAGACGGTCATTTTCCAGAGAACCTTTCATACTTTCTGCCAGTTCACACATCCTTAGCAAATTTTGTATCTTTGCTCTCTCATTGATAGTTCTTTTCTGCTCTGAAAGAATCTGGTTCGCATCATGCGTCATCCCAGTATAAAACATAACCAGGTTTTCCTGTAGTTCTTTGAATGTCTCGCCTTTCATGATAAGCGGTTCAACAGAAACGGAATCATCCTTATGAAAACGGATAAAATTCATCCCTCCAAAGGCAGCTGCATATTGATCCTGCTTCCCTATCGGCGATCCAAGTTTCTCAATTTCCACATAGCAGGCTTCTGCTGCCAGTTTTCCTTTTGACACATATTTCCCCTTATAACAATACAATGTATGCAGCAACCCCACTGTGAACGAGCTGGAAGAACCGAGTCCTGTCCCACTCGGCACATCAGCCGTACTGGAAATCTCAACTCCATGGATATCCTTTTCATTCAGCACACAATGAAATATTGAGTGCGAAATATCGTTTAAATTACTGACAATCTCATTCTGTGAATACTTTAACGCTGTCTTATCAGGATCAAAATACGGATGTATGCTCAGATACATATAGCGGTTGATTGTCGTGCTCAGCACACATCCGCCATATTTCCTGTAAAAATCCGCAATATCGCTTCCCCCGCCACAAAAGCTGATGCGAAAAGGTGTCTTTGTTATTATCATGCCTGTCTCTCCCCGATTGTCTGTCGTATACTATTCCACGACTCGTTCTGCCACTGCCCAGTACATTCTGTCCTTCCCTATTCCGTACTGTTCAAAAAGACTGTCTTTTATCTGCTCAGCCATTTTCTCGCTCCTGACTGCAATTATCAAAATATCCCATTCCGTTTTCAAAAGCATGTCAGGCTTTTGCAGCGGATAGGCACATTCATCCCTTTTATTTTCCGCATCCCTGTCAACCCAGCACGCGATATTGGCCTCCCTGTGCTCACTGCAGATTTTTTCATACAGTGCCTGTCCGCATACTCCCGCCCCATAAATTACAAACCTTTTATCAAACAATTCTTCGGAATATCCGAAATTCCATTTTCCCATTGCTTCCATATTAATGTGGTATAATCGGAACAGATTATGTTTTTCCATGAGCAATATGTAACGCTTCAGCTGCCGCATGAGTACCCATCTGGTGTCTGACCCGGAAAAAACTGTATGAAGTCCCATATAAACCATGTAATTATTATAAGGGAGGCGCTCATCCGGTGCCGCGCACATAGAATCATTTCTGATATTGTAGTGATAAAATGCTTTCCGCAAAATATAAATGCTCTCTGCCAGCAGACAGTACGGGTAAAACGCAAGGGCATCCTCGCCATAAAATACGTTCTCATTGATGTCCGCATATACCCTCTCAAGCAGGTGCTTCCGAAAAATCTTATTCCACAGTACACAGTGAAGCCCGAACTCCCGATAGCGCTCATCGTACAACATAGTCGGATACACAGAATGCTCCAAATCATGATAAATCCCTTCTTCATAGTGGTCAGATATCCAGACGGGCTCCTGTGATTCCTGCTCCCTTACAAATCCCGAAGACACCAGGTCGCATCCTGTATCCTCCATACATTTTATAAGCTGCGCATACATATCCTCATCAATCCAGTCATCGCTGTCCACAAAACCGATCACTTCCCCCCTTGCATGGGATAAGCCTGTTTTCCGCGCCCTGATCAGTCCTCCATTTTCCTTTGAGATCACCCTGACACGCCCGTCCTGTCCCTGAAAACGCTGGCAAACCTGCAGGCTGTTATCTGTCGAACCATCATCAACCAGTATCACCTCCATATTGTGAAATGTCTGGTTTAAGATACTTGTTATGCATCTGTCCAGATATTGTTCCGCATTAAAAATCGGTACGATCACAGACAGTAACGGCATATTTTTCCCACAGTTCTCCAAATTCCTCTACCTCCTGATATCCCAGACCACTTTTCCCGGTGCAATTCCGGCCGAGCCCAGCGTGTCCATTATTTCCAATGCCACCATCATATTTGCAACTGCAATAATGACATAGTCGAAAGAAAGGCTGCCTAAACGCTCCGGCGGAACAATCTCGACGCCTTCGATCTCCCTGACCTGACGGGCATTTCCATCTACCCACGCACATAATGAAACTTTTCCATCATTGCGAATCTGTCTACAATAACTCCTTCCAACCTCACCAGCTCCATAAAGAACTACGCGTTCCCCCTGTTTCATTCCGTCATACCCCAAAGGCCAAACCTCACCGCTGCCCTCATTTCCTGATTCGTCACAAAACGCCCTTAACGACCTCTCCCGTACCCTGCATTTCTCTTCAAGCCAGTCCCAGCATACTGAATGCTCCGCCTCATCCACAACAATCATTAACTCAGCACTTTTCTGCCGGCATAATTCCTTCAGTTCCCGCCTGCAGCTATTAACCAACCGATAAAATGTAATTCGGTGTAATCTCTTTAATCCGTTCTGCCTGGAAAAACGCAGGTTATCTGTCATTCCCCTGATCTGGTCGCATGCCATTTGTCTGTCATAAATCCTTTCCTTATACCCCGCCTTATAATAGTAAAAACGGATATTCGTAACACAGATCCATCCCGCTGCAGACAGCGCTCTCACACAAAACGGCGGGTCTTCGTACTGCCTGTAAGCAGGAAAGGAAATATTATTTTCCTGCAGCATCTGACGGGAATACAGATAACTGGTAAAATAAAAGTCCTGCTGATACTCCCTATACGCCAGCATTGCCCAATTTTTAGTACCATCCCACAAATTCCCATACACAGATACCTGTGTCAGCCCTCTGTCTGAATCTATATACATCTGTCCCCCGCATACCTTTGCTTTCCTGCCGACGGCATTGCGATACAGTTCTTCCAGTGCATTATCAGACAAAAAACTGTCATCCACATCCAGAAAACACACAAATTCACCGGTAGCATTCTTTAATGCATAATTCCTGGCACTCCCAGCGCCCCGATTCTTCTGTTCAAACACGCGCACCCGATTATCACTCTTCTGCATCTGTTGCAACAAATGCAGGGAGTTATCCAAAGAACCGTCATCTACACATAAAATCTCTATTTCATGCAGTGTCTGCCTTTGAACTCCCCTGATACACTCCGATATGTACTCACTTCCATTAAATACCGGTATTATGACTGAAACCTTTATCATTTTATCCCCATATAGTAATTGTCTGTAATTTGTCAATCCACAACTGCAAAATCAGATAATTTAACCTTGCTTCCACATCTCGACCACTCTGTTTCGTTTTCTACACAATGACTACACAGGGGAACTTCCTTTTGTAGCAAAGTCATAAGCTTTTCACCCGACGGGCAGTCAGCCAGTTCATATATCCCGTCATTTGGAAGCGCTGTCCCAAATATCTCATTGAACCTGTCAATGTACATCAGTGTAGGGCATCTGGCTATCTTTCCATCGCAAATGTTGATACATCCTTCTGATATGCAGCGTTGGTTATATTTACTGTTGTCACTTAAAGACAACGGTCTGATAAATTTCTGTTTGATATCATATGGGCGAATATTATAATGAATTCCTGCATTCTCAAGACGAGCTTTGATTTTATCAATCACATAATGTGTCGGCTCATACTCGGATATACTCACAGCAACGTTATTTTGCCGCATACAGGTTAGAACATCCTCCTTAATTCCGGGGATCGGCAGACCGTTTGTGACAACCCACAGATCTGTATCCGGCAGGATTCTGCGTATATCTTCTATGTACTGTGCCATATCCGGATTGAGGAACGGTTCGCCTCCCATAATGAAAAATCTGAGTATAACTCCTACTTTTTCCGACAATTTCTGCACATCTGCTATCCTTTTTTCCCTATCTGGCAACCTCCGCTCAAAAATAGGCGAAAAATGTGTACATCCCGAACAGTTCAGATTGCAGTAATCACAAATGTGCATTTCCACACGGGACAGAATCCCTTTTTCACTCACACAGTTTTTTAAACAAATACATTCTTTTAGCAGAAAGACATCATATGTAACTGTATGTAACGAAACCCTGTCATCATAGTGCCAGTATATATTTTCTTTTTTTAACCGAACTAACCGGTCATATATCTCTTCCATGACCATTTGATCTTTTACTGTTATGATAATATCTGCCTCTGTTGTTTCCATGCGTTCCCAGGACAGAATCGGATATCCACAGCAATGTCCTGTCTTAAAAGAGTCCGCAAATCCTATAATCTCTATCGTATCCTGAAGAACTTCCATACGCCGCAGCAGTTTCTCTCCCTCTGTCCCCGCGCCATATAGAATAATTTTCTTTGACATACTAATCCCTCTCCATTGACCATAAATCCAGCAGATTCTTCCCGGCAAACTGGCTTGTTTTCTCAACACTCTCCCTGTAATATATCCGCAATTTTTGTGCAGCCCCGTCACTCATCCTTTCATGATACTCTTCATTTGTAATCCTTTTCACGTCACTCCACAGCCGGATCATTTCCTCCCTCACTGCTACATCAGCCTGTTCAGATGCCATTTTCGCCATCGCCTGGTTTAAGTATGCACTGGCAAGATTTTTGGGCATCATATTCCCGGCATTTAAGCGCGGCAGTTCCCTGCACTGTATTCTTTTATCTTCATCCAGACCGATGAAACACTGTATTTCATCCATTATCCGCTCTGTGTCCCCAAGCAGTTCTTCCCATATGACCAGCTTAATATCCTCTTTCCTGTAATACTTCAAGTAAGCCTCAATATCCCTCCAATATTGAAACACCGCCTTATTGTCCTCCCTCTCAATCCATTCATCAAATGCAGCTGTAAAATTGTGCCCATATTCTTTCAAGTAACAGGCTGCATTACCGGACAGGTTGCGCATGGACATCTTAAAGTCAGAGTATAACGCTTCTATGGGATTTCTGACACAGAACAACACCTTCAGCTCCTGCCCAAAGTACAGACTTACTTCCCTTGCATAACGAAAATATGCAGGTTCTATTCCGCCAGCCAGCTTTCCATCCCCTCTGTTCTCATAAAGATTATTAAAACGATAATGCGCCTCTGGATTATAAATATCGCTGATCAGAAAAGTTTCTTTTGTAGACGGCAGAAAAATATTAGGATTTTGAGATAATACCCCCCACAATGATGTTGTCCCACACTTTGGAAATCCTGCACATAAAAAATCCAGTGTCTGTTTCCCATAGCTCCTGCTCCATTTTACAATATCATCGTCAGAATACAATTCTGTTATCTGATCCGCATTTATATGGGATATAAGCTGCGTTTTTAGCTGTTCCCTTATGCAAAAATCCCGCGCAGTAATAATATAGCGGTAATTTTCATTCCAGTTTTCTTCCCTTTCAACGGGATAGATTGTCTTATTGTCGTAATTCATATTGTCAAGACATAAAATATCTTTAATCCGATAATCCCTCTCCAGTATTTCTTTTATAAGCCTGCCGTTTCCACCCATTGGCAAAATCACATAACGCTCTGCGTCAGAGTCCACTAAGATCTGCAATTTATTTATTATCCACTCACTACATTTCATCACTTTCTCCCAGTCTGTGTCTCACATTAAAACCATAGATCAGACAAATCCTTGTGAAAACAGTCCTCAAGCTCCCGCACGCTGTCAAAATAATACTTTTTTAGTCTTTCTTTTTGTTCTTCCAAAATTTTAACATCATAGACTTTTTTTGCCCTGCTCATCTCATGGTATGCTTTTATCCTGTCACTATAACATCTGTTTTTTGCTTCGGTATCATTCATAGAACAATGCAGATATTCCAAGGAAAGTTCCTGGTACCGCCGGGCAAGCCTATGACTTTCTAAATCAGCCATCACATAATTTCCTTCATTTACTAGCGAAAGTATATCCCTTTCATAACAGTGCTTGCTTTCAACAAATTTAAGCAGTTCATTCATAACCGCCCTTGTATGTTTGATTAGTTCCTCAAAATAAACGATTTTAATCTGCTCATCCGAATAATATCTCCTAAACTCATTAATCCAATCAATATACCTCGAAATAACTAAACTTCCCCCATCGTTCCACCTCATATAATCGTCAAACATGCGCATCGAAAACTGATCATATTTCTGGTAAAATGCCTCAGCCATAACGCTTCCACGAAGCATCATCTTGAATCTTGAAAATGTGGATTCAATCGGGTTTCTTACTAAAAAAATTAATTTGATACCGGAACCAAAGTATTCATATACTTCTTTGGCATTTCTGTAAAAAGTAGGTTCTATCATCCCGACCACTTGTCCTTCTTTAATAGTGTTGAAATAATTATCCACTAACACTTCTTTGGCATCTTGTACATCATTATGCCAGGAAAAGAAATTGCTTTCTTTTTTGGGTGATAAATAAATATCCTTAATCGTCATTAATGCTCCATGTAAGGAAGACGTACCACATTTAGTAAATGCAGGGCACAAAAAATTAATCCCGCTGTAGGAAACCCTTTTCCTTGTATCCATCTCATCCGCCAAAGACGCATAGAGTTCCTGGGCAATAACGTAACATATATTGCCATACTGCTTCACAACCTGTAGAATTTCCTCCTGGTACTGCCATGAAACTGCAATCACTACAGTACATGTTTCATGTTTTAAAAATCTATCAGCTTCAAAAATCGGAATCCCCCTATACTGGTCACTATCCCCTTCTTTCTTTTCACTGATAATAATGCCCTTGACCTTGTCCTGTAACTTTTCCCAAATAGCAAAGTCTGACAGCCTGCGCCCCCAATCGCCTGCGCCATATATGGCTACACCACTTTGCCCGCCGAGACAATCCTTTAATTCGGCAATTGTATAAAGATATTTCATTATTGACTTTCCTTTCCATATAATATAATCATCTTATCTCAATTAAAAATGCCGCAATCCTTCCTAAGACAGGAAAATTTTTCTTAAGCACTTTATATATATCATTTTTCCCTTCAGCAATGCTACCTGCTTTACATGAAACGCCGGATACGTCAAACCTACAGAATAAATAATCCATATTAATCAATCTTATCCCATGCCTATAGCATCTGATAATCCAATCCAGATCTGCACAGTACTTATATGTCTCATTAAAATAAAACCTTTTCATACAAGACAAAGGTGCCAGCGTCGCCTGATGGTTCGGTGCAAAAGCGTTCAAAAGTTTTATCAGATCCGGCCGTCTGTCGCTCCCATAATCAATCTTACCGATAATCCTATTTTTATAAACCTTATATGCAATGCCATAATATATGCCATAACCATTCCGTCTGATCATGTGCACCGCCCGTTCCAACACGCTGTTATCACATAACAGATCCCCCGAATTTAAAAATATCACATAGTCCCCCGACGCCCTTACAATTCCCCTGTTCATTGCATTATAAATACCAAAATCAGGTTCACTATAAATCTGGATATCTCTATCCTCATTTTCCTGCCGTATCGTCTCGGCAATGGCAAAAGTATTGTCAGTCGATTTCCCATCAATGATCAAATACTCTATATTTGTATAGCTCTGTTCTAAGACACTTTTCATTGTCTGTCTGATTGTTTGCTCTGCATTGTAACACACAGTAATTACAGTAATCTTTATTAACATTTTTACCTATTCCAAACTCTTTGCAAAAAAACAGTTACGGCACAGCAACGGTAGATTTTCATCAATAATCATCGCGCGCTTTATTCTCCTCATTTCCTCGCCCTGCAGAATATCGTTATAATCTTCCAGGAGCAGATTGCCCAACACATGCCGCATTCCAAAATCATTACAGCAAAGCACCACACTGCCGTCTGGCAGCAACACATTGCGATTCAAATTATGTGAATTACTACAGAATATTTTTCCTCTGACTTTATTGTTCACTATATTTTCGTTTGTCTCAATATTGCCTGCCCTGTCATGTAATCGGCTGGCAACTTCAACACGTCCCCTTGCAACTTCTAAAAACTTTTTTGATGGAACCCCCTGACAGTTTGCTGATGTCACAAAACTTGTCCCGTCTGCTTTCTTTGCATCCAGTACAGAATCTAACAATTCCCAATATTCCTCTGTAACAGGAATGTTGGCATAACCTTCTTCATCAGGCGTGTGCAAAACTACGCGCTCAAATGATATTTTTTTGATTCTTTCAAAACCGGCCTGGTTCAATCCTGTTAATGTTGTAAACAGGCTTATTGCATACCCTTTTTCATATGTGTATTCCATCATGTCTACACTTTCAGGGTTGAGAAACGGCTCTACGAAACCCGAAAACTCGATAAAAGTATCCTTTGGTAATTTGTCCAGACATGCCTGATACTGTGTAAACGCCATCTTACTTGTCCTATGATTATTTTCACTAAAATATTCAGATACAAATAACTTTTGAGGACAATACCTGCACTGAATACTGCACCCGACAACCGGGGTGATTTCCATGGACGGCCTCCTTTTCAAAGCAAGCCACGGATTCATTTCATAGATTCCCTCTGGCACATCTATATAGTCCTTAAACCCGCGTTTTGCCAGAAAATGAAGCATTTGATTTCTATTGTTTTCAATGGCACCAATCAAAAGAAGAACAGAAGTCTCTTCCTCCAATATCTGATTAACAGATCTGATCGGCAGTCCATTTTTCTCTGATACACGCTGCTGCATTGCTGAAACAACAAAACCAGAAATCTGTATCGCTCCGTCATGACAAACTTCATAAACATATTCCGCAACCTGACCTGCACCATAAATATATATATGAGCGCCGCGATACTTTTTTATTGTACTAATATACTCTTCTTTCCAGCCCATTCTTTTCCTCTGCCATATCCTCTTTGTCATTCCTTAACCACTTCAAATACAGTTCATGCCTTTCCCTTTCAGTATAAAAATGCCGCATCCGCTTATTCCTTATATACACGTCTTCTAATTGCTCCTGCGATATATTTACAGTCTCTTTATATTCTTGAATTGCAAACCGATATGCTTTTTCCATGCCTATATTTGTATTATACAGTTGAAATCTTTTTATATTAAGAAACTCCCCGATCACATCTTCCATTTCATTTAATTTTTCCAGTTTCAGCAGCAGCAATTCTATATTATCTTTTTTTATTATGCTATATCCCTTCTCCTGATCAAATGGATATTGAAAAACATCAATTTTTAGATATTTATTCATTTGTTCATCAAACCATTTAAATTCTTCTTCGGCAAGATTTTTAGACAAAAAATACCGTTCTATTTCCTTAAAATCTGCTTCCCTACTGTAACGTTCCATTTCATTAACACATTCCCACATTGCAGCAATTGCTTTGGCAACTGGATCCCGAACAAGACATATTATTTTTCCTGATTTCAAATTCAAAATCTTATACAGGTCGTCATCATTTTCTCCAATATCAGCTAACGTATGACAATGTAATACATTTCTTCCAAACTTTTTAATACTATTGCTCACAGTTGTAGAACCTACTTTTCCGCATTGATAAACCAAAATAATTTCATCATTGTGTAATGGTGCAAACACAAAATACCTAAATACAAACTCTTTATTAATTCTTTGCCTGTCCGACAATATAGGCCTATTCCGCTCCGACAATTTTTTTCTTCGATATTCTTTATCAACATACGGATTATGAATATTTAAATAAATTCCCCACTCTATCGCATAATCAGTATATATGTCAATCTTCCCACCATACTGTTTTACTATATGATTTATTATCTCATCCTGAAACTTTAATGATGCAGTTGTTACCAATATAATGAATTTATTCAAGTCCGCATGTGAAAGTTCTTTTCGCAATTCTTCTGGGGAAAATATACTGTACCCAAAATTATATTCATTTTCACATATTCGCGTGTCAGAGTCACATAACCAAATCCCTCTTTTCCCCGCACCCATAGCTAAAATTTCTTTCAAAAAACTGTGACCTCTCTGACCCATTCCCCAAATTACTATTTGTTTTTCAAACAATGGAGAAATATCCTTCATCATTTGCAAATCTTTTATCATTGTATCCCGCCCCAATTCTACTACCTGTCTTCAAAATACTGTTCATTCCTAAATAAATATTCTTTAATATATTCTTTCGATTTACTACAACATTTCATAAATTAAATCCTCAATTGAAAGAACAGGGCAGTCTACACGTCCTTGCAAATAATCCTGTATTTCATCAAAAAAATAAAAAGCTGTAACTATAATTACATCAACACATGGCAACTCATCTTCTGGTCTGTACAAGCTTACTTCCGCAGAAAGCTTATCGGCATTGCGATCAATCGCATATATTACTTCGATATCATTTGCACCCAATTCTTCCAACAGATTTTCTCCCAAATAATGCATACCATAAATAGCAACGGTTTTATAGTTTTTTTCTTTTAAGTACTCTGCCATTGTTTTTCCTTCATTTCTTGCATACATCCATTTACTATATAAACTTAAAATTGCATTATTCTTCCGGTCTAGCTCTTTATACTTTGCAATTTTTACTCTTCCTACCTGAAATGCAGATATACCTCCTGTTATTATACCTGCTATTACCCCTAAACTTACTGCCATAATCTTTTTCATTTTGTCAGACCCCTCCCCTTCCATTCATTTCTAAATTTGACATCTATGAAAATTCCTATTATTTTTGTATATGCCATGGTCAATCACTTCAATATTCTGATAAATCTCTTTCCTTGCCAGCTTATTCATCTGGGCACAAACTGCAACCTGTGACATACCACATACAAAGCCTTCACAAAAGGACAGTGTATACATATCCCTTATAACCTCTAATCCTAATAACTGTCGATTATTCCTCCTATTGTTTTTATGAAAAATTACAGACTGCATATTATCGCTTCTTAGAACATCTTCATAATTGCACACAAAATCACGATATCTGGTTATGAAATTGTTTAATATAGATTTATCATCGGTAGCCAAAAAAATCTTATCATACGTGTACTTCGAAATTACATGTTCAATCCTGCCAAATACTTCCTGTTCTGATACAAATACCGGATGATCATTAAATTTTTTTCTAAAATCTGTTCCTCTCACATGTATGCCCAGTACCCTGTTTCCTTTTATACCCAATCTATTTATTCCATCAGTTATATAATTCCATGTTGTTCTGTTAAACTTTACATAACGTCTGACTATATCCGACATCATATACAAATAACGCTTATTGTAAAAATAGCAGTCATATTTTCCCAGAAGAATCAGTTCAACCATTTGTCGATGCCAAACCTCTGAAAAAATAACCCTGTTACTTTTGTATGCCTCTTCTATGCTGATTCCTGCGGGTTGCTCAAAATAATATTCAAAAGCATTATTAGTCCTCTTTTTCCCCTCAGCAATCCGATATGCAAAATGTTCTCCTGCACTTATTACCGGCACATATCTACAAATATGTGCAAAATACAAATATTCAATCCACCGCCGATACATGGCAAAAAAACCTAAATTTTCATTGTCCTCCTCTATTAAATATATAATTTTACCCTTGTTCTTATTTCCAAGCCGATGTTGTTCGGGTTGGAACCGACACTCTCCCTTATTCTTTATAAATGGAAACATCTTATTACACCCATTCATATTTATATATCTCCCTATCACCCTACCCGTACACACTCTCATATATTTGTAACAACTGCTGAAGGTTATTCTCCCGGCTATACAACTTCCCAGCACGCTTTCTTGCATTCGCAGACAACTCTTTAGCCAGAGAGTCACTTTGAAATATCTGGCAAATGCTGTAAACAAGCATTTCCCTACATCCAGTCTGATATAGAATCCCTTCTTTGCCATGTTGCACAATACTGGGTATTCCTCCGACAAATGATGCCACCACAGGTGTACCCACCAGCATTGCCTCGCCAATGGAATTCGGCGAATTTTCAATATTAGACGGCATCACCGTTACGTGTGATTTTATCAAATATCTGCACACTTCTTCTTCTCCAATTGTACCGAGAAATACGATATGCCCCATAAGTCCATATTTATGAATTATTTTTTTAATATACCTTCCATATGGATGCCCGTTATAAATAAAGTCGGTTGTGCCAGCCACATAAACCTTCGTTTCCGGAAACCGTTTGATTACATCTGGTAAGGCCTCCAACAGATTATGCAGCCCCTTAATCGGATAATTTCCCTGACTAACATATATTGAATACCTTTCTACGTTCTCAATTCTCCACTTATTATCATAAAAACTATCTCTTAGTGTCTCGCTACAATAGAAATATCTGCAGCGCTTATTCATTTTATGGACAAATGCCCTATCCCAATCAGTTCTTCCAATTACATAATTTACCTTTTTTATTGCTTCAATCTCATTTTCTGAACGCCGGCTAAATTCTTTATACTGACTTATAATCGTCTGATATCTCCCTTCAATTCTTCCCCCTGTCAGATATACACTGACAGGAATTCCATCTAAATAATGATTTACATATTCTGAAACCAGTCCCTGTATGGAAATAATAATTTTTTCCTTGTCTTTTACAGAATCGACACATGCGATCGTATGCGGCATTTCTGTTCCAAAAATATGTATGATATCTGGCTGTACATCATCTATAATCTTTTTGATTTGAACTCTTATTTTACTTTGTACTGTATACAAATCTTTATACTGGGCATAAAAACAATGAAAAAATATTTCTTTGTTACATATATTTACAATTTTGTCATGTTTTGACTGAGGACAGACATAATGCAATTCGATATCACTTTGTTTCCTTAATTCATTCGATATTCCGATCAGCCAGCCTTCTTTTGAATACCTGATATCAAATCTACGAAACAATTCTGGCAACATAGTATTGCATAGCCAAAGGACTCTTCTTTTACCCATTTTCCCTTTACCTCTTTATCCAGAAACTCACCGCTTTAACACTTGTAAGCATATATCAGTCCCATATCACTGTTTTTATCACAGCAATGCCACGAAAATCCTGCACCGTCTAAATAATCCAGTAAGCGCTCCTTGCCTCTGTAATGCCATTCACACATAACAATCTTAAAGTTCTTCAATACTCCACTCTGAAAAAGTTCCTCCAGAATATCGTACTCTTCGCCTTCGCAATCCATTTTCAACACAAAATTCCCGCCTGTTTCTTTGTCCATTATCTGTCCAAATACCTCTGAGGCTTTTTTTACTATAATTTCCTCAGACACACTATTACCTGCATCTATCAACCCCCGTTTGTTATAATATTCAAATCCTTTTTCCCACCCGCACGGGGTTGTACTCTGCGCACAGCTCATATCCATATTATATTGAATGATCCGTTTTTCGTTTAAACTGCTGATGCCATACTGAAAGATTTCATATTTATGTTCGCATATATCATTCTGCCTAAGATTACTCTGTGCCATTGCAAACGTCGATTTAAAGGGTTCATATCCATAAACCTTTTTCACCTGCTTTCTATTCAGAAAGTATAATACGGTATCCCCAATATTCATTCCTACATCAAAAACAATTTCCGATTTTTTATCTGCCAAGTGATAATCATAGATGTGCTCAGCCAACACCTCTTTCACATTATAAAACTGTTCACTATTGACAATGTGAAGCTTACACCGCTCTTCCCCATACTCAACTTGCCATGTTCCATCTTCCTTTATAGAAATACTTTTTATGTAATCATATCCGAAACCAAATTTGCAGCACCCAAGCATAATCTTGTCAGCGCTTACTTTATATACTCCCACAAGTTCCTTCGTAATCTTCATACATTCATTAATACTTTGCACCATGATTAAAATACTATCATAGCGATCCAGCCCATTTAAATCCTTTAACTTTATAATTGCTTTTCCTGCATAATATCCCTGTTTTTCCTTATCAATAAATGCTTCAATATAATAATGTCTATTAATATCATTTTCATGCTTCCTGAAAAACTGACCGCATCCATATACTAATATTTTTTCCTGATTCCCGCTGTAATGATTAACCGCTGTACTATTTCCATACAAATTTACAAATGCTGTCTCTGTAGATTGCAGTATACCTGGAGTCCCGGGCAGGCAAAACTCTTTTTGGGGGCTGTCAGAAATTTCAACCTGAAATCTTTTTGTTTTCCCACAATGTGTACCTGTTCCATCCAATCCAATATTTTGTATCAATGACTTATATGGGTTAATGCAAATCCCTCTTTTTTCAATAACACACAATCCCCAAAAAACTGCCCACGAATCATTTATCCCTGCCACCTGGTCTAACAGCATCTTCTCGTAATCACTACCCCATATGGCCATGTATCCGGATAAATTTTGATCATTTTTGATTCGTTTTAAAATACTATTGTCCGTATAATAATTTTTCCATCTATCCTTCCAAGTTCCCCATCCCCACGAGGATATGCGCCCACACCCATACACGTCAAACGTATCCTGTGGCAAATCAATTGGCCAGCTGTATCCTGACACAGCGTATACTCTAGGATCGCTTTGATATTGTTCAAGACATTGCACCATAAACTTCACAAATTCCCGGGCTGGTACACAGTCATCTTCCAACACAATAACTGCATCGCAATCTTCGAAAGCATAGTTAATACCAGACACTATAGAATCTGATAATCCTTTATTGTGATCCGACACAAATACTTCTTTTTTGCACCAGTCAATGCTTTTAATCAGACAGTTTACCGCATTCCATTCCTGAGGATCTTCATCTTGTTTCAAACCATCCTGAAAAATAATCAATTTGTCAGGCATCATCGTATTTTCTTTTAGATTTTTTATCACCTGTTCTGTATGAAAACTCCTGTTATAGGTAAATAATAAAATATCCGTTTTCATTTTTAGTTTTATCTCCTATATACTGATCTGCCCTATGAATGTATGATCAATTATCTTCAAGCTACCCTCACATATATAACTGTACGGTTATATTTATTCATCGGCATATATCCCATTTCAACAAGAAATTTGCATGCCTCACTTTTGACAACATCATATAGTGTCATTCCTCTCTGCTCAACCAGAATGCATCTGATCTGTACTTTATCCCAGTCAATTGAATGAAGCACACTAATCTCCATTCCTTCCACATCAATGTCTATAAAATCAATATCATAGACATTATATTCATCTAATATGGAATCCAAACGCCTGACAGGGATTTTCCTGATCTCAATCACATCACTCATATTGTTGATATCCTGTTTACAGAATGTATTCAGCGCATTTTCCCTAAAAACATAATATTCCATTTCCATTTCTGCATCCGAAATACCGCAATTGATGTTAATATCTTCTTTCTTAACTGCTTTCAGGAGTTCATAGTTATTCTTATCCGGCTCAATATTGATTCCCCGCCATCCCCTTAAATAGGCCCAGTATGTATTGGAAAATCGAAAAGGGTGATTCGCTCCAACATCAACATACACTCCTTTATTTTCCATCCCCCGAAATAACTCTTTTAAGTATACTTCTTCTCCATCCTGAGAGTAAATTTGATTCATGTATCTTTCATTAATGGGTCTGATCATTCCGTTTCTGTTATCCCAAAAATACAAATACTTTATATCTACTTTATTCACAATGCACTGATACAACAGTTCTGATTCTGAAACCACTGTAAGTATTATTTTATCAATCATACCATCTTCGTAAAGTTTAAGCATTTTAGCAAAGCTGATTACGTTTATTCCGTTTATCACGGAGTTCTGTTTACCAATGTCATTATCACAAAACACAATTTTATCAGGATATTTTTCGCTCACAAATCTTTGAATTTTACGACCGTTGGCTCCCGCTCCAAACAATACAATTACTTTATCCATTAATGATTCTCCTATATCAGCATCCTTTTTTACCATTGCTGAACCATCCGGTATTTATTTCCAGTTGCAATTTTTGCAGCATGAAAATATCTCTCTCTTACCAGATAACAATTGTTTTTGTATATTTACCATTTCCTCGCTATCCAGCAAAGCTTTCAAAGACGTCTTGCATACATTCCCTAATCCATAAGAATGTCTGTTCATTATAAATATGAAAACAAATTGTCCCGTCAAACTTATCCTCTCCCAGTTCGCCTAATATCTTGTAAACTACCTTACTGGGCATTATTTTCTTTTCCTCTACACAGCCTGCCGGACATAACTTATGTACTGCCGCATAATTGCACAAATTGGAAAGCATTATAGCAACTTCACTAATATTCCCATATAAATTTCCTGTACGTAAAAAATCTTCTATGTTACTGCTGACCCTCTTATTTTTTGTTCTTCATATTTTACAAACTTTTCATTCCTATATGCACTTTTCTTCAACTTACACATTTCTTTATAGGTATAAACCTGATCACTTTCACCATCGTATATTCCTATAACCCGAAAATTATTCAAACAGCAGCGACTGTATATTTCCTTCCAAAAGATACTCGTAATAATTATTTCTGTGTCATCACTAATATCTTTCATACCCCTAACCTGATACCCACCAACACTCATTCCTATTAATTCTTCATTACTGTCCACAAAATAAACATCTTCGTATTTTGCTATATCCCCCGCAAACAAACATTCTTCCAGTGTTTCCTGCGCCATATAAACACAATTTCATTTTGAATCCCCACCTACATTTATTTCTTAACAGCATCTATTACAATAACTCCCACAGAGCAATCACATTGCTGCATCCTATCTGATCAAGCTCTCTGTATATCTCCTTCCAAAATCCGACTGCCGTCACAACGATACATTTGTCCTTATAGGCACATAACTCCTGCCTTGACAATATCGGAATACTCTCGAAATCATACTGTCCGGCAATGATTTTTTTATCCGTTACCCCGATTATCTTATACTCCTCTTTTAACGCTTCATATACCAGCAGATTACCTAATTCAGCGATACCATATACAATAATCTCATCGATCCCTTTTGTGCGCAGCTGTTTTAACGGAGAGTTTCCATTTAGAAGGCATCTGATCCACGCAAATGCCGTCATCATCTTATGATCCCATTCTCCCGACTGGCTTCCGCTTTGAACCGCTATATGCAATAATTCTTCTTTACTCATCACATTCTCCATCATGCACAATCAATAACCGCCTTTTTCCACAAATAAGGAACAATCTTTCTCCAGATCCGCACTCCATCACGGAATGAAACCTCCTCTTTCTGAAGAAATTCATGAACGTCAACACATATATCCAAAGCATTGACCAGTTCACATTCCATAAAATCCTTAGAATGAATCGTATCTACCAAAAAGTCCCGCCATTCACCCCTAAACCAATCTGCTGTTGGCGGGTTAAATCCAATCTTCACTTTCCTTTTCAGTATTTCATCGCTCATAAAAGGAGCCGCCATATCTCTAACAATCGCCTTTGTATATCCATTTCTTGTCTTCGACGTCCATGGAATAGAAAAAGCAAAGCTTACAATACGATAATCCATAAAAGGCATTCGTATTTCCACACCACTTGCCATGCTAAATCTGTCATAGCATCTTAACAAAGTCGGCAAAGTAGTATCATGTGTCTTCATGTACAATCGTTTGCCAAGCTCATCTAACTTTGTATAATTATCTTCATTAACCCGAAATCTGCTATTCTGTTTTAACTGATGTATTACCCGTTTTATTGCCATATCAGCAGTGACATCTTTATTAATACAGGCATCATTATATGTACGAATAATCTGATCAAACTGTTTGTTCCCTATTTTTGTGTCTGCACATACTGAAAATAAATCCTCGGGATAACCACCAAATAATTCATCAGCTCCGTGGCCATCCAATGTCACCTTAATTCCTGACTCCCGTATTTCACGATACGTCTGCATATACGGGATCGGATTAGACAAATACGGATCTTCACACATATATATTTCTTTTAACAGCTCGTTTACGCCAATTCGCGGAGTAATCGTTACTCGATTCACAGGAATCCCAACATAATGTGCCGCGATTTCCGCATACTTCGTTTCATCACATATTGTGTCAGGCATATGTGCAACAAATGCATGCTGCCAATCGTTGCTTTTTCGTTCCAAGTAATCTTCTGATACACATTTCATCGCGCCTGCCACGCAGCTTGAATCAATTCCTCCACTTAACGCTGTACCAACCGGCACATCGCTGCGCATCCTGATTTTACATGCGTCTAAAAATATTCCGCGAAGCAGTTCCGTCTGCTCATCATATGTTGGAGGAACCTCCATTAAATGGTCCAGTGTATTCCACCATCTCTTTATACGAAATGTATTATGTTGCAGAACCGCACAATGTCCCGCAGCAAGTTTTGTAATTCCCATAATGGCACATTCATCCGTTGCTTCATATTCCATACAGCTTTTGTTCCAAAAGATTCTGACATTCGGTGTCCTTTTCCTCATAATCGGAAAAAAAGCTTTCATCTCTGATGCAAAATAAAAATTCCCATCTTGCTTATAGATATATAATGGTTTGACTCCGAATCTATCCCTGCTGAGAAATAATTTCTTTTCATAATCATCCCATATAGCAAGTGCCCACATTCCATTACATTTACTCTGAAGTTCTTCCCCCCACTCCATATATCCATAAAGTAATACTTCTGTATCTGTCTGCGTCCTAAAATGATATCCTTTTGACTCAAGCTGCCTTTTGATTTCTATAAAATTATAGACTTCTCCATTATATACAATCCAGTAGCGCCCTGATAAATCCTGCATGGGCTGGTTCGCGTTATTACTTTGATCAAGTATCGCAAGACGCGTATGTCCAAGTGTAATGCCATCCATCTGTCTGACATCCATACCGTCAGGACCTCTGTGATGCAGTCTCTTTACGCACTCAGCTGCCTTCCCATAATCAAGTTTCCCGACACAACCAAAAATTCCACACATTTTTATCAACGCTCCGTCTCATAGTTCTTTAAAAAACTGAATTAACTTGTCTATATGCCTGTCTATATCCAATTCCTGTCTTGCCAGCACAGCCTTTTGTCTCCACTCTTCTTTATGTTCCTGCAAATAATCTATATCCAGACGCTGCAAAGACATACGCACAACCGCCCCGTACTTGTCCAGAAAATCTACCTGTTTGCGCGGCATGATTGTAACAACGGGAATCCCTGCATCAATAAAATCGTAAAACCTGTGGGATGCTGAATTTACATTCCCACTTCCATAATACTTACCTGTACCACATACAATTTGCATATTCATGGGAATCTCTTTTCCCTCGGTATAAAATTCACATCCATAGTCGTAGTCCTGCAATCTATTGACCAACTGGCTATGCTCTACTTCCCAAAAAAATCTTATGTTTGAATATTGCTCTTCTATTTGCTTAGCTTTCTCAAAATCTTCTTTACAATAATATCCAATAAAAATATCTAAAATACAGTTCTCTTTATTGCCCAATACATCTGCTATGTCATTTAACGAAGAAAATGTTTCATACCCATCAGGAACATCTCCCTTTTGCGAATAATACCCAAAAAAACCTTCCACATTACAAAGCTTCAAAATCTTTTCATCTACCCGTTTTTTCCATTCATTATCTTTAATATATCCACCGCAATAATCATGAAACTGTATTGATTTCCCCTTATATGAAAATCCTTTTTCTTTCTCAAGATACTCTTTGGAAAACCATCTCCACACCACACCATCTGCATTTTCCAATGCATACTTTTCACTTGACAACAAGGCTGTGTCTTCTATGACACACCCATCATTCAACACATCATATAGCCCTAACACTATCGGTCTAAAATGCATTTTATAACGCAGCACAATTTCCAGCCAAATACAATTTCCCCATATCGGTTGATAATAATATACTAATGGTCTATATTGGAGTGCGTTATACATCATTTCTTCTTCATCATTGCATCGAATATAAGATATGCCACGTTGATGCATCTCACTTGCAAATCCCTCCCGTAGCGATCCATATATTATTACAACAACATCATATCCTTTCTTTTTTAATGCCGCTATCATTTTTATATTTCTGGGAAGCAGCTGCCCTGTTATATATACAATCTCGTTTTCATTAAAATCACATCGCGACTGACAAGATATTACTTTCTCTTTAATATGCAGACCACTCTCGCCCGTATCAGGATTGTCATACATATGCTTTTTCATAATGTAGTCTGTAAACTTTTTGTAATCTAATCCTCGATAAAGCTTTATCATATTTTTATATGATCTTATATAATCTGCTGCCACTATTACATTTTTAAATCCTGCTATTTGTGTATTAGCTATTATTTCATCTATATATTGACTTGTAACAGCAATCAAAACTGCTACCGTCTCTTTATCACACTGTATACCACTAATTTCTTTTACTTCTATATCCTCAAACCACTTTGTGTCCCTTAACTCTGAAACCGCAAAACAGATAATTCTTTCTTGTAAACCACTTTTACACAATAAAGGATATATCCTTTCTGCAAACCAACCCGCACCATATATAATTATTTCTTCATATCCCTGCAAAACATCATTCAAAATATAATCAAAAAACCGCATCATCCCTGTCCTTTCCTAATTGGTGACTAAATACTGCAGTATATCTGTGCGCCAATATTATTTTTTGCCCTAGCATTTTTTTCCTTGATATATTCTTTTTCCACCCCATAAATCAGGGTTTCCAGACAAACCCTTTTCCTTTCAAGTACCTTTTTGTCAAACAAATCATTTAACAGATATTGGATTGCTTCCTCAGACAAAACCCAATTCTCAATCTTGCCTGACATTGTTTTCATATCAATGCAATATATTTTACAATCTCGTCTTGAGACTATTCGCAAATTGCCATCCAAGCCACAACCCCATAACGAGAATGCAGGCATCCCTTTATGATTATAATAATTTTCTTTCAACTGCTCTGTCTGAATCTGGAAAAGTTGTATCTGCATCGTATCTGTGTTAATTCGCATAATACTATTCGAAAAATAAGGCAAAATACACAAACTGTTTTTATTACAAAAACCTTCCTCACAAAATAAATTCATACTTGAAGGAGCATAGGCTCTTTTCTCAGTATATGCATACCAATCAACCATCTCGCCCATTTCGTCCACAGAAAACAGTTTAAATTCTGCCGGAATATTTTCTACCTCAAAAAATTCGTTTGTATCCAGATTCCATTTGATAATCCCATAATTTCTTCCTATAATCCAACCATTTCCTGCATCATGATACAACAATGCACAGCCACAAATATCGCCAGGTATAAAATGTTCTGCAAATTCATACGTCTCTATGTCAAAGGAGATAATCTCTTCCTTGTTCCTCACAGGCATATATATCTTTCCTTTATAGATAATACTTTTCGCACCTATTATAACTTCTGCGTCATTGCACTCAACATTAAATACATGTACAATTTTTTCTTCCTTTATATTTAGTACAATAATCTTTCGCACGTTCCACCCTGCCACAATATATAGGTTGTCTTGCATAATTCCAGCACAAGTACAAGCCATCTCAATATATTTATCACTATCCTTTATTAACAATTTATTTATCTTACAACTCTCTATATCATAAATCAAAATATCTTTGGCCAAATTAGGCAGGCAAAATAGTTTATTACCATATTTTATTATCTGTTGGTATTTATTACTTTCTGATACAGATAAACCCGGCAATTTACAGATAATACGTATTTCTTTTTTATCAATATCCGCACAAAATATATACTTTAATCTATGACCTATAAACCAAACTTTCCCATCCTCATTCCATGCAAAATCCATATCAAGTATATTAGTCCAAAGACTTTCTGGTAGATTCATTATATTGCCCTCTTACTTTTAATTATCAATCAAAACTTTACTTATTAACCTCAATTTTCAAATCTACTAACTGGTTTCGAAAGATCTCATTTTTTCATAAAACTTATATATTGCATTGTCTTGCCAAAAGAGTTCATAAATGTTTTATATTCATTCCACTTTATCTCGTCAGCATTATTCAATTTATCAATTAACCTAGTTATTTCATTATTAAAATCTTTAATTGTAGAATTAATCGTATTATCTGAGACACGAATAATCGCATCTTTTAACTCTGAAATTTTAAAATTCTCTTCCTCTACTTTTCTGGCAATATCATTTGCATTTATAATTGCATCTTCTAACTGACGATTTTCTTCTGCGGTTCTATAAACATCATTCATATCTCCCGCCACCAAAAACATATGCTTCTTTTTATCATACTGATCCATGTAAGATGCAATATAATCATAGTCAATATCCTTATACCAAGAATAATCAGTAAATATATGTTGTGATGATCCCAATACATCAAAATCATCTTTATAACAATCGATTGCCATGCTCATGGTCATCCAATCGTGTTTCAGAATAATGGGTGCAAATATTTGATCCTCTATCCAGTCTTCAACTGATCTGCTCATTCCATTTAATGACCGCAGCTGAGAGTCTAAAATAATCTTCAAAGCCTCTATCTTCTCTTTATAATCTATAATTCCTTTCGTCATATACTGTAATAAAACACGTTTCATCTTTTCAACATACAGTCCAATCTCATCCATGCACGTCACTATAATGATTGAATTTTCATGACCATAATTTGATAATAATGCCATCCACTCTTTCCAATTTTCCATCCCATGAATGATACCCTCTGTTATTATAATATCATACTTCTTAGATAGCTTAAGCTCTTCCAGTGTCTCAGCATATACTGTATAAGTATCATCCGGAACATTTTTCTCTTTAAATTTTTGATAAAGTTCCTCCCTTGCTACTTTGTTCGGTTCCACTAAATCTATATGCTTTACTTCCCATTCCGTTAATAACGGAAGCGAATTGTGACCTGCTCCAGGACCTATTTCCAGAACACTACTTCCTCTAAATGCCAGCATTGGAATACCTAATTGCCTATATAGTTTTTTTCTTCTTGCTACATGCTTTTTCCAATCATCATCTACCCCATGCTCTGTACTTATTGAGCGTCTCTGATAATAAGATAGTAAAGACTCTCTCATAAGCCTTTTCCTCCTTACTAAACCACTAAAAATGAATACCCAGTTTTCTGCGTGTCTGCTTTCTATGTTCTTTTAATTCTTCTTCTGTACACTCCATAACCCTACATGCACGCCTTCTTCTCTCCGGTGTTGAGAAATTAATTCTATCCCATTCATAAGCACGTAGTACCATTAACTCTTCCGGTGTAAACTCATCTGTTGTGATACTTCCCCTCGCAAACCCAAAATTTGCCTGATTATCATAAAATGAGAAATCCTCTGGCAGTAACTTTTGCTCTTTTGCTACATAATACAAATCCGTCTTGGGCAGCACGGTAGCTATATGGAATAAACACATATCAATATCACAGCTTTCTGCAAAACGAAATGTTTCCCGTATTTCCTCCCATGTTTCACCTGGAAATCCGATAATAAAATCTGCTGTCATTAAAATATCATATTTTCTGAATAATTTTACCAATGGTGGAATTATCTCTAACTTTAACGGCTTTCTGATTATTTGATGAAGTACACGTTCACATCCCGATTCAATCGCAATACCAATTCTTGAAAAACCTGCACGTTTCATTAATTTAAGAATATCTTCATCCAGATGCCACGCTGCCAATGTTCCAACTTTCAATTCTAAATTGTAATTCCGATCAATAATACCTTGAAAAATAGCCTCTGCACGCTTCCGATCAGTCAGTATAGAATCATCAACAAACGTAATACACTCTACATGATATTCTTTTACAAGATAATCTATTTCGTCTAACACATCTTCTGGTTTTCTAAACGCAGTTTTTCGTCCGCTGATCGTCCTTGTCGCACAAAAGATACAATTATTTGGGCAGCCAAATGATGTAATTATTGACACATTTCGCTTATTTGTTGAGGCCACAAAATTAGAAACATTCCTATCCTGATATGAAATGTATTTTTCCAAATCTATCAAACTGTAATCTGGTTGTACCATTTCCTGCACATCTCCAATATATGTATCTATAGGATTAAATATTTCTTCACCATTTTTGCGATATACAAGCCCATGAAACTTACTGATTTCTTCTGTATTTTTTTCCAAAATATATGTTACTAGCTTATCTAATCTTTCCTCTGCATATCCAATCATTGCATAATCTACGTTTTCATCCTTTATAACATCTTCTGCCAGCACAGTGGGATATACTCCCCCCATCACCACTATACACTTTGATGAAACTTCTTTCGTTATCTGGGCAAGCATATGATATGCTTTATGATATTCTGCAGATAAAGCAGTAATCAACACTACTTCAGGATTAATCTTTGCAATTCTCTCTTTTGTTTCTTCTACAGTAAGCCTGTCTGCATTCGCATCAATTAAAGACAAATCTACAATCGGTTTTAAAATCCTTGTCAGAATAGGTACTGAAAGCGTTGGCTCATCCCAAGGTCTCATGCCAAACCATGAATAATGTGCCACCAATATTGTCACCTTTCTATCCTTTAATCCCATTTCAAACCCTCTCTTTCTAAATATAAACAATTCCAAATACCTTTATGCTATTCAGTATACCGGTCCCTACTATGTATCTATACCTGCAAAATATTACAAATATGATGCACTCACCCACTGGAGATTTCCACTTTTCTCGAATCCCCAATCATATCAAACAATTCTCTTTCAAAACACTAAGTACCTTCTCAACATTCTCCAACGGCTGATTTGGCCCACTCGGAAGAAATAAAATCTTGCATTGCAATTCACATGAAGTATGGTATATATTTTTCTCCTGCTTTAAATACGGTGCCGTATGCAATGGCATGCCCAGAGGTCTGCTTATAATCCCATTCTCATGCAAGATTCTACGTACAAGATTGCGGTTATCACACACAATGTCAACAAGATAATGAATTTCCTGTTCTCTGTTCTCTATAAAGTTAATTCCTTCTACATTTTTTAGTTCTTCTCTGTATATTTCCTCGATTTGATTCACATGCGCTACTTTTTCCTCCAAACGCTCCAATTGTCCCAATCCAATAGCTGCCAGCACGTCTGGAAGCTTAAAATTAAATCCTGGATAATAATACGCATCTCCTTCAAATACAGACTTCATTCCCTGTGTCTTTATAATCCGCATCCGTTCATACAGTTCCTTATTGCGTGTTACTACCATGCCGCCATTGACTGTCGTGAGCAGCTTTGTTATTCCAAAGGAAAAGCATCCTATATCTGCCAGGGTTCCCGCTTTTCCATCGTTATTTCCAGACATAAACGCCTGACATGCATCATCAATCACATAAATGCCCTTTTTCCCATACCGTTCTCTCAGTTCTTTGCTCCATGCCGTTCTTCCATTTATATCAACAGTCAAAATAGCCTTTGTTTTATCTGTTATCAACCCATCTACAGATTCCAAATCCAGTATTGGCCGATCTTTTTCTGTTGGAGCCAACACTATTTTTGCTCCCAACAGACAGACAGCATTTGCTGTAGCGATAAATGTCAGATCCGGAACAATCACTTCATCCCCATGTTTGATTCCAATCGCCATAAGGGCCAGTGCCAATGCCGCCGATCCACTTGCTGTTCCCAGCACATATGGTACTTGCAGAAGTTCCCCCATCTTTCGTTCAAATTCTGCCAGTACAGGACCTTCCATAATATTGCGTTCTTCAACACTTTTTTGCAATAAGTCCAAATCCCTTTTCGTTATTTCATTGTTCCATACCTGTATCATTTTAGATTCCTTATCTTTGCATGATCATTTACTAATCTCATCGCTTTTCTTACTATTTCCTGATTAAATGCCCTTACTTCGTCCTCGTTATTGCGATCAGGTGCCCATGCCGGAAATGTATTTGAATTTTCATGAAATGGTCCTTCCTTAATTTCAATATATACTGCCACGTCCGTCAATGGTATTGTCAAATGAAACTGATCTTTCTTACACCGATAATAAAATCTTTCCTCCGGGTCTAAAATGAACGCCTCTTGTATCTCCCCATTTTCTCCAAATAGGGCCACAAGCAATTTTCCGCGCAGAATAATGTTGGATTCTGTTGTTTCTGTATGCTTATCTGGATATTTTAAGTCTTTCCTCGTTGTCACAAGAACCATTTCATGCAGCGTATCCTTTGTATTTTGATGCAGACAATACCTGTACTTCCCCTTGGGATGGCCTAAAGCCTTTTGTATCAATTCATCCACAAGTTTTTGTGTCACAAAACAAGTCTCATCTACACTAAATTCTGCAAAACAATTTTCAGACATTCAAACTCCCCTTTTCTCATAAGACTCTCTAACATTACATTCATTCTGACGGACATGTTATCTCAATGGTAGATTATATTTGTCCTTTATGTTATAGTAGATCGCATAATCCCCTTCATTGATCACATACTTTTCTGTTATTTTGCTGTGTTTCATTGCACTGGTTCCGGCCTCGCAGCCCGAACAGAAATTGCTTTGTGTAAGGTTTCCCTGCTCCTGAATTTTTCTATACCGCATCATCTTTTCACTGTTCCAGATTCCAAGGATCCCCATATCAAACACACTTCCAAAATCCGTATCTCCAAAAGCGTCAAACGTACATGAACGCACATGACCGTTACCATCAATCACCATTGTTTCATCCAAATATAGACATTTTTGATTTTTTATATTTTTATTCGTATCACATTTTCGATACTTCATGGGGATCTGTCTGTGCATGTCCACTCCGACAGTAGCCCTTACGCCATCCACTTTATTCTTCCATTTCTCAATAAACCCTACTGTCTCACCGTCATTGTCCTCTTCAACTGTAAAATTGACAGTTACTCTTGGTCCGTCATCCCCCCGTCCTTCAATTAGCTTAATTATCTGACTTTCTATCTGTCCAAGCATATACTTTCCACGAACCTTTTCATAAGTGGTCTGCGTTAATGCGTCTAAACTAAATGAAATCGTATATTGGGGATTTGTATTGTTTATCAAAAACTCTATCCACTGATCGTCCATCAATATTCCGTTTGTTATGATACTCATTGCAATACTTTGTTCGTTGCAATAGTTTATTATTTCACGCAGATCCGGATTCGCAAACGGTTCCGCATAAATGCACGGTTGAATAATAGGTACCTTTTCCATCTGCGCAATTTCGTATATTAATTGCTTCACTTTGTCCATAGGCATTTTACAGACTTCTTTCTGTTGAGAAATCCCCCTACCAAACGCCAGGCATTTATTGCATCTGAGTGGACATATCCCTTCCTGAAATCCGATCGCGATCTTTCTAGGCAGTTTCATTCTTACATTCTCCTCAAATTGTAATAGACAGTTCTCTTTATTGGGCTCTGAAATGCAATCCATTAATTCTTCTTACCGGTACTCCTGCATATGTTCCCGCAACATCAATGTCCTTAATAACTACTGCACCTGCTCCAATCATACAATCTCCACAAATATTGACATTGTTACTTACGGTCGCCCCCGCACCGATCCATGTCCTTCTTCCGATATGAACCATTCCAGCAAGATGACTTCCCACCGCCACATGTACAAAGTCTTCAATCAAGTCATCATGATCAACAGTTGATCCTGTATCCACAATACACCCATTACCAATCCTGCTGTCTGAATTGATAACTGCTCCTGCCATAACAACAGAGCCGAACCCTATAGAAACAGCTTCGGCTATAACAGCATTGGGGTGTATCAGCGTCACAAAATGCATTCCATCACCTGACAGCATATTGTATATTCTTTCTCTAGTGATCGGGTTTCCTACCGCTATAAAAAAATCAGACTCAGAATACTCTTTTGCCAGACACAAATTACCCACAACCGGATATCCCATACAAGCTTTCATGGATTCATCATCATCCAAAAATATGATATCTTTATATCCGCATCGTATTGCTATGTCAACGACTACTTTCGCATAACCTCTAGCACCAACTATAACCAACCCCAACTGAACATCTCCCTCTTCAAGACACAAAACAGCTTCTTTCTTCCATTCAAGATGTTTTCAAAATACTTCCTATAGTCTCGATCACATACTCCTGCTGCTTCTCTGTCAGCCCATAATAGATCGGTATACTCAGAATACTGTCATACAACTTTTCTGCCTTTGGACAGCTCACATTCTCATATCCGTTCTCCAGAAAATAAGGATGCCTATACACAGGAAGATAATGAACATCAACCCCTATACCGCTTTCACGCATTTTTTCATATACTTCCCTGCGCCGTCCATCTTTGATCTGAATCGTATACAGATGCCAACTGCTATTGCATCCCTCTGCCTGATATGGCAGCAGGATGCCTCTCACGTCTTTTAGTTCGTCATTATACCGCTGTGCGACTGCCCTTCTTTTTGCCACAAACCGTTCAAGTTTATGCAACTGGCTGTTCCCAAGGGCACACATGACATCTGACAATCTGTAATTATATCCTAACCCCTGAACCTCATAATGCCATGGCCCATCTGTCTGATCTTTGAGCAGCTCTGGATCCTTTGTCGAACAATATGCCCGAAACAGCCTTATTTTTTGATATAACGCTTCATCGTTTGTAGTGACCATACCGCCCTCGCAGGTTGTCATCAACTTGACAGGATGAAAACTGAATGCTGTCAGATCAGAATACTTACATGCTCCGATCCTGCTTCCATGATAATCTGCTCCGTGTGCATGGGCAGCATCTTCAATAACGTTTAGTCCATGCTTTCGGGCAATCCCATATATTTTTTCCATATCACAGGGCTGTCCTGTAAAATGGACTGGTATGATCGCCTTAGTATGTGGTGTTATCCTCTGTTCAATTTCGTTAGGATCAATATTATATGTATTTTCATCTATGTCTGCAAAGACTGGCTTTCCCCCGCACATCATCACACTGCTTGCTGTAGAAACAAATGTCATTGGTGTAGTGATGACTTCATCACCGTCCTGTATACCAATTGCATAGGAACACGCATGTAATGCTGCCGTCCCACTCGACAGCGCAACTGCGTATCTCGCTCCCGTATACGCTGCAAACGCCCGCTCAAACCGCTCAATTCCAGGTCCCGTTGCGATATAATCTTCCTTTAGGGCAGTTACCACCGCATTGATATCGTCGTCATCAATATAGTGTTTTCCGTAAGGTATGAACATCTTTCTTCTCCCCCGTATTCAAATACATCCGATCTTTTCTGTCTGATACTAATCCTCGAAAAATATAAAACTGTAATCCCCAGTATACCCCCACTCCCTGTAAAGCCATTCCCACTCCTCAACGGAATAATAGCTTGCACAGGTTAACTGCCAGTACAGCAGGTTGACTTCCTCCCTGTCATTGCGAAAAGACTCCACCATGATATAGCTGCTGCCCTTGCTGACGCGTTCAATCTCCTGCACTGCCTTTTTCAGATCATAGACCCGCAGATTATGCAATGTTGTAAGCGAAATGACCAGGTCAAACTCGTTATCTCCAAAGGGGATATCCTGTGCCTGTCCGTATTGCAGCCTGTCCTGTATTTCTTCTTTCGCATGTTCCAGGGCATACTGTGATATGTCAATTCCATATACCTGCAGACCCGGCACGATTTGTGTAAGCTCATAGAGCAGATGCGCCTTGCCACATCCTACATCCAGAACCTTCTGTCCCGGTTTCAACTGATAATGCCCTGCCATTTTCTGCGCCACACTGCGCCATCTGCCATCATAACGGTAGCCACCATAACCGTATTTCCGGTCACCATCCCAGTAATCAAAGCCGTACTGTTTTGCAACTTTCGCACATTCCGCTTTGTCATTGCTGGTAACGCGTCCGACATAATCCCGATTTGTTGCATTATGAAGTTCAGACATAAAATCTATATATGCCATTTCTATTCCCCAATCTTTATTTTCTCAAACATAATATGTTGCCGACCTAATATAACTCACTCGTACTGCTTAATTCCGTTTTTTCAGCCGATATAACGTACGTATGTTTTATTCCATCTTTGGTATTTATATTACAGATTCTCTGTTATGTTCGGAAATTCTCGACTTATTCTTATCATCATATTTGCAATTGCATTCCTGTCTGTCTTCACTATCTCTATATACTGCCCATACTGCTTTTTAGTTTCTTCATAACTTTCTGTAAAAATTTCTTTTTCCTTAATCGTCTGTTCCAAAAGCAAATCTAAATATTGATTTAGCATCTTCACCATTTCCTTATATTTTAGTCCCAGATCATTTAAAGCCCATTGCGGAGCATCCATTTTTTCAAACAAATTATCTTTCAATCTATCCTTTAACGTCTGCTGCTTTCTCTGTGTCCCAGATAGTGTAATCATTGAAGCAACTAATCCCAGCACTCCGCCTGCAATCCCTCCCACAATACCTCCGATTCCTGGCATGAGTGCATTTCCTACCGCGAACAATCCTGCTCCTATAGGCGCGCCTGATGCGGCAGATATTATAATATTTGCAAATATTGATTCTGATTTTATTTGAATGCCATTTATATTTAGTCTTACCTTTTCATCAATATCATTTTCAAAAAGTTTATCAATCTCTTTATTACTTTCTTCAATAATCTCTTCAATTTTAGTCACTGTATTTTTTAATTCTACATCAAATTCTTTTTTGATCTCCTTCATCCAATCTGTTACCAGTTTGATTGAAACTTCTATCGTCTCATTGTTCAACAGTGCAAAATCATTTTTACTTATCGCCGAATATGATGTATTATCAATAAATACACATAATTCCCTATATATATTGCTTATCACTTCCCTCGCTTTTTGATTATTATATTCATTCCTATAATTTAATTTTGCGATTAACTGATTAAATCTTTTTACTTCCTCCCTTGCATCATTACACACTTTCTTTTCAATATGAATCTTGCGCTGGAGCAAATCTTTCATCTCATTCAATGATTTTCTTTTTGTAAGAAATAAATTGCGATATATTGACTCATACTCTTTCATCAATTGTCCTAATAACTTGTGACTCATAAGAAACAATTTATTTGTAGTATTCTTTTTGTTTCCTGAATTTAATATCGATTTATTCAATACTTTATAAAATCCATCAAAACCGCTTTCCAGATGCAGTGTCCGAATATCCTCTGCATTTGATATTCTTAATTTTTCGTCATTGAAGAGTTGCTCCTCTCCTATCCTGTCTTCTATAAACTGTTTATACCTCAGTTCCATATATGATGAAATTATACAAATTTGTATATTATCTTCTAATATCACTCCAATTTTTTGCTGCGCAGTCCTGATCTGTTCTTTCAAACTATCTACCGCTTCCGACAAATCTTTTTCACTCAAAGTATCACATTTTGTGATAATGAGTATAATATTCTGCAGGTTGTTATAGTTTATTCTCAGCACTCGTTCAAGTAACTCAAAGTTCTCTTTTCCTCCTACATCTGAACCGCTGAATATTAAAAGAATTGAATCTGCTTTGGGGATGATATCAAAGGCAATCGCATTATTCAATTCATTTGCACTTCCTAATCCAGGTGTATCCAAAATGCATATACCGCTTTCCAATATATGATTATCTAACCCTATTTCTATTTGCTTTAATTCCTTAGAGTATTCACTGCCCCTACAATCTATATGCTTTTCAATCTCTGTCAAGGAGATTTCTTGACTTACTCCATTATAAAACTGTGCCCTAACTCTTGGAACATCACTATAAGTAACTTTCGTTAAAATTGAGGTCATTTCCCTATTTGCAGAAGGTAAAATTTCGTCTCCCAAAACGGCATTTATCAAAGTAGATTTTCCGGAGTTCCATCTTCCCAGAACAACAATCGGATACTCATTCTCTTTATAATGTTCAATATCTGACAAAAATTTTTCCAGTCTGAGATCCCATCTTTCTTTTAACTCTTTACTGACAGAATAATCTGTTGTATTCAAATACCCCAAGCTCTCTATCGTCCTTACCATATCTGCCAACAATTCTGAAATTTGCTCTTTTTCTTCTTGTAAAGTGTCTGATATCATTTCTGTCTCTCTTTCTTTTTATCGTGATCAAATACCGCTTCTTCTCTGATTTACCAATGACTTAGTTTCAGCACAAATATGTTCTACCCCAATCCCATTAACTTCCCTAACTTGTACATATGTTCCATATCCTTTTGAAAAATCATTCAGCCCTAATCTTCTAAACCGGACACCTTTTCCGTACTCCGCAATAACTTCCGCGACAGCACTCCCAAGTCCTCCAGTCACATTGTGGTCTTCCACCGTTATGATCCCGCCTGTCTCATCAACTGCCCTTATGATCGCGACCCTGTCGACCGGCTTGATCGTATGCATGTCAATCACTCTCGCATCAATATTCTCACTTTGTAGCTGCGCTGCAGCCTCCAGCACATCCTTAAGGATGCTTCCCGTCCCGATCAGTGTAACGTCCTTTCCATCTCTCAACGTAACCGCTTTTCCGATTTCAAATGAGTACTCATTCTCATATATCTCCGCTTCCCTGTTTGTTCCCAGCCGTAGGTACACAGGACCTTCGTGTTCGTATGCCGCGATCGTTGCCTTCCTTACCTCCAGCGGACTCGCCGGACATAGGATCGTCAGATCCGGCAGTGCCCGCAAACCGCCCAGATCTTCCGTGGAATGATGTGTCGGTCCAAGTGCGCTGTACACCTGTCCTGCCCCGGTTCCTACGATCTTGACATTCTGATCCTGCAGACACACATCATTCCTGATAAACTCAAATGCGCGGTATGCAAGAAATGCACCAATTGTGTAGGTAAACGGAATTTTCCCACAGCTTGCCATTCCCGCCGCCATGCCGATCATATTTGCCTCGGAGATACCAAGATTCAGATACTGGTCGGGAAGATCCCTGCGGAATCTGTCATATACGATCGCCCCGTTATCCGAGATCAGGGCGTACACCCTCTTATCTTTTTGTGCAAGTTCGTACAATGTGTCCAGATATGCCGTCCTCATCTTCGTCTTTCCCTTCTTTCAAAATCCCTGTCCAGCACTATTTATCCAAAACCAGTTCCCTTTGTTCTTCCTGTGTAAACCCCAACTCACGAAAAAGAACTGAGAGTTCTTTTTCATCTGGCATCCTGTAATGCCAGATCGGGACATTCTCCATAAAGGAAACGCCTTTCCCTTTTACTGTGTGTGCAACGATCACTGTCGGCTTTCCCCGTTCCCTGATCAGGAGCGCCTGCCTGATCTCATCAGGATCGTGCCCGTCAATCTCTACCACATTCCAGCCAAATGCCTTCCACTTGTCCGCAAACGGCTTCATCTGCACAATTGTTTCAAGCGCATCCATCGCCTGCAGTTTATTGTGATCAACGACTACGGTCAGGTTGTCCAGTCCGAGCGTCGGCGCTGACAGTGCTCCTTCCCATATGGATCCTTCCTGGCATTCCCCGTCACCCAATATCACATACATATGGCTCTGCCTGTTATCCGCTTTGTTGGCATACGCGATCCCGATCCCAAAGGACAGACCATGCCCCAGCGCACCTGTCGATGCTTCCACTCCCGGCACTTCGCGGATCTTTGGATGTCCGCCGAGGCTGCTCCCCGGCTGACAGAAGGTTTTCAGATAATCCGCATCAAAATATCCTGCCAGTGCCAGGGCTGCGTACAAAGCCACCCCTGCATGCCCTTTACTCAGGATCAGCCTGTCCCTGTCTTCCCACCATGGATCATCCGGACGGTATCTCAATACACCGCCAAAGTATAGTGTTCCCAGAATATCCGTCACGGAAAAAGCCGCCCCCATGTGGGCACCCTTTGCTGCATACGCCTGGGCAAATATTAACTTGCGCATTTCCCTGCATTTCGATTCTACACTTTCCGTCGTCATACTTTTGCCTCTCATACAAAATTCACATGGTTCAGATCCATGTCCAGATAGGAATTGATCAGCACATTCCTCGAATCATAGACACAATGCTGCTTACAGGTTTCCATCGCATCAAATTCCCTGAATTTTTTTGTAACCTCATCCGAATTCCAGCCTTCCATAAAAGACTGTTTATTTAAGTCGCATACGCATCCGTCAGAAAGATATGCCTTGTCATGGCAGTAATAAACTTTGCTGTTTGCAGCTATGATGCAGACAAATTCCTTGACCGGGCATCTGGAATATGTACGCTTAAACACTTCGTAATTGTTAAAATCATCTGTATACAGATCAATGATCTTAAAGCGGTCGTCATTCAACTGTTTCCCGAGTCTATCCAGTTCTGCGATCACATCGTCCTTGATATCTTTATGATATCCCTCCGTATCATTACTGAACAACGGTGCGTATTTCACGTGGTTTACACCCAGCGATTTCATGGTTTCTGCAACCTGCCTTATTTCCGTATGATTCTCTTTCCCGATCACAAAATTGATCCCCAGTTCACAGGTATCCTGTTTGATCCCTGCAAAATCCCCGATATTTTTCAGGATTTCGGGCAGGGCATCTTCTCCGATCCCCCTGATCCCCGCATATCTGCCTGCGTCAATGGAATCCATGGAGATACGCACCCATTTAGCCTGTGCGAGCAGTTCTGCCTTTCTTCCTTTCAGCATGCTCCCATTTGTAATGATCGATAAGTCGATCCCGGCTGTCAGTATCCTTTCCATCGCCTCTTCAATATACGGATAACACAGCGGCTCTCCGCCGCCGCTGAATGTCACGGCCTTTACGCCCATCGTCTCCATATCCGATATGATCTCCATCATCTTTTCATGCGGTATCATATCCTTCGGATCATATTCATCCAGTGTGAGATAGGGATTTTTGTAATGACAATAATAGCAGTTATGGTTGCATATATTAGTGGGTTTGATCCTTATGTACAGCGGATTGCATCTCTGTGCATTTTCCAGTCTTTCCAACAGTTCCTTATGATGAAATATCTTCAACTGACTGTACGGTGTTGTATTTCTGTTCATGATCCATTGTTCCTTTCTGACCTGATCCGATCTGCGCGGGTCTGTGCAATCGAGTAGGGAAAAATCGGTACCCGTCAGCGCATGCTGACAATCTTCCTTTGGGTGCCCGTGTGCATAAAAAAAGATGCAAAATATTCTATTGCATTGACAATTTCATATTTTACATCCTTCTTTATTCTTTGCTAAGAACTGTTGAGAATTAACTTTGCAGACAACGCGGCATAAAAAGATTTTTCAGACTGTCTTCGTCCAGTCTGTCACTGACAACCCAGTAATTGCAGCAGGTGTACATTGCGCCTGTATCTACAATAAATTTTTCTACAACAATATCATCCACAACCATGATACACTCCACCCAACACCTGTCATGCTTTATATTCGTATGGTACACCTGCTGCACCTCCATTGTTGTAACTTCCGCTAACCACACATATTTTTCCTTCATCACGCAGTTTATTGCGCATCCTGTACAAATCTGTATAGGATTTCTCGGATGTACTGACACAATACAGACTCATCATCTGATCTTAATATCTTCTCATCCAGTATCCTTAACATAATCGATCTCCCTTTTCTTTCATAGTATACTATATAAATATTATACTATGAAAAAAGATCTCTGTTACGGGAAATGCAAATATTTGTTTGATTCACTGCATTATTTTGATGTAAAATATGAAATTGTCAAGGTTCAATAATTTCCCTTTTTCTTTTATATAAAATTAACATGCTCCCCCGGATATTTGAGCCGTTCAAGATACCGGTTCATCTCATCCAGGCGGCACAGCTCCCTGCAGTTTGCTTCCAGATCCATATTCATGAAATAGTCCATGATCTTTTTCCTGTGATCACCTTCCCAGATCTCCACAAAGGAACTCTCATTGATATTTCCGTATTTCAGTTCTTCTTTTCCCATAAACACAATGCACGGCCAGAGATTTCCCTTTGCGTCCATGTACACCATAAACGGCAGCGCCCAGCAGTGTTCATAGCATCTTTTACATTCCAGTTTCTGCATGGAATGCGCCCTGAAATAGATCTTATACGCATCTGTCTGCAATTCTTTTACTTCCTTTTCCAGTTCCAGCATCTCTTTGTAATCAACCTGCAGGATATGCCGGCTCTGCGGATGCTGGGAAAACGGCTTGATCGTAAAATAATCTACTCCGATGTCCTTAAGCGCTTTTCCCATCTGTACGATCTCATTTTTATTGTCCGGGAGAAGGAGCAACTGGACACCAAGAGTTGTATGTAGCGCCCTGTCCTTTTTTACCCTGACTGCCGCTTCCATGTTTGCCAGTACTTTTGACAGATCTCCCTGCCTACCCTGCTGTATTTTGTCATAAGTCGTGTCTGTTATTCCCGACACGCTGAACCGTATCCATGTCAGGGACTTTAGACATTCCCCTGATATTTCAGGCGTCAGCAGGACTCCGTTTGTTGACATTGCCGTGTCTATCCCAAGACTTTTTGTCCTGTTAATAATATCCGGCGCTTCCCTGTGCAGGAGCGGTTCCCCCTCGCCTGCATAGATGATGCTCTTTACGCCTCTGGGTGCCATCTCTTTCAGATTACTGGTCAGAACCCCGCTGTCGATCCGGTCAGGCTGGTATCCTGTGTAATCCACTGCGCAGAAGATACAGCGGTGGTTACAGGCATTGGTCAGACCGATCTCGATCTCGATCGGATAAATATTCTCACCGTTCAGCCACCGCGCCACGGTCTCCGGATGGTATATTAACTTGTGGGAATCCATTCTGATGTCTTCCGCCATCTGTGTCTGTTCCTTTCCGATTTCTGCATTAAAAAATCTGATATAAAATATGCCTATTTCATACTTTACATCAGATTTCATTTTTCATATTAAGTTCCTCTACACAGAAACGATACACTCTTCCCTATAATACGGAAGCAGTGAATCATGTGTAATAAAAATCATACCTTCTGCCTTAGAACGTGCAATCATAATACAATCAAACGGATCTTTATGCCTGGAAGCATCTTCCATTCGTCGGAGTCCATCCAGCGCATATACATGCTCTTCTGAAACTGGCAGCATATGGTATCCGGCTTTTTGACAACACATCGACATTCGCTTTCCTGATATCGGCATATGTTCCGGGGGGTTCAGATGCTTGAGCATCACTTCCCAGACTGATGCCGTGCTGTAATAAATTTGATTTTCTCTTTGGGAAATGATCCTCAATCTCATCGTTATATTTATCAATATTATCCGGTACTACAAATTCACCTTTTGCTATCCCGATTCTTTTGTCCGTATCCTGTTCCGCAAGACGGATCACAAACGGCATTGCCTTTTCCTGGACACTCTGCCGGGCAAATATCCTCACTGCCTCCGCAAAGGAAGTATCCGCAAATTTGAGCACTAGCATGTATCTGTTATAAGAAAATCCATATTTTCTTGTATTACAATCCTTCCAATATTGCAAGCAGTAATAGATTCAAATTTCTAAATCTGATGTAAAATATGAAATTGTCAAGGTTCAATGCATTCCAGATCTATATATTCAGCAGTGTTCCCGCATATTTCAGCACGTTGACTTTCTCCACCGCTTCCTTGTTACCAACGATATTCGCGCCAAGCGCGCCCGCGATATTTCCCATGAAAGTGCCAAGCTCGATCGGAGCCCCTGCTGCCGCGTACAGTCCGGCTATGGAGTAAAATGCATCTCCCGCGCCCACGGTATCCTTTACAGTCAGTGTGAATGCCGGACATTCATATATATCCTGGCACTTATGGACGTCTTTGCAATTGTCAGCGCTGCCCTCGTGACCATGTACTTCTATACCATAGGCGCCCTCCGAGCCCCTTGTCAGCCAGCCGCCGCACCCGAGGTGGGCGCTGAGTTTTCCAAGTGCGGTATGTTCATCTGCCATATCCACCGGATAGGCAAGTTTCAGTTCTTTCTGGTCCAGTGTAAATGTATCTGCCCTGTTGTACTTCGTAATGATGTTCATCCCGTAATTCGTTGAGTTTGTCTGGCAGTTCAGGACCAGATATTTCGCCTTCTCCTGGATCAGCAGTCTCGCTTCCTCGTCGATCAGTCCGTGTCCAAAATCGCAGAGGAACACCACATCCGACTCTTCGAGTTTTTCTGCAAGCCCCCTGTGAAACGCTTCCCTTTCCTCCCTTTCATAGCGCATGGTTTCGGGAATGTTATTGATGGAAAAAATCTTCCGGTACTCTTCCCGCTTTGCATTCCTTGTGAGGTAGCGGTGCTTGACGATCGTCGGAAAGCTGCTGCTGTATGTAAACTTTAAGCGCATCCTGTCTGCTAGTCCGTCGAAGAGTTTCAGACGCATCTCTTCCTCATTCCCGACAACCGACATGAGTGTCACATTTTCGGTAAAGCTGCTCAGATGTCTTGCGACCGCCGCAGCTCCGCCGAGGTACTCCTCAGAGTATTCAAGTCCTGACGAGTATCCGGTGTCCTTGCTCATGAGTCCGTGTACGATGCAGTATGTATATTTGTCAATGATCACATCTCCCACGACAAGCACTTTTAGCTTTTCTGCCTTCCCGGCATACTTTCTGATATCCTCCATGGAATATCTGGTGATGAATCCCTGCATGTACCGGATCACATCTTCCGGCAGTCCTGACAGTGCCGTATTGATCAGCTTCGTGGAGCTGAACACCTCGCCTGTGGTGTAGGCGATCCTCCCGCCATGCTGCTCCACCAGTTCTCGCTCAGCAGTGATCTTCCCCGTAACGTCGTCGCCCTCTTTCGCGTACTCCTCACCTTTTATGTACAGATCCGGTTCCACGCTCTCCACGATATCGTCAACCGTATAACCCTCTGAGAGCATCACATAATCCACACACTCCAGCGCCCCGAGTACTTTCAGGCGCATCTCGTCGTTAAAGTACGGTCTTCCCGGACCCTTGCGTACATATTCTGCCGCCGTGACGGACACCACGAGGATATCCGCCATCTGCTTTGCCTGCTGCAGGTGTATGACATGCCCCGGGTGTACCAGGTCAAACACGCCGTGGCAGAGCGCTATGGTCTTTCCTTCTTTTTTCAGTTTTGGTCTGATCTCTTCCCTGAATGTATCCTTGTCTACGATCTTTTCCATGATTCAAGCCAGTTCCTTTGTCCACTTTATTCTATGATTTCACAATTTCTCAACAACCTCACATATAACAAAATATCCTGGGACATTTTACAGTCGCATCCTGAAGTGTTAATATTCCATTCCAGATTCGGACAGAAGATAACCATTCCCGGACTCCTGCCGAATAAGCAGTAACGCCGCCATTCAATTTCCCAGATATTTAAACCATTCCTGCGTCGCCTCCCCAATACTGTCCGGCGTCCACACAGGTGCTTCGCGCCAGTAATCAATGTTGTTGAGCACCTTCCGCACCCCTTCTTCAAATGTTACCTTTGCTTTCCACCCCAGTGATTTCTCTATCTTTACCGTATCCGCAAAGGTACACTCCGGTTCCCCTGGTCTTTTCGGGATATGCGTCACTTCGCCACCAAGCAACTCACACAGCCTGTTCACCGAATATGTCCCGCCGCTTCCCACATTAAATGTGTCCTGCACTACATCGGACACCGCCGCCGTATAAAACGCATCCGCGATATCTGTCACATAAGTAAAATCCCTTGTCTGATTTCCGTCACCCACGACTGTAAACGGCTTTCCCGCAAGCTTCTGTGCGAGAAATACACCAAACACTGCGCCGTAAGTCCCCGAGGTTCTTGACCTCGTGCCATATACATTAAATAATCTCAATGTCACCACCGGCAGTCCATAGACTTGTCCCCAATGAAGCACGGTCTCCTCACCAAGCCTCTTTGTCAGCGCATACGGATACTGCGGTCTGATCGCCGCTGTCTCCTTTGTCGGAAATTCATCCGGTATGCCATAACAAGAAGATGATGCTGCATATACAAGCTTTTTGATCCCAGCATCTTTGGCACACTCCACTACATTAAACGTCCCCAGCACATTGGACGAATAATAATCGTACGGCCGCTGGATCGATGGTACGATATCCGCCAGCGCCGCAAAGTGAAAGACATAGTCCACACCCTGAAATACGGGGGCTATCCCTTCCTTATTTCTGATATCCATGTGATATATTTTCAGATTCCCATTGTCCTTCTGGTGGTCAAGGTTCTCCGGTCTTCCTGTCGTCCAGTTGTCAATGACCCTGACCTCATGCCCTTCTGCCAGCAGCCTGTCCACCATATGCGACCCGATAAAGCCGCAGCCGCCTGTCACTAATGAAACCATAGACTCCTCCATTCCTCACAGCCGCACGCCATCCCTCTCCATGATCAGGTCGACCACCTGCTGGAGCATCAGATTGTGTATGGATTCCACGATCCCGTACTTCTCTGACGGCACATACACATTAATCGTTCCCAATTGTTTCGCCTTATTATCTATCTTAAAACCTGTGAAAGTGATAATCTCCATTTGTTTGGCCTCCGCCACATTGATGGCGTTGACAATATTCTGCGAATTTCCGGAGCTGCTGACTG
>JAETQI010000099.1 GCA_021770755.1 Lachnospiraceae bacterium
GTGACCGACGAACACACAAACTCTCCGGTATATGCCCTGACCCCATTCTCAAGAGAAATCCTTGGTATGCATACACACGCAAACGAGACCGGCAGCCAGTATAATATCAGTGTCAGTTTCTGAGACGCCAGCAGCAATACCGGATCCCCGGCGCGCCGGATCCTCCCTGCCAGTCTTGTCAGCCCATACGAGATACTGCCGGCTGCGGACAGAAATGCGATACAGGAGATACACAGTCTAATCCATACCATCCAGCATCCTCCTTATGTGATCCTTCTCCTCCTCCGACATCTTCCCTGTCTCCGCAAAAGAAGCGATCAGATTTCCCATCCTGCCGTTTCCCCAGTTCTCGACACATTTGACGATCTCGCGGCTGCCGTATTCCTTCTCCGTGACCAGCGGATAATAGTCAAACGTCCTTCCCCGCCGCTTCATCTCCAGATAACCTTTTTTGACAGCACGGCTCAAAAACGTGGAGACTGTCTGTAATTTCCAGTCCTTCCCGTATCTTAGGTTGATTCGCGATGTGATCTCCTGTATGGACATCACATCATCGCTTTCCCATATGACTTTCATCACTAAAACTTCACATTCTGTCAATGCTTCCTGAGTTTTGTCCTGCAACTTCTGTTCCATATTCGTTCACCGCTATCCTTTCTATACTATTTTTTCTATGCTGTCCCTTTTATACTGTCCCTTTTATACTATCCCTTCTATACCGTCCCTTTTATGCCAGCCCTTCTATGCTATCCCTTTTATGCTGTCATTTCTATGCTGTCCCTTTTATGCTATCATTTTATGGTTATTCCTGTAGATAACTAAAATATTAATCAACTATATTTTTAGTTATTATAGCATATCTTTCTGCAGACGACAACACTTTTGGACGATAGTGTAACTTTACTTGGGGAATTTTTTAAAATCAATGGTGCAGAACATGTATTCCTATGATATACTATATATATATATATAAGCGATGAAATTTCTTCTTGAAAACCATAAAAGATGATACGCTTGCGTTTTCGGCAGTCATTGAAGAAATACAGACTTTCCTTGAGCCTGTATTTGAGGCAGTTGTGAATGAGGATGCGTGGCAGGAAGAATGGGAAAGCAATATTAGCAAATGGTCACATCCGGGCGGAGGTATCGACCATGACAAAAGCAGTTAATAATGCAACGCTCCAAAAACAAAATCCCCTGATGTACTCAGGGGATCCCGTTATGCCAGCAGCCCTTTCATTTCGGCAAAGCGTCTGCCGTCCATGATCAGTCCCTGAATGGAACTGCTCCAGATCTCTGCCTCGCCGTGCTGTCCTTTCTCTGATGGATCGCTTTGTGCCTCTCCGCTCTTTTCTTCCTCTTCCTTCTGCTCCTCGTCCCCGCGGATCTCCTCGTCCGGTGCGGTATCCTCGTCAATGTGATCGCGCTCGTCGAGTTTCTCCTGCAGCCGCTCTGCCACGTCCTCCGCGCGGCTGGTGACGCCGTCCTGTCCCTGTGTCCTCATGATATCGTCCTCGTCAAACAGGGATTGCAGCTCCTTCTCCTGCTGTTCTGCCAACGCAAGGTGACGATTGCCGAGATGCGCGATCCGCAGATCCCTCGCCGTGATCCGCTCCTGCAGCGCAAACTCCCTGTCTCTCTTTAAGTCGCGGTATCCGTTCTTCATCTCCATATTCTCGAAATAATCCATCAATGCACCCAGTTTTTTCTTTGCCTCCGGGTCGGTTTCCTCTTTGATCCGTTGCTTGAAAGATGCCTTCACATCCTCATTGTTTGCAAGTGTGCTGACAAAGTATGACATTTCCGCGATCTTTTCTTTGATGTTAAAATTAGCGGCATCATTTGCCCGGTATATGTTGATCCGCTCCGCTTCAACGGCTTTGATCGAATGGTCGCTCGCTTCGATCCGAGATGTGCTGGACTGATCCATACCATTCAGGCTGTCCAGCATGCCCATCTCTCCCTTTGCCGCCATCGCTCCGGGTTCTCCTTCCATCAGGCTGCCCGCGGATTCCGCATCCCCGTCCCTGTCTCCGGCATCCTCCGCCGCTTTCGCTTCCTCCTCGTCCTGATCCTCAAAACTCTCGATCATCATGATCAGCTCGGAGCTCTTCTTGCTGATCTCCTCCTGCTGCATGGAAGCCTGCTCTGCCGCCTTCTGCGCATCCCTCTGCAGTCTGCTGATCTCAGACTTCTGCATCTCCTCGAGCTTCTGCATCTCGGTCAGCGCTGCCGCCCGCTTCTCAGCCATCTGAGCAGTCTCCTGATGGTCAAAATGATGGCGCAGGGCATACGATTTGTCACCCCATATGTTGACCTGATTCAGCAGCTCGTCGTAGATCTCCTCGTCTGTCAACTGTACAGGTTCTCTGGATTCCTCTCCCGTCTCTGCGCCGTCCGTTTCCGTTGCTGCTCCCGCATTCGCATACTGCTCGAGCCGTTCCATTGCCTTTGCCTGCCTTGCCAGCGCCATCGCCTCTCCGGAGATCGTGACCCGGACGGACTCCGTCTCCTTCGCCTCGTCCTGCGCCTCCATCATCCTGCGCCTGGAATGCAGTGACGAATCGTTCGTTGTCCTGTGGGCGCCGCCCACAAAACGATTGTTAAAATGACTGTACGGATTGGTTTGATGAAATTGTATCTGCATACGTTCAACCTCCTTGTTTTCTGATGCTGTAAATCCGTTTACAGCGCCCGATATGTACCTGTTTTTTAGCTCCATCCCCGAGGGGAATTCCTGTACTACTGTTTTATTTATTTCCCCACAGTTCCTTATCTCCGGCTATTCTGTCAGCAATTTTTGAACTTTTACATAATGATCCGCATCAATGAAAAGCATTCCTTTCCGATTGCCAGATGTTTTTAATTCCATTGACACTGATGGACTGTTCAGCAACCCGGTAAGGACATTTTGTGTCAACTCATTTTCGCCCAAAATCCTGCGATACCCCTTTTCAATCTGATCCTTATCATATTGGTCTCCAACCAGTTCGGATTTCCAGCTAATTCCATCCGAAGGCTGTGCTCCTGTTCGATATTTTCCCAGATCATCCTGAATATTTTTTTGAAGCCTTTCTACCTCATCTGTATAACCAAGGACACCTTTCAGGCCATAGCTTTCCTCAAAGATCAGGGTAATATTCATTTGACAGCCATATATTTCCTGTAGTTCCTCCAGATCATAGTGAAAAATATGGGGAGATACCTCCTCGCCATTGTCTGCAAAAGTATAAAACTTCTGGACTTCCTTCTCTTTCATTCCCCACTCAAGATGATCCATGTGCGTTGTCCACTTCCCACTTTTTCTGTTATTCAGGGAAATACATAGAAATATACCGAAAATGATGATGATCAGAATCACAACTTTACTCCATTTTATCCTGTTATTCATTCCTTTATTTCCCTTCATGTTCTCATTCACTACAACTTTATCCCAGTAATTGACACCACATGGTGCCTCCATAAAACATAGCGTAATCACATAACCATCCACCAAGAGTATAGTGCACAATCTCTGTTTACAAGTTACCTGCTACAGTCTTTATACACCCATATACACCACCTCTCTTCACTAAAATTGTAGTTGCAAATTGTTTATTGAAAGGGACTGATGTCCCTCTAAAACGTATTAGTATACCGCTGCACTTAAAATGTTTATTGGAAAATTATTATTATTTTCAAAAAATGCTGTATATGTTCCGCTTTCAGAAATCTTAAATGCATGTATCAAAGTCCCACTTCCTGATACCGAAACCATTTCTCCCGTCTTTTGATTCTTGATTCCAATCTTATATGTAATTGCACGATCATCACATTTTACTGTAATATCAATTGTCTCTCCTGCTGACATGTTTCTATACTGGTAAAGATATCTGGTATTTGCACTGATTGTTTTCTCCCAATCAACTACCGAAGAATGCGATTCTGTCTCCCGACTTCCATCAATCTCTGTCACACTCCCATCATCATATCCATGCTCTTCAATAGACGTATCCGAAAAATCCTGCGGTTCTGCGATCGTCTCCACCTCCTCCGCCCGCATCCAGCCCTCCTGCAGCCTGGCTGCTTCTGCGGAAACTGCCGTCGCCGGAATCATACTCATTACTGCAAGACCTACACAGCTTATTCCCGTCATCCATCTCTTCGGTTTCTGGAAACTTTTTGTCATTGCAATTTTTTCAATTCGCCTTATCGTTTGATATTTATTCTCTGTCAACGCAGTCGTATATGCATTGGCTGCCTCCTTGTCTGTAAGCCTCACCAAAAAGGCGGCGTACTCCTTTTTCGTGTAATGCGCATTATCCAGCGCGATGCTCAGATCGCAGATCACTTCCTGTGCACAGTC
>JAETQI010000006.1 GCA_021770755.1 Lachnospiraceae bacterium
GCAGCACCGAAAAAGGGGTTGCTTAGACACCGCCTATAGGCGGTACCGAAAAATGCCCCGGAGGGGTTCATCCAAACCACCGGCAGAGCCGGTGGTCAAGCCGTATGGCTGTGATTTTTTACAAAAGAAGGGAGGTGGTGCGATGAGTACTTATGAAATTTAAGCCTGATGTTTTTCGGCGGAAACTTTCTAATTGCACTGCTTACCTACATAGATAGGAATAATAAGCGAAAATAAATAAGCCTACCTTGTTTCTTGGCGGATCCAGGTAGGCTTATTGCCACTTCGGGAGGTCAACCACTTTGTGGGCGGTTGTTCCTTTCTGTATTTACTATAACATATCTTGAAACATGACGCAAGATTTTTTCATGAGACGAATTTTCCCGCATGCTCTTGTTCAACTTTTATTCTGAAAAACATTAATAAAAAATCGCCGGAGGAAGATTTTTTTACATAAAATTTGGAAAAAGCCTTCCAGTTTTTCATAACGTTTTTACAAAATGCCCCTGCGAATTTTTTGGGCTTGTCCGAAACGAGAAGTTATGATAAAATTTTTCACATGGAATAATCGTGTTGCAGGGTGGAAAGCCTCCCTAACTTTTTACAAAAGAAGGGAGGTGGTGCGATGAATACTTATGAAATTTTAAGCCTGATGTTTTTCGGCGGAAACTTTCTAATTGCACTGCTTACCTACATAGATAGGAATAATAAGCGAAAATAAAAAAGCCTACCTTGTAATCTTGACCGGATGCAGGTAGGCTTTTGCCAAACTGGGAGGTCAACCACTTTGTGGGCGGTTGTTCCTTTCTGTATTTACTATAACACATCTTAAAACGTGACGCAAGATTTTTTCATGAGACGAATTTTTCTGCATGCTTTTGTTCAACTTTTATTCTGAAAAACATTAATAAAAAATCGCCGGAGGAAGATTTTTTCCACATAAAATTTTGGAAAAAGCCTTCCAGTTTTTTACAACATTTTTACAAAATGCCCCTGCGGCATTTTGGAGGGGTTTGGGGATGTTCCCCAACAAGCATTTCTGAAATTTATTTCAGAAATAGCACTCATGTGCACATCTCCCGTTTCGTCAGAAATGGGAGAGTGTGTACATGAGTGCGTTGCTTGCTATTCCGTAAAAAGGGGTTTTTTACGGAGGTCTTCGCCGGGCACCGGCGTCCCGGCGCGTATGCGCCGGATCAAACCAGTGTCGGCAGATACTGGCATAAAATTTTCGGGGAAATATGTGTGGCGGTGTTGGAATTTAGTTGAGACATTGTGACAGATATGCTATACTTTTAAAAGACAATACCATAACGGTAGGCGGTTAGCCCTCCACGGAGGACTGTTACCCTCCGATCACATAGAGATCTGTACGGAGTACAGAAATATATGGACAAAGGAGGGGGATACGAATGATGACTATGGAAGGTCTGCTTGCGGTGATCAGCCTTGTGCTGACCGTATTCGGACTGGGATATACCATCGGCAGTAATAACACAAAAAAAATAATCGCCTCAGCCTGAGAAACTAGACGATTATTTTTAACTAAAAAATTTCGACGGGCTAACCGTCTATCGGTATTGCCTTTTCAAATTTAATATAGCATAGTTTCAAAAAGAAATCAAATTTTTTCTTGAAATCATGAAAAAATTTTTCTGGTCTGGATAAAAAAATTCCGCATCAGCAGAATACAAAAGAAGGTGATTTTATTGAGTACGACAGAGCAGATGCATCAAAAGGATCTGGAACGTATCAGGCAGCTTCGGTATATGGACGACTCTTTCATGACGGTCTGCCTTGCAGATAATTTTGAAGGAGTGGAGCTGATACTCCGGATCATCCTGGGACAAAAAGACATAGAGGTCAGATCCGTCAGGACACAGGAGCTGATGAAAAATCTGCAGGGACGTTCGGCAATTTTAGATGTCCATGCAGTTGACAGCACAGGTAAAGAATTTGACGTGGAGGTTCAGCGGTCGGACGCAGGAGCAGGAGCAAAACGGGCAAGGCATAACAGCAGCCTGCTGGACGCCCATATCTTAAAACCCAGAGCAGATACAGAAGAAATTCCGGACAGCTATGTTATCTTCATTACAGAAAATGATGTGATGAAAGGAGACCAGGCAGTTTATCCGGTAGAGAGATATGTGAAGATCGGAAGAAAAAAAGTATTGTTTGGGGACGGATCACATATCCTATATGTGAATGGAAAATATCGTGGAGACGATGAGATCGGAAAACTGATCCATGACCTGTCCTGTACCGATCCAGATGAGATGAACTATGAAGCCCTGGCAGACAGGGCGAGGTATTATAAAAAGAATGAGAAAGGAGTCGCGGTTATGTGCAAAATTATGGAAGATATGAGAATTGAAGCTGAGCAGAATAGAGCAAAAAAGATGGCAATCCGTATGATTAAAGCGGGTAAAATGTCATTGGATGATATAGCTGATTATACAGAGTTATCTCTTGAAGAATTAAAAAAACTTGAAGCAGAAATCATACAGATGGTGTAAGGAGTCGCTGCTATGTGTAAAATAATGGAAGATATGAGAAATGAAGCTGCAAGAGAAGCAGCAATCGAAGCTGAACAGAAAAGTGCAAGGGAGACCGCAGAAAGAATGATCAGGGACGGAGAGATGCCACTGGAAAAAATTGCACGTTATGTTCCAACAATCTCCCTTGAAGAATTAAAAAACTTGAAGTAGAGATCATGCAGTTGGTGTAAAGAGCTTGAAGTAGTAATAATATCAGAAAATAGCCTCTAAGTTTTACAAACTTAGAGGCTATTTTCTGATACGATGCAATAAAAATGAATGATATGCATTGACAATACCACTCAATGAGTGGTATTGTATATAAGGGAGGAAACGAAATGTGTAAGTAGTAAATTTAATTTGGGGATAAGAAAAAGCGGTTGAAAATGCCATTGTCCCTATCGATATGGAGGTCACTATATGATAAGCAGGACTAAAAAACTCTGTCAGATATGTGGTACTGCTTTTTTTGGAGGCGGGGATTACCATTATTGTCCAGACTGCGCAAAACTCAGAAAGTCTGACACAGTGGTTAGGATACGGATCTGTCAGGATTGTGGTATTGAGTTTTTTGGCGGTCCCAGAGCTAAACGTTGTCCGAATTGCGCATATGCGGCACGCAAAGAAGCCCAAAGGCAGTACAAAAGAAACGGAACAATGCGACCGATTGGCAGTATTGACAAATGTGTAGTTTGTGGCAAAGAATATACCGTAGTTTCAGGACGACAAAAATATTGCTCGGATGAATGCCAACGTGTTGGTGTTCTGGAATGGCAGCGTGCCCACAAAAAAGGATATCACCATATCTCTGGACAGGATATAAAAAGAATGCAACGTCGTCGCCAGACACAAAAAATTTGCCTATATTGCCTTATGCCTTTTACAAGTAATACATCGACAAATCTATGTTCCGATTACTGTCGTACAGAGCAGAAAAAACTGCAGCAGTGCATGTCGGATATCAGGAGAGGATATAATCGGGACTTAAAAAAATATGAAGAAAAAAGAGAAAAGTACAGGGAGGATTGTAAAAATGAATGACAAGTTATTCGCAAAATTATGGAATGATGCCCTTGTCCAGCCCCAAAAAGATATGTATATAGCAGAGTATGGTTATCCGGATTGGTTCGACGATATTAGTTCGGACATGGAGAAAGTGTTTAATACATTAGGGAATATCCATGACATTGCGCACATGAGTGTTAAAGATCTGATATCAGTATCCGGTCTTACACAGTCGGATTTTGCCATAAAATTCTGCATCCCGTTACGTACAATTGAAAACTGGGCAACCCAAAAGCGCCAATGCGCTGATTATATTCGGCTTTCGATCGCCAGGCAGCTCGGCCTGATTAATTAATTTATGGAGGGATTTTATGAACAAAATAGATTTTGCACTTATTATATCTGCTCGGTTCTGTAACCCCAATGGCGATCCCCTTAACTTAAACCGCCCGAGACAAGATTATGACGGATATGGCTATATCACAGACGTATGCCTGAAACATAAGATTCGCAACCGTTTCCTAGATAACGGGGAAAACGTTCTGATTGTTGAAGACTCGCGCGTTACTGATGGACTTTTTTCTGTGAACGCGCGTGTAAAAGCACACGATTCATTAAACGATTATGTGAAAAGAAAAGATCCTGATGGCTTTAGAAACGAAGCGTGCCGTACATGGCTGGATGTGCGGACTTTCGGGCAAGTCTTCGCATTTAAGGCATCTGATAAAGACGACAAACATATAGGAGTTTCAATCCCTGTACGTGGTCCGGTAAGCATCGGGGAGGCAAGAAGCCTGGATGTAATTGATATTATTGACTTAGGAATAACAAAATCAACTAATTTGGACGACGCAGGCGGTCGAAAAAAGGACAGCACCACAATGGGATGCAAATATGTAGTAGCTCACGGCGTCTATGTTGCATATGGCTCCATTTTCCCGCAACTTGCAGATCTGACAGGTTTTTCAAGCGCAGATGCGCAAATCCTAAAAAACTCCATGGCTACAATTTTTGAAAACGATGCGTCTTCATCCCGGCCGAGCGGAAGCATGGGAAGTCAATTGTTTTGGTGGGAACACGATTGTTCTAATGGTCGTAAAAATTCGCTATACGTCCATAGATCATTACATATTAAAGCCATCGAAGATTTTCCGTTTTATACTTGTGAGCCAGAACACATTCCAGGTATTGAACTTTCTGTGTTATAGATATATAGGTGATTTATATTTTGTTGAGATATTGCGGCGTATATGTTATACTTTTAAAAAGCGATACCATAAGGGGAAAATGAAGTGATTTATAATTAGGGAGGTAAATAAAATGGATAAGAGTAAGCAGTATGGGGTAAGCAGTAAGTTTGATTTTGGTGACTGGAACCATGTTGTGTATGGTCCGTTTACAACAGAGGATCAGGCACAGAATTGGCTTAACATGGAAGAGTACGATTTTAGGGACCGTGAATTAATGAGTAAAACATCTGCTATAAAATTAGCTGGAAAGAAAGCCGTTGAAAGAGCCATTGACCCTAAAGATTTGGGGATCTATCCAGATGAACAGCGTGGAAATAATAGAACTGAAAAGCAAGATAAAGAATCCGTAGTTTCAAAATTGACGGATTATAGGAATAAAATATCCAGCCAGACGCAGAATCAGCCTATGAATGAAAGGAAATATGATATTATAAGGTAGTTTATTTATGTTCCCTACGAACCATAAATATGTACAAATGAAAAGTATGGAGGTACCGACATGACATATGTAGAAAAAATTTATGAAATATCAAAAGAGGCTTTTAGAGATGCAAGCATCAATCAGATGTCTTTTGATATCCTGTATAACTGCGATACAGGAGAGGTATATGCAACGCAGAAGCAGACGTTGAGAACAGAGAACGCAGAATATCTCTTTACAATCCCTGCGGATAACGATCAGGGATGGATTGATTCAAACGACGATACTCCAGTCGAAGAACAATTTAATCAGGCGTTTGAAGAGGGCAACTTTAGTGAGTGGTTTTATAACGATTTGTTAGAGGAGGGGAGAAGTAATTTTGAAGGTCTTGAAGAGATTGAGGATACAGAGTATGATAAGACCTCTGGTGTGGAGAAACCAAAGCAGGAAAAGGAGTCCATGGTTTCAAAACTAAAAGATTATAGGAAAGGGTATGATAAGACCTCTGGCGTGGAGAAACCAAAGCAGGAAAAGGAGTCCATAGTTTCAAAACTGGCGGATTATAGGAAAGCAATAGCTACGCAAGAGAAAGAACCTATGGACAAAAGAAAGTGTGATATTGTAAGGTAGGTAGTATGTATAATAAAAATGTAAAAATATTTAGTTTTGGCAACAAGATTGGAGAAATGGAAACGATCAGAATAGAAGACCTGTTTGATGACGGTCTGGCATATGGGTGTGACGTATACGTCAATGCAATCCATGAAGAAATGGAAACCTCTTTTTTGATCGTTCCTGACATCAATTTATATATAGATGTAATCACAGCTAAGAATAATGAAGAAAAATTGAAAGTCATTGAGTGTCATACTGATAGAAGTGATTATAAATTTTATGAAATTACAGCTTATGATGAGGACGAGGATGGAATAAATGAATATTCCGAAAAACGTTATATAGCATCTTTTTTTGACGGAGCAAAGCGTAAATTCGGAAGTGCAAGTTTCCGAACTATTAAAGACGCGGTTCGGTATATTAAAATTGGGGAAGATACTGAAAAAATGCGTTGGAAAGATGGCGAGGGAAGAAAGTATTCTATTGATGACCTTTACAATTTGGAAACAGTATCAATCTTATTTCATATGACCCTTGATAAATATAGTATTTTTGACCGAAGTGAGAATTGTATTTTTTCGAGAGAAATTGATGAATAGGAGAAAATATTTATGATAAGGTAACTTATAAAATTATTACCCCAGATGAAATCATAGACTGTGATCGAAATGGAAGACTCGTAACCATAGTCTTTAACAGAATGCTTACGAGTAAGTATGCATGAAAATCCGTGTCTTTGTATTGCCTATGGTCGTGGCGGGTTACCAACATTTAGGTATTACAGCCTAAAAGTCCTATCAAGGGAAGGGTTAAATTTAGCGAAATATTTATAGGGATAATAATATGGATATTATAAATGAAATAATTCAAACATATAACAAAACACAATCAATAAGGGCTACGGCAAAAGAAACTGGTAACAGTTGGAATAGGGTGGTAAAAATACTATCGTCGAACGGGGTGATTATTAACGATACCCATGAATTGATCTTGCGAATGCAGAAGGAAGGAAAAACCATATCTGAGATAGCAAAAGTGACAGGACACAACACAAGAACAGTGAGTGCATACCTGCCAGCTACAAGGCCGTATTATAACGTAAATCTATCTGATAACGCAAAACGAATTAAGAACTGGCGTGCAAAAAAAGGTAGCCGGAGTGGCTGGAAGGTGATATTATGATATATGGAAATTTCGATATGTGCAAAAAAATTGTAGGTTCAGGCTCTTCAAAAGTGTTTGAGAATTGGAGAAGCCTTGCATTCATAACAAAGGAAGATTTTTTAGAGGCATTAAGCTGGCTTTGTGAGGAACCGCGAGATGGAGGGACGAGAAAAAATCAAATGACTAGGGAGATCGGTCTGATTCCATCGGGTATCGTGAGGCTAAAGCGTGTTTATGGCACTGATAATTCCTGCACCATACGTTATCAGAACGGATTCCTTTGGTGTGGAGCCGTGTTTCATGTTCCGTGCGATAATCCAGATTTTGCTGATGAGGACGGGACATGTCCAGTAAATCTTAAAATATCTCTGTCATGTATGGACAGGATTTAGAAGATTGAGCGAGTGGTAAGGAGAATATAAATTTATGAAGAAGAAAATCTTTTTAATTGGTTTGGTTACGATAGTGTTGATGGGAATGGTAGCATGTGGGAAAGAAGAACCGGAAGTAGCGTTAACCGCACAAGTTGAAACACAGTCAGAGATACAGACTGAAAGTGATGTGGAAGAACCTGAGTCTGAGCAGGCAGAACCAGAGAACAGTAATGATAAGAGATTCGAATGTCTTCCTGAGATTCAGGAGGCATCGATTGATAGCGGAAAATTTCAAATAGATGATATGGTATTCACGATCGGGGCACCTGTGCAGGAAATCTTTGATGAATTGGAAAGAAGCGAGTGTGAATATGAATATGATTATACACCTGATGCATTAGTTGCAAATGGACAGGAAATTCGAGTAACTTTTAAAAAAAATGGTAAAGACTATTTTTATGTCGTTGCTCATAATTTTACAGATACAACAGGTGAATTGAAAGATTGCATCCTTTATGCAACGCAAGTGCTTACGACAGAGTCATATGCTTATTATGCAGGAAATATTGCAGATGGTGGTTCATATGATGATATAACCGCAAAATTTGTCGACTGTGAAATATTGAAAGAATACTCAGATACTATTAGACAGGAGTATAAGGTAACTTATAAAATTATTACCCCAAATGAAATCATAGAAAGTCAAACGATGGTAAAATATGATGGTTATATATTGGAATTGGTATTTGACAGTAATACAAAAATTTTGAAATACTGGTATGCCCGAGCATGAGAAAATTAAGGCGAGAAGCAGTTCTCGCCTTAATAATTGCTACATATGAGCACCCTCTGTCACGAAGAAGTATTTAGCCAGAAAATTCTTGCAATATTTTTATTATAGAGGCACCGTATTTATTAACTTTAACAGAACCAAAACCAGAAATCTTAAGTAGTTCATCTGGTGTATGGGGCATTTTGGCGATCAGGTTATCCATTTGGGCATTATTGAAAATAAGGTATGGAGCAATTCCTTCACGACGACTCTGTTCAAGGCGGAAATCTTTTAAATGTTTGATTAAGATTTCATTATTGTTATTGTCTTCAGTATATGTTGTTTTCATTGGAGTATGGATCTGTGTAGCCTCTGTTTCGGCAGTGCACGGTAAAATAATTTTCTTTTCATTCGTATTCTGGGAATCCGCGTTTGTAGTACGCAAAAGTTCCTCGTATTTTAATGAATAATCAAGCTTGTTGGGTTTATGCTGGCTTAGATAAAATTTAGCAGCTTCTAACATATCTCCATTACTCAGATTATTTTTAGATTCAGAGTCCTTTTGGCGGATATATGTTATCAGATGATCCGCCCTTATGACTTGTTCTCTGATATCTTTTGGGGCATATTTCATATTAATACAAGTTTCAGGATTGGCGAGAACAACGATTGAATGAAAATTGGTATCAAAATTCTTTTCAAAATTCTTTCGTGTAAAAAGATTTTCTCTATAATGCATCCAGATTTCCTTGATTACCTGCAGGTGTCTCTTATTTTGTGTAACAGGTGAGTACATACCTTTCTTGTAAGACTTGCCAGAATAGTTATAATATCTGATAAATGCTCCAGTATTGTCAATTTCGATATTGCCGGAGAGCATTTTGCATTCAATGATATAAGTATGTTTTCTAGTAATGACAAGATAATCGATTTGTGCAGACAGATCTTCATATTCCAGATAAATATCATGTAATATATACATATCCATTCCACTGTTTTTCAATTCATAAGCAACATTTGATTCGCCCTTTTTTCCATATTTCATCCAACTAATCTGTTTTTCTATTTCTTTAACAGTACTGCCAGAGGCTTTCTGCGCTAAACCTTGTAATTTTTCGATATATGAATCTGCATCGTAGTTTTCCTTTAAAAACACTGATCCTATTCGTTTTGAAAATAATCTCATAATTTTTCCGCCTTGTATTTCATTTCTATATTTTTCTCATATAAAATAATTCACCTAGTATAATCCAACATAATTAACCATATGTTTGACACGATAAGCAAGCGACAAAAATCTCAACTAAACAGTTTGTTAAACATAGGGCTATTAAAATTGAGTTATACTAGCCATAACACTTCCTCAGACCAATAACCTTCGTAGGACGTTTACATTTCCAACAGAATTAATGAGGGAAAGGTATTATGTGGCATTTGCCATTGAAGTAGCTTTTCTTTTTTCTTCGTTATACTGGCTTTTTAATAGTTTTTTTGCTTCGCCAATTAATATATCTTGATTATCTTCATTTAGTGAATTAAATGCATTCATTAGTTTTTGTGCAGATGGCGATACAGAAATACTCTGATATTGTTCGGGTTTCAATTTTCTATCATTTTTCAATAGAACATCTGCACTAATACAAAAGTAGTCTATCAGAGAAACAAAATATTCAAGAGAAGGCGTTCGTTTATTTGTCTCCCAAAGACCAACCAATCCATGACTAATGCAAAGTTTTTGAGCTAATTGTTTTTGGCTAATTTCATTTTGGTTGCGCAATTGCGCTATCATATGACCTACTTGCATTTTTTTGCCTCCTTTGTACAAATAACAATAACAGAAATAAGGGTTTATAGGGACATATTATCAAAAAATCTCACAATATATATTGACATACTTACTTAGAGTGAGCTATAATGCATATGTATAGTGAGCAAATGGAATGAAATTTCCCATAGCAGAGCTGCGGGAAATTAGCCCTTGAGAGATTAAAAGTAGGAAAGGACGGATGCATCGATGGAAAAGGGTAGAAAGGTATCAATGTCTGTTTTACGATCTATAAAAGGTGTATCTCAAAAGCAACTAGCCTATGATATTAATGTAAGTCCAGGATTAATAGGAATGTATGAAACAGGAAAAAGAAAGCCATCATTAGAAAAAGCAATAATTATTGCAAAATATTTTAATACTCCAGTTGAAAATATTTTATTTGGCAAATGTGATTGTGTGGAAAAAGTAATTATGGATAGGACAACTTTAGAGCAAAGCAAGCAGATGACAATATTTGATTTAGATACTCAAAATGGAGATTGATCTAAACCAAGTTTAAAGTGTAAAGTGCAGTATTATATACAGCAGGCGTATATCATAATTTTTGATATTAAATTGGGAGGTGTATCATGGAACAGAACCAGACAATTTTTCAGATTTTACAAGAGGTTACAGATGATATGTGTGATAATTTTTGCAAATATCAGGATACTACAGACGAAGAAGGTGATTGTGACTGGATTCGAAACGGAGGTAAATGTCCGCTGGACAAGATAAATTGAAAGAGACAAAAAATTATGAATTCGGAATTTCTTAAGAAGGACAAGAGCGACAATGCAAAGATATGTTAAAAATTGGAACCTGTTGGACACGGCAATCTATTATATCGAGATATTTGCTGCCAAGATAAAGCAGCACCTGCATGAAGAGGCAGAGCCGGCAGTGGAGGAGATCATAGATGCGGAGACACAGTATCTGCAGGAAGAGATTATACATTATAGAGCACATCAGCGGCCCGGGTGGATCGTGGACCAGCAGGGAACATACTGTTGTCCGGAATGTAGAAAGGGCATTGCGTCGGAGCTGATCGATGACTATAAGATAAAGTATTGCCCAGAATGTGGAAAGCGGATTGTAAAACATCAACCGTTAACGCTGGGAAAAGAGGAGACAGCCTAATGTAATGTGAATACAATTAATCATTTGAATGAAAAGGCAATCCAAGGGTGGTACTGTCAATCTAAAGGAATGTAAAAAACAATCAAAACAAATAATACAGAGCAATCACATTGTCCTGGTTATTAAATATCTGCACCTTGACAATTTCATATAGAAAAGTCCGACACGTCCGATATAAGTAGCTTTTTATGCAGTGGGGATTCGCGGAAATCAGAAATTGACAGTTCTTTTGGGGAATTTATATATCGCACAATTTTGATGGACCACCCTGTTCTGCATGTGGGTGCCTATTGGCACGGCACCCTAGCATTGAGATATATCGAGTAGAATAATGATACACCCGCAAAACACGGGCTCCTAGACCGAAGGGAGCGGAGAGAAAACTTCGTGGAGCTTGCCAAAGCCGTCGGCAATTAATTTGAATGATACAAACTATTATTAGCATACAATAAACCAAATGATAATGGAGGTGGATTTTATGGCGATGATAATGGAAAAATCTTCATCACCATGTACAAGTGTATTTGCACATGGTGATGAAGAGCGATCAGAGGCTTTCACGAATCTTTGGATACAGATTATTAATAAAAAAGAAACAGAAAGTCAGATTAACATTGCCAACGCTGATGTTTTAGATTTATAATAAATCTGAGATATTGGTTTGTATTATCTGAGGTTAGTAATATGAACAATATAGTAGGAATTTACAGCAGGTTGTCCGAAGAGGATAGAAACAAGCTGAATGAAGATGATGAGAGCCGCAGCATACAGAACCAGAAAAGCCTGCTGATCACGTATGCAACAGATCAGGGGTGGGATATTTATAATATTTATTCTGATGACGACTACAAAGGAAGCGATCGCAACAGACCAGCATTTAACCAGCTCCTGGCAGATGCGCGGGATCATAAGTTTAACATCGTACTTTGCAAGTCACAGTCCCGTTTTACGCGGGAACTAGAACTTGTGGAAAAGATTATCCATGGTGATTTTGCAGAGTGGGGGATACGTTTTGTAGGGCTGGCAGACAATGCCGATACAGCGAACCATGGAAATAAAAAGTCCAGGCAGATCAATGGCCTTGTCAATGAATGGTACTTAGAAGATTTGTCTGATAACATAAAGACAGTTCTTACAGACCATCGAAAAAAAGGTATTCACATCGGTGCATTTGCCCCGTATGGATACCAGAAAGATCCGGATCAGAAAGGTCATCTGATCATCGATCCGGAGGCGGCTGTAGTTGTGAGGGAAGTGTTTGAACTTTATGCTTCCGGCGTTGGCAGAACGAATATTGCAAGGATTCTGAACGATAGGGGAATACCTAATCCGACAGAATATAAGCGCAGGAAGGGGCTGCGATACAATGGAGCCGATAAGACGTGTGGTATTCTTTGGAAATATTACGGAGTGTCTGCCATACTGGAAAATGAAATGTATATTGGTAACATGGTACAGGGAAAATATGCGAATCCTACATACAAGTCCAGACATAGCAAACCAGTTCCGAGAGAAAAGTGGATCAAGGTGGAAGGAACTCATGAACCAATCATTGACATGGATCTGTGGAATCGTGTGCAGCAGCGCCGCGCAGAGAAGGCAAAACCGTGTTACACTGGAGAAATTGGTATATTTGCAGTAAAAACAAAATGTATGTACTGTGGATACACACTTGCAAGCTGCAATAATAGGGGACTGCGGTATTTAAAATGTCCTACAAGGAATCTGGGTAAACAATTCTGCAAAGGTGCATTTATTGCACAGAGATTCCTAGAGAAAGCGGTTCTTGATGAACTAAATCGTATAATATCAGAATATTTTGATGAAACTTCCGCAGAATCAAAGCTTTCGATAACCCGAAATCTTGATACCCGAAAGCAGCAGATGAAAAAAGAGATTTCCAATATGGAGTCAAAAATAGAGAGTTTAAGGAAAGCTATCCAGAACCTGTATGTTGATAAGGCAAACGGATTAGTTTCGGATAATGAATATATAGAATTTCGCAAGGATTTTTCAGAGGAAATAGAACGATACAGAAAACTACAGGCGGACAGGACATCAGATCTGGAAGCATTGGAGGCGGAAGGTAAGAATATTCGTTCAAAAGAGGAAATCTTAAAAAAGTATAAAAATGTATCCAAACTGGATCGGGATATTATGGATTCCCTGATCGACTATATTGAGATAGGACGTTGTGAGAAAAAGGTACACCGGAATGATCTGCCGCCGATTGTGATCCACTGGAAATTTTAGTCGTTGGTTGCATATACCAATGTGTAGCAGAGCAGAAAGCCCGGACAACGTACGACAATATTCTCCGCTTGGTCAAGGATCCGGATGTCTGTGATCCGATCAAGTTCCTGCGGGCGAGGGAAATCGTGCATTTCCAGCGGTTTGGCGAAGCGAAGCCTGCGAGGTTAAGTAGATTTTTACCACCAGAGGGTATCCCTTCTGGTGGTTTTTTAGATAGTGGGTAGTTTGGAAATGTCGGAGAGATTGAAGTATAAACCTTTGTATATTTGACTTTTAGGATAGCATCAAATGTGTAGGGTACATTTAGAAGGTCATGCTCAAAATAGTTTACTGTAACATTTTTTCGTTGCGGTTCTATTATCTATTCATGAACCCCATATTTTTTGTAATAGTAGAGTTTTCGGATATAATCATTTGTAGGGCTACTAGGTGATTATTTAAGGTTTTGATTCTCTGAAATAGTGTCTCATTTTTAAATCATGGACTTACAGAATGCATAGTTAATGCACATTCCAAACACATGAGAGTAACAATCTCGGGCAATAGTATTACTGGAAGAACTGGAAATAGAGTGTGATTAGTGATATAATAAAAATAAAAAAGGAAAATCGGGTGGGTTAAAATGAATTTTTTGCAAGAGTGTGAGTTGAGATACTATAGTAAAGATGATTCAACAGAAGTGTTGGGGAAAATGCATGAAGAATTGGATTCTACTATTGTTTCTTGCGAGCATGCGTTATTGTGTATTTTTAATGATATTTTAAAAAAAGCTCCTTGCTGTTATTGGGACAAGGCAATTTATACTCAAACAAGCGAGCAACTAGAAAAAATAATCTTTCAAACTCCCAATATTGTAATAGACGAGAACATAGTGGAATATTTCATAATTGCATATCATACATATGTTCAAATTAGCGACATTATAAATGATTTATCAGAATTGAATGATACTCAGACAATTAGAAACCGTCAATATCGTATTCCTACATATATTTCGATTGTTGAGGGATGCTTAGCTAACTTATTTCATTTTATTGCTTTATTGCTGGATCAGACAAGTAGTAAAGATTATTCTTCCTTATTTAAATTAAATACTCTTTGTGAGGTTATGAAGAAAAATAGTTTTTCATTGTTAACAAAGGACATAGATGTAAATATAAGAAATGCTATTAATCATGGTGGAATTATTTTTAGAGAAGATGGAAAAATAATCGATTTTCATTATAATGAGAATCATCATAGTGTATCTTCTTCGTTAAATTATTATGAATTTGATAACCTTATTGAACGTGTATATGATGCTGCAAGTGCCATTATTTTGGGGGTTACCTCTTTTCTCAATAATCATTGGGCAAATGTTAGTATTGATATGTCTAAAAAAGCATATGTTCCTTTTTGCATGAATAGCATGGCATTAAGTATTCCTTCCATTCGCTGTCGTTATTTAAGTGAGATAGCTGATAATAAACAATTAAACGCGGACATAGTTATTGAGAATTGTGATAGGACTTTCATATTGCAAACTGCTATTGAATTTGCAATGCTTATTTATAAGCAATACAATGATTATGAAAAATATTTCATTTCTTTTAGTAATGACCGTTTGCAAACAAGTTGGGTTCGATTTACTAATGATGAAGTGTATGATATGATTAGTAAAAGACGAGAAATTGTGGAAGTGACGAAGCAAGCAATAAATCGTAAAGATGTAATCATTTTTGATCCTTCGAATGAAAAAATAGATTTACAAGAAATAAAATATTTTCGCTTTCCGAACTATAGGGGAGAAAAGTTTAATATTAATCATATTACTGATGCAAGTTTACCTGATCAAAAAAGATTAAAATGTAATTTATTTGTTGGTAGCATTGATAAAAGAGAAGAAATCATAGAAATTATAAATGAGGGTATTAAATGGCTTAAAACTTTGAAAAATATTGGTTCTCCTACGCTATATCGCAAACATGGTGACATGGAAGCTGATGCTTTATATATAAATATTTATCATTTTGATGCACGAAGGAATAAAGAATTATTTCCTAGTAATGAGAATTTTATTTGTTTTGTAGATTATAATATTAATGGGAATACAACATTAAGATACGGCGGTTTGCCTCCCGCAATTTGGAATCAATTTTATCATGAAAAAATAGGGAAAATAAATATTGCATGGAGAGAAAGCAAATATATAAGAAGAAAATCCAAAAAGATAGGAGCAAATGAACTTTGTCCTTGTGGAAGCGGAAAAAAATATAAAAAGTGTTGTCGCGAAAATGGAATATATGATTAAGTTTCTAAAATATATCAGAAGTAAAAGATTTTTATAAAAGTTAAGGAAATTTATAATAGGTGATGTGGAATGTTCTGATGCTATACAAAGACTTACACCGAAAATAGGAAACTGTGTGAAGAAGATATGCGAAATGATAGATGAGATTTCAGTACTGTCAGAGATACAGAAGCAATTATTCATATCAATGATAACGAATCAATATGAAAAGGTATTATTTTCGAGTCTATAACAATGGATTAGAAAATATGAAAGGACTAAACATATTTTGAGTGAAGACTTATCGGAAGGGCTACAATGGGATTTTAAGGAATTGCGGGAGTACTATGATGCTGATGACTGGTTTGTGTTTGATACATTTTTTGAGGCGGTGGAGGTGACTGTAAAAGCATATTATCTGGCAGGGAAAACCAGCAGGGAAGATTTGAATACGATCTTCCGAAAATATGGGATTGTATAGGGGGATAACACGTGGGCATTTATCTGAATCCGGGGAATATCGGTTTTTGGAAGTCCGTTCGTTCGGAGATTTATGTGGACAAGACTGGACTGATTGCATGTACCAACAAAGTGATCAACACAGAAGAACAGTGTGTCTGTGTCAGCAGGCCAAGACGTTTTGGCAAGTCGATGGCATTGAAAATGCTTGCTGCCTATTATAGCTGTGGGTGTGATTCGTCTGATTTATTCAAGGGTTTCAAGATAGAAAGCGATGAGACGTTTCGGGAGCATTTGAATCAGTACAATGTGCTCTTTCTGAATATGCAGCAGTTCCTGATCCGGGCAAAGAATGATGATGTGACGGGATATTTGGAACAGGCTGTAATGAAAGAATTAAAAGTGACATATGGGAATTTGATTACAGGGCAGGATACTATTCTGGCAGAGGTCCTTGAGAAAATATATATGCGGACGGAAAAGCAGTTTATCTTTCTGATAGACGAGTGGGACTGTGTGATGCGCGAACGGCAGGAGTCGGAGACGATGCAGAAGCAATATCTTGATTTTCTGCGTGATCTTCTCAAAGACCAGCCATACGTGGCTTTGGCCTATATGACAGGTATTTTGCCAGTAAAAAAAGTATGGAATCCAACGAAGTTGGATTTGAATTCTGCACTGAATATGTTCTGGGAATATTCAATGACAGACCAGTTTGTCTATGAGGAATACACCGGATTTACGGAGGATGAGGTAAAGGGGCTGTGCGAGAGATACGATATGGATTTTGCGCAGGTCAGCAACTGGTATGACGGCTATCAGTTCCGGCAGTTTCAGCATATCTACAACCCAAGGTCTGTTGTGGCGGCGATGAAGAGCCGTGTGTTGTCAAATTACTGGACTTCCACAGAGACATATGAGGCATTAAAGATTTATATAGAAATGGACTTTGACGGGCTTCGGTCAGACATTGTGCAGATGCTCGGCGGGGAACGCGTTAAGGTCAATACGTTGAGTTTCCAGAATGACATGCGCAATTTTGAGGTAAAAGATGATGTCCTGACACTATTGATTCATTTAGGATACCTCGGATATGATGCGGAGACAAAAGAGGCATTTATTCCGAACAAAGAGATTATCGGAGAATTTGAAAATGCCATGAGTGTAAGCGGCTGGTCAAAGGTGATGCAGGTTTTAAAGGCATCAGAAAAGCTTCTCGAAGATACGTTGAGAGGGGATGCTGATAGCGTTGCCAGGGCGCTTGATCAGGCACATACAGAGGTAGCATCAATTCTGACTTACAATGATGAGAATTCACTTGGGTGCGCAATCGGTCTTGCATATTACAGTGCGAGGAAGGATTACAGGCTTATAAGGGAACTGCCTACAGGACATGGATTTGCGGATGTTGTATTTCTGCCATTGCCTGCTACAAATAAACCAGCACTTGTTGTTGAACTAAAATACGACAAGACTGCTGACACAGCGATACAGCAGATCAAAAGTAGACATTACACACGGGCACTGGAAGATTATGTCGGTGAGATTGTGATTGTAGGGATCAATTATGATAAGGATAATATTGTCAAGCCGCATAGTTGTCTGATTGAAAGACTCACGAAATAATTCGGATAGAATGAGAAAAGAGGTAGCCATGACAATGAAAACAAAGATTCCTGTTGGCGTTGAAAATTTTGCTGAAATGCGCAGGGAGGGATTTTATTATATTGATAAGACAGGGATTATACGGGAGCTTTTAGAGAATCAGGGAAAGGTAAATCTATTTACGCGTCCAAGACGCTTTGGAAAAACTTTGAATATGAGTATGTTGAAACATTTTTTCGAGACAGAATGTGACAGCGGTCTTTTTGACGGCCTTGAAATTTCCAGAGAAGAAGAGATCTGTGATAAATACATGGGAAAGTATCCGGTGATTTCTATCAGTTTAAAAGGTGCGTCTGGTACAGAGTTTGATTCAGCGAAGAGAATGCTTCGAAGGATCATAGGAAAAGAAGCAATGAGATTTCATTTTCTCATGAAGAGTGATACTTTGACGGAATTGGAGTGCAGACAATATAAGGCAATTGTTAAAATGGATGAAGAAGGAAACTTTATTATGACAGATGAAGTGTTGAAAGATAGTCTCCTGACATTATCACAATTGCTGCATAAGCATTATGGGATAACCGCTATCATACTGATCGATGAATATGATGTTCCGCTTGATCAGGCGTATCAGTCGGGATATTATGACAATATGGTCGATCTTTTAAAAGGTTTATATGGTCAGGCGCTTAAAACAAATGACAGTCTGGCGTTTGCTGTGCTTACAGGATGTCTGAGGATATCGAAGGAAAGTATTTTTACTGGATTAAATAATTTTAATGTTTATACAGTGAAAGATGTACAGTACAATGAATATTTTGGTTTTACAGACACGGAAGTAAAAAGGATGCTGGAATATTATGGCTGGGAAGAGCGGTATGAAATTGTAAAGGAATGGTATGATGGTTATCGGTTTGGTAATCTGGAGATATATTGTCCATGGGATGTTATCAGTTACTGTCATGCATTAAAGATGAATTTGTCTGTGAATCCGCAAAATTACTGGGTAAATACGAGTGGAAATGATATCATTAGAAACTTTATTGACAAGGCAGATGCAGCTACGAGGGATGAGATTGAGCAATTGATTGATGGTGGCTATATAAAAAAAGAAATTCACCAGGAATTAACTTATAGAGACTTTGATTCTGATATTGATAATTTATGGAGTCTGCTTTTTACAACTGGATATTTGACACAGTATGGAGAAGATGAAAGTGGGAGAACAAAACTTGTCATCCCAAACAGGGAAGTGCATTGGATATTTGTGCAGCAGATACGCAAATGGTTTAAAGAGGAGACAAAGAAAGATATCACAAAACTACAAAATTTTTGCAGGGCGTTTCAGAAAAATGATGTGACAGCTATAGAGGAGGGGTTCACTTCATATTTGAGAAAGACGATTAGTATCCGTGACAGTTATGCCAGGAATGACATGAAGGAGAATTTTTACCACGGTATTTTACTCGGGCTTCTGGGAAGTATGACTGATTGGAAAATCAGGTCAAATGCGGAAACAGGAGATGGATACAGTGATATCTCTGTGGAAATCGTGGATGATGAGATTGGTATTGTTATAGAATTAAAGTATGCCGAGAATGCAAAGTTTGATGCCGCATGTGACGAGGCAATGAAGCAGATCAAAGACAGGAATTATGAGGAAGTTTTGGTAGATGATGGCATGAAATTGATATACAGATATGGAATTGCATGTTATAAGAAGCGTTGTAAAGTGATTTCCGAATAAAAACCATCAGGGGTAAAACCCCTGATAGTTAGATATTCCAGATGATTTTGGTACTGCCGTCTTCGCTTATGATGATCTGGTGGATCATGATCATAGCGACCTCTTTTTTGCGGTTGTAGTCAGCTGTTTTCCATGATTTGGCAAGATCGATGATGACATCTGTTTCGTCGTCCATACTTTTTAACTCATCGATCCGTTCATACAGAGCCCGTTTATCGTTTTTAAACTGTGTAGCTTTTTGGTTGGCGAGTGACAGCAAATCTTCGTTAAAACCGCCTGTCAGCATTGTATCCATAAGCTGCTTCTCTGATCTTTCAATCGCTTTAATCTTTAATTTCAGTTCATTGACTTCGGGAGAATGGTCATTTGCTGTTATATGCTTTGCTTCCTTCAGATCGGATAGTTTTTCGCAGATACAGTCATAGACCATGTTTTCCAAATCCTCGGCATAGATGGATACTTTTGTCCCAGTACAGATTTTCTTATGCGTTTTGCCTGTGCAGTTGAAGTAGCGCCGCATTTCGCCACTTTTGTTGATTTTACCTTTGATCGTAGTCATGGTATGCCCGCATTTTTCACAGATCACTTTACCGGAGAGCCAGCTGGTCTGATTGCTGTAACTGTTTGTGATCTGTTTATTTTTCTCGAGCTTCCGCTGGCATTTGAGCCAGATATCCGAATCCACGATGCCGTTATGGGTTAAGAGTACCAGCTTCATGTCAGACCAGTCGGGATTGTCGGGCTTATGCTTGGTATGTCCGTAGAGCTGTGCCCCATATTCCCCAGTAAACATGGATACATCAGTTACCATCTGAACTCCATGCCGTTCATAGTAATCGTAGATATCGGAATCCGCTTTGACATAGATCGGATTTTTGAGTATCGTGGAAAGTTTAGCTGTAGACCATGCACTTCCATTCAGGGGCAGCCTGTTTTCGGCAATCAGGATATTCATCAGACGCCGCAAAGAGACGCTTTCCTGCGCATAAACCTCATATATGTATCGTATCTGTTCGATCTCCGCGGGAAGGGGACTTAGCTTTTTGGTGTGGATATTATGAATGACTGTGGGGACAAGCTCGAATCCGTAAGGTTGTCTTCCTCCCATATAAAATCCCATCTCGCTTCGATGGGCGTAAGCCTGGGTGATGCGGTTGATGATGGATGTTCTCTCAAATTCAGCAAATATCATCAGGATCTTGACAATCAGTTCCCCGTAGGGAGAGGATGTGTCAAAAGACTCCTGTGAGGAGACAAATTCTACTTTATGGGTTTTGAACTCCTGCAGAATATTGACGAAGTCGGAGAGAGAGCGGCTGATGCGGTCAAGCTTGTAGACAATGACTTTGCTGACCTTATCCTGACGGACGAGATTCATCATCTTCTGAAAGCCGTCACGATTGATGTTGCCGCCTGAAAAGCCGTTATCCACAAGGGTTATGACCTTTTCGTTCCGCTCGTCCGGTTTGATGACAGACTTGCAGTATTCAAGCTGGGTTTCACAGCTGATGCTGTTCTCTCGTTCGATTGATTTTCTTGCGTAGAGCACAATTGCCATTTTGATACACTTCCTTTTAGATATTCATCTTTTTTTGTAATACATCCCATTTTGTTGGTTTCCGTTCCTTTATCACTGGTAATTTATGTGGTTCATTTTCTGTGAGATCCAGATCATTCAGCTTTTTGACAAGCCTTTTATTTCTCTAGCGTTCCTCATAGGAAGCTTTGACAGACTCGCCAAGACTGGATATATAGGAGACGGGGTAATTTAAACCGCTTATGGCGACCAGTGTACTTCTGCCGTTATAGCCTTCAAATACATTTGTGGGTTTTCCGACTTCTGCTATGATAACATCTTTCTCGATGTCTGAATTGCCTTGTCCAGCGTGGATGATGGCAATGTTCTCACATATCATATTTTGTTCTACAGGTGCAAAAATCCCATCTCTGGTTAATTTCCGCAGCATGAAAGCCTGATCTAAGGTCTGGTCCTTTTCTTTTACTCCCATGAGATTGATTACCATCATCCCATTATTTTTTAACATTTCAAGTCTCTCGGCTTCATCAAAGTTATTCAGCTCTCCATAAGTGTCGTTCGAGAGGAAAGTATCAAGAAACTTTGCGAAAGTGTTATTGATGTATTGATAGTCTTTTTCTTTATGGGCACTATTGGAGATACTGAAATTATTGTTGATGAAAAATGCTGCACCGAGTCTTATCCCAGATTCGCTGATTTCCTGTAGCTCCTTTACTGCATCATAAGTGTTTTTGTGTTTTTTGACGGCCTCGTCAATGGAAGGGAGTGCAATAACCGGACATATTATTTTTGAAGGGTTTCCCTCTTCGTTGGCATCCTGTGCAAGCATTTCAGCTAAGATCGTAGCGCATCCGCTTCCAAAGGAACCTCCGCCACTGAAAACAAGGAATATGATTTCCTCATCAATATTTGACATAAACCTTAAGAACTCTGGATTCTGTTCAAGGCATGCCAAAGCTTTTTCACGATCGCCCCCAAATCCATCAAAGCCGTTTAAATGATACTTGGGAATGTCACCAAGTACTTTTAAATCCTGTTCACTTCCATTGGCAGCAATCACTTTGTAATTTAGTAAATGGAACTCTTTTACCTGTTTGCCGCCATAGTTTCCCAAACCTATAAATTTGCAGTTGTTCTTTAAATTCATACAATTTTTCCTCCTTCGACTGTTTTGATGCCCTTTTCCAAGAGATAAAATGTGTCAGCATGGTTATCAAGGCATCCTTTTTTGATATAACCAGCATTTGTTAATTTTTGCATTTTTCTGTAAACCGTCATACGGGCTCCAAGCACACCTTCATTATCGTTGATTAAATCCATAATTGTCATGGAATGATATGGATTTGTGCAGTTGGCATTGTATAAGGAATTTAAAATCATAAATTCCATACGATTTAGTTCGATTATGTCATTCATATTGACAAGTCCTTTCTCTGATGTTATCTACACATTGACTGGATATGTCATATACATTGACTTGAAATATATATGACATATCAATTATTTTCCTTTGCTGCCTTTGCTCTTTTTTCAAAATGTGAAAAAGGAATTTCCCGCAGCAGGGCTATGGGAAATCCTGCCATAGCTATTATTCGATTACGCAGTATGCTGCGGGATATGGTGGCCTGCGATCTGACTTATGTAGAGACATATTTGCGTGGTCTTGTCAGAGCACGGAACAGTTCTTCGGTGATTTGTTCTTTGCTATTTTTCGTAGCAGATGATAGAATAATATGTTCGACATTGTGCTTAATCTCTTTGGTGTCAATGTACTCTTTGATTAAATTAGCCATTTGAAAACCTCCTATATCGCGCCACACAGAGGGGCAGTATTGGAATCCAGATCGATTCCGTCTGTTACTATCATATGAGTAAAGTCACAGCAAATTTCATGATTGAGCAGATTTAAAATGCCCTCCTGGTTATAGGGAAAGAAACAGCTTGTCAACAGCGGTGGTGTTACCTTGATATCCTGTCGCTTGTATTTTCGGTCATAATAATGACATTGATTGACAACCCCTTTTCCGTCTTTGTAGTACTGTAACTCGATAAAGATAGAGCGGTGGAGCTTATTTTTCAATCGGGTACATAAGCGTGCAGGCAGTTCATTGTAGGTGTCGCCACTGCCGACCATAATCAGAAAATGATACTTTTTGTGCGTGGCTTCTGATTTCACCTTCAAATAGTGGTCAAGTGGGAGAGCAGCGTTATCGGTTGTAATGATGTCAACATCATAAAATTTTTTGTCGAGTTCTGTGTCGATAACGTATAGCAGCTCGTCGATGTGAAAATGGAATGTTTGTAGTTTCTGGGGTTTTGCGCAATAACGATCCGCTCCGCATTTTCCCTGGTTGCGATCAGTGTAAAAGCAGTCTAATATAGTACAATTGGTACCATTAATCTTCACAGCCAGATATACAACCCTGCCATGCTGTGTTTTAAAGAGTGTTCGGAATGTGTCTGTGTTGTTGTCGCTTGCGAACACTTCAAGCTTTAAGATGCTCTTGTGCATATTTGATACCTCCTTTGAGTTAGAATATATAATCAGTGAATGGGCAAATACGCTTTCTGAATGAGAATTAATATTTGATGTTATCGGGACAATTCTAATTCGTATCTGCGTTCTTGGTTCAATTGGTGTTGAAGAATACGTTCTTCATTATGTTTTTTGATTGCACGTTTTCTGTCACCAGCATTTGTATGTTCACCACGCTGTTCCTTCTGCCAGTCAATACGGCTCAAATGTATAGTAGGTTCACGGTTTTTTTGACCTTGGATTTCAAGACTTTCATGAGTGACACGTATGTCATATCCATTTCGTTCATAAGCTCTGTTCTGAACTTTTGCCCAATTCTCACGCCAGATATTGATATATTTGATATTATTTCGCTCACGATCCTTTTTTTTGTTAAAACCATCTGGTCCAACAGTACGTGTTGATACCAATATATGGACGTGAGGATTATTTTTGCTTGGTTCAATTTCATTCCTGCCTTCATGGATAGCTGCGATTGTACATAAACCATATTCTGTGAAATTGTTCGTGACATATTCTTTGACAATATGAATTAATTCGTGAGTAGGGAGTTCATTAGGCAGAGAACCTATAAACTCTCGCGCAGTACGTGCATCGTATCGTTTTTCAGCCCTGTCGATCTCATCACAGAGATTTTGAAGATTGTGGTACTTTGGTGGAGCTTTTTCAGGTTGAAAAATTTCGTGATAAAGAACATCTTGCCTTTGACGATAATAGGTTTTATCATTATAGGTGTCATGGAGTCTTTCGCCACTAATGTAGTGGGCTGCTTTGGTAATAGACCGTCCTTTTCCTCGGCTGATGTTTTTAATTTCTAAATGAAAATTTGCCATAATTAAAATCTCCTTCCGCGTCTGAGCGCTGTCAGATTTTTTGTGTTTGGTCCACTTACACATCTGGAGGGATTTTGTAAGTGGACAATTTCTATATTCTCCTGTTTATATCTTATTGGTGGCCTTTTCTTTAATTTGATTGACCAATTCCTGATCGGCAGCTAGTGCCGATAGGAATGATTCAATAGATGCAAAAGTAACAGCATTTTCTGCTTTAGTACCTGGTTCAAGATTTAAAACTTCGGGAAAATGTTTGGAAACCAGTTCGCCGATGATATAATTGCGACGTTGGTCCTTTTTCTTACGGATGTCTCTGTCTTTTTTAAGCTGAATTTTTCGCTGTCGTTTAAGCTGGGCAATTTTCTCTTCTGTTTGTTTGATCTGTTCATCTAATGTTATCAATCTAAAACTCCTTTCACACGTTCTGGTTACGTTATATATTGCAGAACGAAATAAAACTACAGAAAATTGTTGGTGTCTGTTCGTGCTACTGTTCTTACTGAGACTACTCGAATACCAGAAGTTTGTCTATTTTCTCTATCTTTTGAGTCTCTTCCAGGAATTGCTCCATCATCAATGTGATTTGAGGTATCAATTTGTGTTAATATGTTGTGTGTCGTCGATGTAACTTTTGCAGTAGCGGGAAGTATGGTGTGTTTAGGTAACAAAGGATTTTCAGCTAAATTGTTATTCAGCTGAAGTTTGTCCACTCGACAGAAGCCGTAAGGCGTAATCAAAGGGATATCTGTCAGGATTGAAAGCTCATGTGGGAAGACAATATATTCACGAGTTTCTGTTAGTTGATTACTGTACCCAACAGGATCCATGAGATCGTCGAAACTTTCACTTCTACCGCGGTATGTGACCAGGTGTGTGCCAATAAGATGGCTGATGTTCTCCTGGGTATCAGCATCATTTGCTCGCAGGACAGCTTGAAATTGACAGTTATCAAGAATAATCCGTCTATCACATGTTCCGTAAAATTTGTCAATTTGGGCTAAGCTTTGAACTGCCAGGCAGATGTTTATATTCTTGCTCCGCAAAGTTGCTAATGCGTTTGTGATCATTTCCAACTTTCCAAATCTTGCAAATTCGTCCATGAGCAAAAGCGTTTGGGTATTATCTACCCCCTCTGGACTGTATTGATCAGGTCTGCGCTCTAAGTGGCGTATGAGCTGTGTATACATGATATTAATTGCACCGCTCCATTCTTCAATCTTTCCAGCAGGAATACATAGAAAAATGTTATTTTCCGTTAAATCATCCCATGTGAAACAGTCTGTGTTACTTTGAGTGCTGCGAAAAGCTTTTTGGATATATGGGTCGGTGGCGAAAACAGACAGTTTATTTCGTATCCCTCTGTCGATACAGGCAATTTGCTCCGGCTTGAGGTCGAGTAGTTGTCCTAAAAATATTTTGGCCTGTGTATCATTTTCCTCGGATATTTCCTTACTCAATTTGGCAACTGTTGATGAGGCTATTTTTGTCATGGATTCAATGAAACTGCACCCCAGATGGTAATAATATAACAAGGCTGCTGTGAGTACATTTTGTTCGGATTCAGCCCAGAATGGGTCGATATTGCCAGGCGGTGTTGGGATAATTGCAAGAACAATCTCCCGTATGTTGCAGATGATGTTCATCTCTCCGTCCTGCGTGACCAAATCAAATGGGTCATAGACTGCTCCGTCAAGTTGCATAGGGTCAAAAATTATAAATGGACGTTTAACATATCCACACTGATACAGCTTTTGATAATAGGAAGACAGTTCACCTTTGATGTCCGTTACACACAGGGCTGCTTTCCAAGTGTATAATGTGGGCTTGATTATGCCAGCGCTTTTTCCGCTGCCGTTGCCCCCTATGATCAGTATGTTTCCTTCTGTCCCCTGGCGTATGCCGAAAAATTTGTTAAATCCGCAGTTTTTTTTATATCCCATGAAAAAACCTGAGTCAGAATATGTATCAAGAAGCAGCTGAGTCAGAACGAGGTCTGATTTTAACATCTGCTCCAAGTTATGATCTGGCGACTCGCGGGGTGACATGTCACATACGTCGGGGAAAAGTTTGTCATCGTCTATTGCTTGGCGATATTTCTTTTTCTGTCTGCGAGAAGAGTTATTTTTCGAATTAGTTATATCGTTGACTATCTTGTTGAGGTGTCGGATGGCTTTTTTCTCTTTTTTTCTGTCCATAAAAGTAAACTCCTTTCAAAAAAATATATAAAAGTTACGCTTGAAATGTTGCTTCCAGTTAGGTAGAATAAGTTTGTATTTTATCGAAAGCCTAACTGATATCTATACTTTACGCCACACATGGAATACAAATCTCGGACTTTTTTGAAACATAGTTAAAACTTTTTAAGGACTTTTTTGGAGGTGATTCTTATGACATGGAATACTTTTACGAAGGCTATTGAAGAATCTGGGATAGAGAATGGAAATCAGGCTCAGATTTTAGTTAAACTTTTTAAAAGAGCAGGATGCATTAACAAGAAAGAAGAAAATATTACTGAATCAGCTGCTAATACATGGATTAAAAGGATTAGAAATTGTAAAGAATTCAGTTATTTTCCTGATAAAGAAATGGTGAAAACACAAGAGGTTTACAATTTTTTTAGGCGTAGACCGGAAAACAAGCTGAAAAAGCTTCAAGAAATATTTTGTGAAAAAAGAAGTGATGACAGCCCTGTTGATTGTGAAACGAAAGATATGGATGTATTTTGCTTTAGCCTTGTAAATCAATTTTTAGATCTTCTCAAATTAGAGAGAGAAGATTTCTCAAGTTTTTTCCATAAAGAAAATGACAGCTTTGATAGAGAGCATAAGGAAGCAGAAACGATCAAGCATATTTTTAATGATAAGAAGAAAAAGACTAAATCTCACGATGCAGAGCAGTCAGAACATTTACTGGATATTTTCGATAAAAGTTTTCGGGGATTTGGTGTACAAGACTTTTTAGAAGTTGATCCAATTGAGTCTATAGAACATTTTCGCATAGAAGATACTTATCAATTTATTGGAAGGATAAAAGTAAATCAAGAAAATAGATCAGAGATGAGGTTAGATACGGATGCGGAAGCATACGAAAATATTAGTAGGTTTATCGAAATATTATGGGAGTATGTTGCGTATTTAGAGAACAATATGAGAGAGAGCACTGAAAATAACCAATGGAGATATTATATTCGTGATGTGTCAATGGAGAAGGAATTTAGGGGTAAAACTGACAGCTATCGGCAACAACTAAAAAGTTTATATAACACGATTGATGTTGAGATTGAAAAGAGATTCAATAAACATAAAGAAGAGTTAAGAGCTCTTCAAAGAGAAGCGTGGGAGAAAAATACACAAACGACTCATATAACAGACAGGTCGTAAATTTTGCAATTTAATCAAAAGATGACAAAAGGAGCGTTCCAGAAGACCAGAGTGCTGCTTTTTGATCTTTAAGGATTTATTTATGACAAAACTAATGATAACAGAGGAAGCAGAAAGATATTTATCTGGAACGAGTATTTTGCTGATGATAGATTAAAACAATTTTAAACGGATATTACGTATGTAAGATTATATATTCTTTCTAAGTAATTATAAAAGTTCAAAATTGCAATAAGTAGGGGAATAAGAATAAAATGCAGATAAGAGACTGTTTATTGCTGTTATCAATGATGCGCGCAGGAATACCCAATGGATGTAAAAGCGGATATTTTACCAACGGAAGGGTATCTAACTGAAAATTAATTTAATTAAAAGAAGAGAAGAAGGAGCATTCTGTTAGTCAGAATGCTCTTATTTTAATTTAAGGAGGTTTATAATTATGAACAAACCAATGACAACAGAGGATCTGTTTAACAAGATTCAGGATATTTTGAAAGAGAAAGGAAAGCTCCCGGCTATTCTCGACTATGGACTGGCGACAAGAAGTCCAGTACCAGTCAAAACATATGAGTTTGATCTGGTCAATCAGCTTGCTATGGGAGGTAGTGAAGGTATTTATCTCGATCTCTGGATTGAGTATTATGTCAATAGTAATAAGGAAAAAAGAAGACTTGGTACATTTAAGACACTGCATGAAGACAATGATGCAATGTATGTCATGGCAGGACTGCTGGCTGATTTTACGATTGAGGGTCGTGCCTATGTTAGTGAGCATCTCGACGATTTCATATGGGAAGGAGTGGATGTCCATGCGCTTGATCAAAACGGGAAACGCTACAGCTGGGGATATACCTGCTGTGACATGGAAATAGCAATGCACAGGAAAGATGAGTTGCTGAAAAAGTATTCGCAGGTAGTGGTGAGGGATAATGCGACAAGGAAAGAAAGGATATTCAGTCAGGACAGTCTGAAACGTAAAGGAAACATTGACTAGCTGTACAAGCACAAATGTCTGTGTGGAATGACTGCAGGGTACAGAAACGAAAGCTGACTATCCGCAGGAAAACATATCCGTATATAAGGATCAGGGAGAATAATGTATGTTAAAAAGAATTATTTATTTCTATAACAGGTACGAAGGAATCATAGACTCATACCGGGGTGACAGGACAGACTGGAAAGAAAAATATAACCAGTTGGATGTACTCGTTAAAGATGTTACTGATTTAAAGATCAGACATTGCAGGAATCTCGCATTTTACAGCTGGTTAAGGTTAGCTCTTATCAGAGAAGTTAGAGAGGAACTGATACGTGTTTTTCATTTAGCATATGATAAGTAAGGATTTTATCACAAAACTGATTCTGATGTTACATGAGCGTATTTTGAAAGGACATTTCTATGCAGAGAAAGGTAAATGAAATAAGAAATAATCTATTTGATACAAATGAAATTTTATGGCTGTTAGACGGCAATGAAGATATGCCGGCTCTTGAATTTGTATGCAGATACATTTTGGAAGTGGAACCTGAAAACATTTCAGATGTGTTGGAAAAATAATGATTTTACGGGTGGAGGGATATAATGTGAATGACCGGACAGAAGAAATGATAAAAGCAGGTTTTATTCATGGAGGCAGCGGACATGGTTCCGCTGTCCATTATTTTTAAGGAGTTTGAGCAATGGGAAGATATGATTGCAATACAGAACATTTTCAAAAAGTCAGTGTATGCGGCATCAGGTGTGAATTTAGTGATGTACGTATCGACCGCAGCACTGTGCCGGAGGAAAAATACCAGTATGAGGTTGCCGGGGATGATGACAGCGGCGGTGATCTGGCAAGAGTCAGGCCGGGGATCATGGTCAATTTCTTTGACACGCTCATCAGTGACCAGCCGCTTCCAGTTGAAAATGATGGTGTATTATGGCTGGGGGACGGTGATTTTGTATGGCTGTAAAGTGCTGTGAACGTATTGGCATCTGTAATGTAGACAGGAACGGCAGTATCACAGAGCTGCAGAGGGAGTTTTTCGGTCAGGGATGGATATTCAAGGACTGGAAAGCGTTTCATGAGCATCAGAACGCCCCGTGTTATGTACCCGAGCTGTCGGATACGGTGTATACAAGGGAAGATTTTATCTCACTATGCGACAATCAGGAGAAGATTGCAGAGAGAATGTTTGATGAAGTGGACTGGCAGAGTCCATCAACCCTTATGTATGAATGGGAGAAAGACGGGGAGATTGATATCTGCGACCAATGTGGCAGGATGTTCTTGTCATATGATGTGCATAAGTGTCCTCATTGTGGGTGTTTTATATGCGAAGGGCAATGATTTATTAATGGCAATAAGCAAAGAGAGAATTTGTTTAATTGGCAGGGGATAAGACTGTGATGATCTTATCCCCTTTTGTCTTTATTAAGGAGACGGTCAGATTGGGCAGAGGAACAGATCTCATGATGGGGGAAGGTAAATAGGTGTCGGCAGGAGCGGACGGCACGGACATGACTATCAAAAGAGATGGAAAAGTGCTGGCATTTGATGATTGGACAGCATTTATCAATCCTGTCAGCGAAGATCAGGCTGTGTATTGTAAACGCGCGATTTACCTGATGGCAGGTGAGTCATAACGGAAAACGAAATGTTAGGAGGCATGGAGATGTTTATAAAAGATATTGATTGTACAAAAGATACGCCTGTTGTCCTGGGAAGACCAGATAGTCCGATCTATGGAAAAGGCGTCAGGATGAAGCCCAGGGTAGATGGAAGAAAGGACAGCGGGCATTTCAAAGAAATTTATTTACCGGAACTGCTGCCATTAGAAGAATATGATCTTATCGTGGTGCTGTTGTCGGGAGGAAAGAATTCAGTGGCGTGTCTTTACAAGCTACTGAAATTGGGCGTACCAAAAGAAAAAATAGAACTATGGCATCATAATATAGATGGAGGACATCCATCAAGGCGCATGGACTGGCGGTGTACGCAGAACTATGTACAAGCACTGGCAGAGGCGGAAGGGATGAAACTGCGGATCTCATACAGGGTAAATGGATTCTTCGGTGAGTTATACAGAATAGGAGCATCAGAACCTATCGAATGGATAGAGCCTGATACCAGTGAGGTGAAACAGTGTAAGTTATCGCCAAATTACATAAAGTGCCAAAAGTTAAAGGAACAGGCGGCAGATGAGATAGAGTCCCTGTTAAAAGAATATGGTTACAGAATGAAGTTTCCTGCAAAGTCCCCTGATCTGTCAAAACGCTGGTGTTCCGCTTATCTGAAGATCTGTGTAGCAGATGCAGTTGTAAGCAATTTAGACTGGATCGGAGAATTGGAGCGGCTGGGAGGAAAACGATTGAAATTTCCGGCAAAGGGCAGCACGCATCAGGGACGCCGGTGTTCCGGCAGTCTGAAAGCTGCAGTGCAGGACAGTGTTACAAGTAATCTTGAAAAAACCAGGACGGATAAGAAGATCCTGATCGTATCAGGTGAAAGGCGGGGAGAATCGGCCGGACGTTCAAAATACAATGAGATGGAGATACACCGCACCAATGCTGAAAAGCGCTTCCATAGGACAGTACACCAGTGGAGGGCTGTCATAGATTATTCAGAAAAAGATGTATGGGAAGTACTCAAACGCCATGAGGTAAACCCGCATCCCTGCTATCGTATAGGCTGGAACCGCTGCAGCTGTGCAATGTGTATCTTTTCCACACCGCCGCTGTTTGCAGGAATCAGGGAGATTTATCCAGAGGAATATGAGGCATTGAGACAGGATGAGAAAATACTTGGTTTTACTTTGGATAATAAGAAGTGTCTGGATGATTTTGTGGGAAAGGCAGAGTCATGTGTATATTGGAACGACAGGGCGGCAGTCCGTTCCGTTCAAACGGGTAAATTTGCGGTTAAAGATATATATGTGAAGGACTGGAAATATCCGGCCGGGGCGTTTCACGGAGCAGAAGGTGGACCGTGTTAGACTGGAAAGGGAACGCAGATAAGGTTTGGCAATAAATAAAATATGGATGATGAAACCCCACGCAGATATGGCGCGGGGATTTACGTTTTATGGAGGGTTTTAAATGAATATTGAAAATAAATATACAAATGATGGAAGCACTTATTCAAGGGAAAATTTTAAGGTCGAGATTACAGACCTCATGTTATATGACAGATTACATACACTGTCTGCCGAGTATTCGGTTTCTGTTGAGCTTCTTGTCAATGCAGCTGTAAAACGGCTGATTGAAGATATTGATTTCGTAAGGAATCTGCGTGGTGGGAAAGTAAACCCCAAATAGTCCGTTACATCCTTTCATTTTCAAAGTATGAAAAGATGGTGCGCAGTACATTGACTGCCATCTGTTTCCGTTCTAACGGCTGGCGGTCAATGATCTGCTTGAACTGTTCCATGATATTGGAATCAGTGTCAGTTACGGAATCAGAAAGCAGGTAGTCAACAGTTACGCCAAGTCTGTTTACGAGCCTCACAAGGGTATCCAGTGTGAGGCTCCGTTCCCCACGTTCAATTGCACCCATGTAAGTATCAGATATGTCAATTGCTTCTGCAAGCTGTGCCTGTGTAAGATTTAATCGTCTGCGTTCCTCGCGGATTCGTTCGCCCAGTTTTTTATAGTCCACGTAATCACCCCTTTCTTATTGTATATAGAGATTGTCAGAAGAGTGAAACATCTAATTGTGGTAATAGTATTGACTAAATGTGGTATTACATGATAAAATAATTACATTGGCATACAGTCAATAATAAAATTTGGAAAAATGATTACATATTCTGAGCTCATTGGCCAGTGGACAAGGCTTATATTGTTTTAGTACTTTCACGGTAATAAGATTGATTGTCCCGTGCGGCTGTACCGTCTATCCTGAAAAGGATGAAAGTGACAGGCTCGAAAGAGCCATATACATCATTGACTGTCTGTATTATGGCTCCGGGTATATTTATACTGGCAACAAAAAACCATGCAGAACTGCATACTGGCTGTGGAGGAAATATCAGGGTGCACATTAGGCATATACCTGAGTCACCCATTTTTCCTAAATCTGATGATAAAACTGCTGCACATATATCCCCTGCATGGGACTGGATGGATCACGATCCCTGCTGCATGTATTGTTCTCTATTTCGTATCCTGTGTGACAGTGTATGTGTTAAGGAAAATTCCTATTTTATTGCTGAATTTTCGATTCGGGAGGTGTATATACAAGATACAGATAAAATGAAAAATGTCTGCTGACAGCAGACCCAAAAACAAAATATCTTTTATAATAAATAATAAAATGACAGGAAATGAGAAAGGGGATTTTTTCAATGAAGAAATTTTTACTGGTATTTGTAATCGTATTACTGACATGCGCAGTAATCAGGCCTAAGGAAAGTGATATCACCAAATCACGAGACAAATATGGACTTGATTGTTTAGGATCAAATAATGGATATGTGGCGTGTTATGAAAGAGAATATCCACACAGGATTTATATTGAATACGATAACAAGAAGTTTGTATGGTATAAGTTAAGATTCGTATACAAACCATATTACTTACCATATTTTGACTATGATGGTACACAATCATGTGTTGATGTTGATACATATACTACATTTCCAATCAGCACACTTCCAGAATATGATGAGAATACGGAACCGTTATCTCTTGGGCTTGATAATATGAAATGATATAAAAGGAGAAGGTTAAGATGGATGAAGTTATGAATGTGGCAACCGATCTGAATATGCATGAGGCTAGTATAGTCAAAAAAATTGAATGGAATATTATATTACCCTTAGTCAAGGAGATCCGTCATAAACTGGAGACTACACATAATATGCAGGAACATTTGGACTTTATGGGATTATGTGATGAAGCATCTACCATGATGGTTGATGAACTGATGCTATCAGCAGAATTAAAGGAGTATCCAGTATTTGATTTGGAGATAGTCAAGGTTCATGGAGAAATGAATCACAAACCATTTATACCAAGTAAATATTGGCCGAGACAAAACACATGGGTTGAAATTGGGATGAATTTTGAGACAAAGAATTTGAATATTTCCCGTATCAGGAGTGTGTATATATATGTTGATTGTACATGCCAACAATTCAGAAATATGTTTGAGGATATCCCTGACTTCTATATTTCTACATTGCCACCCAGGTGGTTCTATCCAGACCGGTATAATTGGGCGCGTAAAGAAGATGTGTTCGTATGGCTGAATGAAAATATCAGAATTTCGGTTCGGGGAAAAGGTAATAAATATCAGGGTAACAGTATTGGTTTATCAGAATACTGCCAATATGAGATATGGGGGAAGATATCGGATTGGCTGGGTAAAAAGAACATCCTGGCAGGTTGGAAAATATAGAGAAACAGGAACTCTTTTATTTTGATTATTATTATAAATTTATAGGAGAACTGATAATGGGAGGGTTAACAGAGTTTTGTAGCGTTGTCGACAAGATGATTTTAAAGGAAGGATGTACTATACCATGTCAGATATCGGTGGAGGATATCGGACATGCATATCCGCGAGTATTCAAACCAACAACTGGGCAAATATATAAAAATATATTCTACATATTGAATAGCAGTGCAAGGGGAGCAGGAGCACGGTATCTATGCTCTTCAAGTGATATCGGAGAGGAATCGGATCAGATGAACTATGCATATTATTTGGGAACAGTTTGGGAAGATGGTATAAAGTATGCAGGATATATTTATATGTATTCGTACTATCAGGAGAAATATCCAAATAAAGTAATGATTTATACAAAAAGTAGACAAATCATCCTGACTCAAAATGATAAAAATGTGCGGGTGAACCCTGAGAATACGGATGTATATAATATGCTGGTAAATATTGATAATGAAACCAGTCGTGACAAGATCATCAGTTATCTGAAAAATATTGACAGGCGATCATAGGAGGATTCTGTATTATGCGTAGTGGGAAAACAGTGTATTATTTGGTAATCTTTTTTGTGGTGGTGGGAATATTTGGTATTCTATTTGGCCCACGTCAGAAGGATCTTGAGAAGATTAGAAAGCAACATAATATGGTTCCAGTTGTGGCTGCTTCTGACCGTCCCGCAAATGAAAAAACAGGGGGATTTATGTATCTGAAAGATGAGCCGCACCTTTTATATGTAGAAATAGTTGATATGAAATGGCAATGGTTTAGAATACATTATACGGCGGAATATATTCAGTATTCTGAAAAAGATGCTAATGGGAATATACTTTACTATGCATATGATCCTGACACGGGTGAAACTGTTATAGCGGATGTGGGAACTATGGCATCATCGGCTTTAGATGATAAAGTTTTAGACGAAGCGGAAAGTATTTCAGTTAATAATACAAACAGGGATGAAACTCCGAAACGTTTGCTTAATCAGACGTATATAAACGAAGGAGAAGGATTTTCATTTATGTATCCAGAAGGGTGGATTGTTGAAGAAGGAAGTTCAGATTTACTGGTGAGGGTATCAGCACCAGACGAATCAGTGCCAGCAGGAGCTCAGATAAAGATAACAAAAACTTATGCTATTGACGCCTTTTTTTCAGCCAGTATTTCAGAATGGGAGCAAATACTTCCAATGGTTTTGAAAGATGATATAGTAGATATACGTGTGTTAAGTTTGGATGATATTTCATTAAATGGATATTCTGCAAAAAAATTGATATATACTATTGCATGGGATGGAGAGAGTGCAAGGCAAATCCTCTATTTTTATTTGAGAAATTCTGAAATGTATATGGTTGCATGTGCCTCGAACGAGGATTTATGGCATAAGTACGAACCTGTTTTCGGAGAAATCATGGATAGTTATGTTATTACAGATGTTTCTTTAGATAAGGAAGCAAATATTTCTGATAGTTGCTTTACAGAAGAGATTCCATTTGGATATGAAGGGGAAGAAACCTATACAGATTATATTGAATGGGGAGGAATCTACGATGACGGGTGGATGGATACGACGTTGACATTTACGCTTTATTCAGATGGAACGGAAGACCCGGAATGCGGATATATGACGATATGTTTTAGAGGAATGGAAAACTCAGGAAGGCTGTATTACCTGGGGGGAAATGGATTTCGGTGGGAGGGCGAAGGATATGAGTCCTCTTTCTCTAAAACATACTATATCTACGCGGTGAATAATAATGGGATGTATCAATTGGAAATATATAATAGTGATGGGACATATGAAGTTACATTTACCTTGTATGAACAATATGTATCGTAGAAACAGGACAGCGATATCTGTTTCTGTTTGTTTCACTTATTCATATGCGCTATGCAGCCGATTTTGTGGTGTGCTTTCAATATAAGGAAGAAGCGGACGAAAGGTGTGAAAGGGATGGTCTGAGCAGCTTTCGGTATCGTGTGATGAAATGACTGTTTAAATGGCTGAACCGGCAAAGCCACAGGAATCTTATCACAAGGGTTAATCTGCGTGGTATAGCCGTTTTTTATACAATATTAAGCACAGTGAATGATTAAGAATAATAATGAAAATATTTGCATGGCACAGTGCTATCGCATATCACCTCGTTTCAGATATATATTCTGATCTTAGAATAAAAAGAAACGAGGTGATAAAATGTCAAAAAAAGGTATTTTCAATCTGGTGCTCTTGGTGCTTTCCACCCTGTTTGTGGTAGTCAAGAGCATCAGTGACAATGCCTATCTGGTAGGCACTGCAGATGAAACTGAATAAGGTAATGAATACAGGGGGCTTCCGCTATGGAGCCCCCTGTCACTGTTCCTTTGTTAATTTAAGGAATCGAACGGTCAAAAGAGAAAAGGAGATGTAAAAAATGGCAGCAAATGTAGAGACAATGTTTTACACAAGGGTGGCTCCCTGGCATGGGCTTGGCGTGCGTGTTGAAACTGCATTATCGTCACAGGAAGCATTGCGGGCGTCAGGTCTTGACTGGAATGTCATTCAGAAACCCATTATGACAAGTGCATATGAACCAATTCCCGGCTACAAGGCAAATGTCAGGGATACGGACAATAAGGTGCTCGGCGTGGTCAGTGACCGCTACAGGGTTGTCCAGAATGCGGAAGCCTTTGCGTTTACGGATGCCCTTCTGGGAGAGGGTGTTAAGTATGAGACTGCAGGCTCTTTGCAGGATGGGCGCAGGATATGGCTCCTTGCGAAGCTTCCGGACAAATATATCATTGAAGGGGAACAGATTGAGCCTTATCTTGTATTCAGCAGTTCCCATGATGGCAGCGGTGCTATCAAAGTTGCAATGACGCCTGTGCGTGTAGTGTGTCAGAATACCCTAAACATGGCTTTATCAACGGCGAAACGCATCTGGTCAACCGTCCATGTGGGAGACCTTGCAGCGAAGATGGACGAGGCGCACAACACGCTGTTGCTGGCAGAGAAGTATATGGGGAAGCTTGGCACGGAGATTTCGGCATTGTCAAAGATACGCCTCCCTGACAGCAGGGTCATGGAGTATATTGACATGCTGCTCCCAATGGATGAGCAGCCCACGGATATCCATAAGAAGAATATCAGCCGTATCCGGGAAGATTTAAAGATACGTTACTTTGAGGCTCCCGATCTGAAGCATGTCGGAAAGAACGGATACCGTTTTATCTGTGCCGTTTCGGATTTTGCAACCCATGCAAAGCCTGTCAGGGAGACGGCAAACTACAGGGAGAACATGTTTGCAAGGACAATTGAAGGAAACCCGCTGATCGACAGGGCATATGAGATGATATGTGCAGCATGATAAAGTGCGGTCGTGAAGGACAGGAACCATGTGTTTCTGTCCTTTATGTATACACACGGGAGGAGAAGTTTTCCCTGCCCGTGTGAAGGATAAAAATTTATGAAAGGAAGGATGATGGATATGTATGAAAAGATACCAACAACAGGAATGAGTAATGAAGAATGGCTCACACTCAGGAAAACAGGGATCGGGGGTTCTGACGCTGGTTCCATCTGTGGTGTGAACCCGTTTGGCAGTCCGATGAAGGTGTATTATGACAAGACAGGCAGCAAAGTTGAAGAACTGGACAACGAGGCGGTGCGTCAGGGGCATGACCTCGAAGATTATGTCGCACAACGGTTCATGGAGGCAACAGGGCTGAAAGTAAGGCGTTCCAACTTTATGTACCGGAGTGTTGAGAATCCTTTTATGATCGCTGATGTGGACAGGCTTGTGATCGGGGAGGATGCAGGTCTGGAATGTAAGACAGCGAGCGCATACAACGCAGATAAATGGAAGGACGGGGATATCCCCCTGCATTACATCATGCAGTGCTATCATTACATGGCAGTTACAGGAAAACGCACATGGTATATTGCGGCGGTCATACTCGGCCAGCAGTTTACTTACCGTAAACTGGTGTGGAACGATGAGATTATTAAGCAATTGGTAGATGTTGAGAGGGAATTTTGGGAAAAACATGTGGCAGCCAGAATGATGCCGGACCCTGATGGCTCAAAAGTGTGCAGCGAGGTGCTGGAAGAATATTTCCATACCGTAAGGAAGGGGAGTACCATACGGCTGGAAGGCTTTGACGACAGGCTTAGACGGAGGGCAGAGCTTGTGGAGCAGATCAGCCGCCTGAAACAGGAGCAGGATACCATCGAGCAGGAAATAAAGCTTTATATGAAGGATAATGAATATGCGTCCAGCGACGGCTACAGGGTTTCATGGAGCAGTGTGCAGTCAACCCGGCTTGATGCGAAACGGATGAAAGAGGAGCAGCCGGATATCTACAGGGATTACGCGGTGCAGTCCGTATCGCGCCGTTTCCAGGTTAAGGCAGCATGACATACAGTATGGCACGGGGCAGTTTCAAAGACGGGACTGCCCTGTCTCTCAATGCCGGGATTCGTCCGGCAGAATGGAGGATCAGGATATGAAAGAACATTTTTTAGACAGGCTTTACGGGGAGTTCCAGGCATACAGGGCGTCCCTTCTGAGCTGTACAAATGCAGAGATATTCAACAGGTGCTATGAGATTGACGCGGTCGTAAATTTCTATGAGATCATGAGGGAAAGGGCGGAAAGAATGTCTGACTGTGAGATGGAGATTCTCTTAAAGGATAAGGATCTCCTGACAGAGCTTTACAATACATGGCTGCAGAAAACGGACAGTACGTTCATGGAGATGACGGCGCATGTCGAGGAGGAGGCCGGGAATATCATAAACAGGATTTCAGGAAACAGGAGGCAGGGATAAAATGGGAGAAAATGTAAATGCGGTGAGGCTCCTGCATGCGGATGAGATCGAGTGCCGGGTGTCATCAGTTAATGAAAAAGGTTTAAGCCTGCTGTTATACAAGGATGCGAGGGTGGACCAGAAGATCCTTGACGAGACATTCGGGGCATTTGGCTGGAAACGCAGCCACCAGTGTATTGACGGGAACCTGTACTGTACGGTTGAGATCCTCGACCGGCAGACAGGCGAATGGATTGCAAAGCAGGATGTCGGAACGACAGGATACACCGAAAAAGAAAAATCACAGGCTTCGGACAGCTTTAAACGTGCATGTTTCAACTGGGGGATCGGACGCGAATTATATTCTGCACCGTTTATCTGGGTTCCGGCATCCAAAGTACAGGTGCAGAAAAAGAATGACAGATATTACTGTAATGAGAATTTTCACGTTGCTGTCATCACATACAGTGAAGAGCGTGAAATTACAGGACTTTCCATAACAAATGACAGGGGAGCGGTTATTTTCGACTGGAAACTCAAAAACAGGGAGGCGAGTAAAAAGGATATAAATAAAAAGGATCCAGTTAAAAAGCAGGCTGAAAAAGTATCTGCTCCAGGGAACGGCGTGGAAAAGACTTCCCTGTCAAAGAACCAGATGGACGGACTTGAGACAGAACTGAAACGCACCGGTGTTGCAATGGAGACTGTACAGGAGCGGTATCATATCGATGATCCGGCACAGATGTCGGAGGAACTGTATAACAGGGTGATGCGTGCGTTGTCAAGGACGAAGTCAGCCGCATAGCAATGGAGGTTTGAAATGGAGATACAAAGTTTTGCAGAGCAGGTAAGATCCCAGGTGGGAAACGAACTTGACAGCAGCCACGATATCAGGATACACAGGGTTAATAAAAACAACGGCGTTTATTACACCGGGCTGCAGATAACGGAGAATGGGATGAATATCTCGCCCATTATTTATATTGACAGGTATTACGGGCTGTATGAAAAGGGCTGGGAAACGGTAGAAAGTACTGCAGCCTTTGTCATGGATACCTACAACAGGGAAAGGAGCGGCGGTATAATGCAGGTTGACATGGGAAAGTTTCTGTCATATGACAGTATCAGGGAAAGCATTGTATACAAGCTGGTCAATACAGAGAAGAACAGGGAACTTTTGGAGGACATACCGCACATGGAATATATGGACCTGTCCATTGTTTTCCAGTGCATGGTCTCACAGGAAGAACTGGGGACTGCATCAATACTGATCCACAATGTACACATAAAACTGTGGGATGTGACAGTCGGAGAACTATATAAGGAAGCAGAGAAAAACACACCGAAACTGATGCCATATGAGATCAAGACCATGGCGGATGTTTTGTGTGAGATCATGGAGGCAGAAGAACCGGAGGAATTTGTAGATGAGGATTACAGGGCAGAACTCTCGGAAAGCGTTCCGATGTATGTGCTCAGCAACAGAAACAGGGTGGAAGGTGCGACCTGTATGCTGTATCCCAATCTGATCCGTGATCTTGCGGATACGATAGGAAGCAGTCTATACATCATTCCATCATCGACGCATGAGCTCCTGCTCCTGCCGACAGAATATGACGGGGAGAGCGCGGAGATAAAACTGATGATCAGGGAGATCAATGATACACAGGTGCCGGAGGAGGAGATCCTGTCGTATTCCCTGTATTATTATGACAGGGAAGAAGGAAAAATAACAATGCTCTGTTATATGGAACATATAACAACTGATAAAAAAGCCGGGCTGTTTTCAGTCTGGCTTTTTTATCAGTATTTTTCAGCGGGCAAATCCGATGGTCATTGGATCTGCCATATATAGAAAAGAAAACGAGGCGAGACAAGATGATTACAGTAAGGATGATTCAGTATTGGAACGATTACCACAAAAAGGAGCTGCGGGAGCGGTTCGGATGCCTGGAAGAACTGGCAGACTGGATATTTGATCAGATGAGGGCAGATTACACTTCCGGGCGTGGGAGGGATCTGCTTTCCTTCCCTAAGTGCGATACAGACGACAGGATATATGAAATTTCGGTCAGACCGGAATACGGAGGTTGTGTATTCTGGATAAAGCAGATTGAAGATGAAAATTTAGGCATCATATTTTCTGATGGTACGTTTACCGCAGGACAGAAGCACTGCACTAAGGTTGTTCGGGAATGGCTGGCAGGTTGTGAGGCCAGGAAGAAAAATCCTGTATTCGATTTTGCATCAGATGAAACAGAAACGTTACTTTTCACGGGTATGGAATGCCCAAAAATTGCGCATTCTGTGAGCACTTGATATCAGAATTAAGGGCTATCTGGGTGAATTAAAACTTTAAACACCTCCCAGATTCGTTGTTATCATTGGCTTCCATACCCGTGAAAAGTAACCAGAAACAAATGTGGATTTCAAAGGGGAGTTATAGATTATTGAAAAAAATGAGGACTTGTGATAGGATGGTTACAAGAAAATATATCTACAAAAGATGCAGGATGAATGAAAGAAGGTAAGATTCATGTCAACAACAAAACAGCATGAGGAAGATCTGCAGCGTCTGTCACAGCTGAGACCCATAGATGACGACTTTATGCGTTGTCTTTTTAAGGATAATATTCCATTAGCTGAACTTGTGCTGCGTATTATTACAGACAGGAAAGATCTGGTCATTACTGACTGTGAGACACAGCGGGACATGAAACGGCTGGCAGGGGCACGGTCCATCTGTCTGGATGCGTATGGAACGGATTCAGATGGGAAAAAGTACGATTTAGAAATACAGAAGGCTGGTGATGGGGCAGATCCACACAGGGCAAGATACCATTCCAGTGTACTGGATGTGGAGAACCTGCATTCCGGGCAGGAGTTTAAAGAGCTGCCGGATACGTATACTATATTTATTACGGAGAGAGACTTTTACGGAATGGGGGAGCCAGTCTATCCAATAGAGCGTATGAACCTTGCAACAGGGAAGCTTTTTGCAGATGGAGAATATATTCTGTATGTTAATGGGAAGTATCGCGGAGACTCAGAACTGGGAAAGCTCATGCATGATTTTAACTGCATGAGTGCAGACGATATGGAGTTTGAACTGATGGCAGAACGCACGCGGTATCTAAAAGAAGATCCGAAGGGAGTGAGTATGATGTGTAAAATTATGGAGGATATGAGGAATGAATCTTTGAAAGAAGGGATAAAAGAAGGGATAAAAGAAGGTGCAATAAGTACAGCTAAGCGAATGATAACTGTAGGAAAATATGCTTTGGAGGAGATTGTGAACATTTCAGGGCTTACTGTTGACGAAGTACAGAAGCTACAGGCAGATAAAAATGCATAAGTTACATTACAGACTGGGAATCTAAACAGGTTCCCAGTTTTAAGTAGATAGCTTTGATATCAGTGGCCTGTAGATATCACCGTATACACAAATAGCAGGAACGTTTCAACAATAGTTACCATTCTATATTAATAAAAGGAGTCATTATCAGTCTCACTTTAACAGACAACACGTTCTGCTATTTTTATTTTGTTATTTCTGTTCGAATCGTTACAGCGGTTTTACGCTGCTCTCAGATACAGAAGGCAGCGTAAAGAGGAACCGTTTTTTTATGATTCTCGAAGCCGAAGTTTTTGGCAGAGAGCTTGATCGCATAGTCTGGTTGACATTCTCATAGTGTTTCCGGCCAAACTCCAGAAGGGAATAAGTTTTTTCCGACCTGTCGTGCTCCCTGTAAAATGAGCGGTTTGCGGTGGGGACTTTCCTTCCATGTTTCCAGAAAACCAATAATTTTGCGATACATATATCCGACCTCCTCAAAGAATCTGAACATAGTATATCGTAAACTCATGTACTTTTCAATGTGTTTTGGAGAATATTTTGCATTAAATGACATGAATATTTTTGCTTTGAGTACAGAAACAGCGGCGATATAGTCAGGGACTTATGTGGACACACCGGAAATCAAAATAATTCTTGATACAGATTCATGTATAGGGTATGATAATTATATATCAATTTGTAGATGTACCAGTTGGAATATATGAGTGATTTTCCAAAACGGTACAATGAAAGGGGGTTTATTATGGAACGTCAAAAAAGGAAAATAGACATTAATGATTATAATAATTTGCCTGGCTTTTTGAGAATAGAAGTTATTGACGGTGAAATATATACAGATGACTGGACAATGCTGGAGATTGATGAAGACGTGTTTAACATACCAGCAACCGAGAATAGAAAGATAAAATATAGGCTGTCGATCGTAGAGATTGAAGAGAAGGAAACATGAAGAGAAGAAATAATGAGGTGATGAGTATGGGAAGGCTGGATATCCTCACAAAAGAATATGTGAAACAACCATCTGTGTTTGCAGATGTTTTCAATCAGTTTCTATATCATGGTCGGCAGGTCATTGATCCTGACAGACTGGTTGAAATTGATACTACGGAGATTGCGGTTCCGTATGGGTCGGATCGGGCATCTGTACCAGAGCAGCGATACCGCGATGTGTTAAAAATGCTGATGACCATGACAGATGGATCGGTTGCTTATTGCTTACTGGCAGTGGAGAATGAAGGAAAGATCAATTATGCTATGCCTGTGAAGGACGGATTATATGATTTTCTACAGCTTGCACATCAGGTAACAAAAGCTTCCAATTCTCATAAGGATACAAAGTCGAAAGATCATAAACCATCAGGGGATGAGTTTTTAAGCGGTTTCTGGAAAAGTGACAGGCTGCTCCCAGTGATGACAATTGTCATATATTTTGGAGTAGAAGAGTGGGATGGGCCATTGAGCCTGCGGGAAATGTATACAGACTGTGACGAGGAAGTTCTTAAATGTGTTGCGGATTACCGCATCAATTTGATAACACCCAGAGGATTGTCAGACAATCAAATTGATGAATTTCAAACAAATATGCGGGAGATAATGAAATACATTAAGTATTCAAATGATAAAAAGAAACTTAATGAAATTATCGGTACGGAGGTTCAAAAATGTAGAAAGAAGCGCAGTTGAGATTATCAATGCGGTAACAAATTCCAATATGAAGATTGATGAGGGAAAGGAGACAGTTGATATGTGTCTTGCAATACAGGAAATGAGAGAGGAAAGTAGGCTCGAAGGAGTAAAAGAAGGAAGAAATGAAGGAAGAAAAGAAGGAAGAAATGAAGGAAGAAATGAAGGTGAAATCATAGGTGCAATTACCTTTGCACAAGAGTTAGGTGTTTCAAGAGAAGATGTGAAAAAGTCTTTTATGATCAAGTATAAAAAGACGAATGAGGAGACGGAAGAGATTATGAAATTATACTGGAAGTAAATGTAACCGCCTTCAAACACTTGTAAACACCGGGATTGAGGGCAGTTACTTAAATTCATAATTTCGGCGAAGCCCTCCGCATCGCGCAGGAGAACCTTGACTCGCGCAACTTCTACGCATTCAACCCGGAATTTGACAAGTAACTGAGCAATCCGGATAAAACTCCTAATGCTCCATTCAGGAAGAAATTAGACTTATGGGCTGCATGATCCGTGCCAGTGCGACGCAATGGTGCAAAACAGGCGGTTCATGAGTCTTATTTCTGATGGGATAGAGTACCGGAGCGTGTTTTTTGTTTAGGATTTTTTGTTAAAAATCTGTAAACAATTTGGTATATATAACATTTTATGGTAAAATAGAATTTATCTGCAGTGATATGCCAGGTAAAATATTTAGAGGAGGAAAAGAAAACAGTGGAAAAGATTACAGAAGATATTGTGAATATTGGCGTCAATGACAGGGATATCGTGCTCTTTGAGGGACAGTATGAATTGGAAAAAGGTATGGCATACAACTCTTATCTCATATTGGACGAGCAGGTTGTCGTGATGGACACGGTCGATCCCCGCGCCGAAGCGGAATGGATGAAAAATATGGAGGAGGCATTGGGATCGAGAAAAGTGGACTATCTGGTCATCCAGCATATGGAGCCGGATCATGGCGGCAGTATCCTGCAGTTGGTCGAGCGGTTCCCGGATATGAAGCTTGTCGGAAATGCCAAGACATTTCAGATGTTCCAGCAGTTTTTTGATGTCAGCCCTGATGACAAGGCGGTCGTTGTAAAGGAAGGCGATACGCTTTCTGTCGGCAGGCATACATTACAGTTCTTTATGGCGCCGATGGTGCACTGGCCGGAAGTGATGGTGACGTATGAGCAGTCGGAGAAGGTACTGTTCAGTGCCGATGGTTTTGGCAAGTTCGGAACGCGTGACGCGGACGAGGACTGGACCTGTGAGGCGAGGAGATACTATATCAACATCTGCGGAAAATACGGTATGCAGGTGCAGGCGCTGCTGAAAAAAGCCGCTGCGCTGGACATTAATGTGATCTGTCCTTTGCACGGACCCGTATTGTCCGAAAATCTGGAATACTATATCAATAAGTATCAGATATGGAGCAGCTATGAGCCGGAGGACGAAGGCGTATTGATCGCCTGCGCATCGATCTATGGTCATACCATGGAGGCGGCAGAAAAAATGAAAGCGATCTTAGAGCAAAAAGGTGCGAAGAAAGTAGTCATCGCGGATCTGACGAAGGACGACCTTCACGAAGCTGTCGAGGATGCGTTCCGCTACAGCCATCTGGTGCTTGCGGCAGCATCTTACGATGCCAGCGTATTTCCGCCTATGGAGGACTTCCTGAATCGGCTGAAAGCAAAGAATTACCAGAAGCGCACTGTCGGGATCATAGAGAATGGTTCCTGGGCGCCGACGGCGGCAAGGAGCATGAAAGCGATCCTGGAAGGGGCGAAAGCGCTGACTTTTGCAGAGACAGTGGTGACGATCAGATCCGCTGTGAGCGCGGAGAACCTTTCACAACTCGAGACACTTGCAGAAGAGCTTTTGAATACATGAATCAAACCGTAATAAAGTGGTGCCTACTCCCGGTAGGTCACCACTTTATCACCTTCCAGTATTCTTGTCTTTCCGTCTGGGATCAATGACTCTTCCCCGCGCATGATCATTGCGATCAATTCGTCCGATGCCAGTTTCAGGTCTGCGATCGTGCGGTTGCACCAGGGATGGTAGCGGTCAATAAAGATCTCGTCGAGCAGTTCGTTGCCGCTTGGATTATAGGCTGGCGCACTCAGGATGATGCTGTCGCCGGCTAAGATCAGGGTGTTTCCCTTGGTGATGATCGTTTCGTGGTTCCGCTTGATCATAAGGGCAAGGGAACCGGTAGGAAAATTGACTTCTTTGACCAGTTTGTTTTCCCAGTTGTGCCCTTTTGGTATGTACATGCGGATCAGTGTGATCGAAGAGTCCTCCTGGTAATCGTTGAATGTCTTGCGCACATCGGATTCCTCGTCGATCATGTCCAGCTTTTCGGCAACCCTTGGGAGCAGCGTCCCCTGTATGGCAGCGGAGAACAGGGAGACCATGAACACGATATGGAACAGGTTGTGCGGCATGATGACGCCGCCGGCTACAGCCACGATGGCAAAAACGGAAGAGGACGCTCCCCTGAGACCCGCCCAGGATACCAGAAGGCACTGCCTTGTGGAACAGTGAAATGGTTTCAGCAGCAGAAACACTGCGACCGGTCTGGCGATCACTGTGAGGATGACGGTGACAACGATTGCCGTAAAGATCACGTCCGACATTTCATGCGGGATCGTCAAAAGTCCCAGCAGGAAGAAGATCAGTATCTGTGCGAGCGAGGTGACACCGTCAAAAAAAGGGATCAGCGTCGCCTTGCTTTTGATCGGACCATTACCGATGATAACGCCCATGATGTATACGCTCAGGTAAGCGTTTCCGCCCAGCAACTGCGACAGACCATAACAGATCAGGACCATCGCGATCATAAAGATCGTATCAAGACCGTCAGAAACCAGATCGGTCTTTGTCATGAGACGGATCGTCAGCACGGCGAGGGCAACGCCCACCAGGGAACCGACTACTAGCTGCAGGAATATGCGCATCACGATATGCTCTGATTCCCCGGAAAAAATGATTCCCAGCGCGATAAAAGTAAGCATGTACGCCATAGGATCGTTACTTCCGCTTTCCAGCTCTAAGAGAGAGGCCGTACCGTCTTTTAGATTTAGTTTTTTCTGACGCAGGATCGCAAACACGCTCGCGGCATCGGTAGAGCCCAGCACCGCGCCTACCAGAAAGCTTTCCGGCCATGTGTATCCTAAGATCAGTCTGACAAACAGCGCTGTGACAACTGCTGTGACAGCTACGCCGAGCGTTGAGAGGAGGACAGACCGCACGGCAACATCTTTTGCGAGCGTCCATTTTAAGTTGAATCCGCCGTAAAACATGATGAACAGCAGTGCGATCGAACAGACATTTTCCGCCAGTTTGTAGTCGTTAAATGGTATCTTGAAAAAACCATCACTTCCAAACATCATGCCGATAAACATGAACAATATCAATGCAGGCATGCCAAACTTTCCGGAAAATTTTTCCGCCAGTACGCAGAGCAGTATCACTGCCGCCACGAGCAGTAAGATCACAGTCATATATCCATCCCCTTTTTTCACATAGGAACTGTTCAGGATCAATAAAGATTAATTCCTTAACAGTTCCCAGATTCATCTATATATAATACTAACTTTTTCTGGCGAAATATGCAAGCCTCAATCGTAAAGGGAAGCGTGACATGTGATCTTCCGGTATATTTTATAGAAGATCACTGCAAAAAGGGATACGATTATGTAAAGTGTTGAGAGTGCGCCAGTAGCGCCGCCGATAAAAATTAAAAGCCACATCAATATATTCATGATAAAACCTCCGTAATCTGTTATTTACTATTTTTTGTGTCTGATCCTGCATCGGACTGTTCCGAGACATTTGCGCGGGATGAGCCGCCGACCTCGTAGATACAGGTGACGATGCCTGCACCGACAGCTATGAGGACCATGATGCCAAATATGATATTTTCCATGACAAAACCTCCATCATTTTTGTGTACATCCTGCGTGTTTCGTTTCGGGCAGTGCTGTGAAAAAACGGATACCGCGCAGGAGATCTGACTGCAAAAAGGCACGCAAAAAAGACGCCAGGGCGTTTTCAAACGTGCAATTGAGATTTATGCGATATGGGATTTTTTGCCGTCGTTGTGATGCATGTATTCCAGAGTCCGTCTGTTGTACTGATTATGATATCCGTCGGTACACAGATCAGAATTTTGGATAGAGATGGATAACAGATACACACTGGTCATGAGCAGGAATGCGACCATATACTGACTGATCCTTAAAACTGTGGAGCTCCGTGCGGACTGTCTGGCGAGCACAAATTCCTCGATCAGACGCATGGAACTTTTTTCATGATAGATATGTGTGTCAGCAATGGGATCCGCAGCCTGCAGGGAGGCTGTATATGTGTCGTCAGACGTACGGAAAAAAGAGGAATCTTCGTGAATATCTTCACAATAGATTCCCAGTACAAGCATTGATAGCATTAAGAAAATGCAGAGCAGCCTGCTATGTACCGTCTTTCTCATCGAGCCATTCCTCCTGGTAAAATATCTGCAGCAAGGAACACTGTTCCTTAGATATAGATGTTTGTAACTATACCATAAATAAAAGAGATATTCAAGCAAAATCTTGTTGTTTGGGAAAGTTTTCTATGGTAAGATAGGTAATAGATGGTACGAAAAAAAACGAAAAATAAAAGCAGGAGGTTTGCAATGAGATTTGAATTTGACAAAAAGAACTGGACGACCATAATAGAGGGTGAGAAGGACTGCTATCTGCTCACAAATGGGCTGGGCGGTTACAGCAGCCTGTCGGTCATAGGAGCCGCGGCAAGGGGCGACCAGGCGCTTCTGATGTCTGCCAGGAGGGCGCCAAATGTCAGGATGCATCTCGTGACCAATCTTTTTGAAAAGCTGGTCGTCGACGGTAAAGAGTACATATTGACTTCCCAGCGCATGAGATCGGGTGCGGATCATGAAGGATTCCGTTATCTTGAAAAGTTTGTCTATGATGATTTTGATGTCAATGCGCCGGCATGGACATTTCGCGCAGACGGCGTGACAGTCACAAAGCATATACTGATGGTACATGACGGGAATACGGTTGCCGTAAAATATGAGGTGGACGATCCGGCAGGCAGGAATGTGACGCTCGAGCTGATGCCGCTTATGCGTTTCACTTCGAAAAAAGAGGACTTTGACGCCTCGCAGGATCTGGCTGCATACCACATCGAAACATGTAAGGAGAGGAACTCGGACAGGTCATACTGTATTACAGGCAATGACAGCCAGTTGTTTCTCATGTCAAATGCAGCGCTGTGCGCACAGCAGCCCTGCCTGTTCGGCGAGATGTATTTTTCACAGGACGAGCGCGACGGGCGCGTTGCATTTGGCAATGCATTCAGTGTCTGTACGCTCAAAGGACAGGTACAGACAAAAAATGACATATATGTCATATTAAGTACAGACAGTTATGAAGAGACGGAAGCGAAAATCCTTTATGAACATTTGGAACAGCAGCAAAAAGAGCGGCGGGAGCAACTGCTTGTGCAGGCAGGTATGACATCGGAGCTTGGGAGACAACTTGTGCTGAGTGCGGATGCATATGTAGTGAGACGGGAATCGACTAACGGCAAGAGCGTCATCGCAGGATATCCGTTTTTTGAGGACTGGGGGCGTGATACGATGATATCGCTTGCCGGGGCAACGATGGTGACAGGGCGCTTTGAGGAGTGTAAGAGTATTTTGAGAACCTTTGCCAAATATGTGAAAAACGGACTGCTGCCGAATCTGTTTCCGGAGGGCGGTGAGACGCCGAGGTACAATTCGTTTGACGCGCCGCTGCTTTTTGTGAACGCCGTGTATGAGTATATGCAGTATTCCGGGGATACCGCGTTCAGGGAGGAGATACTTCCCGTGTTAAAACAGATCATTGATGCATACAGGAACGGAACGGATTTTCATATCAGAATGGACAGCGACAGCCTGGTCATGGGCGGAGACGGTCTGGAACAGCTTACATGGATGGATGTGCGCGTGGGCGATTTCCTGCCGACACCAAGGCATGGAAAGCCGGTGGAGATCAATGCATACTGGTACAGCGCACTGATGATCATGCATGAGCTGACGCAGGAACCGGTTTATCAGGAACTGGCACTGGAAGTCAGAGACTCGTTCCGGAAAAAGTTCTGGAATGAAAACGCACAGTGCCTAAAAGACGTATTGTCAGGTGGAAAGGACGAAGATCAGATACGGTGCAATCAGATCTGGGCGCTGACGATGCCGTTTACCATGCTGTCTGCCCAGGAGGAACGTCTGGTGATCAGAAAAGTCAGGGAGGAATTATATACAACGATCGGTCTGCGGACGCTGGCAAAAGACGATCCTGATTTTCACAGCATCTACATCGGACCGATGGAGCAGCGCGACAGGGCGTACCATCAGGGAACTGTGTGGGCATTTCCGCTGGGGGCATACTACAGGGCCTGTATGCGATATGCCGAAAAAAGTGCGGACATCACAGAGAAAGAGCGGATCCGTGCGGAACTGGCGCAGGGCTTTGCGGCATTGTCAGACTGGCTCCGGGAAGGCTGTGTTGCCCAGATCGCGGAGATCTATGACGGCGATACGCCGTCAGTATCAAGAGGGTGTTTTGCGCAGGCATGGAGTGTCACGGAGCTTCTGCGGGCAGTACATGATTATGAAAAATGGATCGCCTGATCAGAAAAAAATGTAAACGCTTACATTTTAGGTAGATATTTCTTTCAGTTTGTGCTATCTTATAAATAGGAGCGTGTAACGGTGCGGTGCGAACTGTTGCATTGCGGTATATCATGATAGCGTCAGAGTCCGAGCATGGCTCTGTCAGAATGGAGGATGCGATGAAGTGCGATGTAATCTACAGGACTTCCACAAGTTTTGTGGTAGAGATCAGGGAAAACGGTTATTTTTCGTCAGAACAGGAACATGAGATCTATGTGAACGGAAACCTTGCGGAGAGGAGCGACCGGAACGTAGCGACCGTGTTCGGGCTGGAGCCGGCGACCACGTATGAGGTACGGATCAGGTGCGGGTCTGATGAGAGTGAAACGTTCAGCGTCACGACTGCGGAGGAGTATGTCACGCTGAACGTCAGGGATTTTGGCGCGAAGGGCGACGGTGAGACAGATGATACGCTCTTTATACAGTGTGCCATCAACGCGTGTCCCAAGGGTGGAAGGGTTTACATACCAGCGGGCGTGTACAGGATCTGTCCGCTTTTCCTAAAGAGCGATCTGGTGCTGGAAATCGGCAAGGACGCGACGCTCTCCGCGTTCACAGACAGAATAAAATTCCCGATTCTGCCAGGTAAGATCGAGTGTGTCGACAAGGAAAAAGAATACCTGCTCGGCACTTGGGAGGGCGATCCGCTCGACATGTTTGCAGGCATCATCACGGGTATTAATGTGGAGAATGTCGTGATCACAGGACAGGGGACGATAGACGGCTGTGCAAGCCGTGAAAACTGGTGGCATGATCCCAAAGTAAAGCGCATCGCGTGGCGTCCGAGAATGATCTTTCTGAACCACTGTAAGAATGTTGTTCTGCACGGCATCACAGTGAAGAACAGTCCTTCATGGAACATTCACCCGTATTTTTCAGAGGATCTGAAGTTTATCGGCATCTCTGTCCTCGGACCGAAGGATTCACCAAACACAGACGGCTTAGATCCTGAGTCCTGCAAAAATGTCGACATCATCGGCGTTTATTTTTCCGTTGGTGATGACTGTATCGCGATCAAATCCGGCAAGATCTACATGGGTGCAAAGTATAAGACGCCTTCGGAGAATCTCACGATCCGGCAGTGCTGTATGCGTGACGGGCATGGATCGATCACCATCGGAAGCGAGATGGCAGGCGGCGTGAAGAACCTCAATGTCGAGAACTGCCTGTTCCTGCACACAGACCGGGGACTCCGCATCAAGACCAGGCGCGGCCGCGGCAGGGATGCCATCGTGACAGGTATCCGGTTTGAAAATATCATCATGGATCATGTGATGACGCCGGTGGTGATGAACTCTTTTTATTTCTGTGACGCGGACGGACATTCTGACTATGTGCAGTCCAAGGAATTTCACCCTGTGGATGAGAGGACGCCGTATCTTGGAGATTTCCTTTTCAGGAATCTGCAGGCGACAAACTGTCATGCTGCGGCTTCTTACCTGTATGGGCTGCCGGAGCAGAAGATTCATCATGTGGTGTTTGAGAATGCTTCGTTTTCTTTTGCGGAGAATCCCACGGCAGGCGTTCCGGCAATGATGGACGGTGTGGACAAACAGACCAACACAGGTATTTTTGCAAGGAATATTGAGACGTTGGAGCTGAAAAATGTTACGGTAACCGGGCAGAATGGTGATGCTGTGATCAGTGACGGGATTGACCGACTTGTTCAATGATCAGAGAATAAATATTTGTTCGAAAAAGGTGAATTTATACATTGGGACTTTGGCGAAAAGGAGTTGTGCTGCATGGCAATAGATATCATAGAAAAATATGTAAATGAACTGATCGACCGGAGCACGCTGGATGAACCAGTGTGGAATATTGAGAAGATACGGGCTGGGAAAAAGGCTTCGTGGGATTATATCGACGGCTGTATGATCATGTCCCTGCTGGAACTATATAAGGTGACGGACAACGAAAAGTATTTTGAGTTTGCCGAGAAGTATATCGACCACCGGATTCAGGAGGACGGTACGATCATCGGTTACAACAAGGACGAGCTGAATCTTGACAATATCAACGAGGGCAAGAACCTGTTTACCCTTTATGACCTGACTGGCAAGGAAAAGTATGCCAGGGCAACAGAGAAGATTTACCAGCAGATTCTTGAGATGCCCCGCACAAAAGAGGGGAATTTCTGGCACAAAAAGATCTATCCCAACCAGGTCTGGCTGGACGGACTGTATATGGCACAGCCCTATTACATGGAGTATGAAAACCGTTTTAATGACAGGAAGAATTACAAGGATATCTTCACACAGTTCTTCAATGTGGAGAGGAACCAGAAAGACAGGGAGACAGGGCTGTACTATCATGCCTATGACTCTGAGCGGCTCATGTTCTGGGCAGATAAAGAGACCGGACTCTCACAGAATTTCTGGCTTAGGGCGCTCGGCTGGTTTTCGATGGCGCTGCTCGACACGCTGGCGCTTGCGGACACCGCGTATCCCGAATACGATCATCTGCTGAAAATGTATCAGGAGCTGATCGATTCCATGCTGAAATACCAGTCTCCGGAGGGTATGTGGTATCAGGTGCCGAACTTCCCGGGCAGGGAGAAAAACTATCTGGAGACGAGCGGAAGTTCGATCATGGCATACTGTCTGATGAAGGGGGCACGCCTGGGATATCTTCCGGAAGCATACCGTGACAATGGTGTAAGGGCTTTCAGAGGAATCTGTGACACATACCTCTCCACAGTGGAGGGAGAGATGAGCCTTGGCGGCATCTGTCTCGTGGCAGGTCTGGGACCAGACGACAATCCAAGGCGGAACGGGACATATGAGTACTATATGTCAGAACCGATCGTAAAAGACGACGCAAAAGGAACCGCACCATTCCTGCTAGCCTATGCGGAGATGTTGAGACTGGAAGAAGAGAATGCTTAGGCTCCGCATAGGCTTGTGTTTGCGGAGAAAGCGTAACCTCATATGTGAAAGGCACTTGATCATGGAGAAAAGAGAATTGTATGTAGATATCGGCGGCGGACAGCAGTTTGCCAGGATCGGCGACGCGCTTGAGGCGGCAAGGCAGTATGCTGCTGCCTCGCCGCATACGGAGATGGAGGTTGTCATACATATTGCGCCAGGTGTTTACAGAGAACGCCTTGAGATAAAGCAGGATCATATCTCGTTCATCGGCACAGACGCAGAACGGACGAAAATCACTTATTCGGACGGGGCGCTGGATCTGATGCCGGAGGGCGATAAGCGCGGCACCTTTCGGACGCCGAGCGTCTTTATCGACGCGGATCATTTTTACGCCTGTGATATTTCGTTCTGCAATGAGGCGGGGCAGGGCAATAAGGTCGGACAGGCGCTCGCAGTGTACGCGGACGGGGATCATCTGGTCTTCGAACATTGTCGGTTTGACGGCCATCAGGACACGCTCTTCACAGCGCCGCTGCCGAAAAAGGAGAAACAGACGGGCGGTTTTAAAGGGCCAAAAGAATTTGCGCCCAGGCGCATTGGCAGACATCTGTACAAGGACTGTTATATCGCCGGGAATGTTGATTTTATCTTTGGCAGTGCAACGGCATATTTTGAGAACTGTGAGCTGTTCATGAAACAGCGAAAGGGCGAGATCAATGGTTACGTGACAGCGCCGTCGACTTACGAGGGACAGAGATACGGTTATGTGTTCCGGGACTGCCGCTTTACAAGTGATTGTCCGCCTGAAAGCGCTTACCTTGGCAGGCCGTGGAGGAATTTCGCGCGGTGTGTCATCATTCATTCTGAGATCGGCGCGCATATCCGCAAAGAAGGCTGGCACGACTGGGATAATAAGGAAGCGTGGGATACCATGTTTTTTGCGGAGTATGGCAACTATGGGGAAGGCGCAGGGACAAAGCAGCGCGCGCCGTTCGTGAAAATACTCACCGAGGCGGAAGCCGCAGTGTATACCCGGGAGAATGTGATCGGGTTTTAGATTAGGAGGAAAAACAATGCAGTTTGGAATTAGGTTACACGATGCCGTGCAGGCACCGGTCGAGGAACGGTTAAAGATTGTAAAAGAACAGGGATTTACCTGTGCACATGTAGCGCTGTCAAAAGTGATCAGCGAAAATTCCGTGGCGCCGGAAGCGCTTACACCCGGTTATGCCATGTACTTACGGCGTTTGTTTGGCAAATATGAGCTGGACTGTGCAGTTCTTGGCTGCTATCTGAATCTGGCGACTCCTGACGCCGCGCAGTTAAAGGCAGCGCAGGAGAAATATATGGCAAATATACGCTTTGCGGCGCATCTCGGCGCGGGCGTGGTCGGTACGGAGACCGGCGCACCCAATGTGGAATACAAGTTCGAGGAGGCGTGCTGGAATGAAGAGTCCCTGCAGATCTTTATCAGGAATCTCAGACCTGTCGTAAAGTACGCAGAGCAGATGGGCGTGCTTGTGGCGATCGAGCCAGTCGTGCGTCATATCGTGTGCAACCCTGTCCGCGCAAGGCGGGTGCTCGACGAGATCGGATCCCCGAATCTCCGGATCATCTTAGATCCGGTAAATCTTTTGGAGATCTATAATTATGAAAAACAGGACGAGATCATCGACGAGGCGATCGAGCTGCTCGGGAAAGATATCGCGGTGCTGCATGTGAAGGATTTTGCCATAACGGATGGCAGACTGGTGTCCGTACCTGTAGGACAGGGACAGTGCCACTGGGACAGGATCATGCCTTATATGAAGAAGGAAAAGCCTTATATGCATGCCACGCTCGAGGACACCAGACCGGACAATGCGGTGGCGGCGCTGAAATATATTTCTGAAATTTATCGGAATGCATAGTGAACTGTGAGTGTACACCCCATGCGGAGGAAGTGAGCGCATGGGGTGTCTCTGTAAATGCTCAGCTACTATTTTTCTTTTTATATTCTGTTCCCCATGAAGACATCGCGTCCAAGATCGGTTTTAAGCTCAGTCCTGTTTCGGTAAGCGTGTATTCTACCCGTGGCGGTACTTCGGGATAAACTTTGCGGGTAAGCAGTCCGCTGTCTTCCATTGAGCGTAGATTGGCAGTCAGTACTTTTTGTGAAATGTTTCCGACGGACTTTTTTAACTCTCCAAAACGCTTGGTACCTTCCAGCAGGTCGCGGATGATAAGAACCTTCCATCGGTCGCTGATCAGCATTAAAGTGGTTTCTACCGGGCAGGCAGGTAAATTTTTTTCCATCAAAAATCCCCCATTTCTTCACAATAGTATCCTTCTGGTAACTACGGCACAATAAAGTGCTTACTTTACGTTTGCGCCCTACGGATATATTATAATCTTGCAAGCGGGAAAAAACAAGCCGAAAACGGAATCGTGAAATCGAAAAAAAAGGAGGATGTTATGACACAGCAAGAAAGACTTCTTTATCTGATCCAATATCTCATAAAGGAAAATGAGGAACTGAGATCTATAGATATTCCTGCGGAGGATACCGCGCGGAAACGCTTCCTGCGCGCTCTTATGAATGTTCGTCCGCCAAGGGCAGTTACAAATGAGTTTCTGAAAATACAGGACGAATATCTGCAGGAGGAAAAAAACGGGAAAGGCATCGTTTCTTTAGCGGATATCCCGTTTGAAAAGTCCGGGATCTATCTGTGGCAGGGAGACATAACACGCTTGTCGGTAGACGCTATTGTAAATGCTGCGAACAGCGCTATGCTGGGCTGTTTTGTTCCCTGCCACGGGTGTATTGACAATGCCATTCACTCTGCCGCCGGTATCGGGCTTCGCCTGGAATGTTCCCGTATCATGGAAAAGCAGAAAGTGAAAGAGCCTGCGGGAAAAGCCAAAATAACAGGAGCCTATAATCTTCCCTGCCGTTACGTTCTCCATACGGTCGGTCCGATCATCTATGGGGAAGTCACGCAAAGGGATCGGAACCTGTTAGCGGACTGTTACCGGTCCTGTCTGGAGCTTGCGGCAGAACATCAGTTGAAAAGTGTTGCTTTTTGCTGCATTTCTACGGGAGAATTTCATTTTCCAAATGAAGCGGCCGCCGAGATAGCAGTCCAGACGGTAAGAGATTATCAGAGAAAAAATCCAGGTGATATGGAGGTGGTTTTCAATGTTTTCAAAGATTGCGACTATGAGATCTACAGACGCTTATTGGGATCGTATTGAGAAAGTGAAAATAAAGATACAGCGTGCAGACGCTGTCCTGATCGGCGCAGGCGCAGGGTTGTCTGCTTCTGCCGGATTTACGTATTCCGGGAAACGGTTTGAAGACAATTTCCCGGATTTCATCGCAAAATATCATTTTAGGGATATGTATTCAGCGGGATTTTATCCCTACAAAACATTGGAAGAGCATTGGGCGTACTGGAGCCGTTATATTTTTATCAACCGTTACCAGCGTGCACCTAAAAGCGTCTACGATGATTTGTTTCATCTGGTACAGGGAAAGGATTATTTTGTACTGACTACAAATGTAGATCATTGTTTTCAAAAGGCAGGTTTTGATAAGAACAGGTTATTTTATACACAGGGCGATTATGGATTGTGGCAATGTTCAAAGCCTTGTCACGATAAAACTTATGATAACGAGTCCATTGTGAAAAAAATGGTTGCCGAACAAAAAGATATGCGTGTTCCGTCCGAGCTGGTCCCGCATTGTCCGGTTTGCGGTGCGCCTATGTCAATGAATTTAAGGGCAGACGATACCTTTGTTGAAGATAACGGCTGGCATATGGCGGCAGACAGGTATCAGACCTTTGTGAACCGTCATAAGGATCTGAATATTGTATATTTGGAATTGGGCGTTGGCGGTAACACGCCGGGGATCATCAAGTACCCGTTCTGGCGGATGACGGCGGAGAATCCGAAGGCAACATATGTCTGCGTGAATAATGGGGAGGCGGCCTGCCCGCGGGAGATTGCAGGGCAGTCGGTCTGCATTGACGGGGATATCGGGGAGATTTTGCTGAAAATGTGATTGAACTGCTTAAAAATTTTGCTTACGCTCCTTCAAAGGCAAATCTGACTTACTACCGGGATTCCAATGCAAAAGAAATCGATATATTTGTGGAAGAAAATGGCATCATCCATCCTTTGGAAATAAAAAAATCAGAAAATCCTAGATCATCTCAAAAATATGTGAATATCGGCAACGAAATCACACTTTTTTGAAAAAATATTGACAAAAGCAGTACAAAATTATATAGTGCTGATAGGATTTGAAAGGAGGCAGAAGTGGGATGTTACAATATAAAATAGATGTAATTCATGAATTGGTAAAAGTCGGGATAAATACCACAACCGCGAAGAAAAGTGGAATTTTTGGACAGGATACCATGCGGAAATTTAGGAACGGCGATACAAAAATATCTCTGGAAGTGCTCAACCGTTTGTGTTGTGTTTTGGAAATGCAGCCGAGGGACATAATAAAATTTGTGGAAACAGATGAGGATAGAGAGAAAATAATCTCAAAAATATGTGAAAAGGCTATAGAATATCACACAAATATGTGATATTCTATAATTGCCTAAAGGAATATAGAGGATAATAACCCAAAAAGGGAGAAAGGAGAGTAAAGTGGAAGTCATGACAGATAGACAGTATGATGGAATTCTGCAAATGATTGAGATGATTGTTGGGAGCTGCAAGGACTTAGACGAGGCAAAAGCAAAGATAGCAGCTCTTCGACGCGATAGGCAGGAAAAAACAGAAAAGGAAACGACTGAATAACAGAAAAGGGCGGCGGATACAAAAGCCGCCCGATTCACAACAAATTATAGCAGATAACAATTTAGTGTTCACAACAATTGATCCACTCTTCCATGAGGATATCAAATATATCGTTTAACCGCTTAATAATACTTCCATTTACTGGAATTTTTTTATCAAGAAATTGCATACCTCTTTCCCCCATGAAATCAATACAGTAAAGTAGGCAATAAAATACAAATGCTTTGTACTCTATCGTGTTTGGATGAATTTCATTTAACAGATAATCAATATACCTGGTATCTAAATCCATATTGAGCAATGCAACCTTCGTTAGTGCAACAAAGGTAAGCATATCACCCAATCCTAACCAATCAATATCTATTATTCCGGATACTTTTCCCTCATAAATCAGTAAATTTTTTGTGCTAATATCATCCAAATATGGTGTCGGTCGAACCGCATCCAGATATTCCTTTATTTCTTGTCGAATTTTTTTTATGGTATGTATTTTTTCAGTGTCAAAGTAACGTTTTCTTTTTATTCGCTCATTTGCACGATTCAACTGTTCATCAATAAAACTGTTCCATGTCCACGCCGTGCCTGTTGGTATATCAATACTTGATACTCTTCGCTGTATCTCAACAACCTGTTTGGCAATTTGACTTTTCTCACTGTCACTTAATACATCATAAACATTTCCAATATCGTCCCCAGGAATATGGGAAAGAATCAAATATGAATAGTCTTTGTAGGTTCCCTTCGATATCACAATCGGTATCGGAATCTCACATACAGATAACTTGCTCAACCAATAAACAGTAGCTTTATAGGCATCCTCATCTTTACTGCACCTGAGAATAAACTTTTCAGTAGCCGTAGAAACGGCAAATACATAGTTCGCAATACCGACGCTGCACCGTTCTATTTGAACGACATTCTTTTTTGTATTGTTTTCAAAGATTATAACTGCTTCTTGACAATCCATAATGTATTTGCACCCCATTCCCTATAAACTAACGAATAAATCCCGACTTATCGTTCTGTTTGTTCTCATTATACCACGATTCCGAGAGCGTGGAAATAGCGAGTTTTTCGGGCTAATTTCCTGACTACATGAAAGAAAGCCCCTGTCAATACCTGCTGCCGCTGGAACACAGACCGGAAGTGATGCTGCAGGCACATATACAGCAAGTGATCTCAACTGAATTTCTGAAAGTCTTAGATGACAGGATATTATATTGCAAAAAAATAAAAAATGAAATTGCGGATTCATATTGAAATATTGTTAAAAATATGTCAGAATAATACTGTCCACAGTCACCAAAGTTCCGGCAATGCGATACTGTATTGCCAGCGGTGCACTGGGGGCAGTATTTTAGTGATACTCAAGTTCGTTCGATACGCAGGAGGCATAGATTATGAGAGGGATAGATACACAGGTCCGTAAGACACGGCGTGCGATTTTCAGGGAAGTGGCAAACATGGCATATCATTCCACCAATCTGGTGGATGACATGGAAGCGCTCCCCTATAAGCTTGTGGATGCGGAAAATTCACCCTATTGGGACAATATATACCGGGAGCGCGAGATCATCCGGGAGCGCACGCGGCTTGCGATGGGCATGTCGCTGCGCCCGGAGGATGAGCCGGTGCAGGTCAGCCAGGGCGTGGAGGAGAGTAATATCGATGAGAAATATTATGAACCGCCTCTGATGCAGGTGATCGCGTCGGCGTGCAATGCCTGCCCGGAAAACAGATACGAGGTGACGGACAAATGTATGGGCTGTCTTGCGCACCCGTGCAATGAAGTCTGTCCAAGAGGAGCGATCACGATGAAGAACGGACGCTCTGTCATCGATCAGGAGAAGTGCATCAAGTGCGGAAAGTGCAAGACCGTGTGTCCGTACGATGCGATATCGCACCAGCAGCGCCCCTGCCTTGCCCATTGCGGCGTGAATGCGATCCACTCGGACAGCCACGGCAGGGCGGTGATCGACAATGACAAATGTGTCTCCTGCGGCCAGTGCATGGTCAGTTGTCCGTTCGGAGCGATCGCGGACAAATCGCAGATCTTCCAGTTGATCCGCGCGATGCAGTCGGGCAGGAAGATCATCGCGCAGGTAGCGCCAGCGTTTGTCGGGCAGTTTGGACCGAAAGTGACGCCGGACATGTTAAAGACGGCGCTCAAGGAACTGGGATTTTATGATGTGTACGAGACGGCGATCGGCGCTGATATGGGGGCCATGACAGAGGCGGAGCACTATGTAACGGAAGTTGCGACAGGGGAAGTACCGTTCCTGCTCACGTCCTGCTGTCCGTCGTGGTCGATGCTCGCCAAGAAGTTTTTCCCGGAAACGATCGACAAGATCAGCAATGCATTGACGCCGATGGTGGCGACGGCACGGGTCATCAAGGAAAAGCACCCGGATGCGAGCGTCGTGTTCATCGGACCGTGCGCCAGCAAGAAGCTCGAGGCGAGCCGCAGGACGATCCGTTCCGATGTGGATTTTGTCATTACCTTCGAGGAGCTTACGGGCATGTTTGAGGCAAAGGGAATCCTGCTCGAAGAGATCAAAGCGATGGATTCCATGAATGACGCGACAGCGGCGGGGCGCGGTTACGGTGTTGCCGGCGGCGTCGCCAGCGCTATTGAGAACTGCATCAAGGAATATTATCCTGACACGGAGATCCACATTGAGCATGCGGAGAGCCTTTCTGAGTGCAAGAAGATCCTGATGCTTGCCAAGGCAGGCAAGAAAAACGGCTGTCTGATCGAAGGCATGGCGTGTCCGGGCGGATGTGTCGCCGGTGCGGGGACAAACATTGCGATCCCTGCGGCGACCAAGGATTTGTTAAGCTTCAAGAATTCTTCGGAGAAGAAACTGCCGGAACACGATATACGCCAGCCGGAGTGAGCAGTGAAAACGGATGTTTCCGGATAATGTAGTGTTTGGGAAAAGCATAGATAGGAGGTACAAAAAATGGCAGAGAAAGTGAGATGCAGATTTGCGCCAAGCCCGACAGGGCGGATGCATGTCGGCAATCTGCGTTCAGCATTGTATGAGTTTCTGATCGCAAAGCACGCGGGAGGAGATTTTATCTTCCGCCTGGAGGACACCGACCGCGAGCGCTATGTGGAAGGCGCAGTCGATATCATCTATGATACATTGAAAAAGACAGGACTGGAGTATGACGAGGGACCTGACAAGGACAAAGGCTACGGTCCCTATGTGCAGAGCGAGCGCGTGCAGGCGGGGATCTACATGAAGTACGCCAAGGAGCTGATTGATAAAGGGGAGGCATACTATTGTTTCTGCGACAAGGAACGGCTCGCCACACTGAGATCAGAAGTAGTGGAGGGCAAGGAGATCACCGTCTATGACAAGCACTGTCTCACGCTTTCGAGAGAGGAGGTCGAGGAAAAGCTCGCAAGCGGGATTCCTTATGTGATCCGGCAGAACAATCCGGTCGGCGGGACGACGAGCTTCCACGACGAGCTTTACGGGGATATCACGATCGATAATTCCGAGCTGGATGACATGATCCTGATCAAGTCTGACGGATATCCCACCTATAATTTTGCTAATGTGGTGGATGACCATCTGATGGAGATCACGCATGTCGTGCGCGGCAACGAATATCTTTCGTCCACCCCCAAATACAACCGTCTGTACGAGGCGTTTGGCTGGGAGATCCCGACATATGTGCATCTGCCGCTCATCACGGACGAGGAACACAAGAAGCTCAGCAAGAGAAGCGGACATTCATCCTTTGAGGATATTGTGGAGCAGGGGATCCTGCCGGAGACGATCGTCAACTTTGTCGCGCTCCTTGGATGGAGCCCGGAGGACAACAGGGAGATCTTTACCCTTGACGAACTGATTCGTGATTTTGATTATACCAGGATCAACAAGTCGCCTTCCGTATTTGACATGAACAAGCTAAAGTGGATGAACGGCGAATATATCAAGGCGATGGATTTTGACCGCTTTTATGACATGGCGCTTCCCTATATGAAGGAAGTGATCACCAAAGACCTTGATCTGAAGAAGATCGCGGCAATGGTAAAGACCAGGATCGAGGTATTTCCGGAGATCAGGGATCTGATCGGATTTTTCGAGACCTTGCCGGAGTACGATATTGCGATGTACACGCACAAGAAGATGAAGACGACAGCGGAGAGTTCGCTTGCCGTGCTAAAGGACGTGCTTCCTCTGCTCGAAGCGCAGGAGGATTACTCCAACGAGGCGCTGTACCAACTGCTTCTCTCTTATGTGGCAGAGAAGGAAGTGAAGAACGGTTACGTCATGTGGCCGGTCAGGACAGCGGCATCGGGACTGCAGATGACGCCCGCCGGCGCTACGGAGATCATGGAAATCCTCGGAAAAGAGGAAACCCTTGTCAGGATCAGAAAGGGTATCGAATTATTGGAAAATGCTTGAACAAAATGTAAATGAAGCCCAGTACAGGGCGATCACCCACGGAGCCGGAGCCATGCTTGTGTTAGCAGGTCCCGGCTCCGGCAAAACATTCACTGTCACCTGGCGGATCAAATATCTGATCGAACATCATCATGTCAGGCCGGAGAATATCTTGGTCATTACGTTCACCAAGGCTGCTGCCACGGAGATGCAGGAGCGCTTTGTGAGACTCAATGAGGGGAGGCATTATCCGGTACATTTTGGCACCTTTCACTCCATTTTTTTCCAGATATTGCGGCGTACATACCGGTTTACCGCCCAAAATATCATACGCGAGGGGGACAAATACAGACTTCTTTCCCAGATCATCAGCGAGATTCCCGACGAGATCAGGACCCAGTCACAGATTGATGACAGCAGTGACATGCTGCAGCGGCTGCTCTCTGAGATTAGCACTGTCAAAAATAACGGGATCACACCGCAGGAGGTCAAAAGTACCACGGTATCACAGGCGGAATTTGAGTATATTTTTCGGATCTATAAGCAGGAGATGAACAGAAATAAGCTGATCGATTTTGATGACATGGTGCTTTTGTGCCGCGATCTGCTCGTGTCCAGGCCAGAGGCGCTGAAGGTGTGGCAGGACTGCTTTCAGTATATTCTGGTGGACGAATTTCAGGATATCTGTCCGCTGCAGTACGAGGTGGTGAGACTGCTTGCAAAGCCGCAGGACAATCTGTTTATCGTGGGCGATGACGACCAGTCGATCTACGGTTTTCGCGGCTCCAGACCGGAGATCATGCTGAATTTCTCCAGGGATTATCCGGAAGCCAGACAGGTTTTGCTGGATATCAATTACAGGAGCAGGCAGGATATCGTCGATGTGGCTGGAAAACTGATCCGCCATAACAGGACACGGTTTGACAAGAAGGTCCGGGCACAGAACGAACAGCTTGGCGGCGTCAAGATCTATTCTTTTCACTCGAAGCTCAAACAGGCGGAGAATATCGCACAGTTGATCCGCCAGTACATGACACAGCCCGGATCCAGATACAGTGATATCGCGATCCTCTACCGCACCAACAACCACACGGTATACACGGCGGACAGGCTGATGAAAGAAGGGATCCCTTTCATTATGAAGGAAAAGCCCAGAAACATCTATGACAGCAGTGTGGCAAAGGATATCACCGCTTACCTGCGATATGCTCTGTATGAGGACAGCGCGGAAGATTTTCTGCGGATCATGAACAAGCCTGTGCGTTATATCAGGCGGCTCACGGTACCGAGGAAGCCTTTTCGGATGCAGGAGCTGATCGAAAATAACAGGGACGCCGGCTATGTCGTGCGGAATATCCTCGATCTTTACGACAATCTTCATTTTATCAAAGGTCTGAATCCCTTTTCCGCAGTGAATTATATCCGCAAGGGCGTGGGATATGATTCTTTTCTGAAAAAACAGGCGGCGGAGCAGGGCAGGGATCCGTCAAAGGATTTTGAGGAGCTAGACGAGCTGATGCAGTTGTCAAAGGATTTTGAGACAATACCGGAGTGGCTGGAACAGATTCAGAATTATGATGCGGTGCTAAGGGAGCTTGCGCAGCAGGAGCGCAGGCAGAAGCAGGCGGATGCCGACGCTGTCAGCATGGTGACAATGCATGCTTCCAAAGGGCTGGAATGGAAGGTTGTGGTGCTTCCCGATGTGAATGAGGGCGTGATCCCGCACAAAAAGGCGGTTACGGACAATGAGCTGGAGGAGGAACGCAGAATGTTCTATGTGGCAATGACGCGCGCAAAGGAGTATCTGTTCATTTTCTATATACAGGAAAAGGAGGCAGGAAACCTCCTGCCTTCCCGTTTTCTCGATGAGATCATGACTCCTGCTGTTCTTTAGACTGGGCGATCAGATCTTTCAGATCCAGCGCTTTGTCCTTCAGACGCGGGCTGGTACTCCTGTTCGAGACAACGCCGGATAAATACTGCATGGCGAGCTGGTAGTCCCCTTTCTCATACGCCAGATATGACAGAAGGTAATCCAGTGTCGTCTCGTTCATGCTGGCGATCGGATATTCCTCGTGCATCCGGGCGTTTGAGAGATACTCATAGGCCTTCATCGCTGCATTGTGGGCTTCCTTGAGGTACAATTCCTTTTTGGCAGCAGCATCGGGTGCATCCTCGGGGGTCTCATCTGCCAGAGCCTGGTACAGCCAGCTTATCTTGAGGCATACATATCCGGCTTCGCTGGCTTTGGCTTCCTTTGTGATCGTGCACAGCAGTGCCATCTTCATGCGGCTGATCGCTACTTCGGTCGTGTAGAAATCACATTCCGTCTCCTCATGGGATTTGTAGTTTGCCTGGATCTTATCCTGAATGAGTTTTTTCTGGGTTAATGTAATGTTGCTGAAATTCTGCGTCAGGGCGGCATACCCGCAATTTGGACAGCATACAGCATCGTATTTCGTGATATTGATGTTGCTGTAGATCGGTCTTAAGTCCCCCATTGTGTTGACAAAACGTGCGGCGTTGGATTTCACCGCCTTGGCACGCATCTGTTTGTCACAGACCGGGCATGTATACCGCTTGTCTATCAGTAATGATTTTTCGTTTGTTTCCATTTTGTTGTCTCCCTCCGGATTTATGATTCATTTTGGTTATCGATGATTTCGTCAAATTCAACATTGTCAAGATACTCGTCAAAGGCATCCGCGACATTTTCGTACTCCTCGTCGTCATCAATATAGGTTAATCTGGGTTCCTCGTTCGGATCATCTGCATTTTCTTCATACTGATAAAACCATACTTCGCCGTCGTCGTTGTTTCCCTCCTCGTCAAGCGGGAGCAGGGCGATGTAGTCCTTCTTATCAACAGTCAGGATCGTGATGATCGCGCAGTTGACGATCTGCCCGTCATCCAGTTCCAGCTCGACGGTCATCTCCTCATCATCGTAACCATTTGTGTTTTTGTCTGTCATAGATCAGTGTACCAAACCTTTCGTGATTAATATGCAGTTTTACGGCTGCCAATACTTATATCTTACTCATGTTGTGGGAACAAATCAAGGAAATTATGAAATTTTATACATTATGTGGCCAAAAAAATGCCAATAAAGTGCGAATTACTTGACACAGGGCATAAAAAGCGAGTATTATTACTATATAAGTACACAATTTATTGTTATGATGGACCGAGGTACTCAGATGGAGATCAGAACAGATGAAAGAGTAATCAAATATATAAAAAGGAAGATCAAAGACTCCCGTAATGTCGTAGCAGTGCTGGGGATAGAGATGCTTGTGGAGGGCGGCGGGTACGACCTCGACTGCAATGATGAGAATTACCGTGTTGAGGAGGAGTACGGCTTTTGCCCGGAGGACATGCTCTCGACGAGCTTTTTCAACGCGAAAGTAGAAAAATTTTATCGTTTTTACAAGAAGGAGATCCTGGGGATGAAGCTGCATTCTACGGCGGCATACGATGCACTGGTCAGGCTTCAGTTGCAGGGGAAGCTCTCGGCGGTGATCTGTCAGAATTTTCATGGGATCCCACAGAGTGTCAAGCTGGGCAATGTGATCGACCTGAACGGAAGTATCAATATCAACCAGTGCCCGCATTGTGATAAAGACTTTGATATCCAGTATATCAGAGATTCGAAGGGAATCCCGCAATGCGACCACTGCAAGGTGGCGATCAGACCCGGAATACGCCTGATCGGGGAGCGCGTGGATTCGGAGCTCATGACGCAGGCGGCGATCGCGTGTGATGGGGCGGATGTGCTGCTGATACTCGGGAAAAACATGTACCATGACAGGCTGGAGTATACCACGGCGCCGGAGCGGGAACAATTGAAAGTGCTTTTTTCAAAAAACGAATTTGAGCATAACAGCAAGGTCGACTTTATAATCAGGGATGATATTAGTGAATTTTTACCTCTTATTATCAATTAAATATCAACAGCAAAAACAGTGAGGTTTTATGAAAAAGATAAAAATTAATATTGGACAACCATATCCTCTGGGTACTTCCGTCAGGGAGACGGGGATCAATTTTTCCATGGTAAATGGTTCTGACAAAGAGTGTGGGATCATCTTCTATCGGAAAGGGATTGAGCAAAAGGAGCGGGTGCTGTTTGACCAGAAACACAGAATCGGAAATATCTGCTGTGTTCTGATCGAGGGGATCACTGCCGGTGATTGTGAGTATAATTTTTTCATTGGAGATAAAGTTTTTGTAGATCCCTACGCCAAAAAGATCGTTGGAAATGAAAAATGGCGTTCGGGCGAGTCTGCGCGCCCGCTGCTGCGGGGGGGCTTTGACCGTGGGACATTTGACTGGAAGGAAACTGCGCCATTACATATCCCTTACCACGAGAGTGTCATGTACTGTCTCAACATCAGGAGTTTTACCAGGCATTCCTCATCAAAAGTAAAGAAAAAAGGGACTTTTGAGGGGCTTCTGGAGAAGATTCCGTATCTGAAGGAGCTTGGCGTCAACTCGATCGAGCTGATGCCTGCCTACGAGTACGAGGAATGCGAGTGGGACGACACGGATTCCAGCGCCAAGACACAGATCGAATATCAGGTGAACCATATCGACGAGCGGCTTTTGCCGGATGCGGACACGGATGCCGAACCACCAAGGGCAAAGCGGCTCAACTGCTGGGGATATAAGGATGCTTTTTATTTTGCGCCAAAGGCATCCTACGCTGCGGGCAGCAATCCGTGCGAGGAGTTTCGCCGCATGGTGCGCGACCTCCATCAGAACGGTATCGAGGTTATCATGCAGTTCTATTTTCCCGACTCTGTGAAGCAGGGATATATCCTTGAGATCATCAAACACTGGGTTTTGGAATATCAGATCGACGGGGTGCATCTTAAGGGCAGCAGGCTGCCCATGACGCTGATCGCCACAGAACCGCTTCTGGCAAACACCAAGATCATGTGCGAAGATTTTTACCTGCATGAGATCTATCCAAACGGTATGCGCCCTGCCAGGAAAGTACTGGGTTATTACAGGGATGAATATATGTACGATATGCGCAAGTACCTCAAAGGGGATCAGGATACGCTCAAAAGCTTCCGCTATCACATGCGGAACACGCATCAAAGGTGCGGCGTCATCAACTATATCACGAATTATTACGGTTTTACCCTAAAGGATCTTGTGTCCTATGAACGGAAACATAATGAGGCAAACGGCGAGAACAATACAGACGGGACCGATTACAATTTTAGCTGGAACTGCGGCGTGGAGGGACCATCCCGCAAGAAAGCGGTCAAACAGCTTCGGATCAAACAGATGAAGAATGCGCTCAGTTTCCTGTTTACTGCGCAGGGCACGCCGCTCTTGTTTGCCGGGGACGAGTTTGGAAACAGTCAGTACGGCAATAATAACTGTTACTGCCAGGACAATGAGACCGGCTGGGTGGACTGGCGGGAGCTTGACAGAAACCAGGAATTATATACTTACGCAAAAGATCTGATCGCTTTCAGAAAGTGCCATAGCATACTGCACCTGGACGAGAGCCTCACGACGCTTGACAGATACGGATTTGGTTATCCCGATCTCTCCTATCACGGCGAGGAAGCGTGGAAAGTGCAGTATGAGAATTACAACAGGCATATCGGCATCATGTATTGCGGACAGAACGGTGAGGGCGATGCGGATCATATCTATATCGCCTACAACATGCACTGGAATTCGCATCGTTTTGCGCTGCCTTCCATCGCGAATCATCAGTGGATCTCCGCGCTCAGCACAGAGGCGGGCAATGTTGTGTTTGACGAGGAAAAAAATATGGAATATATCGACATCGCGCCAAGAAGCGTCTCGATCCTGACAGGAAGAAAACTGCCGGAAGCGCAGATCAGGCAAAAGACTGGGACAGACATCAAAGGCAGAAGGGGTCGAAAGAGGTAATCAGCGGTGCACATATGGAAACACTTTAAGACAATTACACATCATAAGCTTATGGTGATGAAAGGATGCTTCTCTGTCGGATTGTACTGGCAGGGACTGTTGCATGACCTCTCCAAATATATGCCAAGCGAATTTCTGGTCGGAGCGCGGTATTATCAGGGTACACAGAGTCCCAATAATGCAGAGCGCAGGGAGCGGGGATATTCGTCAGCGTGGCTGCATCACAAGGGACGGAACAAACACCACTATGAATATTGGATGGATTACAGCGCCCATGCGGGTGACGGGATCATCCCGGCAAAGATGCCGGACCGGTATATCGTGGAGATGTTCATCGACCGGATCGCGGCCTCAAAGAATTACAATAAGGAAAAGTACACGGATGACATGCCGCTAAAATATTATCTTAGCGGAAATTCCGAGAACTTTATCCATCCGGAAACAAGACGGAAGCTCGAGAAGCTGCTCCGTATGCTGGCAGATCACGGCGAGGCGTACACCATGTACTATATCCGCAGAAAGATCATTCCGGTCATAAAAAGACAAAGAAAAGGACATAATATAAATCAAACTCTCCTGTAACCGAATTAAATACTCCTCATATATTAAGTATTAGAAAAAGCGCTTGATGCATGAGGAGTTGTTTTTATGAATTGTTGGTTTTGGATTATCTTACTGTGGTGCTGCTGGGGAAACGGCGGCAATCGGAACAATTGTGTATGTACATGTGATCGTGGTAATGATTCATCCTGCTGTGATCCCGTGTTTCCGACACCGGTCGTTCCTCCGTGTGCGCCGCCAAACAATGGCTGCGGCTGCGGCAATGAGATGATACAGCCGCGCGGGTTTGCCGGGTTTGGAGACAATAACACCTGCGGCTGCGAGGAGAAAGAAGACCAGAAATAGTCTTAAATCGGCTAAGCGCGCAGCTATGCTGCGCGCTTAGGAGTTTACAACTAAGGAGCATGATACATGGAGATCAGGAACGAAGATATCAAAAAGAGAGTTAACATCAGGGAAATATACCGATATCTGGGATATGGAGCAAAGCTCCCGGACAGCAGTGTCGATGCGATGATCAGGGAAGTCCTTGAGGATCTGGTCAATGTCATACAGCCAAGGAATCTTTACAAAATATATACCTGCAGCACTTCCGGGACAATTGTGGTTCTAAAAGGAGCCAACAGGACGCTTGCCTTTGAGAGTCGGAATCTTGCCTCCAATCTTGCACAGTGCAGGCAGGTGATCCTGATCGCGGCAACGCTGGGAATTGGGGCGGACAAGCTTCTGCAGAAATATGAGATCCTGAATATGACAAAGGCAACGCTCACGCAGGCGTGCGGCGCGGCGTGTATCGAGGCATACTGCAATATCCTCCAGGAACAGATCTGTGAGGAAGCGTCGTCGGACGGGCAAAGATTCTATCTGAGACCGCGGTTCAGCCCGGGATACGGGGATCTGCCGCTGGAATACCAGAAGGTCATTTTCGAGGAATTGGAATGCACCAAACGCATAGGGCTTACACTCACGGACAGTCTGCTGATGTATCCGACAAAGAGTGTGAGTGCGCTGATCGGATTGACGTCCAATCCTCAGAGCTGCCATATTGGAAAGTGCAGGGATTGTGAGAATCTGACATGTGAATTTCGCGAACCGGCCGAGTAGGGAAAAACGGGGGAATACGATGAATTTTAGAGAATTATTGGGAAAAAAGATCTTATTTTTTGACGGCGGTATGGGAACGCTGCTGCAGGAGCGCGGGCTAAGGACGGGGGAAGTTCCGGAGACATGGAATCTCTCACACCCGGAAGCCATCCGGCAGATCCACAAGGAATATCTGCTGGCAGGCTGCAACGTTGTCTCTGCAAACACATTTGGCGTGAATGCTTTTAAATGCAAAAATCTTGACTGCACGGTGGACGAGCTGGTAACTGCCGGTGTCAGGCTTACAAAAGAGGCTATCGCGGAAGTGCGCGGCGAATGCGACCATCCGATGTATTCCGCGCTCGATATCGGTTCGATCGGAAAACTGTTAAAGCCTCTCGGAGAGATCTCCTTCGACGAGGCATATGATGCCTTTCGCGAGATCGTCACAGCCGGCAGCAGGGCGGGTGCAGACCTGATCCTGATCGAGACAGTGAGTGATTCCTATGAGATCAAGGCGGCTGTCCTTGCCGCGAAGGAAAACAGCGATCTGCCAGTCGTTGTCACGATGATCTTTGACGAGAACGGAAAACTGCTGACGGGCGGAGACGTTGCGAGCGCGACTGCCATGCTTGAAGGTCTGGGTGTCGACGCGATCGGCTTTAACTGCGGACTGGGACCGGAACAGATGAAAGCGCTGCTGCCGCAGATGACCGCGTGCTGTTCGCTTCCGATCGTGATCAATCCAAACGCCGGACTTCCGGTTGTCGTCAATGGTAAGACGGTATTTAACGTGGCACCGGACGAGTTCGCACAGAGCGTAAAGACGCTGGTCGAGATGGGAGCAAGCGCCGTCGGAGGATGCTGCGGCACGACACCCGCGCATATCAGGCGCATCGTGGAATGCTGCAGGGATATGGAGATCAGACCGGTCACGGACAAAAATCTGACAGTCGTGTCATCGTATAACCACGCTGTCTACTTTGCCAGAAAGCCGCTGATCATCGGTGAGCGCATCAATCCTACCGGCAAATCAAAATTCAAGCAGGCACTGCGGGATCACGACATGGAGTATATATATAAGGAAGGACTTGCGCAGGAGGAGAACGGCGCGCATATCCTGGACGTCAATGTAGGACTGCCCGAGATCGATGAGCCGCAGCTCATGCAGGAAGCAGTCACGGGCATCCAGTCGATCATCGACCTGCCATTGCAGATCGATACCTCAGACCCGGAAGCGATGGAGCGGGGGCTGCGCTATTACAACGGAAAGCCGATGCTCAATTCCGTCAACGGCAAGAAAGAATCCATGGAGAGCGTTTTTCCGATCGCGAAGAAATACGGAGCCCTGTTAGTCTGTCTGTGTCTCGACGAGAGCGGGATCCCCGAGACGGTAGAGGGACGGCTGCAGGTGGCGGAGAAGATCATATGGACGGCTGCCGGGTATGGCATTCCAAAGAAGGACCTCGTGATGGATGCGCTCGTGCTCACGATCAGTACGGGTAAGGATAATGCAAACATTACGCTGGAGACCCTGCGCCGGATCCGTTATGAACTGGGGCTTCACACAGTGCTTGGCGTGTCCAACATCTCCTTTGGACTTCCGGACAGGAGCCGCATCAACACGGCGTTTTTCACGATGGCGATGAACAACGGACTGAGTGCCGGGATCGTCAATCCGTCCAGCGAGCCGATGATGGCGGCATATTACAGCTTTAACGCGCTGATCGGGGAGGACGACCAGTGTATGGAGTACATCGCAAAGGCTTCGTCCCAGCCGGCAGACAAGCCAGCCGCGGCATCCGCGCCCAAAGCCGGACTGACACTTGACGAGGCGATCGTAAAAGGGCTGGCGGAGAGCGCCCACGAGGCGACCGTCAGGCTGCTTGAACAGAATATGGACTCGCTGACCATCATCAACGAGAAGCTGATCCCCGCACTGGATGTGGTCGGAAAGGGTTTTGAGGAGAAGCGGATGTTCCTGCCGCAGCTTCTGATGAGCGCTGATGCGGCAAAGGCGTCCTTCGAGGCGATCAAGGCTGTCCTGTCAAAGCAGGGAAAGAGCAGCGAAAGCAAAGGAAAGATCGTGATCGCCACGGTGAAGGGCGATATCCATGACATCGGGAAGAATATTGTCAAAACGCTGCTCGAAAACTATGGATTTGACATGATCGACCTCGGAAAAGACGTCGATCCGCAGCGGATCCTGCAGACAGTACAGGAGCAGCATGTGAGATTAGTGGGACTCAGCGCGCTCATGACGACCACGGTCGTCAATATGGAGGCGACCATCAGGCTTTTGCGGGAGCACGGTGCAGACTGCAGGATCATGGTGGGCGGCGCGGTGCTCACACAGGAGTACGCGGACATGATCGGCGCGGACTTTTATTCCAGGGACGCGATGGGGTCCGTGCGCTATGCGAATGAACTGTATGAAAAAGGGGAATTGTGATCGGGGGGATATCATGTAAATGGGCAGATTCTTAAATAAGGGAAATGAAAAGTTTGAGCGGTTTTCCAGATCAAGATATTATGTGGACAAAACGGAGCTGATCAACAAACTGCTTGAAAAAGACGAGACGGAAAAGTTTGTCTGCAACAGCAGGGCTCGTCGGTTTGGGAAGTCTGTGGCGGCGAATATGCTCGTCGCGTATTTCAGCAAAGGCGCAGATTCGAGAGCACTGTTCGAACCGTTGAAGTGTGTAAAGGATACGGCTTTTATAGAGAACATGAATCATTATGATACGATCTTTGCGGATATTCAGGCAGTTTTTGTGGAAGCGCGGCGGTCGAAAGAAGATCCGAACGAGTATCTTGACAAGTACTTTGTCGCGGAATTGAAAGCCGTATATCCGGATATCGTTTCCGATCATGATGTCCTGGAGAGGGCATTAGGAAAGATCTATCAGGAGACGGGCAGTCAGTTTGTCATCATTTTTGACGAATGGGATTATCCGATCAGGGAACTTCCCCCGCAACATAAAGAGCGGACGGATTATGTGGAATTTCTCCGGGGACTCTTCAAGGGCAGCGACGCCAGTGAATACATACGTCTTGCGTATCTCACAGGGATCATGCCGATCGTCCGCACGAAAGGGCAGTCCGCTGTGAATAATTTTGTGGAATATACCATGACAAATCCAGGGGATCTGGCACAGAGTATCGGCTTTGTGGAAGAGGAAGTGCGAGCGCTCTGTGACAGGTTCGGCGTTGATTTTGAACAGATGAAGGAGTGGTATAACGGTTATGATCTAAACAATACGGCAATCTATAATCCGTTATCCGTTGTGCGGGCGCTCTCGGGCAGACGATTCCAGCAGTACTGGACAGTTACGGGGACTTACGGCGACATCGATGATCTGATCAATGAAAACTATGACGGACTGCGTGAAGATATCATCCGGATGCTCTCGGGAAACAGGGTGTCGATCAATGTATCTGACGGCAGGAATGATCTGCAGACGTTCCAGAGCAAAAATGAAGTACTTACCGCGCTGATCCATCTGGGGTATTTCGCGTATGATGCGGATACCAGAGAAGCCTACGTGCCAAACAAAGAGATCCAGGAAGTATTTTATCAATACATGGAAAATAACAGAAATGATAATCTGTCCAGATTCATGAGCCTTTCGGAAACGGTATTCAATGCGATCATTGATGAAAACGGAGAATACACTGCGCAATTGATCCAAAGCATACACAATGATTTTATCTCCGCGCTGGAGTATAACAATGAGAATTCCCTTGCCTGTACGATCATGATCGCGTTGATCTCGGCATTTGCACATTATCATAAGCCCATCCGTGAATTCCCTTGTGGGAAGGGATTTGCGGATATTGTATATCTGCCATTGTCAGACCGTACTGGAAATCCGGTGATTGTTGTCGAATTAAAATGGGACGAAAGTACGAAAGCCGCCATTTCGCAGATCAGGGAAAAACAGTACCCAGAGTCTTTGGAGCGGTATTGGGGAGAGGTACTGCTGGTCGGGATCAATTACGACAAGAAAACGAAGGAGCACAAATGTAACATCGAGCGTTTTGTCAAAAGTGATACAAAATGAACAGGAGGACGAAAGTCCTCCTGTTCATTTTATCTTGACAATCGTACGCAGATATAGTATACTCAACTGTGTCAAGTGTATTAATACAGTCAGGAGAGATGGCAATGATTTTGATAGACCACAAGGACAGACGTCCGCTTTATGAACAGATCATTGAACGGTTTCAGCAGATGATATTGTGCGGCGCACTGCAGCCCGGGGCGTCCATGCCTTCTGTCAGAAGCCTCGCGATGGAATTGTCATTAAATCCGAATACCATACAGCGTGCCTATCAGGAGCTGGAACGCACGGGTTATATCTATACCATCAAAGGAAAGGGCAGCTTTGTGAGTGAGACGGCGGCGGCAGCGGCCAGCAAACGGCGGCAGTTGCAGAAGGAACTGCAGGCATTTGCCGATAAGGCGCTGCTTGCAGGTGTTTCGGCGCTGGAATTGCAGGATATGCTTACTGAATGTATCCAGAACAGCAGCGTGTCAACGAACAGAATGGGGGAGGATCAGTATGATAACAGCGACCAATGTTAAAAAACATTTCGGCGACATTGTGGCAGTGAACGATGTCACAGTGTCGATCAGGGACGGTGAGGTCTTTGGCCTGATCGGTACGAACGGAGCGGGCAAGAGTACGTTTCTGCGCATGGTGGGCGGCGTGCTGAAGCCGGACAGCGGATCAGTCCTGGCGGACGACAAGCCTGTCTATGAGAATCCGCCTGTCAAGGCAGACATCTTTTATATTTCCGACGAACAGTATTTTCTTCCCAATGCCACGCCAAAGGATATGGCAAAGTTTTACAGGGATTATTACAGATCCTTTGACATGGTACGGTGTGAGGATCTGCTCCGCAGCTTCCAGCTAAAGCCGGAGGGGAAGATCAACACCTTCTCAAAGGGGATGAAAAAACAGCTCTCCGTGATCCTTGGCGTCTGTGCCGGCACGAAATATCTGCTCTGCGATGAGACGTTCGACGGTCTCGACCCCGTCATGCGTCAGGCGGTGAAGAGCATCTTTGCGGGAGAGCTTTCTGAGAGGGATTTCACACCGGTGATCGCGTCCCATAACCTAAGGGAGCTTGAGGATATCTGTGACAGCGTGGGAATCCTGCATCAGGGCGGCGTGCTGATGCAGAAAGATCTGGAGGAAATGAAGCTGAATATCCACAATATACAGTGTGTATTTCAAAATGCACAGGATGAGCAGGCGGCGCTGGGGCTTCTGGAAATCATCAGGGCGGAGCGGAGAGGGACTTTGAACATCATCACGGTCCGCGGCACAGAGCGGGAGATCATGAATAAGATCCATTCTTTCGCCCCGATTTTTGCGGAGATCCTGCCCCTCACCCTTGAGGAGATCTTTATCAGTGAAACGGAGGTAGTCGGATATGATATCAAGAAACTTATTTTCTAAACTGGTCAGACAGGATCTCAAAAAGCGGATATGGTGTCCGGTCCTGATATTCATCGCGTACTTTCTGAGCATGGAGGTACGTCTGCTCATGGAGACGGAGAAGTATCTAAAGAACGCCAGAGAGTACAACGATGATCTCTATGACATCGCAACCTATGTGAGCCATTTTTTCTTTGGCAGGGAGGCGTGGATAGTATCGGTCGTCACCTGTGTCATAGCATTTCTGTGCGGCATCAGTGGTTATGCCTATCTGCACTCCAGGGTGCAGATTGATACATACCACAGCCTGCCCGTCAGCAAGACACAGCTTTTCTGGTCAAAGTATATATCTGGGATTTTGCAATTTTTCTTTCCTTTTTTGATTCATACGCTGATCTGTGCAGGAATAGCTGCAAACAGGGATGCATTTGGCATGGAAACTGTTCCGGCCGTGATGTCCTATATTGTGCTGCAGTTGGTTGTCTTTGTGCTGGCATACAGCACGACGGTGCTGGCAGCCGTACTGACAGGAAATGTCATTGTCAGCATACTGGGAACTTGTGTTTTGTTTGCGTATAGTACATTTGTTTCTGTGCTGACCGATCTGCTGGCTCACCGCTTTTTTCAGACGTATTATACTTATGGAAACCAGCTTGGCGTATGGTTTGGAGAGAGGATCAGTTGCTTTTCACCGCTTTCGATGCTGTTAAGACTGTTTGCCAGACCGTATAGCGTAACGCAGGAAAGCGCACAGACATTTTTTAAGTACGATTCCGCTTACATGTGGGTTCTGATCGCGGCGGCTGCCGTGTATAGTCTGGCTGCGTATGTCCTTTATCTGAAAAGGGCGTCGGAGGCGGCGGGAAGACCGATCGCGTTTCGGGCGGCGGAACCTGTGATCAGGACGATGCTTGTCATTCCGGTCTCCTTTTTTGTCGCGGTCTTTTTCAGTGTGATCTCACCGGATTCCGCCTCAGACAAATGGTTTTTGTTCGGACTGGTTTTTAGCTTTGTGATACTCAGCGTCCTGATCGGGATCATCTTCCGTCTGGATATCCGCGGCGCGTTCCTGCACAAGAGACAGTTCCTGTTCAATGCGGCGTGCACGGCGTTGATCTTTGTCGTACTGCGTTATGATGTGACAGGCTATGATACCTATGTCCCGGCGGACGCGCAGCTACAGGGCTGCGCAGTATCGGTCTGCAATCTGATGCCGCTGACGCAGCATGTCAGGGTAAGCCCGTTTGGATATCATCATCTGGGCGCGGACGACTACCGTATGGCGAACATGGTGATCCAGGACAATCCAAGTGTCACGGCGCTTGCCAGAAAGGCGGCAGAAGAGCAGCTTACGTATCAGCGCTTTGATTACTATGAGGGAATCGAGCAAGTGCCCAAATATATCGATACGATGGAACGGCAGCAGCAGTATCAGCAGATCGCCTTTTGCTATAGACTCCGAAACGGAAGGACAGTCAACCGCATTTATTATATTGATCTGGCCGATGCGGACACCCTGAGACTCCTCTCGGATATCTTCGCAGATCAGGACTATAAGCTTGGTGCTACGCCGCTTTTTAACGATAGCTGGCACATTGCGTTTGATGTCGTGAGGTGTAAGAGTAATTTTAGGACAGGGGAGATCAGGCTGACGCCGGAAATGCAGGCGGAACTGATCGGGACCTATCAGAAGGAATATATGGAGCTTGCGCTGGATACCGTCATACATGTGATCCCGGTCGGCACGGTGGACTTTGCGACGAAAAACGACTATGGCTACACGAGTTATAGCGGGAAAATGATGGTGTACCCGCAGTTTACCGAAACGATCGCGCTGCTGCAGGAGTTTGGCTTTGACATGGAAGCAAAACTGACAGCGGACGACGTGGAGAAGATCCGCGTGCAGAAAAATCTGGACTACTCGCGCTACCAGAATGAGACCGCATACACAGTCTCCGAGGAAGATACTGTCGAATTCACCGGCAAAAAACAGATCCAGCAGATCTTAGACAGTGTTGTCAGTGACGGATTTGTGTGGGAGATCGGCAGTTTTGCAGATTATTTTGACGGACAGTACATTGTCGAGATCCAATATAAGGCAAAGGACAGTATAGAGAATGATTATCATTTTATCAAAGGGCAGATACCTGATTTTGTAAAAATATCTGCAAAAACTGATTAACAAATAGCATCTCTTGTGATAAGATATTTATATATATTTTCTGTGTACAAAAATTTTATATAAATGTGTAATCAGGAGGAGAACAGAATGGCAGGAAAAAAATGTGTGGCATATGTGTCAACTTATACGATGGGAGACAAGCACGGGATTAAGATCTATGATGTTGATATGGAGCATGGGCGTTTTAGTGAGAAAGGATCCGTGCATATCACGAATTCCTCATATGTCACGATCTCGCACAACAGGAAATATCTCTACGCGATCACGGATACCGGTGTTTCAAGCTACCGGATCCTGCCGGATGGAAATCTGGAATTTGTCAACACGGCTTCCACGAACAGTATGAGGGGCTGTTATCTCTCGACGGATTATGAGGACAAGTTCCTGTTCTGTGCAGGATATCATGACGGAAAGATCACTGTGCTGCATCTGGATTCCAGCACAGGCGCAGTGGATGCCATCACGGACGAGGTGTTTCACAAGGGACTTGGCAGTATCGCCGAGAGGAGCTACCGCCCGCATATCAGTTGCGTCAAGATGACGAGGGACAACAAGTATCTGTGCGCGGCGGATCTCGGGATCGATTATGTCAATATTTACCGCCTTGACCATGAGAGGGGGATCTTGAGACAGGTGGATATCATCCGGTGCGACATTGATTCCGCGCCAAGGCATCTCAAGTTCTCGGAGGATGGGCAGTTTCTGTACATCGTCAGTGAGATGAAGAACTGTATTGATGTGTACAGATATTATGAGGAAGAGAATGTTCCGTATTTCGATCTGGTACAGACGATACCGACCTCGGACAAATTCGAGGTAAAAGGCGTTGCGGCAAGCGCGCTCAATATCTCTGATGACGGCAGATATATCCTGACATCGACTGCCGGGGATAACTGTGTCTCACTGTTTCAGATCAATCAGGGGACAGGGGAGCTGTCGCGCCTGTTCTATCTGCCTGTGAGCGGGGAATATCCCAAGGATGCGGCGCTGTTTCCGGACAACAGGCATCTGGTAAGCCTGAACCACGAGTCCAACACGATGACCTTCTTCCGGGTGGATTATGAGAATAATTATATGGTGATGAACGGCAAGGAGCTTGAGATCAATCAGGCAAACTGCATTATCTTCCATGAACTTGCCTGATATGATGACAATCGAGTAGGGTTCCCCTACTCGATTTTGCTGTAAAACTGCCTGATCCGGTCGACCCTGGCAGTCATGTTCTGCAGGAGCATATCGAGTACGGTGAGGGCGGTCATGGCTTCCACGACGACGACAGCCCTTGGAACGATGATCGGATCATGGCGTCCTTTGATCTGGACCGTGATGTCTTCGCCGTTTTTGTTCACGGTGTCCTGCCGCTGGAAAATGGACGGTGTGGGTTTAAAATGCGCCCGCAGCAGGATCTCGGAGCCGTCACTGATGCCGCCGAGAATGCCGCCTGCATGATTTGTGGCTTTCGTTACTTCCTTGTCCTTCATGCGGAAACTGTCATTGTTGGCGGAACCGTTTGCGGAGGATACCCTGACACCGTCGCCGATCTCAAAGGCTTTGACCGCGCCGATCGACAGGATCGCCTTCGCAAGATTCGCGTCAAGTTTTTCAAACACAGGTTCGCCGATCCCTGCAGGCATATTGGAGACACGGCAGGCGACGATCCCTCCGGCAGAGTCGAGGTTTTCCATGCACTGCCGCAGATATGCCTCTGCTTTCAGGGAAGTTTCTTTGTCCGGCATACCGGTCGGATTGCTTCGCGCCTCCTCGATATCCATCACCGCCAGCGGGCATTCCGGATCCGGTATCCCGATCGGGCCGATCGCCTGGGTGTAGGCTGTGACTTGGATGCCAAGTTCCGCCAGAAGCTTTGCGGCAATGGCGCCGGCAGCGACGCGTCCGATCGTCTCGCGCCCCGAGGAACGCCCGCCGCCGCGGTAATCCCGGAAGCCGTATTTCTGGTCAAACGTATAGTCCGCGTGGCCGGGGCGGTAGTAGGAAGCGATCTCGCTGTAGTCGGATGACTTCTGCGAGGTGTTGCGCACGAGCATGGATATGGGCGTGCCCGTTGTCCGGCCCTCAAAGATACCGGACAGGATCTCCACGCTGTCTGATTCCTTTCGCTGCGTTGTATAGCGGGAGGCGCCCGGCTTTCTCCTGTCGAGATATGCCTGTATATCCGTCTCACCCAATGCAAGCCCGGCGGGGCAGCCGTCGACGACGACGCCGATGCCGGCGCCGTGGGATTCTCCCCATGTAGTGATCTTGAACATATTTCCAAATGTTGAACCTGACATGATTATTTCCTTTCTCGATTCAAATCGCACTTATAAAATTTTCATCGGTTAGAAACTTTTTTATAAAAATTTTATAAATAATAGTTGCATTTCAGAAGCATACCATATAATATTATAATTGTAACGGATACAAAAATCAAGGAAGATTCAGTACACTTACGGCGCACTAACGGATGAGAGGTTACTGTTCATACAGGATTTAACGGAATGAACAGTAATGATGCGTAATCAGTAATAGAACAATCATAGAGAAAGACAAGTTGAGGAAGAGACATAATGAAAAGAACGTGGAAGGACAACCTTACAGCAAAAATGCGGCAGCAGATCAAAAATCATAAACGGCTGAAACTGCCGATCACTGTGTGCATGGTACTGATCACATTTTTTTATAACTTATTTTTTTATTTCGTATATAACACAAAGCGTTTTGCCAGTGTTCTGGTCATATTGATCTTTTTTATCGTGAGCAGCAGCTTTTCCTTTCTGACAGAGGCAGATCGGATGGAACTGGCATACGAGTCGGAGTGGGCGGAGATCCAGGAGAGTTACGAGTATGTCCCGACGACCTTTCATATCCGTGAGGAAAAGGTGCTGGACGATGACGATGTGCTGGAAGGTTATGACAATGAGGAACTGAACGTATCCGCTGACGAGATCGACCAGTATTCCCTTGACGATATTCTGGAAGCGAACGAGGCAAGCAAGGGAATGGGCAGTACATACACGGAAACAACTTCAAAGTTGTCCAAAGACGACTGGCAGTTGGTGCTTGTCAACAAGCAGCACCCGGTGCCGGAGGATTATGAGGTCACGCTTGGCAGGATCAAGGGATCCATGAAATGTGATGCGCGCATTATCGAGGATCTGACGGCGATGATGCAGGCTGCAAAGGCGGATGGCATCAGTCTCGTGGTGTGTTCCCCGTACAGGGATTACAACAGGCAGACCGTGCTGTTTGACCGCAAGATCGATTATTATATGGAAGAGGGGCACTCCTACATGGAAGCCTACAAGCTGGCGTCCATGACAGTGACGGTTCCCGGCGCGAGCGAACACCAGATCGGTCTGGCGCTGGACATCGTAAGTACGACATACTCCTGGCTTGAGATCGATTTTGGCGAGACGGTAGCCGGCAAATGGCTCAGGGAGCACTGTGATGAGTACGGGTTCATTCTCCGATATCCAGAGGGCAAAGAGTATATCACAGGGATCCAGTATGAGCCGTGGCATTTCCGGTATGTGGGAAAAGAGGCGGCTGCTCAGATCATGGAGCGGGATATCACCCTCGAGGAGTTTGTCGAGGAATTAGAATAAAAAATATGCTGCTTTGCGGCTGTGGCTGGCGCAATACTCACGGCAGATTTTATTTGCCGTGAGTATCTTTGTGCGAAAGGAAAATATATGTATCGATTATTAAAACAGGAGGGGCGTGCCAAACGTGCGGAAGTCACTACGGTTCACGGCACGATCCAGACTCCGGTATTTATGAATGTGGGCACTGTTGCGGCGATCAAGGGAGCTGTGTCGACGGCTGACTTAGAGGAGATTGGCACACAGGTAGAACTCTCCAACACGTATCATCTCCATGTCAGGACAGGTGACGAGACGATCAAAAGATTGGGCGGGCTGCACAGATTCATGTCGTGGGACAAGCCGATCCTCACGGATTCCGGCGGTTTTCAGGTCTTTTCGCTGGCGGGACTCCGCAAGATCAAGGAGGAGGGCGTTTACTTCAACTCCCACATAGACGGCAGGAAGATTTTTATGGGTCCGGAGGAGAGTATGCGGATCCAGTCCAATCTCGCCTCCACGATCGCGATGGCTTTTGACGAGTGTGCCCCCAGCAGGGCGGACAGGCGGTATGTCGCAGATTCCGTGGAGCGCACGACGCGATGGCTTGCGCGGTGCAGGACAGAGATGAAACGGCTCAATTCCCTCGAGGATACGATCAACAAAGATCAGATGCTGTTTGGGATCAACCAGGGTGCAGTCTACGCGGATATCCGTATCGAACATGCTAAGCGGATCACAGAGATGGATCTGGACGGCTACGCAGTCGGCGGGCTGGCGGTGGGAGAGACCCATGAGGAAATGTATTACATCCTGGAGGAGACGGTGCCCTATCTGCCAAAGGATAAGCCGACATACCTGATGGGTGTCGGTACGCCTGCCAATATCCTCGAGGGCGTGGAGCGCGGCATCGACTTTTTTGACTGCGTATATCCGACCAGAAACGGGCGTCACGGACATCTTTATACCAACCAGGGCAAGATCAACCTCTTCAATGCCAGATATGAACTTGACGACCGGCCGATCGAGGAGGGCTGCAACTGCCCCGCCTGCCGCAGATATTCGAGAGCCTACATCCGCCATCTTCTAAAAGCGAAGGAGATGCTTGGACTGCGGCTCTGTGTTCTCCACAATCTCTATTTCTACAATACGATGATGACGGAGATCAGGGATGCGCTCGACGCCGGTGAATTTGCCGCCTACAAGAAGCGGAAACTGGAAAATATGTCTTTATAAATATTTTACTTGAAGAATTGGAAAATCTTGTGTATGATATATACTATGTGTTTCACATAAGAAGTTTTTTGACAGATCTCAAATTCGTTAGGAGGAAAATTTGAACATGAGTTTATTATTGGCACAGACAGATGCGACAGCAGCAGGACAAGGTGCTGCAAGTATGATATCGCTTGTAGTGATGTTAGTATTTTGGTTCGGTATCATGTATTTTCTGATGATCCGCCCCCAGAGAAAGGAACAGAAGAAAAAGGCCGCGCTCGTCAATTCGGTAGAGGTTGGTGACAGTATTCTGACGACCAGCGGATTTTACGGCATTGTGATCGATGTCACTGACGAAGATGTTATCGTAGAATTTGGCAACAACAAAAACTGTCGTATTCCGATGAAAAAAGGAGCGATCGAGCAGGTTGAGAAGCCGGACAGTGAATAAAATCATCTCCTGAAGAGTCTCCCCTATGTATATCCGGGAGATTTTTTCATTCGGACAAAAGAAAAACGGAGGAAATACAAATGATCTATATAGACGGACAGATCCTGCTCTTTATCCAGGAACACCTGCGCAATCCGGTGTGCGACCTGTTTTTTAAATGCATCACGCATCTGGGTGACGCTGGTATTTTCTGGATCCTGCTGACGGTCGTTCTGCTGTGTTTCCGGCAGACCAGGCGGGCAGGTATCTATTCTGCATGCGCCCTGATCGGATCGCTGGTGGTCAACAATCTGATCCTGAAGAATCTGGTAGGCAGGATCAGACCTTACGAGGTAGTGGAGGGACTTCAATGTATTGTTGCGCCTGCACTGGATGCTTCGTTTCCTTCCGGCCATACCGGCGCCAGTTTTGCCTCTGCGGTTTCCATATCCAGAGAGCTGCCAGGGAAGTTTGCGGTCTTTTTTATCGTGCTGGCGTCGCTCATTGCTTTTTCCAGACTGTATGTCGGGATCCATTATCCGACAGATGTGCTGGGCGGACTTGTGACAGGAATCGGGATCGGACTGCTCGTCAATGTGATCGGAGCTCGCTGTGAGCAGCAATAGCGGCTCAGATAAAGATTTTTTTATGTAATCTGTTGAAATTTTCTGTCGAATGTAATATGATTGAATATGTGTATATTTATTCACTGGCTGGATTTTCAGCCAAAGAAAAGGAGATAGCAAGAATGAATTCGAGAATGAATCTGAATATTGTGTGTATACCCGGCGACGGGATCGGACCGGAGATCGTTGCGGAGGCAAAAAAAGTGCTTGACAAGGTTGCTGTGAAATTCGGCCACAGCATTTCGTATAAAGATATCCTGATGGGAGGCGCTTCCATCGACGCGTGCGGGGAACCGCTCACGGACGAGGCGATCGCCGCTGCCAAGGCTGCGGACGCTGTTCTGATGGGATCCATCGGCGGGAATACTTCCACCTCGCCGTGGTATCAGCTACCGCCCCATCTGAGACCGGAAGCAGGACTTCTGAAGCTGAGAAAGGAACTGAATCTGTTTGCAAATCTGAGACCGGCATATCTGTATAAGGAACTGAGAGAAGCATGTCCGCTGAGAGAGGATATCATCGGCGGCGGATTTGACATGATGATCATGCGCGAGCTCACGGGCGGTCTGTATTTTGGAGAGCGCAGCACCAGGACGATGAACGGCGTTGTCACCGCGGTAGACACGCTTACCTATACAGAGAATGAGATTCGGCGTATTGCCATCAAGGGTTTTGACATCGCGATGAAGCGCAGGAAAAAGGTGACAAGTGTAGATAAGGCAAATGTGCTCGATTCCTCCAGGCTCTGGAGAAAAGTAGTCGAGGAAGTGGCGCTGGATTATCCGGAGGTCACATTGGAGCATATGCTTGTGGATAACTGTGCGATGCAGCTTGTAAAGGATCCCAAACAGTTTGACGTGATCCTGACCGAAAATATGTTTGGAGACATTCTCTCCGATGAGGCGAGCATGGTAACCGGTTCCATCGGCATGCTCTCGTCGGCAAGCTTAAATGACACGAAATTCGGATTATATGAGCCGAGCGGCGGATCAGCCCCGGACATTGCAGGAAAGGGGATCGCAAACCCGATCGCAACGATACTGAGTGCAGCCATGATGCTTCGTTATTCGTTTGATCTGGACGAGGAAGCAGACGCGGTCGAGTCCGCTGTCAGGAAAGTGCTCGAGGATGGCTTCCGTACGATCGACATCATGCCGCAGGAGGAGAGCAGGCGCGCCGGTGTCAGCCAGGTCGGCACCGCGATGATGGGCGATCTGATCTCCAATAGAATATAAGTTAGAACATAGGTTATCAGACTGATGATAGGGAGGATCGAAGACAATGAGAAGTGATAATGTGAAAAAAGGAATGCAGCAGGCTCCGCACAGAAGTCTGTTCAATGCGCTGGGATTTACAGAAGAAGAGATGAGGAAGCCGATGGTCGGCATCGTGAGTTCTTACAATGAGATCGTGCCGGGGCATATGAATCTCGACAAGATCGTCAATGCCGTAAAGCTCGGTGTGGCAGAGGCAGGCGGCGTGCCCGTGGTATTTCCGGCGATCGCGGTCTGCGACGGCATCGCGATGGGACATATCGGTATGAAATATTCTCTCGTGACCAGGGATCTGATCGCCGATTCCACAGAGTGTATGGCGCTGGCACATCAGTTCGACGCGCTTGTCATGGTGCCAAACTGCGACAAGAATGTTCCAGGACTTTTGATGGCGGCAGCCCGCATCAACGTGCCCACAGTGTTTGTGTCGGGGGGACCTATGCTCGCTGGTCATGTAAGAGGGCAGAAGCGCAGTCTCTCATCCATGTTTGAGGCGGTTGGATCCTACGCGGCGGGAACCATGAGCGAGGAGGATGTGTGCGAGTTTGAGAACAAGGCATGTCCTACATGCGGTTCCTGCTCCGGTATGTACACCGCAAACTCCATGAACTGTCTCACCGAGGCGCTCGGAATGGGCTTGCAGGGAAACGGCACGATCCCGGCCGTCTATTCAGAGCGGATCAAGCTTGCAAAACACGCTGGCATGGCAGTGATGGAAATGCTCCGGAACAATATATGTCCGCGCGATATCATGACAAAGGAATCGATCATCAACGCGCTCACTGTCGATATGGCGCTGGGCTGCTCTACGAACTCGATGCTCCATCTGCCGGCGATCGCCCATGAGATCGGATTTGACTTTGACATTGCATACGCAAATGAGATCAGTGCAAAGACGCCGAATCTCTGCCATCTTGCGCCTGCTGGTCCTACGTACATGGAGGATCTGAACGAGGCGGGCGGTGTGTATGCGGTGATGAACGAGCTGTCGGAGCTCGGGCTTTTGAACGAGGACTGTATGACCGTGACCGGAAAGACGATCGGAGAAAATATCAAAGGAGTCCGGAACAAGAATCCCGAGGTGATCCGGCCTCTCGACAACCCCTACAGCAAGACTGGCGGACTTGCCGTGCTGAAAGGGAACCTCGCGCCCGACGGAAGCGTTGTAAAGCGTTCGGCTGTGGCGCCTGAGATGCTTGTGCACGAGGGACCCGCACGCGTGTTTGAGTGCGAGGAGGATGCGATCGATGCGATCAAGGGCGGCAGGATCGTCGCGGGCGATGTCGTAGTGATCCGTTACGAAGGACCAAAGGGCGGCCCCGGTATGCGTGAGATGCTCAACCCCACCTCGGCGATCGCCGGGATGGGACTTGGCTCCACGGTAGCGCTGATCACAGACGGGCGTTTCTCCGGTGCGTCGCGCGGCGCTTCGATCGGACACGTGTCGCCGGAGGCGGCGGTCGGCGGACCGATCGCACTCGTCAGGGAGGGGGATATCATCGCCATCAACATCACAGAGTGTACGCTGGACGTCAAAGTATCCGATGAAGAGCTGGCAAAACGCCGTGCAGAATGGCAGCCAAGAGAGCCGAAGATCACGACAGGCTATCTTGCTAGATACCGTGAGCTCGTCACGAGCGGCAACAGGGGAGCGATCCTTGAGATACCAAAGAATTGAAAACAATATTATGACCAAAGGAGAATTATAGTATGCAGTTGACAGGTTCACAAATTGTTATCGAATGTCTGAAGGAGCAGGGAGTTGACACCGTATTTGGTTACCCCGGCGGTTCCATATTGAATATTTATGATGAATTATATAAGCACAGCGATGAGATCAGGCATATCCTGACCTCCCATGAGCAGGGTGCATCCCACGCTGCGGACGGCTATGCGCGCGCGACAGGCAAGGTTGGTGTCTGTCTTGCGACAAGCGGCCCCGGCGCGACCAATCTGGTTACGGGCATCGCTACGGCGTATATGGATTCCGTACCGATGGTTGCCATCACCGCAAACGTTACACTGCCGCTTCTCGGAAAGGATTCTTTCCAGGAAGTCGACATCGCGGGCGTGACGATGCCGATCACAAAGCACGGCTATATCGTAAAAGATGTGACGACACTTGCCGACACGATCCGAAAAGCCTTTAAGATCGCAAAGTCCGGCAGACCTGGCCCCGTGCTGGTAGACATCACGAAAGATGCCACGGCAAATAAATGCGAATTCACTCCGCAAAAGCCGGAACAACCCGTTATCACCAACTCGTACACGGAGAAGGATATCGACGTAGCCCTTGAGATGATCAGAAATGCCAAAAAACCGTATATTTATCTTGGCGGCGGCGCGATCATCTCGAATGCATCGAGGGAAGTCAAGGAGTTTGCCGACAAGATCCAGGCGCCAGTGTGCGACACGCTGATGGCAAAGGGAGCCTTTGACGGAAAGAGTGCGTTATACACAGGTATGATCGGCATGCACGGAACCAAGACATCGAATTACGGTGTCAGCCAGTGTGACCTGCTGATCGCTCTGGGAGCACGATTCTCTGACAGAGTTGTGGGAAATCCGAAGAAATTCGCTGAGAATGCCAGGATCTTACATATTGATATCGATGCCGCGGAGATCAACAAGAACATTCGGACAGACGCCTCTGTCATCGGTGATCTGAAAACTGTCTTAAAGGAGCTGAACAGCAAACTGGAGCAGCAGGAGCACGATGAATGGATCGCACAGATCAAGGCGCTCAAGGAAAAATATCCGCTTCGGTATGAATCGGATAAGCTGACCTGTCCGTATGTGATCGAGGAGCTTGACCGCGTGACAGAGGGAAAAGCGATCGTCTCTACAGATGTCGGACAGCATCAGATGTGGGCGGCGCAGTATTATCAGTATACCGAACCGCGTACGTTCCTTTCGTCCGGCGGACTTGGCACGATGGGATACGGGCTTGGCGCCTGCATCGGCGCAAAGGTCGGTATGCCTGACAAGATCTGCGTGAACATTGCCGGTGATGGATGCTTTCGGATGAACATGAACGAGCTGGCAACGGCAAGCCGGTACAACATTCCTATCATACAGATCATCATCAACAATCATGTGCTGGGTATGGTGCGGCAGTGGCAGACATTGTTTTATGGGAAGAGATATTCACAGACAGTGCTGACTGACAAGGTTGATTTTGTGAAGGTTTCGGAAGGACTTGGCTGCGAGGCGATCCGCGTCACTAAGCGGGAAGAAGTCGGTCCTGCCATTGAGCGGGCAGTTTCACTGCAAAAACCTGTTGTGATCGAGTGTGTGATCGAGGAGGATGACAAGGTATTTCCGATGGTTCCCGCAGGAGCCGCGATCAGCGAGGCATTTGACGCGGAGGATCTGGAACGGAGTGAACAGTAACGTTGGAATGATATATGAGAAGATTTTTGACTGGACTGTTGCGTCTGACCGGTGTGCTGGCGGTGCTTGGCATCGGCGCTGTCATCGCACTGGATCAATACTATCAACATGTTTTTCCGATGTTTGTCGTGATCAATGATGTATATTGCACAGGAATGACAGCCGATAACGTCTCAGAGATTCTCAACGATACCTATGACCTGCACAATGACCGGATCACAGTGCGCATGCTGGACGGCAAAGTACATGAGATACCGCTTGATGAGTATGGGGTTACGATATCCTACAGGTCTGCGGTCGAAGAATATATGAGACAGTGCAAATCCCGTCCGTTTCAATGGCTGGGGAATATTCAGGAAAAGACGGTGTATCCCACATATTACTGTGATACTGCTGCCATGACTGCAAAATTGGAGGATACGGCATGGCTCAGTGCGGATCCGTATCAGGGTGAAAATACGGTATCCATTGTACGCAGTACTTCGGCGGGATATATTCTGGTCGATAAAACAAAGGATCTGCTTTCCAGGGACGATGCAGCGGCATTGATCTGTGAAAAAATTGTCAGCCATTTGTCCGGGATGAACGGAAAACCGTTCCAGACGACGTTGATCGATCTGTCAACCGGAGACGGCAAAGAGATCTGCTATAAGGATCTTCCATATACGGACGAGATGAAGGATACACTTGCGAAGTGGGAGGGGATCCGTGATTTTCAGGATTTTCATGTGACGTATCAGTTTGGCGACCGCGAGGAAGTGATCGATGCAAATATTGTCGCGGACTGGATGGCGCTGGATGAAGATGGCGGTATTTTATTTGATGAGAACAATACTCCGCTGCTCGATGAGACGATCATAGAAGAATATGTGGCATATTTGTCAGCAACCTACAATACAGTGGGAATAGAGCGTGAATTTCATGCCACGAGGGGCGATGTCGTCAAGGTGTCGGGCGGCGGCTATGGGAACAAGATCGACGAGCGGGCAGAGTATGAATTCCTGCTGGATGCATTTCGCAGCAAGGAGGGCGGTGTACGGATTCCCGAGTACACGTCCGAGGCATGGGAAAAGGGTTCCGATGATATCGGCGATACCTATATCGAGGTGGATATGGGCAGCCAGCACATGTACTATTATGTCGATGGGGAGAGCGTGATCGACACTCCGATCGTCACCGGGAACGTGTCGCGAAAGTGGAGCACACCTGCCAAAGTCTGTTTCGTGTATTTCAAACAGAAAAACAGAGTGCTCCGGGGTGCAAACTACGCAACTCCTGTCAAGTACTGGATGGCGGTGGACGGTCATATCGGTATCCACGACGCCACATGGCGGAAGGAATTCGGGGGAGAGATCTATAAGACAAACGGTTCCCATGGATGTATCAATACACCGCTCGAGATCATGACAGAATTGTATGATATGGTTGAGTTGGGGACACCGGTCATCATGTTTTACTGATATGCGTGCAATATTCAACATTTTTATTGTTACAATATACAATGTTGTTTATATATATCTATTGTGTAATATGTCTCTTTTGTGCTGTCAGCAGCAGGAGAGCGCATCAAAAAAAGAAAATCAGGAGGAGTTAGAAAATGTCCAGAGTGTACAACTTTTCAGCAGGTCCCGCAGTTTTACCTGAAGAAGTCCTTAAAGAAGCTGCAGATGAAATGTTAGATTATAAAGGAACCGGCATGTCGGTGATGGAGATGAGCCACCGCTCGAAGGCTTATGATACGATCATCAAGGAAGCGGAAGCGGATCTGAGAGATCTCATGAATATTCCCGACAATTACAAAGTCCTGTTTCTGCAGGGCGGAGCAAGCCAGCAGTTTGCAATGATCCCCATGAACCTGATGAAAAACGGAGTCGCTGACTATATCGTTACAGGTCAGTGGGCTAAGAAAGCATATCAGGAGGCATGTCTGTTCGGCAAGGCGAACAAGATCGCGTCGAGTGAGGATCAGACTTTTTCTTATATACCGGACTGCTCGGATCTGCCGATCTCCGAAGATGCAGATTACGTCTATATCTGTGAGAACAATACGATCTATGGCACAAAGTTCAAGACACTGCCAAACACAAAGGGAAAGACCCTTGTGGCGGACGTCTCTTCATGTTTCCTGTCAGAGCCTGTGGATGTCACAAAGTACGGTGTGATCTACGGCGGTGTCCAGAAGAATATCGGGCCTGCAGGCGTAGTGATCGTTATCATCCGCGAGGATCTGATCACGGACGACGTGCTGCCGGGAACACCGACCATGCTGAAGTACAAGACGCATGCCGACAATGATTCCCTGTATAACACACCACCAGCATACGGCATCTATATCTGCGGCAAGGTATTTAAGTGGCTCAAGAAGATGGGCGGACTCGGGAAGATGAAAGAGTACAATGAGCGCAAGGCGAAGATTCTCTATGATTTCCTCGACGAGAGCAGGCTCTTCAAGGGAACTGTCAGGAAAGAGGACCGCTCCCTGATGAACGTACCTTTCGTGACAGGCAGCGAGGAACTAGATGCAAAGTTTGTCAAGGAGGCAAAGGAAGCAGGATTTGAGAATCTGAAAGGACACAGGACAGTAGGCGGTATGCGTGCAAGCATTTACAATGCCATGCCGATCGAGGGCGTGGAGAAGCTTGTGGAGTTTATGAAAAAATTTGAGGAGGCAAACTTATAATGTATCAGTATAAATGTTTAAATCCTATCTCCGATATAGGTTTATCAAGATTTACAGAGAATTATCAGACAACCGATGACATCACCAGGGCAGAGGGCGTGCTTGTCAGAAGCGCGTCAATGCATGAGATGGAACTTCCGGAGGCACTTCTGGCTGTGGCGAGAGCTGGGGCAGGCGTGAACAATATCCCTCTTGACAAGTGCGCAGACAAGGGGATCGTCGTGTTCAATACGCCCGGTGCCAACGCGAACGGTGTCAAGGAGCTCGTGATCGCAGGTATGCTCCTGGCATCAAGAGACGTGATCGGAGGGATTGACTGGGTAAAAGCCAACGCAGGCGTGGAGACGATCGCCAAGGATGCCGAGAAGGAGAAGAAGAACTTCGCCGGCACGGAGATCCAGGGCAAGAAGCTTGGGATCATCGGGCTTGGCGCGATCGGGATCAGGGTGGCCAACGCTGCGGTAGCGCTCGGAATGGATGTTTACGGATACGATCCGTATCTGTCTGTCGATGCGGCGTTAAAACTTTCCCGCGAGGTAAAGCATGTCATCAATGTCGATGACATTTATGCAGAGTGTGATTTTGTGACGATCCATGTACCGCTCACAGACGCCACAAAGGGTAAGCTCAACGCGGCAGCCATTGCAAAGATGAAACAGGGCGTGGTCGTGCTCAACTTTGCAAGGGATCTTCTTGTCAATGAAAAGGATATGATCGCGGCACTCGAGTCAGGAAAAGTCAGAAAATATATCTCAGACTTCCCGAATCCGACAACGGCGGGGCAGAAAAACTGTATCGTCATTCCGCATCTTGGCGCATCCACAGAGGAGTCGGAAGATAACTGCGCAGTCATGGCTGTAGATGAGCTTAAGGATTATCTTGAGAATGGCAATATCAGGAACAGTGTGAACTATCCGGCATGTGACATGGGCGTGTGCGGAAATGTGGGAAGAGTCGCGATCCTTCACAAGAATATCGCGAATATGATCACACAGTTTACTGCGGCTTTTGGTGCGGCAGGCATCAATATCAGCGACATGACGAACAAATCAAGAGGTGAGTACGCTTATACACTGATGGATATCGAAAAGGCTGCTGACGCCAAGATCATTGAACAGTTAAGGAGCATCGACGGCGTGTTCCGTGTAAGGGTGGTAAAATAATACATGCACAAAAACAGAACCGTAGCTGGTTCTGTTTTTGTGCATGTAGACAGTAACGATGTTATCCGTCCAAAATGCACGTTTATGTGTAGAAAATGCACATATTATGTGACAAAATATTAAGAAAAAGTAAAAAAAATAGTTGACATTACGTAATAAATGTGCAATAATCTATACATGGAAACAACGTTACACATTTTAAGAACACGGTTCTTTAAACGGTATCTTAAAAACGGATATTAAACGGATTTTGTGTAAAAGGGATAGGCTTTCGGAAGCAGATTTGGGGAAGTCTGCGTAGAAAGTTGTGTGTGTTTTCGGGGGAATGTGTGAGAGGAAAAAACAGTACGAAAGAATCATGTTGAGAAATATGTAAAAGGAACATACAAAAAAAGGATGTGAAACATCCTTTTTTTGTTGCCATAATACGACTAAAATGCATCGTGAACATCGCCGTATTTTGTCATATTTCCGATCGTGTTCTGGAACTTTGTCTCGCGGCTGACAGTGACCTGGCTTGCCAGATCCATATATTTGATAAATATTTCTTCAACAGTCGCTCCTTTTTCTGCCGCGATCTCCTCCATGATGGGTTTGATCTTCTCAAGCTGGAAGGAAACGCGCGTCTTCTGCGGATCAAAATCCTTCAAGACCCGGTCAGCGTACTCGTTGATCCGCTCCAATAATTCCTGATCTTCAGGTGCCATGCATATCATCCTTTCACAAATATAGTGGGAACACAGTGCGATACCGGTTCCTCTAAATAATAACTATAGCACTATAGGGGTAGGTTGTCAAAACTCTGTTTATCGGTTTTTCATACTAAGATCAATTCCCGTCTTTTGGAACTGTAATTGATAAAAATGCCTCTGATTTTGAATGGAGCACTGATATGAGATTTGATATTCAGAAATTTGATTGTATATCTATGGTTTGTAGGATATAATGGTATGTGTATGGAGGTTGGATAAGAGAGCATTCGGAAGATCAGATTTCGGATGCTTTTTTGCAACCTGTCACGATAATTTCCTTCTTATACTATAGAGGGAGAGATATGATTTCCCATTCAAACAAAGGAGGGCATCACTTTGGAAGACAATGAGATTATCGAACTATACTGGCAGCGCTCACAGCGGGCGATCACGGAGACGGCTGGAAAGTACGGCGGACGTCTCCAGACGCTGTCCATGAATATCCTGCACGACAGGCAGGATGCGGAAGAGTGTGTGAATGATACATATCATGCGACATGGAATACCTTGCCGCCGCAGCGGCCTAATTATTTTTTTGCCTATCTGGCAAAGCTTGCACGCAATTTTTCCTTTGGGAAGTATGATTATTACCATGCGCAGAAACGGTGTGTGACAGTTGTGGAGCTGAGTGACGAGATCGAGAACTGCATCCCGTCGCCAAATGACTTGGAGCAAAAGCTGGACAGCAGGGAGATCGGGCGTATTATCAGCGAATTCCTGTACAGTCAGCCGAAAGAGATGCGGACGGTGTTTGTGCGCCGCTACTGGTATCTGGATTCCATAAGGGATATTGCGGACATGTTTCAGATCAGCGAGAGCAAAGTGAAATCGATTCTTTTCCGCATGCGGAACAAGCTGCGCGAACATCTGGAGGAGGAGGACGTATACTTATGAGAGGAAAAGATTTACTGGAATGTATGGAGCAGATCGATGATGCACTCGTCGAGGAGGCGTTAGAGCCGGCCGCCGTTTGCAAATGGCGATGGAGGCTGCAGCGGCAAAGGATAGCGGTGATAATGGCAGTCCCGCAGCCGGTGCACCGTCTGACACGATGGCAGGCGGAACGGATGGCAGTCTGGAGGACGGAGCTGTGCCGGAAGATGTGGAGACTGTCCGGCAAAGTTCGGCGCAGGACGCGGCATTCGTCGAAGAAGAGGACGTTGAGACAGCCAAATCCAGGGAAGAATCAATGGATCTAAAAGAGAGCCTGTCATATACCGTCATCAGCGATTATTATGGTGAGAAAGATGGCTCTGTTTACGATTATCCAGCTCCTGAGAAGGGAGAGTTCTTCTGTTTTCATTATCTGCAGGAGACGATGAGATACTATGCGGAACTGGAAAATACAGCCGGCGGCGCAGACGATTCGATCTATGCGTATGATGTAGTGATCGATCTGTACGGTGATTCAGAAGAAAATGGTGAGATCATTCATTGTGAACTGGCGTACACGGACAAGGGCAGCGAGAAGATCGAACGGGAGTACCGACGGCTGGCCGGACTAGGATATGCCGTGCGGCTTTCCGAGGATTTCCAGCTCACGGGGACATTTACCAAGGTGGAACTGGATACATTCCAGGCATCGCCGGAGTACGGTTATACATTTCGGTTCGCGAGTGAATATTAAGAGCATGTTTGAAAAATCATTCCCGCCATCTGCATAACGACGCGTATGCGTCGTATTCACCACTTTGCGTGATATTTGCACTAAATTCAGTCGACGTAGCCCGCTACGCCTCCTTCATTTAGCACAAATCTCCCACAAACTGTGACGCACATCTGACGGAAAGCATTTTTCAAACACGCTCTAGGGAGGAATGAACATGAGGAGAAAGAATATATTTGTTATCTCTGCCATAATGGCAGTGGCATGCCTTGCCGGGGCGTGTGGAAAGACGGATCGTGAAAACGGACAAGGAGAAGCGGCTGCAAATGGTGAGAAAGGAAAGGATCAGGTAACATCAGAAATGACAAAAGTGACTAATCTGACAGGTCAGACGGCACAGGGGGTTACGATCGATTACAACATAGAGTCTTATGAGAGTGTACAGAGGTTTGGATATGATCTGCTTGCACAGTGTATCCAGGATCAAAATCCGGTGCTCTCGCCGGTTTCAGCATATCTGGCGCTGTCCATGGCGGGCTGTGGGGCAGACAAAACGACACGGGAGGAATTCTACAATGTACTTGGAAATGACATGCTGACATTGTCCGACGACATGATGAACACACTTCCGGTAAAGGGCGATCTGCTGAATCTGTCCATTGCGGATTCTGCCTGGATCGACGGCGCAATGATCGTGGACGATACATGGCTTGGGACAGTAGGATCCCTGATGGACGCAGAGGCGTTTCAGACGGATCTCTCTACAGAGAAAGCCATGAATGAGATCAACAACTGGATCGATGATAAGACAAATGGTCTGATCGATAAAATGTTAGATCAGCCATTGGACGATATGGCGATGATGGCGCTGTTCAATACAGTTTATTTTAAGGGAAAGTGGGAGATCCCTTTCAAGGCGAATGATACGCGCAAGGAGGATTTTTACCGGAACGCGGAACATGATACAGCAGAGCAGGTTGATATGATGAATCTGTATTTGACTGATCTGGACTACATAGCGAATGATTTTGCCGAGGGTGTCATATTACCCTACCAGAAGAATGAAAACAGCGAAAGCCCTAATCTGGCGTTTGTTGCATTGAAACCAATCAAAGAGGATATCCGGGAAGTATATAGCAAATTGACTCAAAAGGTCGTTGCGGATTTGATAGTCAACGCAAAGACCGAGACGGTCAATCTCAAGCTTCCCAAATTTGAGATCACCTTTGACAAGGAATTGAACACTGCACTGACCCATATGGGATTGACAGAATGCTTTGACATGAAAAAAGCCGATTTCAGCCAGATGGGTAAAACGAAGAGCGGTGACAATCTCTATATCAGCCTGGTGCGTCAGAAAGCAAAGATCATCGTGGATGAGGAGGGAACGGAAGCTGCTGCCGTGACTGAGGTGATCATGGAATGCGGCGGCGCTTTGCCTGAACCGCAGGATCCGAAGGAAGTATATTTTAACGAACCCTTTGTATATATGATCATGGATATGGATAGGGAGATACCGCTGTTTGTTGGGATCCTTGACGATCCGGCGTTATAGTTTTCACTATTTTTATTTTTTATATATTCAATTCTTCCCCATTTTCTGATAAAATAAATTAGAAAAAAAGTTAGGAATTTCAGGAGGAAGATAACAATGGCAGTGATCAGACCATTTCAGGCGTACAGGCCAAAGAAGGGACTGGAGGAGAAAATTGCGGCGCTCCCTTACGATGTCTACAACAGGGAGGAGGCATGCGCGGCAGTGAAGGACAATCCGCTCTCCTTTCTGAACATTGACAGGGCGGAGACACAGTTTGACAGCAGTGTCGATACATACGCGGACGAAGTGTATCAGAAAGCACACGATCTGCTGTGGGATATGATCCGGAAAGGCGAATTTGTGCAGGAGGATAAGCCTGTCTATTACATTTATGAGCTTACGATGGACGGGCGCGTCCAAACTGGGATCGTGGCATGTGCGAGTGTCGATGACTACCAGGATCAAGTGATCAGAAAGCATGAAAATACGCGTGCCGACAAGGAACTCGACCGCATCCGCCATGTGGAGGCATGCGAGGCGCAGACAGGCCCGATCTTTCTTGCCTACAGGGCAAATGACTCGCTCAGGGAGATCATATTGAGGACAAAGAAGTCGCAGGCACTCTATGACTTCACAGCGCAGGACGGTATCACGCACAGAGTCTGGTGTGTCCGTGATGATGTGGATATCGCTGCGATCCAAAACGCTTTTGAAGGGATCTCACGGATCTATATCGCAGACGGGCATCACCGCTGTGCGTCTGCGGTCAGGGTCGGACTGAAAAAACGCGGGAAAAATCCTGATCATACAGGCGAGGAAGAATTTAATTATTTTTTGTCCGTGTTATTTGCCGACGAGGAGCTGATGATCATGGATTACAACCGGGTGGTAAAAGACTTGAACGGGCTGACGCCGGCACAGTTTCTAGAGGATGTCAGCAAGGTTTACCGTTTTGTGTCAAAGAGCGCGGAATGTCAAAAACCCGCGCACAAGGGGCAGGTCGCCCTGCTGGTTGACGATACATGGTATCTGTTGGAAGTAAAGGACGAGTATAAATATGCAGATCCGGTAGCCGGACTTGACGTGGCAGTGCTGCAGGATCATCTACTGGCACCTGTCCTTGGCATCGAAGATCCCAAGACAGATCAACGGATTGATTTTGTGGGCGGCATCCGGGGGATCGAAGAGCTGGAGCGAAGGGTGAGGACGGATTGCAAGGCAGCATTTGTCATGTATCCGACGTCTATACACGAGCTTTTCAGTGTCGCTGACGCGGGTATGCTGATGCCGCCGAAATCCACCTGGTTTGAGCCCAAGCTCAGGAGCGGATTATTCATACATGTGATCAGACAGTAGTAGCATGGATTGATGAGACATATAATATACGAATGGATGTGAAAAAATGCTGTTAAACGAGATGGAATTAGACATTGACCAGATCACCGAAAATCTGAATGCCTTTGAGAAATTCCTTGATACGCTGCCTGAGAAAGCGCTTGGTCTTGGCGTCAGGGTGATGATCGCTGCGATACTGTTTCTGGTGGGTTCCAAGCTGATCAAATTCATACGCAGGATAACGAAGAAATCCCTCCAGCGGGCAAATGTTGAGACTGGTATCGTACAGTTTCTTGACGGTCTGATCAAGGCATGTTTGTACGGATTTTTGGTACTTGTCATCGCGGGAAATTTCGGTTTTGATGCCACGAGCATTGTAGCGCTCGTAGGTTCTGCCGGCGTGACAGCCGGTCTTGCGCTGCAGGGAAGTCTCAGCAATCTCGCGGGCGGGATGCTGATCCTCCTGTTAAAGCCCTTCCGGGTCGGGGATTTTATCATGGAATCCGGCAACGGGACGGAGGGCACCGTGAAAGAGATCGGTATCTTTTACACGAAACTTACCACAACGGACGGGAAGGTGGTCGTGCTGCCAAACGGCAACCTGGCAAACAGTTCGATCACCAATGCGACGGATTCGCCGATCCGGCGGATCGACCTGACGGTCGGCATATCCTATGACGCGGATATCAGAACGGCAAAGGAAGCGCTGCATCAAGTAATGGACGGCGACACGGATGTGCTTCACAGCGAGCCGATCCTTGTGTATGTGAACGCCCTTGCCGACAGCGCCGTGGAGCTTGGCATGCGCTGTTACTGTGAGAATCCCGTATACTGGGAGGTGCGCTGGCGTCTGCTGGAAAACGCAAAAAACGCACTGGATGACGCAGGTGTCGAGATCCCGTATCCGCAGGTCTCCGTGCATATGAGCGCTGGCGAAAAATTTTTATGACTTTTTACAAATTAGTTCTTTACAAATCAGGAAAAATTTTGTATAATAATGTTCGTGGTTGACGACCAGGCTTCCATAGCGCAGTTGGTAGCGCAACTGATTCGTAATCAGTAGGTCGAGGGTTCGAGTCCCTTTGGAAGCTTTTATTGTAAGAGACGCGGCTTTGGCTGTGTCTCTTTTTTGCCCACGGGCAGTGGAAAGGCAGACCCGCGCAGGGGAAATAGCAGGAGTGAATACAGATGAAGATACTATACGGAACAGGAAATCCCGCGAAATTGTTGGCAATGAAGAGCCGGATGGAAAGGCTGCATCAAAAATATGATATTGAGATCATCGGTTTAAAGGATCTGGATATGGAAGTGCCGCAGGTGCCGGAAGATGGCAGTACTCCGCTGGAGAATGCACATCAGAAGGCTGTGGCATATTACAAGGCATTTCACATGCCGGTGTTCTCATGCGATTCCGGGCTGTATTTTGACAATGTACCGGATGCGGACCAGCCGGGTGTCCATGTGCGCACCGTGCATGGCAGGTATCTCACAGATGAGGAGATGAGAGCGCATTATTCGGGGCTTGCCCGGAAATACGGCGATCTGACAGCCAGGTATAAAAATGCCGTCTGCTTTGTGTATGACGAGGCGCTGCTGTTTGAGGCGATGGAGCCTTCCATGGAAAGCGCAAAGTTCCTGATCACGGCAGAGCCGCACTCCGGGATCCGCAGGAAAGGTTTTCCGCTGGACAGTCTGTCCGTTGACATTTGGACCGGAAAATATTTTTATGATCTGCCCGAGTCAGAACTGGAGCAGGTGGCGGTGGAGGACGGATTTCTGCAGTTTTTTGAGCAGGTATTCGAAAAAGTCTCAATGAAGGGTGGGAATTGTTTATGAGAGAGAGGACTGTGCGGCGCAGTTATCGCTTTGATCGGTACGTTTGATTCAATTTCCTGCATTGTGATAATTGCGATAAACGATGTATGCGATGGCGCGTTTGGAAAAGTTTATAAGAATAAAAAGGAGATGTGAAAATGGGAACAAATATCTTGAATTTACTTGACAACAAAAATGTGGAGATCGTGAGTGAGAATGAGCAGGCAGGCGTAACCATCATAAAAATGATCCGGGATCTGTCGCTTGGCAAGGCGGAGGCAATGACAGAGTATTATGCGTCCCGAATGAATGTCTGCAAGAGACAGGCGATCATCAGCCTGAACAACAACAGGTGGACAGTCAGCGCGGGCGCGATGCAGGTGATGGTCGGCAATGTGTCTGTAGAGACCGGAGTAAAGAGCGCGGGCGACCTTGTGAGAAAAGCCTTTGGCGGCGCGGTCACGGGCGAGAGAGGGATCAAACCGGAATACACAGGTGACGGTGTGCTGATCCTGGAACCTACATATAAGCATCTGATCATCGAGGATATCCGCGAGTGGGGCGGCGCGATGGTGATGAATGACGGATTCTACTATGCAAGCGTGGGACTGACGCTCAAGACAGTTCCCATCAATTCCGTGAGCGGTGCCTTGATGGGCGGTGAGGGACTGTTCAATCTCAGTGTGCAGGGAAATGGGATCTGCTTGCTGGAATCACCCTGTCCGAGAGAAGAACTCGTGACAGTCGAGCTTGACAATGACGTTCTAAAAATTGACGGAAACTATGCCGTGTGCTGGTCTCCGAGTCTGAATTTTACGGTTGAGCGGACGACGAAAACGCTCGTCGGTTCTGCCGCATCGGGTGAGGGCCTTGTAAATGTCTACAGGGGAACCGGCAGAGTCATGATGGCATTGGTATAATGATCCGGCGTGCGGGGAACGAACAGGATTCCCTGCACGCCGGATTTTTAATAACTGATCTTCTTTTCCAGCAGATTCAGCAGCCCGTAGATTACCATGGCGATCACGCAGAGGATCACGATGCTTAAGATCACCATATCCAGCTTAAATACCTGGCTGCCGTAGATGATCAGATATCCAAGTCCCTTTCTTCCGGCAAGAAATTCCCCGATGATGACGCCCACGAGCGCAAGACCGATGTTCACCTTTGACAGTGAGATAAACGTTGGAATGTTGCCGGGGAACACAACCTTTGTGAAAGCCTGCAGCTTTGTGCCGCCCAGCGTCTCGATCAGTTTCAGCCTCTCCGGATCCGTCTGTGCAAAGGACTGGTACAGATTGAGGATGCATCCGAAGATCCCGACCGATATCCCGCACAGGATGATCGTGCGGGGTCCCGTCCCGAGCCAGACAATGATCAGCGGTGCAAGCGCGGACTTTGGAAGGCTGTTCAGCACGATCAGAAAGGGTTCGAACATTTTTCCCAAAGAAGGATAAAACCAGAAAAATGTTGCGATCAGTACGGAACACACGATGATCAGCACAAAGCTGATACCGGATTCCAACAGCGTGATGCCAATATGGATCAGCAGGGACCTGTCTGCGATATCGTGCCAGAACAATTGCGATATGGCAGTCGGTGAGCTGAAATAAAAACTGTCGATCCACCCGAAATCGGCAGATATCTGCCACAGCATCAAAAAGGCGATAAAAATCAGTATCCGGCTCCAGAAGATATATAGCTTCTGCAGCTTCTGGTGACGCAGATATTTTTTCTGTCCTGTGGTAACTGCCGAAGACTGTATGTCTGTTTCCTGGTTATTTTTCTGTGTTTTCATCCTGCATTTCCCTCCATATCTTATCAAAATAATCCTGAAAAAGACTTGATTTGCGCATATCCTCCCGCCGGATCCCATTGGCTTCAAACTCGATCGGGATGACGTCCTTTATCGTGCAGGGAGATTTCGTGAGTACATAGACGACATCCGCCATGGAGATCGCTTCGGAGATGTCATGTGTCACAAGGATCGCAGTCTTTTGTTCGGACTTGATGATATCGTGCACGTCCTTTGACACATTGAGCCGGGTCTGGTAGTCAAGCGCACTGAACGGCTCGTCGAGCAGGAGGAGGTCCGGACGGATCGCAAGCGTCCGGATCAGCGCGATCCGCTGACGCATTCCGCCGGAAAGTGCCGACGGTTTCTGATTCCTGACATGCGACAGATGATATTTCTCGAGCAGGCTGTCGACCAGCGCCAGGTTTTCTGCCGTTTTCTTTTTCTGGATCTCAAGACCGAGCGTTATGTTCTGGTAGACATTTCTCCATTCCAGCAAATGGTCGTGCTGGAGCATATATCCGATACGCGGAGCGTTAAAGTCCTCTGAATAAAAGGTTATGTACCCGCCCACCGGCTTGAGCAGATCCGCGATCAGGGAGAGGATCGTGGATTTGCCGCATCCGCTCGGACCGACCAGCGCCGCAAAGGCGCCCTTCTCGATGGAGAGGCTGATATCGTTCAAAACGTTTACTTCGCCGAGATTACTGTAGTACGAGAAGTTTACGTGATCCAGACGGAGAAATGGTTTTCTGTTATGACTTTGAGACATTTCGTAACCGCCGCCTTTCTTGCCAAAATGTATCGATGTATAGAATAGTATATGTCAGAATTTGTCAAAAGTGATGGGATCCCGATAACATGGCTATTGTATTTGTCTGAGAAATATATTATACTGAATAAAAGAGGCGGGGAAGACACCCATAACAAAAAACGCAGGCCTTTTACAAGTGCATGACAAAATCGAAGCAAGGGGGAGACACCCATGACAAAAAACATTATTGTGGTCGATGAAAATGGCAAAAAATACGGGACGACTTACCTAAAAAGGGCTAAGGGACTCGTGAAACAGGGCAGGGCACGCTTTCTGGCGCGGAATATGCTATGCCTTGCGTGTCCGCCAGAGCAGAATTTGGAGGATAACGATATGTCAGAGCAGACAATTGAAAATAAAATGATGGAAAATGAGATCGTCGGGAATGGCACAGCGGATGAGGTACCGGTAAATATTGGGGCAGCTATTCACGCCGCAGGCGGACAGTCAAAATATACGATGGAATACTGTCTGGAACAGATCGAGCGGATCGGACAGCAGACAGCGTATCTGAACCAGGTAATCTCGGAGCTGCGTCAGATGGAACCTAACGGCGACGGCGCCCGTACGAAAGCGATAGCGCTGGGCGACATCGTAAAATGCAGGGAGACGACCAACCAGCAGTTGCTGCAGTTTTACGGGAAGATGTATGACGATCTCAAAGAACCGGGGGCAGTCGACGTGGTTTCCCAGAAAACCCGTCTCCAGGAGCAACTGTTAAAGATTATGGACAAGACGCTTGAAAACAATGGGGAACTTTCATCAGACGACATTTCGAATATGTTCAACGGGGCATATGATGCGATCCGTCATATTAATGACTGAAAAGAGGGGGCAAAAAGCCCCCTTTTGACATGTTATCAATCCTGCAGCAACAACTCATCTAACGTCACATGGAGTGTCTGCGACAGGGCAAGCAGTTCGATATCCGTGACGAAACGCTGCCCGCTCTCAATGCGCTGTATTGCATTTTTATCAAGGTCAAGTCCTGCCAACTGCAGACGCTCAGCCAGCATCCGCTGTGACAAATGGGTAAAGTTTTCCAGTCTGTATTTGTGTACATTCTTTCCGCATATGTTGTTTGAAGAGTTGTTCTTATTCTTAAACATGATCTACCTGTATTTTGGGGATCTGCATCGTTTCATCCTCTGCAGATCCTCATTTCATTAATTATCCCAAACTGTCAATGTTTTTAATATATCCTATCTATAAACATGGAATGACACGTAGTAAATGTCTTTTTTTATAAAATCTTATTTGTTAAGTATAAGATATTTTCATGTATAGGATCATTTTTAGTAAAAATTTGACATTCAGTGCTTGTCAAATTTCTTCCGCTGTGGTATATTTAGAGGCAGATTGACATCTAGTAAATGTCAATGTAGGAGGAGCGGGGCATGCTTGTCAGTATAATCACAGTTTCATACAACAGTGAGGACACGATCCGTCAGACGATAGAATCTGTGTATGGACAGTCATGGCATCAGATCGAATATATTGTTGTCGATGGCGCCTCCACAGACAGCACGATGGATATCGTAAAGGAGTATCCGGAGAAATTTGCAGGAAAAGGAATGGCGTATCGTTATGTTTCGGAGCATGATTTTGGTATGTATGATGCGATGAACAAGGGAATCCGCATGGCATCGGGAGAGCTGATCGGGATCATCAACAGCGATGACTGGTACGAACCAGACGCAGTGGCGTGTGCCGTGCAGCGGTACAGGCAGCAGCCGTACGACTTATTTTATGCGGATCTGCGGATCATCGGAAATAAAAGGAGCTTTATCAAAAGGGCAAAGAACAGCAGATGGGTCACATCGCGGTACTGGAACCATCCGACTACTTTTATTCCAAGAACAGTTTATCAACATTACCAGTACAGAAACGAGACGATCCATGACGACTGGGATCTGATCCTGCGGATCAGGAAGGCAGGCGCAAGCGTCTGTGTGGAAAACAAAGTGCTTGCCAACTTCCGCAGGAACGGGGTAAGCCATGAGAAAGGTGTCAGAAAGGCTCTGGAGCGGGCAAATATCAAGTATAGGATTTACAGAGACAATGGTTATAGCCGGCTGTATGTCGCAGAGTGTTACGGGATGGAAATGGCAAAACTATTTTGGTGAGGGAATAATGAGATTATACATAGATATGATCGCCTTTTATCTGCAAAGGGCGGGGGGTATCACAAATGTATGGAAAGAACTTTTGATCCGAATGCTGCGCGATAACCGCGACATAAAATTGATCTTGCAGAAATGTGAATGTGGCAATATTTATTTTAACCAGATCATGGTATTCAATCCGGCAGTGATATACGAAAATGGCAGTTATGCGAAATGGAATAGATATCTTCCGGTAAGATGCAGCATGGAAGATGGGGACCTGTTCATCAGCACATATTACAGGATACCGGAGGATAGCAGTATAAAGCAATATGTACTTGTACATGATTTTACATATGAGTATTATGTCAAAGGGATAAAAAGAACAGTACACTCATGGCAGAAAAGAAGGTCTGCGGAAAATGCGGATATTATCGCATGTGTTTCTGAAAATACCAGAAAGGATCTGGCACACTTTTATCCATGGACAAAAGAAAAAAAGTGTGTCGTCATATATAATGGTGTCAGTGCATCTTATAAACCGATCGACAATAAAGAGTACATAAAAGAGCTCGGAAAGTATAACAACTGTGAATTTTTACTCTATATAGGATCGCGATCCGGTTACAAGCGCTTTGACCATGCTGTTGATGTGGCTGCATATTTTGGTTATTCGCTTGTTCTCATTGGCGGCGGAAAACTGAACGAGAGAGAGCATATTTTACTTGATAGCAGATTAAACAATCATTATCTTCATCTAAAAACAATCTCTGAAACCGTTTTGAACAAAATATATAATAAGGCATTTGCCTTGATCTATCCGTCTGAATATGAAGGATTTGGGCTTCCCATTATCGAAGCACAAAGGGCAGGTTGTCCTGTGATCGCCAGAACAGGATCTTCAATCGACGAAGTCTTTGGGGACAGTGCGTATTTGATGCAGGAAAATACATTGGAAGAGGCAGGGAGGATCATCGATTTACTAAAAGATTCAAACGGCAGGGACGAGCATTGTAAGCGGGGATATGTGAATTCACTGCGTTTTGACTGGGAAAAAACGTATGCCGGAATGATAGACGTGATCGAACGAGCATAAAGGAGTACTGTAACATGTTAAGAAATTTGCGGTTATATAGCAAAAAAATAATAATTCGATTCGCGAAATATATAATTTTAAAACATGTTAATCATGCCCGATATACGAAAAAGTGTCTCCTGGTTTATATTACAAAACCGTTTGTAACAGGAACAAAAGCAAGGCATCCTAATTATTTTGAGGCAAAAGGCATCGTAAAGGTTTTGGATGATCTAAGATATGACGTTGATGTGGTGTTTTTTTGCAATGATAAATTTAAAGACTTTGATCAATATGATCTGATCATTGGCTTAGGAGATTGCTTTGACAATAGTGTCTTGCAATGTAAAAGCAGCACTGTCAGGATTTACTACGCAACCGGTGCAAACTTTATTGATTCTTTTTCCAATGAGGTAATCCGATGGATCAATCTGTATGACAGAAGAGGAATTGTGAAATCATCCTCAAGATTTGGAATGCCGCGGAATCCACAACTGGCAATACAGAGTATGAAAAATGTGGATGGGATCATCACTGTCGGCGGACAGTGGTGTGCTTCGACATACAGTATGTGGGAGAAAAGGATATATCAGGTAGGTGTAATACCGTTTACGCATTATTCATATAAAGATATGAACAGAAATATTTCGTCATGTAAGTATAATTTTCTCTGGCTGGGCGGAAAGGGACTTGTGCACAAGGGATTGGATCTGGTGCTGGAATCCTTTGCTTGTATGCCGGATTATAATTTATATATTGCATGTGAATATGAAAAAGGGTTCTTTGAATGTTTTGCAAAAGAATTGAATATGGGAAATATACACTATGTCGGATTCGTAAATACAGAAAGCCGCAAATTCTATGAATTGTCCAACAACTGTGCTTATACAATAAGTGCCAGTTGCAGTGAAGCAACATGTACATCTGTTCTCACATGTATGCATACAGGATTGATACCTGTTACAAACATGGAATCCGATATTGACCATGGGTACCAAATAGAGGATTGTGATACTGCTTCAATAATAGAAGTACTCCAAAAGTTAAAGAATATATCCGATGAAGATGTACGTCTTAAAATGGAAGAAAGTTACCAGTTTGTGAAAAATAATTATTCAGCGGAGGCATTTTGCAGTAGATTTGAAAGTGCCCTGACAGATATACTGGAGGATCGCAGGAATGTATAAGAATACAGATAAAAATGAAGAAGACATAGATTTCGTGATCACATGGGTAGATCCAGAAGATCCCGAATGGATCGCAGAGAAAGCGCTATATACCGATACAAATGCAAATAATACGGACAATGTGAGGTACCGCAACTGGGACACATTGCGTTATTGGTTCCGTGGTGTAGAGCAGTATGCGCCATGGGTACACAAAATTTTTTTTGTGACATACGGTCATTTGCCGCAATGGCTGAATACGCGTAACCCCAAATTAAATATCATAAAACATAGTGATTACATTCCAGGAGCATATCTTCCTACATTCAATTCCCATGTGATAGAAAATCATATGCATTTGATTCCCGGACTTAGCGATCGGTTTGTCTATTTCAATGATGATATGTTTATTGTCAGGAAAACACATCCAACAGACTTTTTTAAGCAGGGGAAGCCATGTGATTCTTTTGTTTTAAATGCCCTGACTGGTGACTGGGGCGGGATTACAGATATACAATATCACAATGTTGCGGTGATCAATAAGCATTTCAACAAAAAAGACGTAATGCAGAAACATTGGAAAAAAATATTTCATATATACAATCGAAGTGATAATCTCAGATCCATAGCATTGCTGCCATGGAAACATTTTACCGGTTTTCTGGATTTGCATGTAGCCCAGTCATTATTGAAAACATCATTGCAAACTGTATGGAATAAAGAACCTGAGCTGATGGAATTATCATCAAAAAACAGGTTCCGGGACAACACAGGAGTGAATCATTGGGTGTTTCGGTATTGGCAGCTTGTGACTGGACAGTTTATCCCGCGGGATATTCGTTTTTCAAAGTTTTATGATCTGCGGGACGATAATCGTGAAATGATTCGCGATATTGATAGCGATCATCATATTAAACTGATCTGCATTAATGATAATGATAAAGTGAGAAATATAAAAAACGCATATTTGCAGCAGATAGGGATGTTTTGCAGATTATTTCCCCAAAAGAGCTCCTTTGAGTCAGACTGAGGTGATTATGGATAGGATCGAGTTTTGTTTTTTGATATTACATTATAAAGATGCTGCAATGACGGAACAGACAATTTCATCTATTTTGTCACTGGATGATCTGCAATCGTATAGGATCGTGATCGTTGACAACGCCTCACCGGATGGTTCGGGGAAATGTCTGAGAAACATATATAAAGCAAATGAGAATATATGTTTCGTGGAAACGGAGGAAAATCAAGGCTTCTCCAAAGGAAATAATCTGGGATATCAGTTTATAAAAGATAACTTTGTACCTGAATTTCTGATATGCGCGAACAATGATGTGCTGTTTGTTCAGAAGGAATTTTTGAATCAGTTAAAAAAGCTGTATCTGACAGTACCCTTTTATGTATGCGGACCGGATATTTATGTTCCGTGGAGAGATTACCATGCGAATCCGCTTGACAATAGATCGGGAAATCATGTTTTGAGCGAGATTGAGATAGAGATCAAACAACTTCATAAATTATTTGCAACATGCAATAAATTTTTTTCATTGAAGTTATTTAAACTTTATTTGACGCAGAAGGCAAGAAATCGTGGTTTTATGCAAAAATTATATAAGATCCTCCGCAGGCTGCAAAATAAAAAAGACCATATGTATCTGCGGGAGAATGTAATTTTGAGCGGCGCCTGTCTGATCTTTGATAAGCGTTTTATAAATCAGGCAGACATGCTGTTTGATCCGGAGACTTTTCTATACAGAGAAGAACACATTTTGGATGTGAGATGTCACAGAAATCATTGGCGGACAGTTTATGATCCGGAAATGTATGTATATCATATGCATGAAGGGAACTCCAATCTGGGCGGATTGAGCTATAAAGAATTCTGCAGATATCTGGTTCAAAAGGCGGAATATCAATGTGCGGCACTTAGGATATACCAGAAATATGTCGAAGAGGGAAAAGACGGATATGTTTAAGAAAAAGGGCTTTAGATCCTGTGCCATAGCTTTTTTGCTTTTGAACTATTACTTTTATTTTCTGTTTTCAGTGCCTTACGTTGTCAATCAATTGAATTCCTATAATATGAAGTATGGACTGGCTGCCGTCTCGATGATCCTGTTTTTGTGGCTTATAGCGAAAAGCCTGCTTAAACTAAGGGTAACTACGCCTTTATTTCTTATTGTAGGTTTATATTTTGTTGTATTTTACAATGTGTTTTACAGTTTTTGCAAATATGGCATTCACTCGGCTGCCATGATCGGGAGAGCGGCTTATCCGTTTTTGATCTGTGTCCTCTTTTTCCCAATGCATGAATTATTGCGGAAAGAGGCGTATGGAAAATTAGCTGTCCGCTATTTGACCGTGTTCAATATCATAGCGGATATCCTGCTGCTGATACAGTCGGTTCTTTATTACAGATACCAGCTTGTCTTTATGCATATACCCGCATATGAAATGAAAGGGGAAATTGGAATCCGGGATGGGAATATCAGAATAACATTTCTGGATACGATGATACTGTTCTCGCTTTTTGTATCTATGGATCGGATCGGAAACCGGACAGAGACAAGGCTCCATAGATGGAATGTTTTATTAAGTCTTGGCGCCATCTATTTTGTATCCCAGACAAGGAGCGAGATATTGATCTGCTTCGTCTGCCTGGTTATCTGTTACATGAAAAGAAATCATAAGATAAATCTCAAAAACATATTGATGATGATCTGCGTCTGCCTGATCCTGTTTTTGTGCATATCATATATCGGAAAATATGTGATCGAAAAATTTGCAAGTGTATCTGAGATAAGTATCACGACACGGTTCGACGAACTGGAATATTATCTGAAATTGTTTGCCCGAAACCCTCTTGGCGGATATGGGATGATCGATCCTCAGCGGAATGATCCCGAAACATACAAGACATTGGTTCATGGCGCGTCAATGCGGTTTAGTATTACGGATATTGGAATCGTCGGGCAGACAGCACGTTCGGGAGTGCTGATCTTAATCTGGTACCTTTGTTACATAAAATATATCTTTCACAGGAAGTATTTTCAGATACACACCTGTATGTCCGTATTTATCTTATTGTCGTCAGTCAACCTGGTCATACTGGACACAAGCAGGATCATCATGATACCGCTCATATTTTCTTTGTATGAGATAGATCATACCAAAAACACAAGAAAGATAAGGGGTCGTGCATGAAAGAAAGATCGATCAAAAAGAATGCCATTCTCAATATCCTTAAAAAATGTGTCAACATTGTCATACCTTTGATCATATATCCGTATGTGTCAAGGGTATTGGGGGCGCAGACATATGGAAAATATGCTTTTGCAGAATCGGTCATGGGATATATTGCGCTGATCTCGGGATTTGGGATCTCAACCTATGCGATCCGTGAAATTGCCAAAGTAAGAGATGACCAGAACAAAGTGACACAGTTTTCAGCAGAGATCTTTACGATCAATCTGGTGACGATGCTGACCGCATTGGTCATACTTGGGGCAATGCTGATTTTTGTCCCAAGACTGCAAGAGACGCGGAATCTGTTCAGTATCATGGTGATCGACGTCCTTTTCAGTACATTGAGCCGGGACTGGTTAACCGAAGCTTATGAGGACTATACTTATATTACATTGCGATATCTGTTTTTTCAGATACTATCTGCTGTTTTAATACTGCTTTTGGTGAAAACACCAAACGATGTTGTGATCTATGCATTTCTGAGATGTACCGCGACAGTTGGCGGATATATGGTAAGCATCTTGTATACAAGAAAATACGCACCGTTCTGTCTAAGCGCCCTGAAGCGGTTGAGGCGGCATTGGAAACCGCTCTTTATTTTTTTCGGATGTTCCTGTGCATCTGTCATTTATATCCATTCTGATGTGACGATACTTGGATTTTTTAGGAGTGATACGGATGTGGGGATCTATTCCATTGTTTCAAAAATATATACGCTCGTAAAATCCGTTGTGAACGCGGTCGTCCTGGTGATGATTCCGCGTGTGTCATACTATGTCGGAAAGCACCAGGAGAAGCTTTACACCGATCTGATCCGCAATGTCGAAAATATCCTGACGATTGTCATTCTGCCGGCAGCAGCGGGCGTATGGTGTCTGAGCAGTGACCTGATCATGGTACTGGCAGGCGAGGAATACCTGGCGGGGACAAGTGCGTTGAAAATACTGGCAGTCTCCCTGATCTTCGCGGTGTTTTCATATTTGTATGCATTTGGCTGCCTGATTCCAAACGGTATGGACAAATATTTTTTGAAAGCTTCTATAGCATCTGCAGTATTTAATATCATGGCAAATCTGATGTTGATCCCACTGTTTGGGATCGATGCATCTGCCATGACAACGCTTCTGGCTGAGATCATCATGTATGGGATGACGAGCTGCCATGCCAGAAAGAATCGTTTTGTCGAACGAAAGGGCAGGGCGTTTACAATTACGATTTCGCTGATCGAATGTATCGTCATATACATTGAGTCATTATGCATAAAACAGTGTTCGATGCACTCCGCTATTCGGATCATTTTGCTTTTTATATGCGGCGTTATCAGTTATCTGGTGATCTTAGCTGCCGGTTTTGTCATGCGAAAAGCCAATATTCCTTGAGATTTTTCGACAGTTCCTTATTGCAACTCTCATGAATCTATGCTATTGTATTCAAGAGAATAACTGTAGCAACTATGACGGTTAGGAACTTTGAGAGATCGAAAGGAGACGGAAGATGGCACAGCTTTGGGGCGGCAGATTTACCAAGGAGACAGATCAGCTTGTATACAATTTCAACGCATCGATTTCATTTGACCAGAAGTTTTTCCGCGAGGATGTGGAGGGCAGTATGGCGCATGTGAAAATGCTCGCCAGGCAGGGGATTCTGACAGAAGAGGAGAGAGATCAGATCACAGAGGGACTGGAGCGTATATTGCGGGATGTCGAGACCGGCGCTTTGAAGATTACGGACGAATATGAGGACATTCACAGCTTTGTGGAGGCGAATCTGATACAGAGGATCGGGGATGCGGGCAAAAAGCTTCATACCGGCAGGAGCAGGAATGACCAGGTAGCGCTCGATATGAAGCTCTATACAAGAAATGAGGTTACAGAGATCAAGGATCTTTTAAAGGGATTGCTGGAGACGATCCTGTCGATCATGGAGGAGCATACGGAGACGTATATGCCCGGCTTTACGCATCTGCAGAAAGCACAGCCGATCACGCTGGCGCATCATATGGGGGCGTATTTCGAGATGTTTAAGCGCGACAGACAGCGTCTTGACGATATTTATAACAGGATGAATTACTGTCCGCTGGGGTCAGGCGCTCTGGCTGGGACGACTTACCCGCTGGACAGGGAGTACACGGCACGTTTGCTTGGATTTGACGGGCCGACGCTGAACAGCATGGATTCCGTGGCGGACAGGGATTATGTGATCGAGCTATTGGCAGCACTGTCCACGATCATGATGCATTTGAGCCGTTTCTGCGAGGAGATCATCATCTGGAACTCCAATGAGTACCGTTTCGTGGAGATCGATGATGCGTACTCGACCGGCAGCAGCATCATGCCGCAGAAGAAGAACCCCGATATCGCGGAGCTTGTCCGCGGAAAGACAGGGCGTGTGTACGGCGCGCTGGTGTCGATCCTGACGACGATGAAGGGGATCCCGCTCGCCTACAATAAAGACATGCAGGAGGATAAAGAACTGACTTTCGATGCGATCGATACTGTCAAGGGGTGCGTGGCGCTGTTTACAGGTATGCTCAAGACCATGCGGTTCAATAAGGACGTCATGAAGGTAAGCGCCATGAAGGGGTTCACGAACGCCACAGATGCGGCGGATTATTTGGTGAATCACGGCGTGCCGTTTCGGGATGCGCATGGCATCATCGGGAGACTGGTGCTGTACTGTATTGAGAAGGATCGGTCGATCGACGAGCTGTCCCTCGAGGAGTTAAAGGCGATCAGCCCCGTGTTTGAGGAGGATCTCTATGAGGCGGTCAGCCTCGAGACCTGTGTCGATAAGCGCATGACGATCGGCGCGCCGGGACCGGATGCGATGCGGGAGGTCATACGTATCAATAAGGAATATTTGAGTTGTGGAATATGAAATACTTTATGCTGATACAAGGTTCAGCAGAATGGAGGAGAAAAATGAGTGAAAAAATGAAAGTAGGTATCCTTGGCGGTACCGGTATGGTTGGACAGCGTTTTATCGCCCTGTTGGAGAACCACCCGTGGTTTGAGGTGACGACGATCGCCGCAAGCCCCCGCTCCGCAGGAAAGACATATGCGGAGGCTGTCGGCGACAGATGGAAGATGACGACGCCGATGCCGGAGGCTGTGAAAGAGATCGTAGTCATGAATGTCAATGAGGTTGAGAAGGTGGCTTCTGAAGTCGATTTTGTATTCTCCGCCGTGGACATGACAAAGGATGAGATCAGAAAGATCGAGGAGGACTACGCAAAGACCGAGACACCTGTCGTCAGCAACAATTCTGCCCACAGATGGACACCTGACGTACCGATGGTCGTACCGGAGATCAACCCTGAACACATGAAGGTGATCGACTTCCAGAGAAAGCGCCTTGGCACGACGAGAGGTTTTGTCGCAGTGAAGCCAAACTGCTCGATCCAGAGCTACGCGCCTGTCCTGACTGCGTGGAAAGAGTTTGAACCCTACGAGGTCGTCGCGACGACTTATCAGGCGATCTCCGGCGCGGGCAAGACATTTAAGGACTGGCCGGAGATGGAAGGAAACATCATTCCGTACATCGGCGGCGAGGAGGAGAAGAGCGAGAAGGAACCGCTCAGGATCTGGGGCGAGATTAAGGACGGCGTGATCGTTCCGGCAACATCGCCTGTGATCACATGCCAGTGTATCCGTGTGCCGGTATTAAATGGACACACTGCTGCCGTGTTCGTCAAATTCAGAAAGCAGCCCACAAAAGAGCAGTTGATAGAAAAATTAGTAAATTTCAGGGGTGTTCCGCAGGAGCTTGGTCTTCCGAGCGCGCCGAAGCAGTTTATCCAGTATCTCGAGGAGGACAGCAGACCTCAGGTAAGCCTTGACGTTGATTATGAGAACGGCATGGGCGTCTCTGTGGGACGGATCCGCGAGGACAGCGTATATGACTGGAAGTTCGTCGGGCTCTCGCACAATACCGTGCGCGGCGCAGCAGGCGGCGCGGTGCTCTGCGCGGAGCTTCTCAAGGCGCAGGGGTATATCACGAAGAAATAGAGTTGGATTATAGAAAAAATATGTATAATCAATGCGGATTGGTATAAAATTATTTTAGATAGCTCTCTTGACTTTCCACTATGCGCTTGTTAGAATGTAGGTATAAAGAAAGTTTACCACTGACCGATAGGTGGTATATAAATGGTCGGGTTGAAAGTTTACCGCTGACCAATATGCGGTATATAAATGGTTGGGTTGAAAGTATAGTCCTTCGCCGTAAGGCGGGGGACTTTTTCCATAGTGAGGACAAGCAAATGAGGAAAACGGGGTTTTATATTATTAAGGAAAAAAGACCACATTATTATTGCTTTGAAGATACACGCACAGGAATTTACTGGATGATACCTTTATCCAGTCGGATTGATAAATATGAGCGAATTGTAGAAACAAAAGAAAAAGCAGGAAAACCCTGTGACATTGTCCATATTGTGAAATTAGATGATAGCAGGCGGAGTGCATTTTTGATACAGGATATGTTTCCGATAACAGACGAATACATAGAACGGGAATATACTATAGTTGGAAATCATTTAATGCTGACAAGTGAGCATATGGTTAAAGAAATTGAACAGAAAGCAAAAAAGGTTATGGGTATGCTGAAACGTGGTGTGAAATTTACGCCAACACAGCCTAATGCGATAGCCATATTAGAAAAGTTGAAAAAAATGAAGGCGAAACAAAAAGTTTTATTACTCGGCGGAACCGGTCTTGTGGGGCGCGCCATCAAAGACAGCTTATCACAGGATCATCAGGTAGTCATCACGGCGGGACATCATGAAGTGGAAGGCGGTTATCAACTGCAGGCGGAGAACACAGACGCTCTGATAGAAATCCTGGAGAAAGAGAACCCGGAGATCGTGATTTCTTCCATGCGGGGTGATTTTCAGGCGCAATACCGGTTTCATGAGGCGCTGGCTGACTGGCTGGCCGGAAGGTCAAAAAGACTTCTTTTTATATCCACGGCGAATGTCTTTGACGGGGATCTGTCCCAGCCGTGGACGGAGGAGGCGCAGCCTGCCCCCGAATCGGATTATGGCAGGTTTAAGAGGGACTGTGAAGCGATGCTGATGAAGAAACTCTCCGGTCGGCTGATTATTTTCCGCATTCCGTCCGTATGGGCGCCCGACTGCCCGCGGATACGGACGCTGCGGGAGTTCAGTGCGAGCAGGAAGCCGCTGGCAGCGTATCCGAATGACTTTGTGAATGTGACGCTCGCAGACCAGGTCGGCGCGTGTGCAAAGTATGTTCTGGATCATGACTTACAAGGGATCTTCCATATCGGAAGCAAAGACCTGGTGGACTACCATGAATTTCAGAAAATGGTCTGTGACCTGCTGGAGATCAGCGATCCGGTATTTGCGTTGGAGGATATTCCGGAAAAAGTATATCAGGCAGTCCTGCCTGCGCGGGCGGAGCTTCCCGATGCGCTTCAACTGACCGTATCGCAGGTGCTGCAGGCTTTAAAAAAATAGAACAGGGTGGAGAATAGAACTTGGGAAAGAAACTGATCATAACCGAGAAACCGTCGGTGGCACAGGATTACGCCAAAGTTTTTCAGGTGTCAGGAAAACACAATGGATACATAGAAAACAACACATACGTCATCACATGGTGCGTCGGCCATCTGGTGGAGATGGTCTATCCGGAGGAGTATGATATCCGCTACAAAAAGTGGATGCTGCAGGATCTGCCGTTTTTGCCTGAGAAATACAAGTACGGCGTCATCAAAAATGTCAGACAGCAGTACGATATCGTTCATGCGCTGCTGCAGCGTGAGGATATTGACACGGTATACTGGGCGGGCGACTCTGGAAAAGAAGGGCAGACCATCGAGGAAAATATCCGCAATTTCGGCGGTGTCCGCAAAGGAATGCAGGAGCTGCGCGTGTGGATCGACTCGCAGACAGAGGATGAGATCCGGCGCGGTGTGGCGCAGGCAAAGCCGATGTCGGCATATGAGAACCTCGGCCGATCCGGCATCATGCGCTCGATCGAGGACTACGCCATGGGCATCAACTTCTCGCGTGTCATGTCCGTCAAATACGGAAAACTGCTCAACGATGCCGCGGCGACAAAGGGCTATACCGCGATTGCCGTGGGAAGGGTCATGACCTGTGTGCTCGGCATGGTTGTCAACAGGGAGCGCGAGATACGGAATTTCAAGGAGACCTCGTTTTACAGGGTTGTGGGAACTTTTACCGAGGCGGATATCGAGGCGGAGTGGAAGGCAGTAGAAGGCTCTGCCTATTTTGAATCCCCAAAGCTTTACAAGGAAAACGGCTTTAAGGAAAAAGAGGACGCCCAGGCGCTGATCACTTCGCTTGAGGGAAAGGACGCGGTCGTCAAAACGCTGGAAAAGGGCATCTCCAGAAAGAAGGCGCCGCTGCTGTTCAATCTGGCGGAACTGCAGGCGGAGTGCGCTAAGCGCTTCAAGATCAGCCCCGACCAGGCATTGCAGGTCGCGCAGGACTTGTATGAGAAAAAGCTCACGACTTATCCGAGAACAGACGCGAGGGTGCTGACGACAGCCGTCGCAAAAGAGATCGACAAAAATCTGAACGGATTAAAGGGATACACGCCGACACAGCGGTTTACAGATCATATTTTGACGAAAAAAAGTTTTGCAAATATTGCAAAGACGCAGTACACGGACGACAGCAAGGTCACAGACCACTATGCCATCATACCGACTGGACAACTGACAGAACTCGGAACGCTGACACCGCTTCAGAGCAAAGTCTTTGACTTGATCACAAGGCGTTTCCTGAGCATCTTTTATCCGCCTGCAGAATATCAGACATTGAAACTCGTGGTGGGCATTGAAAAGGAATCGCTGTTTGCCTCGGCAAAGGCGCTCAAGGTGCTTGGATATCTCGAAGTCATGGGCAGAACGCTCGAGGACGCCGACGAGGACGAAAATACAGGTGACGGACAGAACAAGGATAACACGGCTTCCCAGACAACAACGGGGGAAAGCCCGGAAAAAAAGAACAATCCCAAAAAGCTGCTCGCGCTCGCAGACACGCTGAAACAGGGCGACCTTCTTACTGTCAATGGCTTTGAGATCCGCGACAGCAAGACCACGCCGCCCAAACGGTACACGTCCGGTTCCATGATCCTTGCCATGGAAAATGCGGGACAGCTCATCGAGGACGAGGAACTCCGCGCCCAGATCAAAGGTTCCGGGATCGGCACAAGCGCTACCCGCGCGGAGATCATCAAGAAACTGATCCGCATCGGCTATCTGAACCTCAACCAAAAGACGCAGGTCATCACGCCACAAAATTTCGGAGAGATGGTGTACGAGGTTGTCGCCATGACTGTCCCTGCGCTGTTGAATCCCAAGATGACCGCCTCGTGGGAAAAAGGGCTTGACGGCATCACCAACGGAACCGTCGACGTGAACGACTACCGCGCAAAGCTCGAGGATTTTATCCGCAGGGAGACCATACAGATCCGGGATAAGGATCTGACAAGACAGCTCGCGGTGCAGATCAGTCCGTTTACAGGAAAAGACGCCAGGGGATTGGGCGCGCGAAAAAAGATCGGCGCCCAGTGTCCGGCGTGCGGCGGGGACATCGTTACCACCCCGTTTGGCTATGGGTGTGCCAATTACGATCCGCAGGATCCTTCTAGCTGCAGGTTTGCGATCGGCAAGGTTGCCGACAAGGAGTTGAGTCCCGAGCAGGTCAAAGAACTGCTGGACAACGGGATCACCCAGACGATCCGTGGATTCAAGGGCAAAAGCGGCAAAAAGTTCGACGCATGCCTGATGCTGGCGAAGGACGCTGACGGAAAACATTCGGTCACTTTTAATTTTGACAACGTGGAAGCGAAAAAAATAAGAGATGTGGTCTGTCCGCTGTGCGGCGGCGAGATCGTCCAGACGCCGTTTGGCTACGGCTGTGCCAACTACGATAAGCTTGATGAGAGCAGTTGCAGATTTTCTATCGGCAAGATGGCGGGAAAGGACATCTCGGAGGCGCAGGTCAAAGAACTGCTGACGAACGGGAAAACCGCAACCATACGCGGTTTCAGATCAAAGGCAGGCAAAAAGTTTGACGCACGCATAACATTCAGCCGGGACGAGGCAGGCAGGATCACAGGTCTGAAATTCGATTTTGACGATATCGAACAGCAAAAACTCAAGGACGTGGTCTGTCCGCTGTGCGGCGGCGAGATTGTCAGGACAATGTTTGGCTATGGCTGCTCCAATTACAATAAAGAGGACGCAGAACATAGCTGCCGGTTTGCGGTCAATAACAAAATAGCCGGTTTAAAGATCAGTGACAGTGTCGTAAAACAACTGCTCACGCACAAAAAGACCGATGTGATACAGGGCTTTCTGGCAAAGAGCGGCGCCAAGTTTGACGCGCCGTTAAAGCTGACGGCGGACGGTCAGGTTGTGTTCGATTTTCCGGACAGACCCGCCCCGGCAGAAACAAATCTTGCATGTCCAAGGTGCGATGCGCATAAACTGAAAAAGAGCCAGTGGTATTACGAGTGCGAGTGCGGTTTTAAGATCGGACATACTGTAGCGCAGGTTCCCATTTCAGAGGAACTGATGCGGGAGCTCTTCACAACCGGAAAGACTGCCGGGAAGATAACCGGATTTATATCAAAAGCCGGGAATCCGTTTGATGCCTACTTAAAATATGCAGACGAAAAGATCTCGTTTGACTTCAACGGTCCCAATGAAGCCTCGACAGAAGGACCGTCCCCGGCACAGACGCCGCAGCCCTGGCTGGATGCAGAGCCTGCCGCAGATGAATACTGGGAATCCCTGATGGCAGCGGCGGCTGAAGAGACGGATGCTGGAATTTCGGATTCAGCCGCAATGGAAAATGGGTAATTTACTAAATAATATATTATAGAAAGAAGGAGTACAAAATGGAACAATTACAGATCAAAAATCTCTACAATCTGGAGGAGACCATCGCGGCACCGCTCTTTGACGGAGCTGTTTACCCGTGGGAGCTGCTGCCAAAGATCGGTGCGTACATTGTGGAGCTTGGCAATTCACTCCCGGAAGACAAGTATGAGAAACGCGGCGAGAACATCTGGATCGCAAAATCTGCCAAAGTCGCCCCCACGGCATGCCTCAACGGTCCCTGCATCATTGACGAGGACGCGGAGATCCGCCACTGCGCATTTATCCGCGGAAATGCGATCGTCGGCAAGGGCGCCGTTGTCGGCAACTCGACAGAACTCAAAAATGTGATCCTCTTTAACAAAGTACAAGTCCCGCACTACAACTATGTGGGTGACAGCATTCTTGGCTATAAATCGCACATGGGTGCAGGATCCATCACTTCCAATGTCAAGAGTGACAAGACGCTCGTGGTCGTCAAGTCGCCCTACGGAAATATCGAGACAGGTCTGAAAAAGATGGGCGCGATGCTCGGCGACAACGTGGAAGTCGGCTGTAACAGCGTGCTCAATCCGGGAACCGTGATCGGACGCAACTCCAATATCTACCCGACATCGATGGTGAGAGGGTATGTGGAAGCGGACAGCATCTACAAAAAACAGGGCGAAATTGCCGGAAAAAACTGACAGAAACAGCGTAATTTGAAAAATTTGATAATTTTTTATCAAAAATAAGATTTTTTAATTGCTATTTTTCCAAAAATGTGCGAAAATATCAATGTAAAACCATTTGATCAGTTATTAAATGTGCGGCATATGTCACACATTAAAAATAAAAGTTAAGGAATCGAAAGGAGTTTTCACATGATTTATTCAAAGGAAATTGAAGAAATGTGTGTAGTAGCACGTGACGGTAATCATGGTTGTGCACCGATCCCAGAAGAGGCGAAATGGGTAAAGGCTAAGGAAGTCAAAGACATTTCCGGCTTTACACACGGCGTAGGCTGGTGTGCACCGCAGCAGGGCGCCTGCAAGTTATCCCTGAACGTAAAGGAAGGTATCATCCAGGAAGCGCTGGTTGAAACGATCGGATGTTCAGGCATGACACACTCCGCAGCGATGGCGGCAGAGCTGCTTCCGGGCAGGACTGTCATGGAAGCATTGAACACAGACCTTGTGTGCGATGCGATCAACACGGCTATGAGAGAACTGTTCCTGCAGATCGTGTATGGACGTTCCCAGTCCGCTTTCTCCGAGGAAGGTCTTCCTGTAGGCGCAGGTCTTGAGGATCTGGGCAAAGGTCTGAGAAGCCAGGTTGGTACGATGTACGGTACATTGAAGAAGGGACCTCGTTATCTTGAGATGGCAGAGGGCTACGTTACTGGTATCGCACTTGATGCAGACGACAAGATCATCGGTTACAAGTTTGTAAGCCTTGGCAAGATGACTGACTTTATCAAGAAGGGCGATGACCCGAACACAGCATGGGAGAAGGCTTCAGGCCAGTACGGACGCGTGCAGGATGCTGTTAAGATTATTGATCCTAGAACAGATAAGGAGGTAAAATAATTATGGCATTATTCGAATCCTATGAGAGAAGAATAGATAAGATCACCGAGGTTTTAAAGAGCTATGGCATCAACTCGATCGAGGAGGCTGAGAAGATCACAAAGGACGCAGGTCTTGACGTGTATGACCAGGTTAAGAAGATCCAGCCGATCTGCTTCGAGAATGCCTGCTGGGCATATACAGTAGGTGCGGCGATCGCGATCAAGAAAGGCTGCAGAAAGGCAGCAGATGCGGCAGCAGCGATCGGAGAGGGGCTTCAGTCCTTCTGTATCCCTGGTTCCGTTGCGGACAACCGCAAGGTAGGCCTTGGACATGGCAACTTAGGGAAGATGCTCCTGGAAGAAGAGACAGAGTGCTTCTGCTTCCTTGCAGGACATGAATCCTTTGCAGCGGCAGAGGGCGCGATCGGTATCGCTGAGAAAGCGAACAGAGTTCGCCAGAAACCGCTCAGAGTTATCCTGAACGGCCTCGGAAAAGACGCAGCAGAGATCATTGCCCGTATCAACGGATTCACATTTGTTGAGACAGAGTACGATCCCTATACAAACACTGTAAAGGAAGTATTCAGAAAGTCTTATTCTGATCCGGAAGGTCCTCGCGGCAAGGTAAACTGCTATGGCGCAAACGACGTTTGTGAAGGCGTTGCGATCATGTGGAAAGAGAACGTTGACGTTTCCATCACAGGCAACTCAACCAACCCTACAAGATTCCAGCACCCGGTTGCAGGTACATACAAGAAGGAGAGAAACGAAGCTGGCAAGAAGTACTTCTCAGTGGCATCCGGCGGCGGTACAGGCCGTACACTCCATCCGGACAACATGGCAGCAGGTCCGGCTTCCTATGGTATGACAGATACTTTGGGACGCATGCACTCTGATGCACAGTTCGCAGGTTCTTCTTCTGTTCCCGCTCATGTGGAGATGATGGGACTCATCGGCATGGGCAACAACCCGATGGTTGGCGCTACTGTGGCAGTTGCAGTTTCTATTGAGGAAGCAGCGAAGGAAAACCGCTTCTAAAAGCGGCTGGGAAATTCTAAGAAATAACGTAAAATCAAGGGCTATCGTTGACAGAGAGTGTCAGCGGTAGCCTTAAATTTTGCCACGTAGCACACATGAGGTAGCACACAAATTTCAAATTATTGAATTGCTATTCAATCGATACCCTAAAATATGCGATTTGTGTTTTAGTTCTTTAAAAAAGTCAGATTATTTACTAAAATGAATCTGGTTATGACGGATGGACACGACATGGGACTACGATCACGGAGGTGCGTATTGAAAAACAAGGGAATACTCAGGAAGAAAATGATCGCCTTGCTGATCACTACAGAGTTTGTCTGCTGCATTATCCTTATGAAAAATCTTTACAATGCAAATAACAGGATATTGTCGCTGAGCGGACAGATTCATGAAATCACACAACTGAATACAGAATTGACAGAAGAAAAGAAAACGCTGCAGGAAAAGGTCATATTATTGAGTGATACCGTTATTCTGAAAACACAGCGTGAAGAGGAATATAAGGAAGAGATTCAGGCAAGTTATATTCCGACAGGACTGCCTTTCAGTGGAACTGCTTTCTACAACAGCCAGGAGAACGAGCTTGACGGCAATCCGACCGCGACATTTTACGCCTCTGATGGGATTACGGTGACCGCGTCGGCAAATGGGACAGTCCGGACCGTTGAAGGAAACCTGCAAAGTGGCTTTTGCGTGACCGTGGACCACGGTAATGGATACTGCTCCATATACAGAAGCGCTCTAAAGCCCATCGTTGCGGAGGGTTATGAGGTCACTGACAGAACTGTGCTTTTTCCTGTGGATGAGCAGAATAAAGAGCTAAAATATCAGATCACAGTAGACGGGAAGTATATCGATCCCATAGAACTGATAGAAAGTAATGGATAAGGATCCGAAATCATTTCTGAATCTCACACATGCAATTGATACCGGAAAATATGCGAATGGCGCACAGGTACTTCAAAAAGAGCCTTTAATCAATTAAAATAATTTTATCGTTACAAAAGCAGTGGAGGGAAGAATATGCGTACATTTTTTCGGACAGAAACGACAGACGATGAAAGCCAGAAATTACTGGAACTTGAAAAAATGAAACAGAATCTGGAACAGCAACTGCAGGAGATGAGCAGAACTGTTGAAAAACAGCAGGAAATGATCGCCATGGCGAAGCGGGATCCGTTAACGGGCTTGCGGAACCGTCAGGGAATTCCTGAACTGGTCAATGCCAGTCTGTGTACGCACCGCGAAGGAATCTTTTTTATCACGGATCTGGACAATTTTAAGAGTGTCAATGATACATATGGTCATATGGAGGGAGATCGTGTACTCATCCGTTTCGCAAAGGCGATCAAGGCAGCCGCAGATCCAAAGGATATGATCGCGAGACTTGGCGGTGACGAATTTGTCGTCTTTTCACTGGGACATTACGATAAATATGAGATCAAAGCAAAAGCCCGGCGGTTCATCCGACAGATCGAGCGCAGTCTTGTCATGCCGGGAAATCTGGTGCATGTGACGGTATCTGTGGGAATCGCCCGTGCGCCGCATGACGGTGTGAGCTATGAATCGTTGTATGAAAATGCAGATAAGGCTCTCTACAGTGTAAAAAATGAGGGAAAGAACGGATACCGCTTTTTTTCTGACATCAACAAACCCGTGAGCAGCCACAATTCGATCGAGGCGATCACAGGAAAGCTGAAAGAGAGTAAAATGGAAGGTTCATTTGAAGTCGAGTACATTCATTTTGAGAAAATATATCGTTTTATGGAGAGAAATCTGATCCGTAACCCCAGGGAGGTCCAATGTATTCTATTTACATTGGAGGACTATACCGATGCGGGTGAAATGATGGTTCAGAGACAACTGGAACATTTACAGCAAGTGATCGTGTCGTCGCTGAGAAAGGGCGATGTCACAACAAAATACAGCCCGACGCAGGTGCTGGCACTGCTGATAGATGTGAGTACGGAAAACGCGGGCATGGTTGTGGAGAGAATCCTCTGCAAGTACCGCAGGACAGCCGGGCAGGACCGGATGGATATCCTATACGAGATCCGGCAGCTTACGGCAGTCGGGGAGCCAGAAGTGAGCGCATTCCGTTCGATGCAATAGTACTATGAAAATATATTACCAAAACAGATCAAACAGTAACATAAATGCAGGAATTTGTGATAAAAATTTGTCATAACTGATTGTGAAGTGAGCGATCAAGGTATATAATCGAGTAGGGAAGAGATACTTACTTCCCCGACTCACGCGCCACATGGAAATCTGATAAGCAGGAAGTCACGCTTTATAGAAAGAGAGGAATGCATACCATGATCAGAGAAATCACAGAAAACGATTTTGACCAGCTCATGAGACTCTACATGCAGCTTCATGATAACCCGTTTCCTGAAAAGAGCGGACACGTGATGGCAGTCTGGAACAGGATCCTCGCAGATGAGGATCATCATATCATTGTAGCGGAGGAAGATGGTGCCATTGTGTCTTCCTGTGTATGTGTCATTATTCCCAATCTTACAAGAGGGCAGCGTCCATATGCGTTCATTGAAAATGTGATTACGGATAAAAACTATCGCAAGAAAGGTTTTGCAACTGCCTGTCTGGACTTTGCAAGAAAGATCGCACAGCGCGAAAACTGTTATAAGATGATGCTGCTCACGGGCTCTAAGCAGGAAAGTACCTTACGATTTTACGAGCAGGCGGGCTATAACAAAAACGATAAGACTGCATTCATACAATGGCTGTGACATATTCAGGGATCGGACACAGCAGGATAATCATGAAAATAAACCTCTTATTTGTTCAAACAAACCACTTGATGGATCACTGTTTACATCGGTGGTTCTTTTATTTATGATAAATGAAAATAGTACAAGGAGGTTTATCATATGGCTGACGCAGAAAAAAGATACAGGGGAATTTTTATCGTAACGGCATTTTTCGGATTAGTTTCAGCATGTTTCATGGCAATATTTTCATTCTGTCTCGGGAGGGTGGTGGATGTGGTGATCAGCCCTTCTGATTCTCTTCAGACGACAATGCTGCTGTGCATCGGCATGGCAGTGTGCGGGCTGGCCGCTTCGTTTTTGTATGATTATGCTAGGATCGTCTATGTCAATAAGATCGTCCGTTATCTGAAAACAAATCTATACAGGGCGCTTTATCACAAGGAGCTGAATGTCTTTTTGTCCGAAAAGAACGGGCACTACCTGAGCCTGTACTCGAAAGATATCGATCTTATTGTGGACAATTATCTGATGCCAAAGTGCAGCATTATCTCCAATATTCTGTCGGCGGTGGTAAGCCTTCTGTCTATATTTATCATCAACTGGAAGCTCGGTCTGTCGTTCGTTGCACTTTCCAGCGTGACAGTTGTTCTTTCCCAGATCCCGGGCGCTGTCATGGCAAAGAAGACGGTAGAGTACACACAGCAGAACAGCAGCTATATGGCAGTTCTCGAGAATGGTCTGAAAGGCTTTGAGCAGGTAAAGCTGCTGGGATTAGGAAATCTTTTCAGCAGAAAACTGGATGTGAACGACCATGCATATGAAAGATCCAGGAAAAGCTACCTTTTTGCAAAGGTCGCTTCGAATGACATCGGAATGTTCATCGGCATGCTCTCACAGCTCTCGTGTATGGCTGTCGGGATCTGGTTCGTTCTTCGCGGGAGCATGACAGTCGGGCTGCTGATTTCTGCTGTGCAGCTCTTAAACGGCGTATTCTCTCCGCTGCAGCTCTTTGTGCAGGATAAAAACCTGATGGGAACAGCCGGTGAGATCATTCAGCGGATCGACCAGGAACAGACGATCGCAGAAAAAACGGCGGGAGAGATCGCAGGGAGCGTGCAGGAGATCGCATTTCACGATCTGAATCTGCAGTTTGGAGATAAAGAGATCTTCCACAACTTTAATATGACTTTTGAGGCTGGCAGAAAATATGCCATTGTCGGAGAGTCCGGAAAGGGCAAGTCGACCCTGATGCGTCTGTTGATGAAATATCTGACGCAGAGCGAGTACGAGGGAAATGTACTGATCAACAGACAGGATATCAGATCCCTGGATTCCGACAGCATTTATGACAGGATCGGTTATATCCAGCGGAATGAATTTCTGATCGACGGCTCTGTCAGAGATAATATTGTACTATATAGAAATGATATCGCCGGCGCAAAGATAGAACAGATCTGCAGGGCGCTAAAGCTTGACAGCGAGCTTGTCCGCAAAAAGATCGATGCCGCCGATTCCGGGGAAGTCTCCTTCGGGGAAAAACAGAGGATCGATATCGCACGGTTCATGGTTCACGATTACGATGTCCTGGTGTTTGACGAGCCGACGAGCAATCTGGACGCCGATACGGCAAATGAAATATTTAACATGATCTTTGGTATCCGGGATAAGATCGTCATCGTGATCACGCATGACAGAAGCAGGAAAGTGCTCGACAGATTTGATGTAGTACTACAATTGTAAATATATATATCAAAAAATTTAGACTTGACAATTGTGCGTTTTGCACGTATGATAAGTATTGTAGCGGTACATATATATGATACGTTCCGTTACACAGATTAAATTTTGGAGGATTTTTCATGTTAAATGTGATTGTAATGGAGAAAATTGCAAAGTAAATATTGCAAAGGGTGATTTTTGGTCTTGTTATGTACAGGATGCGCAGGGATTATGCGTCAGCTAGAGCTGACGGGCATTTGTGTGCGTACAAAGAGGCTGGAAGTCTGCCCATTTGTCAGCAGTGTGTGCTGTTGACATTTTCGCCTTACAATCGCTATCGTATTATGGTATATATTTTGGAATCATAAGAACATGGCTGTATGGTCATGTTCTTTTTATGCACAGACCCGTGCAGAGGAAATTGCCGCTAGTGCGGCGCACGGGTCGCGCGCGAGTAAGGGAAGATGGCTCTTCCCTACTCGATTGCACAGACCCGTGCAGAGGAAATTGCCGCTAGTGCGGCGCACGGGTCGCGCGAGTAGGGGAAGATGGCTCTTCCTTACTTGATTGCACACGGGCACACAGGGGAAGAGAGCCCTTCCCTGCTCGATTGTTCAGGTAAATCCGAAATATTTTGGAACATTTGATATATTACGCTGCAATTTTATATATAAGCAGCGTGATCGGTTGATCGTATGTTCTGATACAGATAAAAAGACCATGGTAACGCTTAAGGGATGTGCCATGGTCTTTTTATGCACACGGGCACCCAGAGGAAGATTGTCAGCATGCGCTGACGGGTGCCCGGCGCGCGAGTAGGGGAAGATGGCCCTTCCCTACTCGATTGCGCAGACTCGTACAGGGGAAATATGCCGCCAGAGCGGAGCACCTCTATAAAAAGACGGTTATAAGGCATTAAGGAACTATAAAAAGAACTCAAAAAAGAATCAGAAAGGAAGAAAAGAACATGAACAGTACGATCATCAACACTGACAACCTGGTAAAGACATACCGCAGATACAAGAAGCAGGAAGGGATCCGGGGAAGCATCGCAAGCCTAATAAAACGCACATACGAGGAAAAGACTGCTGTAGACCACATCAGCCTGTCCGTGCAGGCGGGGGAGTTTGTCGGGCTGATCGGTCCCAACGGGGCTGGAAAGACGACGCTGATTAAGATGCTGACAGGGATCATCGCGCCGACAGCGGGGGCGGTCGACGTGATGGGATATTATCCAAATGACCTGAAGAACGAGTTCAAGAAACAGTATGCTGTTGTGATGGGACAGAAGAGCCAGTTGTTCTTTGAGCTGACGGTCAACGATACACTCCGTCTTTTTAAGGAAATATATGAGATTCCGGAGGATACATTTCAGGCGAATAAGAATTATTTCGTGAAGCTCTTTGGTGTCGAAGACCTGATGGACGTGCAGGTGAGGACCATGTCGCTTGGGGAGCGCATGAAGATGGAGCTGATCGTGGCGCTTCTTCATAATCCGAGGATCCTGTTTCTCGACGAACCGACGATCGGTCTTGATGCCATTGCCTCCAAACAGATCCGCAGTTTTCTGAAGGAGATCAATGAGGAGAAGGGGACTACGATCCTCCTGACCTCGCATTACATCGAAGACATCAAGACATTGTGCAGGAGAACGGTCGTCATCAACCATGGCGCAAAGATATACGACGGCGCGACAGACGAGCTGTTTGACCGATATCAGCGAAACAAGAAGATCACCGTAACCTATGACAGTCCGGCTGATCACACTTTGCGCGCGTCAGCGCATGTAAACCTTGTCCTGAACGAGCCATACAAAAAAGTTTATGAGACACCAAAGGAGCATGCAAAATATCTGTTTGCCGAACTCATGGAACACGAACCCAAGGACATTGTGGTCGAGGAGGAGGAGATCGGCATCGTGGTTGAGCGCATTTATCATGAGGCGGGAACGGTTTGTGAGGGCGCAGCCTGCGCAGAAGATATGGAGGGTTAGCATGAGGAAAGCAAAAAAATATTGGGAGATAACCAAAATTTACATGAAGACACAACTGGTCTGGAGGGCAGATGTCATTTTTAACATGATCTTCACCATCACCAGGATCCTCTTTGCATATCTGCTGTGGGGGATCATATTTCAGGGAAAGGAAATGGTCGGGGCATTTACGTTTCACGGTATGCTTTCCTATTATATAGTCAGTTCTTTTCTGTCACAGTTAGAGATGTCCGGCGGGATCAGCAGCGAGATACACGACAGGATCCGGAACGGGACTTTTTCCAAATATATGGTGATACCAGCCGGTACCGAGCTGTATTTTATGGCGATGGAGCTGGGGGTAGTACTGTTTTATCTCGCCTTTGACCTGATCGCGGCGGTCGTGTGGATCTTCATATTCAGGATCCAGTTTGTCTTTGCATCAGAATGGTCTGTGGCCGTGTGCGCCGTCGTCATGGCGGTGCTGGGAATGGTGTTTATGGTACAGCTAAACTATTATCTCGGACTGCTGACTTTGAAATACCAGGGGATCGGTACCTTTCTGATGATCAAGAATAATCTGGTATCACTGATCGCCGGGAGTATCGTTCCGCTGGCACTGTTTCCGGAAACCGTGATCCGCATCATGCGCCTCCTGCCGTTTTATTATGTCACGTATCTGCCGTCAATGCTGCTGACCGGCATGTGCAGGGACGAGGCGCTGAGGGGCATCGCGGTCATCGGCTGCTGGTGCGTGATCATACAGCTTGTGATCTGGATCACACAGAAAAAATATTTCAGGACTTATGACGGGGTGGGAATATGATGAAACAAATCAAACATAATATCACAAAAAACTGGCGTGTCTTACGGGAACTCTTTTACCTGCGATTCCATGGGCTTGCTGTGTTCCGGCTGGATTTCTTTGCACCCTTTTTCGTGGACGGCAGCCTGTTTCTGATACAACTGCTGGCTTTTGGCGTCGTGTATTCCAATGTGGAAACGATCGGAAGCTGGGGCAGGGGCGAGATGATCCTGTATATCGGAACGTTTTCGCTGCTCAATGCCGTCAATATGACCATATATTTCTTCGGAGTCATCCGTATTCCGCACAAAATCCGGTCGGGCGAATTGGATCTGTATCTGTCGAAGCCGGTCAGTCCGCTGTTCCGGTTGACATTCGAGAACATCAGTCCAGGTTCCATTCCGCTGATCCTGATGAGCGTCTGTATCATTGCATATGGTGCATCTGAACTGGAGTCAGAACTGACATTTGCCAGACTGGCGGCCTGTCTCTTCTGGATCGCGCTCATGGAGATCCTGTATTATGAAATGGAGGTCATGATCCGCTCGATCTCACTGTATACCGTGTCAATGGCACGCATGGAGCAGCTTGAAGAGGCGGGCATCGACCTGTGCATGAAACTGCCGGGGATTGCGTTCTATGGCGTGTACAAAGTGATCTTTTATCTGCTGCTGCCTTACGGGATCATGGCAACACTGCCAGTGCAGAGCATGATAGGGGAGATGACTCCGCAGGCGGCGGCCTATGGTATCGGCGTTGTATCGCTGTTTTCAGCGATCACATGTGCGATGTGGAAACGCGGGCTAAAACACTATAACAGTGCAAGCTCCTAAGGAACTGTGAATAAATAACATTGCCAGATTGCGCAGTATATGTCTTCAAGTGTGCAGGTCAAAAAACGTAGACATAGTGGGCTATGTTGAGGCTTTATGACAATTTCATATGCCTTTGCATATGAAATTTGCAATTGGAGGCAGAGACAAGCAAAATGGTAAGGTTATTTTTTCATAATTCCTAAGCATAAATCGTATAAAAAGAAAGACAAGGAGAATTGACAAAAAATGAATATCGATAAACAGATAGAATTTGACAAGATAAAAGAAATGTGGAAAGGCCTTGCAGTCACAGACAAGGCAAAGGAGATTATAGAGGAGACAGGGTGTTATCTGGCAGAGAGCGAGCTGAGAAAGCAGTTGCGGGACACCACCAACAGCCGGATCCTGATCGAAAGATCAGGAACGCCGCCCCTGCAGAATGTTGCGGAGGCAAAGGAAATCCTGACGATCGCCGGGAAGGGGGAATGCCTCACGCCGTATCAGTTGGAGCGTGTGGAAAAGGTTCTGGTCGCTGTCCGGCGCCTGAAAGATTATCTGGACAGGGGAAAGGCGGACAACAATCCGCTCGCTTACTACGAAGAAAATCTGGACGCTGTGGAAACGCTCCGCGAGGAGATCAGCCGGCAGATCCGAAACGGCGCCGTTGACGACTATGCCTCCAAAGAGCTGAGACAGATCAGAAGTGACATCGTGCGGTGCGAGGAACAGATGAAACAGAAAGCGGAACAGGTCATGCGCGCCAGCAGAGAGTGCATGGCGGACAATTTCTGCACCACACGCAGCGGGAGAATCTGCGTTCCCGTAAAAAAGGAATATAAGTTCAAAATACCCGGAAGCGTGATCGACAGATCTGCTACCGGAAACACCTTTTTTATCGAACCGGCGGGCGTCGCAAAGTACTATGAAGAGCTGCAGCTACTGCGTATCAACGAGGAAAATGAGGTCTGCCGGATCCTGTATACGCTGACGGCAATGGTCGCAGAGGCGGTCACTGTGATGAACGAAAATATCCGTATGATGGAAAAACTGGACTTTATCTTTTCAAAAGGGAAACTCAGCATCGATCTGGACGCTGTGGAACCCATGATCAACACCGAACGACGAATCGTGCTGACCGATGCCAGGCACCCGTTGATGGATAAAAAAATCAATGTTCCCCTGCAGTTTGAGATCGGAAAGCAGGCGCGGGGCATCATCATAACAGGACCGAACACAGGCGGAAAGACCGTGGCGATCAAGACCGTCATGCTCTGCTGTATCATGGCGCAGTGTGGGATCCACGTCACCTGTACATCTGCAGATATCTGCATGAACAGCGGGTATCTGTGCGACATCGGGGACGGGCAGGACATCGCTGAAAATCTCTCGACTTTTTCGGCACATATCAAAAATGTGCTGGAAGTCTTAGGAGAAGTGAACCGCGACAGCCTCGTGATCATGGACGAGTTGGGTTCCGGAACGGATCCCGCAGAGGGCATGGGGATCGCTGTCGCGATATTGGAGGAGCTCCGCAGGAGTGAATGTCTGTTCCTTGTGACAACGCATTATCCCGAAGTGAAAGAGTACGCGGAGAAAACGCAGGATATCATCAATGCCAGAATGACGTTTGACAAGGAGACCTTATGTCCGACGTATCAGATGGTGATCGGGGAGGCGGGAGAGAGCTGTGCCTTTTATATCGCGGACAGACTCGGCATGCCAAATGAGATGCTGAAAACAGCGATTCGTGCGGCTTACGGGGAGACCGCAGTCAGTGAATACCGGTTTCAGAAGGAAGACACTGTTATCCAAAAGCAGGGGCAGCACAAGATCTCCAAAACCAAAAAAGCATCCTCCGGCACGGATCTTGGCACAAAATACAGGCTTGGGGACAGCGTGATGGTATATCCTGACAAAAAGATCGGCATCGTGTGCGAACCTGTCAATGAAAAAGGCGTTCTGAGGATACAGCTTCAAAATAAAAGGATCTGGATCAACCACAAGCGGGTAAAGCTCCTCGTAGCAGCGGCACAGCTCTATCCGGCGGATTATGACTTCTCGATCATCTTTGAGACTGTGGAAAACCGTAAGCTGAGACACGATATGGAGCGAAAGTATACGGAGGAAACGATATCTTATGATCATGAGGGATTGTAAGGCTGGGTGCTCGCGGGCATAAAAATGAAAAACACTGTAACAAATCCCTTTCCAGACGGATATATAAATGAGTTTCACGGAAAGTAAAAACGACAGCATCTGAAAGGAGGTCTGCATGGAAGAATTATACAAAGAATATGGGAAGATCGTTCACCATTTTCTGCTCTCCGTGTGCCATGATGCACAGCTTGCGGAAGAGCTGACGCAGGAAACCTTTCTGCAGGCTTTCCTGTCGCTGGAACGGTTTGACGGCGGCTGCAAGATATCCGTCTGGCTGTGCCAGATCGCCAAACACCTTTTTTACCGGCATCTTGAAAAATGCGGACGTGAAGTGCCGACAGAACAGACACAGATGCCGGAAGAAAAAGCGGCGGAAAGCGTCGAGCGGACTGCGATCGCCAGGCTGGAACTCATGGACGTCCTAAAGGAGATGCAGAAGCTTGCGCCGCAGATGCGCGAAGTGATCTATCTGCGCGTGATGGGGCAGCTCTCGTTCAAGGAGATCGGGGAGATCCTGGGCAAGAGCGAGAACTGGGCGAGAGTGACCTTTTACCGCGGAAAGGAACAACTGCTGATCTAGGTAATTGCATAACTAAAAGGGAAAAGTTATCCACAATGGTAAAATAGAGTTATCTTATTGAAAATATTTTCTTTCTGAATATATAATTGTTAAATTGATACTTTAGATATGA
>JAETQI010000047.1 GCA_021770755.1 Lachnospiraceae bacterium
GATTGGTTAATGGTTGCGGCAATTCTATTTTACCATAAATCAGTGAGGAGGTGTTTTATTTTGTAGAAAAAAGATTACTGTATTTATGCGGAGTTTAACGTTTTGCAAATACCTAAGTATAGTCATATATAGAAGGAGGTCGGTTAGATGGATGCAGCAAGAACATTAGAATCTTACACAATTGAAGATATTTATGCATTGCCGGATGGGGTGCGGGCAGAGCTGATTGACGGTAAGATATATTATATGGCAGCTCCTACAAGAACGCATCAAAAGATCAGTATGGCTTTATCAAGAATAATAGGGAATTATATCGATTCGAAAGGTGGAGATTGTGAAATTTATGCGGCTCCCTTTGCCGTATTCTTGAATAATGATGACAAAAATTATTTTGAGCCGGATATTTCTGTGATTTGTGATATTTCCAAATTAGATGAAAAAGGTTGTCATGGCGCGCCGGATTGGATCATAGAGATCGTGTCACCAGGTAATCAGGCGATGGATTATTTTAGGAAATTGTTTCAATATCAAGCGGCAGGAGTTAGGGAATATTGGATTGTTGATCCAACAAAGGACTTGGTGATGGTATACAGATTTGAAAAAGAAGAGATGGAACAATATTCTTTTGGTGAAGATGTACCTGTCGGGATTTATGAGGGGTTTATTATAAAACTTACAACTTAATAAATGATACTCTTGTAATTCCAAAAGTTGTAAAGTGGTGTTATACGTTAAATAAACTACCTCAAATGCCATGTGTCTTTATTGCATAGCATTTGAGGTCTGTTGATTATTCTGCCCATGTGTTCAATTCTTCAGCGACATATGGTTCTGCTTTTTCATTAAAATACATCCTTGCCTTATAGCCTTTCTGATTTTCTTGGCTATTATAAGAATTAACGTATAAATTAAATATATGATAAACACATCTGAAAGAAATGTTCCTATACCAAAATGTATTGCAAAATCATGGAGTGTATAAATAGTATAGAATTTATACGGAAATCCCAACCATAAAGCATCGGATATCATTTCTTGTGCAAAAGGCATATATGCAAGAAACAATGTAATACACAAGCTATGAATTAGTCTTTGTACGTTCAAAAATTTTTTGATATTTCTCACTCCCTTTCATCAAGAGACTAATTCAACCATTGTCCTTTACCTACTTCGTTCTCCAACGGAATCACCTTCTTTCTCACAAAAACGATTTTTGTCAATTCCTCATCTACGTTATGGCATCCTCTGCATCCTATGGCTGCCAGAGCGTGTTTGAAAAATCATTCCCGCCATCTGTACGCCTTTCTTTCTTCCTTTGTCTTCCCATGCAGTACAATATCATCACAGGAGCACTCGCATGACCATTCCAAATTGCGGCGGATCAGCCATACTGCAGGATTCCACCGGTGCAGGATTACCACCAGCCGGAACAGTATCTTCCAAAATACGTCAAACCTTTTAATATGGACAAATTCATGACTTAACACCATTCCTGCTTCCGGGCTTTTTGCGGCTGCACCACACAGGATCACGGGTCGGAACAGACCAAAGGTCAAATTCTCCCTGTTATGGAATACATAATATACCATAACTTTCTGCGTCAGTCTGCATGGTTCCATTCTCCGCTCAACCTCGATCGCCTCCTGTTTCATATTGACATGATGAATACAGTTTACTACATATTTCCTTGTCTTAATAGAATGATATAACTCAACCAGTAAAATGAAAATTGCTGCAAGCATCCACACTGCTGCCACTGCCATATGTATTTTCATATAATCATTGATTTCTGCCAGCCCCTTTTTCTCCAGTCTTTCCAAAAAGGTATTGAGTATCTGTCTTTTCCATGCTTTGCCATCCTCCATAAAAAGCGCGAGCAAAGCGGACTGCTTAATACTTTCCGTCTGTTCCAACAGTTTTTCCATCACCTCATTTTCCGCATCTACCTTTATTTTTCATCTTTCATTTCCTGTTATTATAGACTATATATTTGTAGTCGATAACAGTATATATTTTTTGGTTTATGCCGTCAAGCAGGGAACGCAAGAATATTTGAATACCGTAGCATTGCAGTTACTGTTTAGACAGGACTTAGGAGCTATAGGAAAATAACCGATGCAGCTTGAGCAGGGATACGTCAAAATTGTTTTTCCGAGATTTTTGGATACTAATCCCGAAATCTCGATTATTTTATATACAGGCCGCGTAAAATGCGCCAATATTGTGCCGATACCCTTGTTTATGGGGTAATTTGTCGGATATTAGAGCATTTTTCAAACACGCTCTAGGATGCTGTATTGGATAAATACTTTTTGGGTACAGATTTAATCTACAAAAAGTAAAATATATTTGACATATAGTTTATTATATGCTAATCTATACTTGGAGGTGGGCAGATGGCAAGAAATATAGCGATCAAGGTGGCGCGTGCGGAGAAGGACATGACGCAGAAGGCGCTTGCGGAAGCGGTCGGCATATCCAGGCAGACGATGAATGCCATTGAACAGGGGGAATACAATCCGACGATCCGGTTGTGCCGTGCGATATGCCGCGTGCTCGGCAAGAGCCTGGACGATCTCTTCTGGGAGGAAGAGCAGGAATAAAATGAGACGGGGAATGGAGGTTGAACATGAAAAAGAGGAAGAACAGACTGGATGAGATGCAGGAACAGAAACTGCTGAAGATTGAACACAATGCCTGCTGGCTGGCGTTTTGGGGGCTGCTTGCGGTGATGTTCGGGCAGATCATATATTATGGGGTAGAGAGGGCGGAAGTGTTTTTTGGAGAATGGATCGTCTTTATGTGCCTTGCAGTATATATTGTGACGGCATGTATCAGGAACGGGATCTGGGACAGGACACTGCGTCCTTCTCTGAAGACCAATTTATATACGAGCCTGATCGCTGCCATTGCAGGCGGCGCGATCCGTTTCGCTGCCGCTTACCGTAAATATGGCAATGTACGGGGAGCTTTGGCAGTGGGCGGCATCATATTCGGAAATATCCTGATCATCTGTTTTCTGTGCATGTCACTGGGGCTCTGGATCTACTGGAGAAGGGTGGAGCATCTCGAGGCGGAAGGGGACGAGGAGCGGCCGGATGAGCACAAAAAATAAGAGATCAGAAAGCGCACAATATCAAATTTTTCAGGAGGCAGTACAGAGTGATTACGGCAGATCATTTAATAAAAACATTTATCAGGAACGAGAAGCGGAATAAAAAGAGGGAGATCAACGCTGTGGACGGCGTATCGCTGAGAGTGGACGCGGGGGAGATCGTCGGGATCCTCGGGCCAAACGGCGCGGGGAAGACCACGCTGCTGCGCATGATGTCCAAACTGATGAGGCCTACCAGCGGCACGGTCAGCATACAGATCAAACAGATGCAGGTTTCGGACGACATCGAAGCGAAAAGGCATATCGGCTATCTCTCCAATAACACCAAACTCTACGGAAGGCTCTCTGCGAGGGAGCTGCTGCAGATGCTGGGCGTGCTGTACGGATTATCTGAACAGGAGACTGCGAAGCGGATCGAGGTGATCAGTGAGATCCTTTCCATGGACTCCTTTCTGGATAACCGGATCGAAAAGCTGTCCACGGGACAGACACAGCGCGCTTCGATCGCGAGGTGCCTGGTGCATGACCCCGAGGTCTACATCTTTGATGAGCCGACACTGGGGCTTGATATCATCAGCAGTGCATCGATCATCGACTTTATGAAGCGCGAACGCGAACGGGGGAAGACTGTGCTCTACTCTACACATTATATGGAAGAGGCGGAATATCTCTGCGACAGGATCGTGATGATCCATCAGGGGCGGATCATCCGGGAGGGGACTCCCGCCGGGCTGAAAGAACAGATGGGAAAAGAAAGCCTGAGAGATGTCTTTGCAGAGCTGATCAACATGGAGGGAATGCCGGATGAACACTAAGATCATAAGAACTTTGTTAAAGAAAGAGATGCTGGATGTTTTCCGGGATAAGAAGACAGTCATCATGATGCTGGTCGTGCCTGTTCTGTTGTATCCTATTGTTTTTATCGGTGCCTTGCAGGTGATGGCTTTTATCAATTCCAGCATGAAGGATCAGGAATACCGGATCGCTGTGGAGACGGATGATAAAGGTGCCTTTTTGGACTGGATGATGCAGTCGGGAGAACAGGATCCGGAGGAAGGTGAGGCGGCATATCGGATCACGGCAGTTGACGCCGCAGCGGCTGGGATCGGTGAGGGCGTATGGGAGACAGCGCTGGAGGCGGAGGAGATCGATGCGTATGTTTCCGTATATGATTCCGGCGGAAGGATGCAGTACGATGTATATTATCTCTCCTCGGTGACCAATTCTTCCTATACAGCGGATCTTGTGATGGATATACTGGATGAGTTCCGGGAGGATCTGACAAGACAGCGGATCGCGGAGGAAGGGCTGGAGGCGGAAGAGATCCTGGAGCCGATCCTGTATGAAAAAAAGAATACTGCCAGCAGTGAGCAGTCTCTGGGGAGCATCATCGGATCGGTTCTTCCTCTCATGCTGGTGATCAGCCTGCTGATGGGAACGATGTATCCGGCGATCGATACGACTGCAGGAGAGCGGGAGAGAGGGACGCTCGAGACGATCCTGACACTTCCGATCATGAACAGGGATCTGATCATGGCGAAATTTCTGACTGTGGCGGTGATCGGTATGGTTTCTGCACTCCTGAATATACTGTCGATGGGTGGCATCGCCGTTTATATGTACAAGATCATGGATCTGCAGACACAGATGGCTGACATTGACCTGATGAGATTCATTCCGGCGATCCTGGTGTGCATTCTGGCGGTATTTGCGTTTTCGCTGTTTGTGAGTGCGGTGACGATGTGCGCGACCTCTTTTGCCAAAAGTTATAAGGAAGCGAACAATTATATTACGCCGCTCATGCTGGTGATGATGTTCACAGGCTATATCGGTTTTATCCCGAATCTGGAGCTGACGCAGGGGATCGCGATGATCCCTGTGGCAAATATCTGTCTGCTGATCAGGAATATGATGGTGTTCAAGATCGATTACGCGATGACTGCAGTCGTGCTGCTGAGCAATGTGGCATATGCGGTTCTGGCGATCCTGTTTCTGAGCAGGATCTATGACAGCGAGTCTGTTCTGTTCTCGGACGGGAAAGGCGGACTGCAGCTCTTTGAAAGGCGGGAGAATCTGACAAAAGGCGGCGTTCCCACAGTGTCCGACGCCATGTTCGTGATGGCGGTCACACTGCTTCTTCTGATGTATGCGGGGAGTATCCTGCAGCTCAGATATGGGCTGGCAGGGTTGTTCATGACACAGATGCTTTTGCTGGCGGCGCCGCTATGTCTTGTGATCTATACCAGGAGGGATATCCGGGAGACATATGGATTTGCAGGTGCAAAGCTGCAGGCATATCTGGGCAGTGTGATCCTTGGTGTGGGACTGTTTCTGGTCAATCTGGTGATCGCGGCAGGAATGCTCCGTCTTTTTCCGGACAGTGCGGAAAATATCGAGACGACCTTTTCAACGGTCATGGGGGATAATATGGCAGCAGCACTTTTTGTGATCGCGCTCACGCCGGCAGTCTGCGAGGAGATGCTGTTCCGCGGGGTGGTGTTCCACGCCATAAAAGCGCGACACCGCGCTGCCGCGGCGTGCATCGTCACGGCTGTGCTCTTTGGCTGTTTTCACATGAGTCTGGTGAAATTGATCCCGACTGGCCTGATGGGGCTGGTCCTGTGTCTGGTGGTCTGGCAGACGGGCAGTATCTATCCGGCGATGCTGATGCATTTCATGAACAATGCGCTCAGTGTGGTGATCAGTTTCTGTCCGGAACAGATCGGGAAGGTGTTTCCGGTATTTTACAAAAGCTCATTTTCGCCCGCGGAAGGTCTGATGCTCATGGGGGCGGGAGCAGTATTTGCGGGAATCGGCGCGGCCATATTGCGGAGAAGGAGTGACACCTGACTGGTTCTGTGATAGAATGGTTAGTAGTTGCAGGAAAACACAGATAAAATGAGATTGGTGGAGGTACTCTGATGAATGAGCGCATGGAAAAGCAACTGGCATTTGTCCTGGAGATCGATAAGGTGAAAAACATATTCAGGCAGACGCATCTGTCAGATAATGGAAGAAATGAAAATGATGCAGAGCATTCATGGCATATGGCGGTCATGGCGTATCTGCTCCGGGAATATGCCAACGAAGAGGTAGATATCACAAAAGTGATGCTGATGTGTCTGATCCACGATATTGTCGAGATCGACGCGGGCGATACGTACGCTTATGACGCGGAGGGCCTGCAGACACAAAAAGCCAGGGAGGATGCCGCGAAGGAGCGTATCTTCTCGATTCTTCCGCAGGAGCAGAAGACGGAACTTGTGGCATTGTTTGACGAGTTCGAGGCGTATGAGACTGCAGAAGCGAGATTTGCCCATGCGATGGACAATATCCAGCCCCTTTTATTAAATAACAGCAACAACGGCGGGGACTGGCGGGCGCATAACGTGACGGCAGAGCAGGTGTACCATAGACAGGGGAAAACAAAACTGGGATCGGAAAAGCTGTTCGAGGTGACAGACCAGATCCTTCAGGACAATATAAAAAAAGGAAACCTGAAGTAATGATCAGTATGGGTAAGCGGGAGGTTTGAGGATTTAAATGAAGACAAGAGAACAGATCATGGAGTTTATCAGCAGGCAAAAGGTTGCCTTTGTGGCGTCTGTCGATGAGGAGGGTTTTCCGAATATGAAAGCGATGTTTGTACCGCGCAAGATCGAGGGAAATTCATTTTATTTCTCGACAAATACCTCCTCTATGCGCGTGCAGCAATTTTTGAAAAACCCCAAAGCAAGCATTTATTTTTACAGTAAGGGGCGTTTTAAATATGAGGGCATCATGCTGGTCGGAACGATGGAGGTGTTGACGGACGAGGCGGTCAAACAGGAGATCTGGTGTGTCGGCGATACGATGTACTATAAACAGGGTGTGACGGATCCCGATTACTGCGTGCTGAAATTCACAGCGATCAGAGGGAGGCACTACTGTGCGCTGAAGTCAGAAAGTTTTGAAATGACGTGAGGAACATTTTCCTGCCTGCAGTGTGATCCGTGATGGGGAAAGATCCATGCAGGATCTGCTTCACAAAAGTGATGCGGATGTGCCTGATCTGCGATATTGTCGTGATCGCAGGTGCTGATGTTTGCGAAGAATCAGCCGTATATGCGAAGAAAAGGAAGTTTGAGATCTCCTTGATCGTGTTATAATAAAAAAGACAGAAATATTTATAGGACAGTCAATGGAGGTTTGGAGTAATGCTTGAAAGAGAAATCAAAAATCATAGGATCATTATCAAAGATGCAGCTGATAACCGGACACTCGCGGATACGGAGGTGATTCGGTACAATAGTTCGGTCAACTCTGTGATCATTTCGTCGCAGAGTATTCCGAAGAGAAAATTTTATCAGATCTACGCTTTTGTTTTTGCCGAGAGCTATCTGTACAAATGCAATGGGACGATCCGGGAAATGCAGAAGGGTGATGAGATCGAGGTCTTTCTGGGAAAATATGAGTCGATAGAGGAACGCCATGCAGTCCGATATTCACTTGGCCTGGAGGGCAGCGTCGAGGGTGTGTACATAGACGGGAATGAGGTGCCGTTTCAGAAGCCAATGCCGATCAAGACCGTCAACATGAGCTCTACGGGTATTTTGCTCCATGCGGATGACGGCTGTTTTCAGATCGGTGAGAGCTACGCGCTGCTGCTCAAAACGAATATTGGCGAGCTGAAAATGCAGTGTGAGGTGGTCCGGGTAACGAACAGCGATGGAATGACTGCGGATTACGGGTGCAGGATCCGCCAGGTTCAGAGGGTTCAGCAGGAATGAAATCTGTCACTTTCGCGGAATATCTGACAGGTCTTTTTATGCTACGGGAAAATACGACATCTGGGAGAAATCCCGGATGTTTTTTGGCTTCTGATGCCACATTGACAATGGAATCCGCACTTTTCTGCCCTCGCTGCTGCTAAGTCCGGCACAGTTGTCAAGAAGTCCCTGCGCATCTTTCCGGTTCAACGACCGTGTCAGGGATGTGATCCATATATGGGATTCCTTGTCAAGTTCTCTCGTCACAAGAACCTGTATCGGAAAGATCAGATCATCGATGCGGTAGATGCCTTTTTTAACGGCATCTTACCAAGATTATGTTCGCGTTCATAGGTCAGATATTCTTTGTATTCACGCAGTTCCAGCTCCATCGCAGAGCAGAATGCGGGATGCCATTGTATATTGTCTTGTATTTCCAATAAAATATGCTTCCTTTCCTGTTTGGCTTTCAGTATATCACATTGCACATCTGTGTGCAATATGATATTGTCGAGATTGACGCAGCGATAGGTACATCGCGTCAATCTCGACAATATCATACGAAAAATAATAGGACAATGATGGCGCCATGGATTTTTTTAATGCGGTAGATATGCTCTTTCGTTTTTTTTGAAAAAATGTGACAGCAGGGAAAGCTGATGCGTCTTATCTATGAGATCTCAAACAGGAGGAGAAAGGAGATGTATTCATGCATGATGTGATGGAACTGTTTCATCTATATAAAGATGATGTGTACAGGCTGGCGGTCAGCTATACCCACTCGGTTCATGATGCGGAGGACGTGTGCCAGACGGTCTTTCTGAAACTGATGGAACAGAGCGGGATCACGCCCGGCAAAGAAAAGGCGTGGCTGATGCAGGTGACTGCCAACCAGTGCAGGAGTCTTCTGCGGTCAGTCTGGAGGAAGCGGACTGAGCCGTTGGATGAGGAGGCGGAAGAAATATTGTCTGAACAGCCTGCGCTGCAGGGTATCTGGGAGAGCATTAGGAAGCTGAAGCCCAAATACCGCATTGTGGTGTATCTGTTTTACTATGAGGGGTATACCGTGAAGGAGATCGCGGACATCTTACATATTTCGGGCACTGCCGTCACAACGAGGCTGTCCCGGGCGAGACAGGTATTGGAGGCAGAGTTAAAGGAGGAGGTCTATTGATGAAGGAAAGATTTCAGGAAGTATATGAGCAGATCCGGATGCCGGAGGAGTGCAGCAGCCGCATCGAGCAGGCAATGCAGGGCAAGAGAGCGGACAGGAAAAAATATGTGACGGGATACAGGTGGAAACCCGGATTTGCGGCGGCATTGGCCGCAGCGGTGATCCTTGTGGCCGCAGATGCAACCGTGTATGCATACACGGGGAGCGGTTTCATAAGCCGGGTGGTGTCCTGGGCGAACAATGCCATATTTACGGAGGAGGTAGATGAAGAGGGGAACCTGGTCGGGACTGCCGCTCTGGACACTTCGGACATGACGGCGCCGGCAGTGTATCAGAATGGGCATCTTTGGTTTACTGCAAATGGGGAGAATCTTGACATTACGAGTCAGGTTTCCGAGGTCAGGGCGTATATTTATGACTACACCGACGGTGAAGGAATCACGCATTATCTGATCGTTGGCGGTGCACCGGAGACGTTTGGATACGCAGAATTTCTTTATGATGCGACGAAAGACCCGGGCTGGATCGGAGGATACTTTACATCGGGGAAGGTCGGGGAGACGATCAATCCTGACTGGCTGGAAAACGCCAAGGATGAGCTTGGGATTCCGTGGCCGTAGGTGATGCCTGTGTATAGGAGCTATGAAAAAACAGATTTACAGGAGGATTAACGAAGATGAAGATAAGATTTATAGGTATGATACTTGCTTTTGCCCTTGATCTGTCAACCTGCGGGAACAGTCAGGAGAGTATGTACAGCCCGGAAGACCGGACTGCCATAGAAATGGCGCAGTTCGAGACCGGCACTGTTAAAGATCCGGCCTTTTCCGGAAAGGTCAGTGGCTGCTATTATGCCGGCGGCAGCCGGATCATCGTTGCGGCGGATAAACTCTATCTATACGACATACAAAAAGGCAAAAATATCGCAAGTGCGGATATCTCCATGGAAGATCTATGTGTGCAGACTTATGCGGATGGTTACTTCATTGTGGGACAGGGAACTGGCGGCAGCAGTGACGGTTCATTTGTGACATCACAAAGCAGCGGTGGTATCAATGGATATATACTAAATAAGGATTTTGCGATTCGGGATACCATTTCCTTTAACGGATTGTTAAGTGATGATCTGATCCTGCAGACCACGGGAGCTGCCATTTCACAGGACGGCAAACAGGTTGCTTTTGGCGGACTGCAGGGGCTTTATCTCTATGATACTTCTTCACAAAAGGTTCGTGAGGTGCTGAACTATTCTGAAAATGGCAGGGCAGATAATATGAAGATCGGAACCATGGACAGCCTTGCCTTTGCAGGAGACAGCACTTTAGCCTATGTGGGAACAGCTACAGACGCTTCCAAAGGCGGGGACGGTTTTTCTGTCTATGGCACGGTATCCATAGACAGCGCAAAACTTACCATTGCAAAAAAAGCGGGCTACCAGGTAGCTTCCGATGAAGTACAGAAGGGGGGAGATTTACTGATCATGCCCCAGAGTTTTAACAGGAATAATGGAACCCTTCTGATGTTTGACACTGCGGCCAATACAGAAAAAACGATGTCGTTCTCTGCCCGCGGTGAAGGAAAAGACGGTGTTTTCTGTTCTGATCAGGGGAAATATGTGGCGACTTCTGTTCTGGGAAGATCCAGTGTGACGATCAACGTTTATGATACGGCATCAGGAAAGGTGATCCATACGGAAACGGTTAAGGACAGCGACAGCACTTATTTTCTGCGCATACCCCAGATCCTGCTTCTGGATGAATCCGGCACCTGTATCGTTGTGCTTGGACGGGGCATTGGCGAGGTGGACACCCTGATAACGACCTTTGACTTTAAGGGATGATTTCTATTTGAGAATCTAGAGCGTGTTTGAAAAATGCTTTCCGTCAGATGTGCGTCACAATTTGTGGGAGATTTGTGCTAAATGAAGGAGGTGTAGCGGGCCACGTCGACTGAATTTAGTGCAAATATCGCGCAAAATGAGGCGTGCAGATGGCGGGAATGATTTTTTAAACACGCTCTAAAGCATTGACGTAATTTTTTTAATTTGATAGTATCTTATCAGAGCAGGCGCCTACTCAGAAAATGGTAGGAGGTTATAGAGAACATATGAATGAAAAATTGTATCAGCGCTATCTGGAGACCAGTGTCTACACGGATGTGGGGTATTATAAGGAGTTTGTCATATCGCTGCCGGACGATATACCTTCCATTGGGATGCGGGTCTGTGACCAGATCACCCACCCGGTCATGTACTTTACAGAGCCATCTTCGTATTTGGAGGAGACGTATTTCGGAAAAATATCGTCCTATCCGAGGCAGCGTTTTAAGAATGAGGATGAGCTATACATTACGGCCGTTGCGATGATCGCCGGGATCCTGCGTCTGGACGGGGCGGGATTTACAAAAAACAGGGATGTGACAAAAAGGATCACGGTATCTTGCCGTCAGGCTTCCGTATTATTCAGTGCCATCTTAAAGGCAAAGGGAATTCCCTGCCGGTCTCGCGCCGGATTTATGGATTTTGGTGATGCGGGTGACAGCTACACGGAGCACTGGGTGAACGAATATTGGGATTATGAGGAAGGCAGGTGGATCTTGGCGGATGTTGACGGCTATTATGAGTATGAGCAGCGTTTTGGCTACAGTCAGTTTGACCTGCCGCGCCGGAAATTTGTCACGGCCTCGGAAGCCTGGCTTGGTCTGAGGCACAATACGCTGGATAAAAAGCTGGACGTGTTCGTGCCCGATCTTTTGACAGGTGTCTGTGAATACCTGATCATGGATTTCCATGCACTGATGAACAATGAAATTTTTTATTCGTATCAGCCGCTGTATCTCAGGGGCGGATTGCAGACATTGAGCGAAAACGAACTGTGTGAGCTGGATCATCTGGCAAAGCTGCTGGCGGAGCCTGATAAGAATATGGAGCAGATCGAGCAGTTGCGTACTGAAAATGAAAAACTGTCGATCCTGACGAATCATACGCAGAATATCTATCATGATATTTTTGGTCCTTTTGCGGGCAGCCGGGAATGATTTTTCAAACACGTTCTAAGGAGGCGGGTTAAATTGTTAGAAAGAACATACACAACTTCATCGGGCACGATTCACTACTGGATCCATGTCATTGATACCGATGCCATAACACTGGTCTTTCTGCCTGGCCTGACAGCAGACCACAGATTGTTTGGCAGACAGATCAAATACTTTAAAGACAAGTACAACGTCTTTGTGTGGGACGCGCCTGCACACGCGGCGTCGTGGCCGTTTCGGTTTGACTTCGATTTGATGGATCTGGCAAAATGGCTGAACGAGATCCTTGCGCTGGAAAAAATAGCAGATCCAGTTATCATAGGACAGTCCATGGGCGGATACGTCGGACAGGCGTATGCCCAGTTGTATCCTGAGCATTTAAAAGGATTTGTTTCCATTGATTCAGCCCCATTACAGAGAAAATATATAACGAAACCGGAGATCTGGTTATTGAAGCGAATGGAACCCGTTTACTTTTATTATCCATGGAAATCCCTGTTAAAGACCGGAACAAACGGTGTCGCAGTATCGCGATACGGCAGAAAGCTAATGCATAAAATCATGATGGTATACGACGGGGACAAAAAGCGGTATTCACAGATTGCCGGTCACGGCTTCAAGATTCTTGCCAATGCAATAGAAGCAGATCTGCCATACGAAATCAGATGTCCTGCATTACTCATCTGCGGCGAGAAAGATCGCGCCGGTTCGTGCATCAGATATAATAAGGCCTGGCACCGGAATACCAATATTCCGTTAAAATGGATCAAAAATGCAGGTCATAATTCAAACACAGATCAGCCGGAAATTATCAATCATCTGATCAAAGATCTGGTTAAGGAGCTGTAAATCTTAGAGGGAGGAACTTACAATGGGAATCGAATTGAGAAAAGCTGCTGTCACGGACGGCATGGATATCTATGAAATGCTGCAGGAGCTGCCCGCTGATGAGAACGGTTTCATCAACCAGGCTGCGGGCATGCGTTTCCACGAATATAAGGAATGGCTCAAGGGCAAGGTACAAAACGCGGAACAGACTGGCATTGTCGACGGCTGGAAAGTACCCGCGACAACCTTCTGGCTGTTTGAGGACGGCAGACCTGTCGGCTGCGGCAGTGTGCGCCATTTCCTGACAGACAAACTGTTGGAACAGGGCGGAAATATCGGATATTCCATACGTCCGTCAGACAGAAACAGAGGGCTTGGAAAAGTCCTTCTGTCCCTCTTGATCGACGAAAGCAGAAAAATGGGCATAGACCGACTTCTGCTCACGATCCACAACGGGAACACGCCATCACTCCATGTCGCACTGGCAAATGGCGGGAAGATCGAAAAGACGACGGAAGAGCGAAATTACGTCTGGATAACACTATAAGAAATGTATGGACATTCAAATGGGACTGTCGGAAATCAATGCTATTTGCCGATAGTCCCATTTTTAATGTTCAGATCTTTCAGGATAAAACGAGCAGGGAAGACGGTGTATGTCCCTTATCCTCGAAAGAAATAAAACGGAAGCGGGGATCGTCCTTGTATTTTGCGTATTCGACTGGAACCATATCATCATCGGAGCCGGCGGAATCGCTAAGTATCTACAGCGTGCTGAAAAATGATCCATGTACTCAGGAAATAGCAGGTCAGCAGGATGGTCAGGATCGCCGCCGTCGTGCCGATCTGTAACAGCAATGCGGTAGATCCTATATAGGCAGAGATCTCTGCCCATATCATCTGGATAAAGCAGCCGGTCACGACAGCTGCCACTGTGATCGCTGTGATGACCGGAAGTCCGAACCAGACGATCAGCTGCTTTAAGATAAGGTTTCCGATATGCTTTTCCTCCACGCCTAATTTCCGCAATACGGAGAAGCGGTATCGATATTGTCCTGCGTCTAAGAGCTGTTGCAGGGAAAGCACTGTAAGGCAGATCACCATCAATACAACAGCGCCATAAAGCATTGCGGCCTGCAGGATAAAGTTGTTTGCTTTTGTGCTGTTGATCTGCAGGGTACTGAAACGCACACCATAGGAAGCCCCGTTTTCTGTCTGCTCCGGGTATTCTGACACAAAGAGTTTTTCCAGGCTGCAGGCATTTTCGTAAGAGATGGACTTCGCTGTTGTGATATAGCGGTTTCGCATGACTGGCAGCAATTTTCTACAGATCTTGTCCGGGAACACATAGAGGACATTTGTATAGGAATTGTAAAGCGTTTCGCCTATTGCCTCCTCATAACAGGGCTGCCTGGAAATGTGCAATGTCCCTGCGTCTGTCTCAACATTCGTGTGTCCTGCAAGAAAGCTGTCTCTTTCCTCCTCTGTGGCGATCGGTTTCCAATGTGTTGTAAATTCGTTTTCTGCCAGGGTGATCTGCCCGTATCCCAACATTTTCCGTATGGTGTTGTAATCACTTACAGATATTGCCGCAACGGGAAAGTCATATTTGATCCGTCTGTGAAAATCACTGTTTTCTGGCAGGTACAGATCGACAATACAGTCGTAGGTGGCATCGATCTGGTGTTCTGAAAGGAAATCAGAGATGATCTCATAATGATCCTTTGGCAGATCTTCCACTTCGTACACTTTATTGTATCTCGAATTTACCTGAATATCATACATGGAGCGTATATCCAGATAACCGGAAGACCAGCCTGTCAGAACAGGAGCGGCTATGAACATGAAAATTGCCAGCGTTAAAGTTATGCAGATGATCGTCATCGTCTTACTGGTCGTAGTTAATTTGGAGACAAGCTGTCCGAAAAAGAAAAGCGATTCATCGTGATATCTGTGTTCCGGTGATCTCTCTTTCCATGTGACGATAAAACCGCTGGCCAGATAAATGAGACCGCAAATAAAGAAAAGCAGGTCGATCAGGACAAACAGCAGGTATTGATTGAGCGTTCCGCTGCCCAGAGACAGATCATATTTATTTGTCAATGCCGCAACGCTGGCTGCTGTAATGGCATTGAGTACGGAACAGACCAGCAGTCCTGGGATCAGCGATGAACGCGCTCTTTTTTTCCTGTCTGCCAGACGGGATACGGACCAGGATAAAGTGATCAACGGAAAAAGAATATTTCCCCCGAACATAAGCTGCACGGCAGGCGCGAAGCGGGGGTCATAATAGAACCAGGCCTTTTGCACGCCTGTGACAAAGGCCCACACGTCAGCCAGTTCAAAGAGTATGATCACAGCAGAGATCCAGCGGCTCTTACTTAGTTCGGGTTCGTTTTTCCTGTCTGCGGAAAGCATATCTATGATCTTTGTTTTCTGGATCGTGCGCGTGTTCCATATCCCGACGATGAAGAAGCTTGACACGAAAAAGCAGGCAGTCAGCAGAACAGTATCCGGAAACAGGGTCCACGATATGTGATAGGGTTTTCCGTAAGTGGTCAGAAGCATTGCAGTGATCAACTGGGAACAGAATACACCGAGGAAGATTCCTGCCAGGATCGAGATCATGCCCATGATCAGTGTTTCTGCAAAGAAGATCCTGCCAATGGTTTTCTGCTCCATGCCCATGATCGACTGAAGGGCAAACTCTTTCTGTCTGCGGAGGAGCATATAATGATTGACAAACTGGATCAAAAACAATAATAGCAGTGTCAGTATGCAGATGGCGGTTCTCAGTCCGTCGCTTAACATCGCAAAATCATACGCACTGCCTATATCCGGGCGGTAATAGCTGCTGGAAATGGACAGGAATGAGTAAAACAGGGTAACACAGATCGTCATTGTGACAATGTAAATGAAATAGTCTTTTACAGAACGCTTTGCATTCTTGAAAATAAGTCTAGCATACATGGCTTTGTCCTCCTCCGAGCATGGTAAGGACGTTCAGGATCTTATGAAAAAATTCACTTCTGCTGTCGTCGCCTCTGTGCAGCTCTGTAAATATTTCGCCGTCTTTCAGAAAGAGAATGCGGCTGGCATAGCTGGCGGTAAATGCGTCATGTGTTACCATGAGAATGGTTGCACCGAGTCGTTCATTGATACGTTGAATGGTAGACAGCAGCATTTGTGAGGAATGGCTGTCCAGTGCGCCTGTGGGTTCATCTGCCAACAGGAGTCGGGGATTGTTGATGATCGCCCTTGCACAGGCGCAGCGCTGTTTCTGGCCGCCGGATACCTGATAGGGATATTTGTGCAGGATATCACTGATATTTAACTTTTGGGCGATATCCAGAATGCGGGGTTCCACATGCTGTGCGGGTGTGTGGTTGATCGTCAGCGCCAGAGCGATATTTTCTGAGATCGTCAGTGTATCCAGCAAATTAAAATCCTGAAATATAAAACCCAGATTCTCCCTGCGGAACCGGGCCAGGGACTTGGGTCTGATCTCTGTCACATCTGTCCCCTCCAGAAAAATGTGACCTGCGCTCACGGTATCGATCGTGGAAATGCAGTTGAGCAGCGTTGTCTTCCCGGAACCGGATGCCCCCATAATGCCAAGGAATTCCCCGGCTGCAACGCAAAAGCTGATGTCTTTGACCGCTTTCGTGATATTGCCCCCATTGCCATAGTATTTCTGGATATGTTCCAGTCTCAAAACTGTGTTCATCTGATAAACCTCCTTGACGATCTTATATCTTTATTGTATAGGGAGCGTTTCATTTTTTGTATCAGGTTTTCTTACGCAGTTCTTACAAAACTGTAATAAAATCGTTTATCTGGAAGGAGAGCGCGATCGTTGTTCCTGTGCCTTCTGATGAAACAGTCAGTCCGATATCCAGCTTGTCGCAAAGACGCCTGCAGAGGTACAGGCCGATCCCGGTAGATTTTTTCCCGGTCCGGCCGTTCTGCCCCGTGAAGCCTTTTTCAAAAACGCGGGGCAGGTCGCTCCTGGGAATGCCGATCCCATTATCGCTGATCGATAAGATGATCCTGTCGCCTGCCTTTTGGGCAGAAAAGTGCAGGGTGGGCTGTTCTGTGCGGTATTTTACTGCATTTCGGATGATCTGGTCTAAGATGAAACGCACCCATTTGTCGTCTGTGAAGACGCTGTGTTCCAGATCGTCGGCCGCGATCGTCATGCTGCTTTGCCGCAGCAGATATTTATTGTCTGCGATCGCACTGTGAACGATGTCGCACAGACTGATCTCACGGACGAAGTAGTCTTTTTCTGTATGCTCACTCCGGGCATAGTAAAGCGCCTGTTCCGTGTATTGATCGATGTTCTCCAATTCCGCCAGGATGTCTCTGGTAAAGGGGGAGCGGTTGTTTTCACAGAGCAGCTTCATCGCCGTGATCGGCGTCTTTACTTCATGGATCCACTGTTCGATGTATTCTTTGTACTCTTTCCGCTCGCGCTGGATCCCGCCTATTTTTTCGAGCATGGATCTCTCTGCCATCTTCAGGATCTGATGGAAGACCTGCCAGTCTGCCCTGTGTGGTTCTGCCATGATCTCCGATATCAGATACCGCTCTTCCAACTGCTCTGTCATATCCAGCAGTCTGTCCAGATCCCTTTTCTGTGTATGATATGTGGCTGACAGGTATGCAGTCAGGACGAGCTGCCAGACGATAAAAATGAACAGGACGGTCTGGGCGGGGTCCCCGTTTGCGGCTAAAAACAGGGCAAGCGCCAGCATACCTATAAGATTGACAAAGATCGCCGGGATCTTATTTTTCAGATACTGTTTTCCGCTCATATGATATACCCCTGCCTGTGCTTCGTCCTGATAAAATCTGTGAGTCCGATCGCCGCCAGCTTGTCGCGAATGCGGGTCATATTGACACTCAGGGCATTGTCGTCGACATATAGCTGATGATCCCAGAGAAAATCGACGATATCATTGCGGGGGCAGATCTTTCCGGCATTTTTGAAAAGATAGTACAGGATCTTCGATTCATTTTTGGTCAGTTCGGATGTCTGTCCCCTGTATTCGATCATACTGCTTTCCAGGTGCAGGGCGGCTCCGTTCCAGGTGAGGATCTCAGTCTGTCTGGAGGGGTATGCCCGCCTTAAGAGTGCGGCGATCTTGGCGAGAAGGATCGCGGTGTTGTAGGGTTTGGTGATAAACGCATCGCCGCCGAGCATGATACTGTTCAGTTCGTCCATATCCGTTCTGCAGCTTGTCACGAACACGATCGGGATATCTGAGAACGTGCGTATCTGAGAACATATTTCAAAGCCGTCGCTGTCCGGTATCCTGATGTCTAAAATGACCAAATGCGGTGCGAGATCTTTGACCTGACGGATGGTCTGGGAGAAATCGGTGACTGCATATGCCTCATACCCATTTCCGGACAGAAGTGTTTTTAGCTGAGTCTGTATGGTAAGGTCGTCTTCGACGATCAGTATTTTTTTCTTCATAAGGATCCCTTCCTGAAATTTTAATCGACTTCCGGAGTTTCTTTACTTTATTATACTGTATCAGGGCGGTTTTCTCAATCCGTAGTGCGGAGGAAAAGCGAAAATTATGTTACAGTTCAGGACTTTGCACTACGCTGCAAATTATGGCTTATACAAGCCACGTAAGAACACGTTGTGGTTGAGAAGCATCAAGCCCATCGCATGCCGAACCTTGTTCGGTTTGGCGATATTTGCATGGCTTGATGCCTGTAACAGGAAGCCGAAGGCTGAACTGTTACAAAATTATTTTGATTGTGGTCATGTCAATGGCATGGTATAATAAATAATATAATGTTAAAAAATGGACAAGAGAGGGGAATGGATCGAATATGAATTATTATTTTATAGACTATGAAAATGTCCATGCGGACGGATTTACGGGAGTGGAAAATCTTGGGGAAAGTGACGTGATCTGCGTGATGTACACGGAACAGAGCAAGGCATTCTCGCTGGAGCTGGTGGAGAAGATCGCGCGGCAACGGACGCGGCTTGAGTCTTACAAGGCGGGAACCGGGGCGAAGAATTCGCTGGATTTCCAGTTGGCGTCCTATCTGGGATATATGATCGCAAAATGTGAGGGCAGGGATGATTGCTTTTATATTGTTTCCAAGGATACTGGTTTCAATCATCTGGTCGATTTCTGGGCGGAGCGCGGAGCGACTGTGAAGAGGATCCCGAATTTTATGGGAGATGAAAAGGAACAGAAGGAACAAAAGGAACAGAAGGCGGTGGCGGATGACGAGACGGTCGAGGAGGAGCCAAAACCCAAGGCAAAGCCGAAGACAAAGGGCAGATCGAAAGTGTCTGACTCGAATAAGGCGACGAAGGAGGAGCTGCTGCAGTATCTCACGGAGGAGGAATACTCCGACAAGATCCTGGAGATCTTTAACAGTTATAAGACGAGGGTAGCCATTAACAACGGTCTGAGCAAGGAATTCCGGGACAGCCAGAAGAGCAGCGCGATCTACAAAAAGTTAAAGGGACTGTTGAAGGAAAAGCAGAAGTCGTAAGGGAGGGGGCACACCCTGAATGGGAGAAGTTTTGTTTCACGGCTCGGAATATCTGATCGAGCAGCCAGTGTATGGTAAGGGCGCTAAAACGAATGATTATGGAAGAGGATTTTACTGTACGCAGAATATAGAACTTGCGAAAGAGTGGGCATGTGCTAAGAATCAGGATGGTTATGTTAATCAATATGAGATTGATATGTCAGATCTTTCTGTTCTGGATCTGAATGATCCAGAGTATTCTATCCTGAACTGGCTTGCCGTTCTGGCAGATAATCGTACTTATTGGCAAAACGGAAGCATCGCAGAGGAAGCAAAAAAATATATCCAGGAGAATTTTCTGATTGACATCGATAGATATGATATCATCAAAGGATACCGCGCAGATGATTCTTATTTTTCATTTGCGCAGGATTTTGTGATGGGAGCGATCTCGCTTCAGAAACTGTCAGAGGCGATGCGTCTTGGAAAACTGGGCGAGCAGGTGGTGCTGAAGAGTCAGAGGGCATTTGGCAGAATTGAATATAAAGGGAGCGAATCGGTAAGCGCTTCGGAATATTATCTCAAAAAAGCAGCCAGAGACAGGGAAGCCAGGAAAGAATACAGAAGATCAAAGAAATCACAGGCAGATATTCGTGAGATTTTTATTCTGGATATAATGAGAGAGGGTATGAAGCATGGAGATCCGCGCTTATGATGTAGAATATTTGAGGCTGGCACAGAGAGTTCTTGGGGATGCGCTGGACTATGCTGTATATTCCTGTGAGATGGAGGCAGATCAGTTCTTTGGCATGTTTCTGGTATCGGGGATCGCGGAACAGTTTGGGAAGGGAAATCCGCTGTATATTGCAGGTATGACGGGATGCGAGCTGGTGGGCAAGGTTCTTTTGAAAAGCGGTATGAAAGTGCCGGATATACCGGATGCGATGTATCTGGACAAATCGCCGGAATATTGGGCAGGGTGGTCATTAGCATATTATCAGTGGTATACGGGGAGGTCATTTTTAAGGATTCATCGCGCAGTATCCATACAGGAAATTCTGTACCTGTATCCGGCGTTTCATGAAGCGGATCTCATGAAGTTTGTTGAGATCATGGATGAAAAACTGCAGCAATATTATAGAGAGACGAATTTAAAACAGATTCGAAATCTGGTTGGATTGTCGCAAAACGAGCTGGCAGAAAATTCGGGGATCCCGCTTCGGCAGATTCAGCGCCTGGAACAAGGAGAGGCAGATATTTATGGGATACAGGTAATTGATCTGTACAGATTGAGCAAAGCGCTTGGATGCAGATGTGAGGATCTTCTGGAGATATGAATCCCCCGCCGGTGAGGGCGGGGGATCGGTCTTGTGGAGGATCATGAGAGCGGTGCGATACCGTTTGCGACGGATCTGAAAAATTCTACATGCTTAAGCTCATATCCCTTTGCCATAAAATCAGGGTCTGCGCTGGTCTTTACAATGATCACGTGTCTTTGCGGATTGACATAGATCCACTGCCCGTAGACGCCGATCGCCATAAATTCGCCTTCATTTCCTTCGGGAACCCACCACTGGTAGCCGTACCCGATTGCGTTGTAGGCGTCATGGTTTGCACCCGGTTTTGAGAAGGCTGCGCTGATATCCATACTATCGCGCACCCAGTCTGCATCGAGGATCTGTACGCCGTCGTAGTTTCCATGATTCAGGTACAGCCGTGCAAACCGCGCGTAGTCCCTGAGGGAGACGCTCAGTCCACCCATCGCAAGTTCCGTCCCGTTGCTCAGCGTCCAGTATGCGTCGTGGGCAGCGCCGATCTTTTTCCAGAGTTTTTCTTCCATGTATTCCGCCAGGCTGCGGCCTGTCGCGTTCGTTATGATCTGCCCTAAGATCTCTGTGTTGATGCTCAGATAGCGGCGGTATGTGTAGGGTTCTTCCTGCATTCCGTATTTGGAAATGACCTTCATGGCGGGAGTGCCCATCAGTGTGCGCATCGAAAAGCCGCTCATGTCATCGTCCTCGCTGAAATCGATTCCGGAAGCCATCTGCAGGCAGGCTTTGATGGGGATATTTTCCAGCTCGGTCCCCTTGAATTCCGGGATATATTTCCCGATCGGATCCTCAATACTCCCGACACAGCCTTCCGACACAGCGATACCCATCAGTGCCGATACGAAGGATTTGCCCATGGAGTTGGAGGAAAACAGAGTTTTTTCATCTCCACCAGAAAAGTACTGCTCATACTTGATCACATCGTCCTTGATGACGATCATGGCAGAAGTCTTCGTGTCTTCCATGAACTGTTCTGTGGGATAGGCGGTTCCTTCAAAATCAAAGCTGTCGGCCAGTACAGCATTGTCTTCCTTTGCAAACTGAAATATGTCACTTCCCTTGCTGATTTTCTTTGTGGGCTGTATCTCCGGGGTATGCTGGAACGTGTGCGCCAGATTTTCATCTTTGAAACTGTTCAGGGAAACGTAGATTGTTTTTATCTTTCCTCCAAAACAGACGAGGACCACGCCTGTCAGAACAGCAATCGTGCCGATTGTGATTCCGATCCATTTCTTTTTCTTCATGTTATTTTCTCCTTTTCTATATAGTTCTGTATTTTTTCCTGACAACCTCATCATATTCCATACAGTAACTGTACAGTCAAGTGTTTTTTGAAAAAAATTTGTGGAAGGTATTGCATTATTACCTACGGGGTGTTAATATATAAATACCTACATGATGTTAACATAGGCTTTTGGAAGGAGGACAATATGGCACAGCAGGTTTCGGAGTCTGAACTGGTACTGATGAAGATCATATGGAAGAATGGAGGGGCGGCGCTGTACGCGCTCATCATGGAGGAGCTGGAAAAGGAAAAGAACGAGTGGAAGAACAACACTGTGCTCACCCTGCTCTCCCGTCTGGTGGAAAAACGGTTTTTAAAGGTCAGGAAAATAGGCAGGCGCAACGAGTATGTGGCTCTGGTGACGGAAGCGGAATATCAGGCAATGCAGACGCACAGCTTTCTCGATAAGGTTTACGGGGGAAATGTCAGAAATCTCGTGTCGACCCTGCTGCGGCAGGATATCCTCTCGGCGGACGAGCTGCGGGAGATCGAGTCCTTTTGGAGAGATGAAAATGAGTGGGATCCGGCAGGCATAAACCGCCAGGCGGAGAAATAGTATAGAGCAGATGACTGCCGGTCAGTGTACGCTGAACGGGAGAAGGGGAATGAGGAAAAGGGGAGTGTGCGATGAAGATAGCCGACATGCACTGTGATACGATATCGGAGATCTGGGAGAGCAGGAGACGGTGTATTTCCGGGACATGTGCTGATTCGGGGGAAGGCGGCAGTCCGCAGCAGCTTTCCCGGAATGATCTGCATGTCGATATCCGGAAGATGAGACAGTCCGGTTACCTGCTGCAGAATTTTGCCATGTACGTGGACTTGAAAAAGGGACTGGATCCGTTTGCCTGTGTGCTGGAGCTGATCGATGTATTTCAGGACGAGATGGAGAAGAACAAAAAGGACATTCGTGTCATAAAGACGTATGATGAGATCCTTGAAAATGAACGGCAGGGGAAAATATCCGCGCTTATGACGATCGAGGAGGGGGGCTGCTGTAAGGGAGAGATCGCGAATCTCGAGAAGCTATATCAGCTTGGGGCGCGCATGATGACACTGACCTGGAATTATCCCAATGAGCTTGCGAGTCCTAATATATTTGTAAAGGACACGCAGTCAGGAAAAAATGCCGGAAATGACAGGGGATTCAATTTGTTTGACGGCTCGAATGGATTGACAGAGAAAGGTTTTTTGTTCATCGAAAGAATGGAGGAGCTCGGCATCATCATTGACGTTTCACATCTGTCGGACGCAGGTTTTTGGGACATCGCGCGGAACACGGGGAGGCCGTTTGTGGCAAGCCACTCCAATGCGCGCGCGCTGTGCGGACATTGCAGAAATCTCACGGACGATATGATCAGGACGATCGCCGGGCGGGGAGGCGTCATAGGGTTGAATTTTTATGGCTGTTTTCTGAATGAGACGAACGACAGTCGTTCCACAGTGGCGCGGATGGCGGCACATGCGCGCCACATACTCAATGTTGGCGGCAGCGGGTGCCTTGGACTTGGTTCTGACTTTGACGGCATCAGCGGGGAGCTTGAGATATGGGACTGCTCCCAGATGCACAGGCTTGCCGACGAGCTTGAAAGACAGCATTTTACAGGCACAGAGATCGAGAACATTCTGTGGCGGAATGTCATGCGGGTCTACAGGGAACTGCTGAACTCATAATATTCTGAGGAAACGCCGTCTTCCACAAGCGCTTCCACCATGGTAAAATGATTTTTTTCCAGCACTTTGACAGAAGGAAGGTTGTCGGCGTAGGTGAAGGCGCCGATGGTGTGCAGGTTATATTTGGGAATGATCTCCAGCAGGAACAACCGTGTCGCTTCGAAATCTTCGAGCGCTTCCGCCAGGGTCTTCGCCTTTTGGGGAAGCGTGCGGCGGATCTGCGGTGTGCTGGCTTTTCTGAAATAGATTGCTGTGGTCTCGGCAGTCCGTTCTCTCAAAGTGATCTTCATGATAGTGTGCATCTCCTTTTTATGTACACGGGCACTCAAAGGAAGATTGTCAGTCAGCACTGACGGGTACCCGGTGTATACTACATATCCTTAACATTTGAATCAATGATAGTTTATACTATATCTTAGCATACCGTTTTAGATGAATCAAGGCTCTTAGGAACTGTTCAGAGATAGACAAGTCAAGGTGCACAGGTTATTTTTGAACAGAAACCAGTTTCTTAAAGAAGCAATGATGAAAAAAGATATTGATTAATGATATGGTATGTGTTATGTTTCAAGGTAGGGAGTACTGGTATACGGCAATGTGCGAGATAATGGGGAAGCCGAGGTGAAAATGATATGATTCTTTATCATGCAAGTAAAGAGATTGTTGAATTTCCAGAAGTGAGGAAGACAAGATATACAAAGGATTTTTCATGGGGATTTTATTGTACAAACAATTTTCAGCAGGCAGTGCGATGGGCAAATCGTGGAATGGGGGAGCCGATCATCAATTATTATTCATATGAACCAGTCAGCGGTATATCAATCCTAAAGTTTGATCAAATGACAGATGAGTGGTTGGATTTTATTGCTAAATGCAGGAATGGCGGAACCCATCAATATGATATTGTAGAAGGACCTATGGCTAATGATACGATCTGGAACTATGTAAATGATTTTCTGGCAGGAAGGTTAAGTCGGAAACAGTTCTGGGTATTGGCGGAATTCAGGTATCCAACGCATCAGATTAGTTTTCATACGTTGTCAGCATTGAATTGTCTGACTTTTGACAGGAGTGAGGTTGTCTATGACAGATCAGGAAAGAAATGATTATTTTTACGTGTGCTCATTGATTGAGTATATTGCACGCCGGACGAAAAATAAACGGGGCGTTGTTGCGAAAGCCCTGGGTAAGGAAGGGATCGAGAAACAATTGTATGACGCGGAGGTCAATCATTGTCTCTCTTTTGAACAGGTGGGAGATGAAGTGATCGGGCAGTACAAGATTGCAGAAGGAGATTTCGATACGATCACGGATTGTAAATACACTGTTCCTGGTTTTATGGACATTGGAAAACTGTACAGCATTCTGATCGAAAACTGTGCGGAGCCGGGAAAAGAAACGGATGAGTTACTAAAGATCTTTTCTTCGTTTATCAGTGATAAAATATCGGAATTTCAGACAGACCTTTACTATCAGAATCCAAGTTATTTGCAGTGTTCTTATCAGGCAGGATATCTGCTTGATTAAGGAACACTGCGGCGCGCGTCCTGCAGGCTTATAAAGTTATGGTAAAATACGCTGCGTCGTGTGTCAGCGCATTGCGGTTCCTGTAATCAAACAGGACATGGACAGGACTTTCCAGCCGGGTGGTGCGTTCTGCAGCGCATGTCTTCCACACTGGGAAAGTGAACCGCTCAACGTGCGTCATGCGCAGAAGCTGCACGGATGTGCAGCCCTCATAGCCGTTTAGATGATCATGCGTCTGTTTCTCGTGTTCGAAGAATCGGCGCAATTTTTGCTTTTCGGCGGGATCCTTCTCCATGATATTTTCCTGTGCGAAAGCGGGGCGGCTTTTCAGGTTCTCGCGCAGATATAAGTCAAAGGTCAGAAGCTCGACAAAAAGATCATGCCTGTCCGATGCGGCGGAGCATGCGAAGTCCAGCAGCACCTGATAGCGGTAGATCCGCGAGGGTGTGCTGGTCATATAGCCGTTTGCGCGGTAGTAGTCCGCGAGCGCTCCGTACATATGGAAGGGCGAGGCAAACTGCTGGATCAGGACAGGAAGGGTGTGGGTAAACTGGCCGGAATTATAGTAGATCTCAACCATTTCCTCGATACCCTTTAATTTCAGTATATCATCAAATCCAAGCCATCTGGTATACAGCACTTCGTAAGGCGGCCTGGAGCTGTAGACAATGCCGTATTCCCCGGCGCGCTGTTCGATCGGGGAACCTTTTAATACTTTCAGAAATCCAAGCTGGAGCTGGTCTGGCGCCATGGCATAAACATCGTTAAATGAGCGGGCAAAGCTGCCGAGATCTTCGTGCGGGAGACCGGCGATCAGGTCGATGTGCTGGTGGATATTCTGGAAGCTGCGGATCGCTGACACTGTTTTGCGGAGTGCGTCAATGTCCATATGGCGGTTGACCGCCCTCAGCGTGTCCTCGTTGGTGGACTGTACTCCGATCTCCAGTTGGATCAGTCCGGGGCGCATACCGCGCATCACTTCAAGCTGGCTGGATGTCAGCAGGTCTGCGGCGATCTCAAAGTGAAAATTTGTGACGCCATTGTCATTTTCCAGTAAAAATTTCCATATGGAGAGGGCATGTTGTTCATTGCAGTTAAAGGTGCGGTCGATGAACTTTACCTGCGCTGCATTGTTGTCAAGAAAATACTGCAGTTCTGACAGTACCGTCTGGATGCTGCGCAGGCGGACTTTCCTGTCGATCGATGAGAGGCAGTAAGCGCACTGAAACGGACAGCCGCGCTGGGATTCATAGTAGAGAATGCGGTTTTTAAAAGTGGCAGGCATGTCAGTATCAGAATAGAAAAAAGGAAGCCTGTCAATGTCTGTCAGCGCGCGTTCCCCTGTGAAACCTTCCTTGCAGACTATGCCTTTTATCCCCTGCAGCGCTGTGGTGTGTTCCCAATAATATTTCAATAGCTCCAGAAAGGTCGCTTCGCCCTCGCCGACCATGATTCCTGTAAGCTGGGGGAACGCCTGGAGCAGTTCCTGCGCATGAAAAGAAACCTCCGGGCCGCCGAGCCAGAGAGCGGTTTCAGGTAGCAGCTTGGGCAGTTCTGCGAGCAGCTCCTGCACCAGATCCCAATTCCAGATATAGCATGAGAAGGCTGCCACCTGCGGTCTTTTCTGGTATATATCAGCCAGGATCGCGCCTGGCGGCTGGTTGATCGTGTACTCTGCGATCCCGAGCGCACAGCCGTCAGGGCGGTCGGGGTAATACTTGTCAGCATAGGCTTTCAGGCTGTAGACGGCTGGATTGGAGTGGATGTATTTGGCGTTGATCCCGATCAGCAGGACTTTGTTATCTGAGGTTTGATTCATGGATGTTGACTCCTGTATGTTATTTCTTTACAGTTCCTTAATGTCCCTATTCTATCACAAGCGCATTCGTAATTCCATTGTATTTTGGTTTATCTAACAAGAAAAACGGGGAAACTTATGCAAATAAGTAGAAGCATGTGCGTATATGTGGTATGATAGTAATATTAGGCAGCAGGTGGCAGAACGGAATGGACATCGGAAAACAACCGAGTTCATCGCGGCAGATATTGATGAATTCAGACGGATTGTCGATCTGGGGATTACTGCGATCAAATAGTGTTTTGTCTTGCCGAGGCAGGATCGTGCACTGGTTCGTGGTATGATCCGGGAAATAGGGGATCGAATGAATAGAGATTGGAGAAGATAAATCGTATGTTAAAAATTGTTTTTGGAGAGATTGAAAATGCTATTTATCACCCGCCAACATACTTTGACAACCAATATGAGGACGATTGGATCACGAACCCATTGTCAATAAAAATGATAAAAGATATTGACCAGTCAGAAGTGGTCAGCGCGCATCTCATTCAAAGCCCGGTTCTGGGACCGATCTCACCCAGGGAGATCTCCGGCGGTGTAAAGACGTTGATACTCATGGCATTTGACGATTCGGGAAAAATCTTTAATGCGTCCTCATGTGGGGATAACTGTGCAAAGTGGATCGTGGAGATCGGTACAGGGAAGGATCTGACGATCAATCTGCATCATGTGCTGGACTTTAGCTCAGCAGGCATGTTTGAAGCATATATGCTGAATACAGGGAAAATAGTTCGCGGCTATGAGGAGTATCTTGACGAGGCATTTCAGATAAAGGAGCGTTAGCAGATGAAGGGGAAGTATCATGTAATGGTGCAGAATAAGAGGCTGCGGTATGAGTTTGACATAAAGAGAAACATCACGATCATCCGCGGGGACAGCGCGACAGGAAAGACGACGCTCTATGCCATGATATCTCTGGCAGCGCGCATGGGGGAGAGCTCTGGGGTTGACATTCAGTGTGACAAAAAATGTCGCACACTGGAGGGACCGGACTGGAAGCTGGTACTTCCAACACTGCATGATCATATTATTTTTCTTGACGAGGATGATCACTTTTTAAAGACGACGGAATTTGCGGGAATGGTTAAGACGTCAGATAATTATTTCGTGATCATCACGAGAGAGGATCTGCCGAACCTGCCGTATTCTGTGGAGGAGATCTACGGCATACACGCAGCGGGAAAGTATCATGACATGAAAAGAGTCTTTAATGCGTTCTATCACTTATATCGTGTGGAAGAGCTGTCAGAGAAAATCAGTCCTGAGGAAGTTATTGTCGAAGACTCCAATGCGGGATATGAATTCTTTGGACATGTTTGCAGGGCGAGAAGGATTTCATGTGTGAGTGCAGGGGGAAAGTCCAGATTGATTGATGCCTTACGGGGATCGGAGCGCGAAAATGTACTGGTGATCGCGGACGGTGCATCGATCGGGCCAGAGATGAATGAGCTGTTTCAGTATATGAAAGTGCATTCACATGTGAGATGTTACCTTCCGGAATCGTTTGAGTGGCTGATCTTAAGATCGGGTCTTATTGACGGCAATGAAGTTAAGGATATTTTACAGCATCCACAGGATTTTATAGAAAGTCAGGAATATTTTAGCTGGGAGCGTTTTTTTACAAATGTGCTGATCCGGTATACAGAGAATACTTACCTTCAATATACAAAACATAAGCTGAATGATACCTACCTTCATGACAGATCGGTACAGATGATTTCGAATGCTATGGAAAGGGTACTGGAATGAAATGAAATCTCCCACAAACTATGACGCACATCTGACGGAAAGCATGTCTGGTAATTTTAATGACGCAATGGTGCGAAACAGGCAGTTCACGAGTCTGTTTTCTGGCCGGATAGAGTACGAGAGACTATCATAGAAACAGGAGGGAAGGAATGGATCATACGAAGAAAAAATTACCGATCGGCGTTGAATTTTTCAAGAAAATCCGCGACGAAGATTATTATTACATCGATAAGACGGGCATGATAAGGGATCTGATCCACTCATGGGGCGCTGTCAACCTGTTTACAAGACCGCGCCGCTTTGGGAAATCCCTCAATATGGATATGCTCAAAACCTTTTTTGAGATCGGGGCGGACGCCTCGTATTTTGAGGGGCTCGAGATCATGCAGGACAAGGCGCTCTGTGAAAAGCATATGGGAAAATACCCTGTCATATCCATCTCACTGAAGGATATCGACGGTATGACGTATGAATCCGCAGTAAAGAAAATGGGCGGGATCATCAGGCGGGAGGCACGCAGACTACAGTTTCTGCTCGACAGCGGCAGCCTGTCCGCGTTCGACAAGGACTATATGAAATCATTTTTGGGTCCGGATCTGGATGAGCAGACGCAGGAGGAAAGCCTCGCTGCATTTTCAGAGCTGCTGTATAAGCACTTTGACCAGAAGGTGATCATTCTCATCGACGAGTATGACGTGCCGCTCGACAAGGCGTATCAGAACGGTTATTACAGAGAGATGGTCAGCCATATCAGGGCTTTTTTTGGCAGTGCCCTGAAGACAAATGAATGTCTGCAGGCGGCAGTGATCACGGGCTGCCTGCGGATCGCTAAGGAAAGTATCTTCACCGGACTCAACAATTTTAAGGTCAATACGATCGCTGACATAAAATTTGCACAGTACTTTGGTTTTACAGATACCGAAGTGAGAGAGATTCTTAAATATTATGAACTTGATGAACTATATACCCAGATCAGAGAGTGGTATGATGGTTATCATTTTGGAAAATACGAGATGTACTGCCCATGGGATGTTATCAATTACTGCGACAAACTGCGTGCAGACAAAAAGCACAGACCAGAGGCGTTCTGGGCAAACAGCAGCAGCAACTACATCATACAGGATATCCTGTCCATGGCGTCCGAGACAGCAAAAGGACAGATCGAACTGCTGATCTCGGGGGAAGCGATCGAGCAGCGCATCATACCGGAACTGACCTACACGGATCTGGATGACGAGGATCTCACCGTCAGGGAGACATATCTGTGGAGTGTGCTCTATGCCGCAGGTTATCTGACGAAGGCCGACAAGGAGACGGACAGTGACCTTTACAGACTGGTCATTCCCAACAAAGAGGTTTTACAGATCTACCGCGACAAGATACAGTCCTGGTACAATGTCAATGTCCGCAGGGACATTCCGAAATGGCAGGCGTTCTGCGGTGCCGTCCGGACAGGTGATGCTTCTAAGATCCAGGAGCTGTTCAACTCCTACATGAGCAGGACGATCAGCATACGGGACACTTTTGTCAAAAAAGAGCTGAAAGAGAATTTCTATCACGGCATGCTCCTCGGGATCCTGCAGTGCGACAGCGGCTGGGTGATCCGTTCCAATCAGGAATCGGGGCTTGGCTACTGCGATATCCTGCTGATGGTGCCGGGGGACAGGATCGGCTGTGCCATCGAGCTCAAATACGCGGAGAACGGCGCCTTTGATGCTGCCTGCGACGAGGCATTCCGGCAGATCGATGAGAAAAAGTATATTGACTTTCTTCAGCAGGAATGTATGGAGACGATCTATATCTACGCTGTGGCATGTTACAAAAAAAGCTGTAAGGTGGTCTGTAGATGATGCTGTGAACAGGCGCAGCGGGCAGATGCGTCTGTCTGGGGGAGAAAGTGATCTGATATTGAAAAATGGAGAGTGGAGCAATGTACAGGATATTGATCGTGGAAGATGATGAGATGATCGCGGGCAGCTTGAAGCGCCATCTGGAGAGCTGGGATTACGAGGTGGTCTGTGCGGGGGACTTCTCGAATATCATGGCGGAGTATGCCAGCGCATCGCCGCAGTTGGTGCTGATGGATATCAAACTGCCGTTTTTCAACGGCTATCACTGGTGCAGTGAGATCCGCAAGGTTTCCAAGGTGCCGATCATCTTTCTGTCCTCGGCGGCTGACAACATGAACATTGTCATGGCGATGAATATGGGCGGGGACGATTTTATCGCGAAGCCGTTTGACCTGGATGTGCTGACCGTGAAGATCCAGGCGATGCTGCGCAGGAGCTATGACTTCGTGAGTCAGAGCACGGTGCTGGAACACATGGGGGCGATGCTGAATCTGACGGAGGCGACGCTGACATACGGCGGTGAGAAGCTGGAACTCACCAGGAATGAGCTGCGCATTCTGCAGGTGCTGATGGAGAACAAGGAGAAGGTCGTGGCAAGGGACACGCTGATGACAAGACTCTGGGAGAGCGACAGCTATGTGGACGAGAACACCCTGTCGGTAAATGTGAACCGTCTGCGCAGGAAGCTGGAAGGTGTGGGACTGGTAGATTTTATACAGACGAAGAAGTCTATCGGATATCGCATTGGATCGCGCGAGGGAAGGAATGAAAACCGCTCATGAAAAATTTCAGGGCATATTTTGCTGAAAATATAAGATGGCTTGCGGTGATCCTGTTCATAGCGCTGGTGATGACGGGGACAATGCTCCTGAACGGGATCCCGTTTTATGAGATCGGGTATGGAATGCTCCTGTGCGGGTTTGTCGCAGCCGCGGCGGTACTGGTCGGGTATGGCAGGCATCGCGAGAGTTTCCGGCAGTTGGAACAGATGCAGGCAAACATCGCGGCAATAGCGTGCGACATGAAGGCACCCGAGTACATGTACGAGAGGCAGTACCAGGAGTGTATCCGCGCGGTCTCGCAGGAAAAGGACAGGCTGCAGAGGGAGATGATGAGCCGACAGCAGGACCTTTCGGAGTATTATTCCATGTGGGTGCATCAGATCAAGACGCCGATCGCCGCGCTGAAGCTTTTGACGGACGAGGAGATGAACGCGTGTCTTGATGATGACATAGCAGAAAATGACATGCGCATCATGAACGTGCAGCAAAAGCAGAATGAGATCTTCCGGATCGAGCAGTATGTCGACATGGCGTTGCAGTACACACGCCTTGGTGCACAGACAAATGATTTTGTGTTTGAGCGTGTGCTGCTCGATGAGGCGGTCAAGCCGTCCATTTACAAGTATGCGAAACAGTTTATCCACAAACAGCTTCGACTGACGTATGTGCCGCAGGATATTTCGGCGGTCACGGATAAGAAATGGCTGGGATTTGTGATCGACCAGCTTTTGTCCAACGCGGTCAAATACACAAAGCAGGGCGGTGTCACGATCGAGGTGACCACAACTGCGCTGCCGCCGGATGGCAGCAGCGGGTCAGAGAGGGCAAAGGATCATGCGCGCACTGCCCGCATTATAATAGAAGATACGGGTATCGGGATCCGTGCGGAGGATCTTCCTCGTGTATGTGAGATGGGCTACACCGGCTACAATGGACATAGTGATCAGTATTCAACAGGGATCGGGCTGTATCTGTGCAGGGCGATACTTGATCGGCTGGGGCACCAGTTTGTGCTCACGTCCGGGCAGGGCAGGGGAACACGGGCGGAGATCGTGATCTTGCCTTGACTGAAAAATCATTTCAGGGATTCAGACCGGATGACGCGAACGATTATTTTCTTGAAATCAGATGCAGGCTGTTGTACAATAAGAAAGCATTAAAAATGAAACCGATCGATAAAGAGGAGGAAATAACAATGGATATGAAAGAACAGATCAGTAAGGTGGTAGAGGAGATTACCGCGAATCCGAACATTAAGGAGCAGTTTGAGAAGGAACCTGTAAAGGTGATAGAGAAGCTGATCGGTGTGGATCTGCCCGATGATATCGTCATGAAAGTCATTGATGGCGTGAAAGCCAAACTGACGCTGGATGATGTGTCAAAAGTGGCAGGTGCTTTCAAGGGCGTATTTAAGTGATCAGGCAGACGCAGCTCCATGCATGGAAAGATGATGCATGGGGCTGTTTTTCTTCGGAATGATGGAAGAATTACATGAAATTAGCAGAATAGGACGCCACTCTTACAATAATGTAAGAAATCAGAGGGTGTCAAAGCCTTGTTTCATGCATGTTCCAGTGATTGGCTTAGCTGAATTTACACCATTTATACACCAATTATTAAAGAGCCTTAATATGATAGGAATTAAATAATTAGGACATCAGCATAAGTCCTTTATCAGTTGTAGAAATATGATTGATAGAGGGCTTATTTTGATGCCTTAAAATAAAATAACAATCTAATACAATAATATGAAAAAATGAGGAGGAAACACAATGGAGGTAATCAACTTTGAAGATGTAAAAGCGAGAAAGCAGTCAAAAGTAAGGAGACAATCAAAGTCAAGAAATCAATCAAAAGTCAGAAAGCAAACAATTACAAAACATTCACCAGCGACAGATGATCGCATAGCGGAAATGCAGAGACAATATCGGGAGTATGCCCAGTTTTGTAACCAATGGTATGAGGATCATGTGATCGGGCAGGATAAAGATGGACGGTGGATATATAAGGATTTATAAAATTATGTTTGGTGCAAGC
>JAETQI010000048.1 GCA_021770755.1 Lachnospiraceae bacterium
TTCATCCACTCCATTTGAACAGCTTTCATCCAATCAATTTCTCCCTCTCCCTAATGCAATTACAATTTTGCAACTAATGTTTTTTCATTTTTGGAGTGAGTTTCCGAGACCACTCCAGTATGGTTCTTCCGCTATAATTCATACTTTTCTATCTCTATTTTATTATTTTATATCGGTTAATGCAACAAAACATTTTATGAATTTTTTATAACTGATTTTCCACTTGCTATCCCGCCAAAACAGAGGTAAGCTACAACACCACGGAGGAGGGATTGAAAAAGGATTCTGCTTTGTATCATATGATTCCCACACAGCACAAGCTTGCATGAGCGCTTATCCGCCGGAAATGTTGCAGTTACGAGGATGGCAACTGCATGGAGCTTGATGATGGGGAAAGTCACAGCTATATACAGTGCCACTTCCGGTTTGCGGTACTTCCGTTTCTTAAGATTCTGGAAGCAGAGGATTCACAGACGACTGAAAGCACAGAACAAACTGAAAAAGAGGTCAGTCAAAATAACAGTGAAAAACACTGCCCGAATTTTGTGTCAGGACAAAGCGGGGGAAGGAGGCGTAATGGCGGCGGCGACTGACGACAATGCAGTGCTTAAATACGCAACTGATATTTGCTTTTTAGCACTGATTCAATTCTTTATTTTTATTGTCATATACTTTATAATGGTTATAAGGGGCGTGATTTTTATGAATATGAATATTATATCAAAATACTTACAGTTTCTGCGCAAAAGCAACAACTACACACAAGATGACCTCGCCAAAAACTGGGCATATCAAGACAGGCCGTATCAAAATGGGAAACAGGGACAACGATCCCCGACTTAGAAGTTTTATTGAAACTTTCTAAATTATACGGCATTACGATAAATGACATATTAGAACCAAAGATACCGCCGCACAAGATAACTGATTTTGAGCAGATCACAACAATTTCTGAAAAGGAACTGAAAAAAGTGTTAGAACAGTTTGACACGGATTCGCTTGTAACAGCCTTAATGGGGGCATCTCCCGAGACAAATCGTTTTTGTGAAAGATTGTTTCCCGATATGGATCTTGAAACGACAAGAAAAAATATAGGCAGAATCAGATTAGAAACTGTTGAGGATATGCAGAATCAGATTATTTCTATGATAAATTTAGAATCATACATTTAGATAAACTTACAGGCCGTGGAGGGAGCGGGCTTTTGGAGGGAAGGATAAATGATGGAAATTATGCATAATGCTGTTTTGGAATTCGAGTGTTCTGGCATGGATAGCGGAAACAGATTTTCTATTGAATATACCGGGCGTGGGCAGGACATATCGCCGGAATTTGTGATCAAGAATCTATCTCCGAATGCGAAGACCCTCGCTGTTACATTGGAAGATCTGTCACACCCGATCAGGGATTTTACGCATTGGATCATCTGGAACATTCCTGCCGCTGACAGGATAAAGAAAAATATTCCTGCTGGCAGGATTGTTCCAGTGTTGGGGAATGCCCGCCAGGGGACAGGATATGGACTGCACCGCTATGCGGGGCCGAAGCCGCCGAAAGGAAAAACACATACATACCGTTTTACAATCTATTCTTTGGATTGCGAAATAAACATAAGCGCCAATTCCATGAAAAGAAAATTTCTGAAAAAGGCCAAAAAACACATCCTTCAAAAAGGAAGCATCGTTGGTGAGTTTGAGTAATCCTCCAGCTTTATTTCAATTGTTTTCCCGAAGCCTATCCATGTCCAGCATCTTGAGTCCAGCGGCCAGTTCCACCAGCTCTGCCTGCAGACAAAACAGATTCACCGCAGTGGTGGCAAATTCCAGTATCACATTGAGGGCGATCGTGACCGCTATGGCCTCCATAGGTATTTTGAGCTGGACAAACAAAATGGTGTAGCAGGTCAGTGCACCGCCGGGAATAGGAGGCGCCGCCACTGCCAGCACAATGGATATGAGAAATGCCGTAGCCAGCCACACCGGTGAAACCGTCACCCCGTAAATTTCCGCCATGCAAAATCCAACCGCCAGAAACATAACGGAAACTCCCGGCATAAAGATTGCCTGTCCCAGGGGAACGCCGAAATTGACGATCCTCCTGTCAATCCCAAGATCCTTTTCACAGCACTCCATGTTCACCCCGAAAGCTGCCGAGGAAGATGCCGTAGTCAGTGCGATCAGAAAGGTGGGCATCATTTTTTTCAGCAGTACCCGCGGATGCACCTTCCTCCCCGCACATACCAGCACAAGATATGCTGCCAGAAGGATCACATCCCCCATAAGCATTGCCAGGATCAGTTTATATGCAGAAAGAAATACAGAAAAATCATTGCCAAGTATCATATTTAAGATACTTCCGAATACAAACAGCGGCACAAAGGAACTGACCGCCTCCATGATAAGCTGTACGATATAGTTAGACTGCTCCACCATGGATGCGGCAGCCGTGGCTTTGTTCCCCAGGATCAGCATTGCCATGCCGATCAGGACTGCAACGAAAATGATCTGCAGGGGATTCCCCTCTGTAAAGGGCGTAAAAAAATTTCCCGGAACAATGTCCAGAACCATTTGAAACAGTTCGGAAAAGTCAAACTTCCCCCCGCCTCCGGCCTTAAGGGAAAAAAGAGGCATAACTGCCCCGCAGCCAGCCAGCGTCAGAAGAACTGTCATCAGCATAAAGCGCCCGATCATCCTTTTTCCAATCCTGCCCATAGTAGCCATATCCCCGATACTGTATATTCCCCAGGCAACCGAAAGGAACACCATAGGTCCCGCAATGGCCGACAAAAGCCCCATAAAACGGTTAAACACAGGACCGATAAGATCCTCTGCAAGAAAGGCACGGACACCCTCCGGCAGGAAACGGCACAGCCCGCCGCACAAAAGGGCAAGAGCCACTGACAGAGCCATGGAAGCCATCTGAGAACGCTTTTTCTTTTTCGGCGTAAACAAGATCAGATTTTTACCGTTTTTGTACTGCCACACAGGGGCGACACCCATATTGGAAAGCAGCCCCCTAAGCACATCACTCTGTTCTTCCTCGCCCGTGTCAAAGGGGTCAAACTGCTCTCCCTTAAGGGAAAGTTCCAGGCGAATGCGCTGAAAGCGTCTGGTATGCTTCTGCACAAACACTGCCTCCGTGCCGAATGTTTCCTGATACTTTAACAGGGTTTCCTCCACTGCAAGGCGTATCTGGAGAATATTTCTTCCGTCTACGCCCCATTCCTCAAGATTTTTTTCCGCAAGAGCGCTTGCCCTGGCAATATTTTCATTACTAAGTGTCCATTTTTCCATTATTATCCTTCTTATATACTGATGATCAAACGGTTACATCCCTCTACAAATGTATGTTCTATACCTCTGGACATCCCTTTTATCATCCTGCCGGACAAATCTTCTTTCGTGCCAAAGGGATGATAAGCAGCGCCTCCGTAGGAGAAACACATCTGTGCCAGATTCTCCCGCTCACTGTATTCCACATCCAGGGAAATATCCATACCGCCCGCTTCCCCGGCTGCCGGCAGGAGTTTTTGCATCAGCACTTCCTCCGCCGTAAGCTGCATGGCGTAAATCTGCCTCTGGGAAAGCTGCTGCCTGCGCCCGAACTCCTCAAGCTGTGTCATAAAAGCCGGGAAGTCAAAATCACGTGAGATCTTTTCCACATGGAGCACCTTAAGCTGCCGGATGAATATCCGGGTCCTCTCCCTTTTGGGGTGCTCAAAAATCTGCTCCGGTGTTCCATCCTCATAAATTTCTCCCTGATCCATATAAAAGATCCTCGTGGACACATCCCGGGCAAACTTCATCTCATGGGTCACGATCATCATGGTCATTCCCTGCCCTGCCAGCCTGCGGATCACGGAAAGCACTTCGCCCACCATAGTCGGGTCTAAAGCCGAGGTCGGCTCGTCAAAGAGAATGATCTCCGGCTGCATCGCCACCGTCCGGGCAATCGCTGCACGCTGCTTCTGTCCCCCGGAGAGTTCATCCGGGTAGGCAAGGGCTTTGTCCCCAAGTCCTATGGTGCGCAAAAGTTCCATTCCCCTGTCATAAGCTTCCTGCCGGCTCCTGCCAAGGAGATCCACCTGGCCCATCATGATATTTTCAATAATGGTCTTGTGGGCAAACAGGTTAAAGGACTGGAATACCATACCCATCTTCCGCCGCACCAGATTTACCTTGCATTTCTTATCCGTGGTCGTCACGCCGTCCACCACGATCTCGCCTCCTGTGGGCGTCTCCAGAAGGTTGATACAGCGCAGCAGGGTTGATTTTCCGGTGCCTGACGGACCGATAATGGAAATCACTTCTCCCTTTTTGATCTCCACGCTCACATCCTGTAAAGGAGTTACATTGGGATATTCCTTGCGCAGATGCCTGATGGAAATGATGCTCCGGTCTTCCTGTTTCTCTGTCATCACATGGACACCCCCTTTACGCTCCGTTTATTCCGTTTCGGCAAAACTTCCCTTTCTGCAAAGGAAAGGGCTGCCGTCATCACATTGGCAACGGCAAAATAGATCACCGCCGTCACGATCAGCGGGAAAAACGCCTCCATGGTACGCGACCGGATAATATCAGACACCTTGGTCAGATCCTGTACGGCGATATATCCTGCCACGGAAGTCATTTTTACCATGGAAATAAACTCGCCTTTCAGCACAGGAATAAAATTTCCGGCAGCCTGTGGAAATACAACCTTAAAAAAGGTCTGGCTTCTGGTATAACCCATGGCAAGGGCTGCCTCCTGCTGTCCTTTATCCACGGTTTCTATACCTGTACGCATCATCTCCGATGAGTAGGCCGCAAAGTTAATGGAAAATCCAATGACCGCAACCAAAATCTCGGAAATATCCACCGACCCGAAAATCCCGTAATACAGGATCATCAGGAGGACCACAACTGGCATTCCCTGCACCACACGGACAAAGATCCCTCCAAGATCCTGTACGGGCCTGCAATTCATCCGCCGCAGCATACAGATCCCAAACCCAAGGCCAAGTCCGAAAATGCCCGAACAGACAGAGATCAGTATGGTGACCCCCAGTCCCTGTAAGATCAGCCGCCACCGTCCCTCCACCACAAAAGTGCTCTTAAAGCTGTCCTCCAGACCTGCCAGGAAACCTTTCTTCTGCACTGCGCCGCCTGCATCACGCATCAAAAGCACCATGGCTGATTCATAGTGGGTATCCGCAAAGTCCACCTTTTTCGCCCGTTCTTCCGTAATGGACATGCTTCCGCTGACCACATCTGCCTTTCCGCTTTCCAGAGAGGCGATCAGGGAGGCAAATTCACAGTCTGCCATTTCCACCTTCCAGTCCAATTCCCGTGCAACCAAAAGCATCAGATCTATCTCAAGCCCCAGCGGTTCTCCGCCGCTTCCAAGATAGGTCATCGGCTCATGGGTGCTGTCATGGTAATACCGGATCGTCCCGTTCTCTCCCGGCCAGTCCTGCTCCGTCAGTATTTTTATGCTTTCGTCCGCTCCAAGCCATTTTTTCTTTAGCGCCTCAATGGTTCCGTCCTCTTTCAGTCTTGCAAGAACGCCGTTAAACTGCTCCCTGAGAGGGCTTCCCTTGGGAAAAGCATATCCGTACTGATCCAGAATCACCGGCTCCTCAAAGATTTTCAGTCCTTCATTCTTCGCCACCGCAAGCTGCGCCAGCGGTTCGTCCAGCGCCCCCGCATCCACACGGCCTGCCTTTAGGGCTGCAACAATATCCGGTACAGAATTGTAGTAGGAGAAATCATCTGCGTCTTCGATCACTTCCTGCAAGAGCTTATCGTAAACTCCTCCGCTCAGGGCGGCAAACCTGGCCCCTTCAAAATCGGAAAGCGTCTCGTATTTTTCCCCTGACTGCGCGCCGCCCTCCTGCGGCGCCCTCACCATAACGGCTGTCTCCGAAGGATAAACGCAGTCGGAAAACGCAATATGCTTCCGCCTCTCCTCGGTAGCGTTCAGATTCGCCATAATACAGTCAATGTCCCCTGCCTGTGCCGCCGCAATGATTCCGTCATAGTCATAAACCTTGATCTCCACTTCCGCATTTAACCATGCCCCAAAGCGGTAGATCAGCTCCACATCGTATCCTGTCAGCGTCGTCCCCTCATAGTAGCTGAAAGGCTGGACCGTTCCCGTGGTCCCCACCTTAAGCTTACAGTCCGGTGTCTGGGGCATGGCTATTTCCGGCATGGTTCCTTCCGCGCGGCTGACCCACCGGCCGTACATCTCATCCAGCGTTCCCTCTGCCTTTGCCTGGGCAAGAAACTGGTTCACCTTATCCTCTAAGTTTTCAATCCGGCTTTTGGGTGAGATTCCCACAGCCACATCCATGCTCTCCCCCAGATTTTCGTCTAAGATCTTCACATCCTCAAGCCCGCTTGCTATGGCAAACTCCATCATCACCCGGTCGTAAACAAACCCGTCCAGCTTTCCCTGGGAAATGGCAAGATACCCTGAAGCATTGCCGGAAAATGTTTTATGCTCCGCCTCCGGCAGATATTTTTCCGCCATATACATACCTGCCCCGCCCTCCGGCACACCGATGGTATATGCGGGATCGTTGAGCTGCTCTATGGAGGTGATCGTTTCGTTTTTCTTATCTTTACACCCCCAGAGGCAAAGCGTTCCCAAAAGGATAACGATAAAAAGGCAGGGTCTTTTCTTGTCACAATTTGTCATAATGATCCTCCATGCTGTCAACATCTGCAAATCTGCATACAGGCACAAATTTACGGTTTGCCCGGTATTCATAAGAAGATTGCCAGACGACCATGCTAACCGAGAAATTTGTTGATGCCTGAAGGGTTGTAATTCAGATTTTCTATCCAAGTTTTAGCGTCTTTATACCACTGAGATTCCAGGACTTCCCGGACTTTCTCTTCGTCCGCTTTTACAGGGGACACCTGCCGGGAATTCTCATCCACAATGGGGTGTCTGTTCATCTCTAGTCTGGTCAGTCCTCCAACCGTCTCATCCACTCCGCCTGCTGCGCCTTCCAGCTCTGCATCATTTAACGCCAACGCTTCTCCTTTCAGCAGACTTTCCTTCATTTCCACTCTCTCCACTGCTTTTTTCTTCATTTTTCCTCCATTCCTGTTTTGTGTCCATCTTTTCAGACACATCACGACTTCATATTTTTCTGTTTATTTATACGTCCTCTTCCGTCAATGCCTCCAAATGAGGTTTTTTCCAAAAGCGCTAAAAGTCAAAAGGGCTTCCAGACCTGCTTGCTTCCTGGTCCAATGAATTTTGAAGTCTTTTCAATTCGTTCATCAATTCCTCCCCATCTATATCATCAAAACCAGCAGGGGGCTGGATTGGCTTCCATTCTGGGGACTGCGGCTGGGTTTTTATCTCATCACCGCGCCTCCTCCTGGTATCTATCCTGTCCTCTATAGAAAGCCCAGGCGTTTTTGGATTCAGCAGACTTTCGGCGAACCGTTCTTCAAACGTCATACCCCCTCCGCCTGCTGCACATTCCAGCTCTGCATCATTTAATGCCAACGCTTCTCCTTTCAGCAAACTTTCCTTCATTTCCACTTTCTCTACTGCTTTTTTCTTCATTTTTTCCTCCATTCCTGTGTCCGTCCCTTCGGACACATCACATCTGTTTTTTGTTTCTGTCTTTGTTTCTATCTATTGATACAAAGAAGTTCATGGAAGGGCCTTGCCATCCAGTCTCTGCCTTGCGATCAATCCCGCAAAGTATCCGTTCTTTTCCATGAGTTCCTCATAATTACCATCCTCTATGATCTTCCCTTTCTCCAGCACAATGATCCTGTCACACTGGCGGATCGTGGACAGTCTGTGGGCGATCACAATCCGGGTACATTTCAGTCCGTCCAGGGACTGTGACACCTTTTTCTGGGTCAGATTGTCCAGGGCGCTGGTGGCTTCGTCCAGCAGGAGGATCTTTGGTCTGGGCGCTATTGCCCTTGCGATCAGCAGACGCTGTCTCTGCCCCCCTGAGATCCCGCCCTGCCCTTCGGAGATCACGGTATGCATTCCCATAGGCATACGCCGGATATCCTCCGCAATACCGGCAAGCTCCGCCGCTTCCCAGGCTTCCTCCATGGTAAGATGAGGAGCGCAGATCGTGATATTGGAAAAAATATCCCCTGAAAACAGCCTGCCGCCCTGCATCACCACACCGATCCTGCTCCGCAGGGACTTTAGATCCATACCGGCAATGTCCCTGCCGTCATAGTAAATGGCGCCCTTCCCAGGCGTCTCAAACCCAAGCAGAAGCCTGAGCAGGGTAGACTTCCCACACCCACTGGCGCCAACCAATGCCACATACTGACCCGGCCTTATTTTCAGGGAAAGGTCATCCACCACAAGTGGCATGCTCTCCTGATAACGAAAGGATACATTGCTAAACTCTATGCCGCCCGAAAGGCGCGTCACCATCTGCTTGCCCTCCGCCACCTCCGGCGACGTTTCCAGAATGGGTTTCGCCATCTTAAGGATGGGACGAAGCTGTGCCACAGACAGTACGATCCCTGCCAGGGAGGAAAAGGCGCCGGAAACCATCCCATAAGCGGTATTGAAAGCGTAATAATCCGCCACGGAAATCCCGCTTTTTACCGCAGTATAATACATGATAACCGTTCCACATAAAGAAATCGCCGTCAGCAGTACGCTGTTTATCTTTAAGAACAGCGGCGGGCTGTAGGCAAGCCTTGCCCCTTCTGCATAAATCCTGCCCCACCGGGCAAATGCGCGCTTCTCCGCGCCGGAAAGCCTGATTTTCTGGATGCCGCTGATCAGGGAATAGGTCATACCGCTTTCCTTCGCGCCAATTTCCATCTGCCTTTCGCTGACCCGTATCTGCATCAGCGCAGAAACCACCGAAAACACCGCCGTCACCAGTATGATCACCAAAGCCGGAACCACCAGCGCCGGGGCGTAGGTAAAAATCTGGGTAATGTATACCAGTGAGAATATCGCCGTAAGGCCTGTGGAAAATACCAGAGATACCAGCATGGAACAAAGGGTATAGATGTTCCCCGCCCTGCCTGCCAGTTCTCCCGGGCTGTATTTCCGAAAAAAATCCGTGGGAAGGGACAAAATGCGCATCATCACTGCCGCCTGCACCTGAACCCCCATCTTGGTCCCGATGCGCTGCATCAGCATAGACCTGACCGCCGCCGCCAGCAGGGTGCTGACCCTTAAGCATACCAGAAAAAAGGTGATGGATAGAAACAGGCGCATATTGCCGCTTGCTGTCACCTGGGAAAAGATGATATGGTTCAGCTTCGGTGAAAGCATTCCCAGTAACGTAATCCCCAGCGCCGCCGCCAGAAACATCCCCACGTCAAAGAGCGACAATGTCCCGGCGATATATCCCATCAGCTCCGGTATCCTTATGGGCTTCACAGGAAGCGGCTTATAAAAGCACAGGGCCTCTTCCTCTATCCCTTTCTTTGTATTCCTGTCAAGCTTTACCCGCCTGCCGGAAGTCTCATCCAGATAATGATAGACGCCTGTCCTGTCCGGGATCAGGGCGACTACCCTGCCATCCTCTTTCCTGGTTCCCAGCATTGCCCCAAAGGCATCCCGGTACCACTCCCCCTCCAGTTTCACCCTGCGCCGCATAATGCCGCAGGGGCGCAGCAGATATTCAAGCTGGTCATTGATGTCCTTTATATCTTCCGGTATCTCCGAAGTCTTCGCATGATAAAATTTCAATATTTCATCTATGGCGTTTTTCGTCTGTATCCTGTCGTCCTTCATGGCGGCCAGAATCCGTGTTCCCAGCACAGCTCCCGCTATGCCCACCAGGGAGTCCTCCAGCATCTCGTCATCGCTGTACATCCGCTGCCGGATCTGTTCGTCAAACCATCCCATATCCATCTTCTCCATCGCTTCAATCTGTTTTCAGTCATTGGAAACCAGTTCGGTATAAGCGCCGCCCTTTGCATACAGTTCCTCATGGGTTCCCCGCTCCACCACTTTTCCGTGATCCATTACGATGATCTCGTCACAGTCCCGGATCGTAGACAGGCGGTGGGCAACCACGATACAGGTAATTCCCCGGTCCTTAATGGACCTGACTACCTCATACTCTGTCCTTGCATCCAGCGCCGAGGTGGCTTCATCCATAATAATAATGGTCGGGTCCTGGGCAAGCACTCTGGCGATTTCCATTCGCTGGCGCTGTCCCCCGGAAAAGTCCCTGCCGTCCTGGCTGATGCGGTAGGAATACCCGCCATCCCTCTGCATAATGTCCTCATGGAGCCTTGCGTCCCGGGCTGCCATGATGACCTCGAAATCCTCAATGGATTTGTCCCACATTCTGATATTGCCGGCTATGGTATCTTCAAACAGAATAATATCCTGGTCAACCACTGCCAGCGAGCCAGTAAATACATTTCTGTCGATCGCGCTCACAGGCTTCCCGTCAAAAAGGATTTCCCCCTTCCATGGCTGATACAGACCGGAAAGCAGTTTGGAAATGGTGGATTTTCCGCAGCCGGAAGCTCCCACAAGAGCCACACGGCTTCCCGGTTTTAAAGTCAGGTCAAAATCTTCTATCAGCGGTTCCGAAAGCCTGGAATAACCGAACGTAACCTTTTTCATCTCCACGCTGCCGGAGAGCTTCCTGTACTCCCCAGCCCCTTCCTTTGCCTGCACATACTCCCTGTGCCCACAGCAGACATCGGAAGGGTACTCCATCACATCTTCGATCCGCTCCATCTGGGTACGCATCTCCTGAATACTCTGACCGGCCGCAATTAATTTGGCGGTCGGAGACATAAAGGAAGAAAGGAACCCCTGAAATGCCATGATCATGCCCACTGTAAAACTTCCCTGCATGGTCAGATATACCCCCAGCATCAGCACTGCCACCCCCGTAAGGGAAGATACAAGGGCGGGAAGAAGTCCCAGATACTGGTTCAGCCTGGCATACTTTACCTGCTGGGTGTTGACACTTGCCTGATACCCTGCCCACTTTTCAAAATAGCCGTTTTCCGCACCGTTGGCTTTGATCGTCTCTATCATTTCAATACCGGATACCGTTGCACCTGACAGCTTACCGCTATCCCGCATCTGTACCCGTGTAATGTTGATGCGTTTTCTGGCTATCATCTGGGACAGCCCAAGATTGCACAGGATGGACAGCACGCCCACAAAGGTAAGCAGGGGGCTGTAGCGCAGCATGACTGCCAGATAAAACACCATCATTGCAATATCGATCAAAAGAGGGGCAAACAGGTTCACAAGGCTGCCTGATGCCGAGGCGTTCATCCCCTGCCGCTGCTGGATATCCCCTGCCATGCGCTGGGAAAAAAACTCCATGGGCAGGTGAAGTACTTTCCACAGGTAGGAAGAGGAACCTGTAACTGCAAATCTGCCGTATATTTTCAGGGAATAAACCGTTAACAGAAAAGAGACCAAAAGCCGCACTGCCGCGTATCCCATAAATATGCCCACAAAAGGCAGGAGCCAGTCAGGATTCTTCCCTGTCAGCAGCCTGTCCATAAAAATCCTTGGAAAAACCGAAGCCACAATTCCAAGAAGGGAACTGATGACGGTTGCAAGGATCACACAGACCACCGCCTCCCCTGCTCCTGCCATCCGCTTTTTCACAAATCCTGCAACACTTCTGGGTCTGCCGCCTGGAGTAAATTCCTCCCCCGGCTCAAAAAACAGGCAACCCCCCGTAAAGGACTGGTCGAAAGTTTCCATGGAAACCGTATAATTCCCTCTTGCAGGATCATTTAAACAGGCTTTATTCCCTTTAAAGCCGTTCAATACCACAAAATGATTAAAATTCCAGTGGATAATACAGGGAAAGATCCCACCCCGCCTTAACGCGTCCGGCTCAAACCGAAAACCTTTTGCCGTCAGCCCATAGCTGCGGGCTGCCAGCAGCAGATTTTTGGCATTAGAACCGTCTCTCGACACTCCGCAGTCCGCCCTCACCTGCTCTAAAGGAATCCATTTGCCATAATACGCCAGTATCATGGCAAGGGACGCCGCGCCGCACTCCAAGGCTTCCATCTGCATGATCACCGGCACCTTTGCATACCCTCTGCCCACCGGACGTTTCTGTGCATTTTTATGTAAAATCATCTGCCATCTCCCATGTGTACATGCCCATGTTGCATGACAATCATTTGATCAGTTAATTTGATCAGTTAAATAGAAAAGCGGCCGGCGCAATACATTCCACAACCACTTCTGTCTCATAAACGCCGTCCGCAAGTCCCGTATCAGCCACAGCCGCATAAACCCATTCCCCCTCTGCAAAGCCGCCTATATGCATGGCGTAAGGCGTAAGCAGACCGGAAGCCTCCATGGGCTCATCGGAAACTGATAAAATGGGATACCCTTTTCCCTTTATCTCCACCTTCATCCCGGCGGCGATCTGTTCCCTGTCGGATTCCCTTATATAGCAGAAAAGGGTTCCGTCCTTTACCACGGCAGGGGCTTTTATTACCGTGTCCAGCCGGCCGAAAATCCCCCAGACACACACACCTGCCAGCAAAAGAAGCACTGCCCCCATCACCATCCACATACCTGGACTTGTGACTCTGATATAATCCTCTAACTGCTCGGGGGAAGACACCCGTTCCATGCTCTTCTCCCTGAAAATCTTTTTTTCCATCTTTATCCTTCCTGCGCTGCTTTTTGCAAGGCAAAAGATTTGACAATTTTATTCTGTAAATTATCTTACCATAGAATCTGCCTGTTTTTTCTGTCCGGGAACATTTCGCATTTTTTTTAGTATCATTTGTATATATTTGTATATTGAAGTCTCTTACCGGATCGCCGTCACTCATACATCCTCCCCACGACATAGACCGGAAATCGAGTAGGGGAAGAGCCCTGCTGTATCAGGGATACCTGTCATCTCCTTTACGAATTTTGAATAATGGAAAACTGTGTGGAATCCAGAAATTCCTGTATGAGCTGGCGCACCCGCTCGGGGGACTCATACGGCCTGCAGAACGAGAAATCCTGTGACAGATCGTCAATGTCCTCCATCGCCTGTTTCACCTCCACCATGGTCTGTAAAGGAATCTCAGAGGCCGTCATAAAGTCCAGCTTCTGCGGATTCAGCCGTCGGCTCTGGATCGCATAATTCAGCCGGTCTCTGCATCTGCATTTGCCGTTTCCATACTCCCCGCAGTACTGTCCCAGAAATTCCGCCATCTTTTTGCGCACCCTGGAAAGCCGCTGCCGGTACGCTTCCGGCGTCATCCCCAGAATATCCCCCGCAATGCGGCTGTCCACTTTGAACATCGTTCCCAATATGAAGATACATCTGCTCTCCGTGTCAAGGCACTGCAGCATCACGTTGGTGCACGACATCTTGAGCTCCTCCGCCAGGATCCCCTTCTCCACATTCTGCGTCAGATCCGGCAGATCCTGCACTTTTGCGTTTTCTATGTCATTCCCATAGTACTCGAAGCTGAGCGGAAACTGAGCAAACATGTGCTTCCTGTAATCTCTCAGATGATTGACGGCGATGCCAAAGACCCATGTCGTAAATGCGCTCTCCCCTCTGAAAGAGGACAGATGCGTGATCATCCTGAGCAGGATATCCTGTGTGGCGTCCTCCGCGTCCGCAAAAGTGCCGAGCATTCGCAGGGACAGGTTAAATACAATGTCCTGCACACCTGCGACAAGTGTTTCCAGGGCTTTCTTATCCCCTGCCGTCGAGCAGATAGCCCTTCATGAACCACATGACTTATAATGTTTTACTCCGAACCGCCATACAAAATAGCAGATAAGCAAAAACACAATAATTCCCAAAGGATAGAATGCCAGATGCCAATCGCGCGTTTTGCCCAGCAAAAACTGCAAGGGATAATATTGGATCAATGTATATGGAATCACATAAGTACAGAACCGCAGAATCCCTTTCCCATAAATGTCTATGGGATACTTTCCGTGCGATCTTGCCCCGTATGTCAATACATTGATCAGCGAAGTATCCTGAATGGAAAAGAAGCAAAAGCTCGCCTCCAGCATAAACAATCCCATGAACAATAACATCCCCCCTGTGATCATGGCAGCCATCGTCCAGACAGTCATGATGTTCCATGCGATCTGACTATGCCTGATCCCCAGCGCCAGTGTGACAAAGGCAGTCAGCAGCGGTCCGATTCTCCCCACTGCAAAGTTCGTTCCCATGATCTGGAGGATCAGACTGCATGGTCTGAGCATCATTCGGTCAAATGCGCCGCTCCTCACCATCCCTGAAAAAGTTTTGAATCCATTGCCAAACAGCTCCGCAAATGTAAAGGACATTTGAACGACAGAAAAGCACAGCAAAACATCCCCATAGGTGTAGCCTTTTATCTGTGTAAAGCCGGAGAACAGGAATTGAATTGAGATCAATTCACAAAATGCTATCATGAACCGCGCAATGACCATCAGCAAAAAAGACAGTTTATATTCCATTACGCTCTGTGTACAGACAGAGGCATACCTGAAATACAATTTTAAGTTTTCTCTGATCTTCATGGTGTCAGCCTCCCTGTATGACGATTCTTTTTTCCGCCTGTTTCCATAGGACGATCCCAAAAAACATTAGTGCTGCCAGCCAGAAGATCTGTTTGAAGATACACTGATACATTTCCCCTCCGGCAAGATCTCCGCTGTATATCCGAAACGGAACATTCTGCATATAAGCAAACGGAGACATCTCTACTAAAAACAAATATTTTTTCGGAAAAAACGGCAGAGGGATCAGATTCCCCGACAGAAACTCTACCGCTCCTGTCAATACCATCCTCCAGCCCTGCGGCGAGAGCGTAAAAAAGCACAGCATGTACACAATCATACAAAATGTAACCGTTATCCCGAGTGCCAGAAATAAAGTCAGCAAAAACAGCAAAAAGGAAGCGCCATTTACCGGCAAGGACATTCTATAGGCTTTGGGCATTAAAAACGCACATAATAATACAGGAATACATCTCATGACCGCTTCTGCGATTCTTGCTCCGACTGTTCTTGAAAGCCACATGGAATAGATCGACACAGGACGGCACAATTCATATGCGATATCTCCATTTGTTATCATCGCAAAAAGATCATTATCTGCCGCCCATGTATTACAGAGAGCTAACAGTGCTTCTTTCAGCCAGATATAAGACACGATGGAAGAATAATTCATCGGCAGATTTCCGCCGGAAGCTTCCGCGATCGCTTTGTATGCAAGACACTCCATCAATCCCCAGATAAGCTGCGTTGTCAAAGCCGTGACAGATGCCATGCGGTACTGAATCCCGGCGGCAAATCGAAGTTTCAAAAAACAGTAATATTTTTTCACAGCCGCCTCCTACATAATGTTCAGTTTTGCATAGAGGCCTGCGATAATGTGATCGATATCCGTCTCAGAACCTCCGTTTTCTGTTCCCACGGACGCTGCTTCAAGGCGCAGATCTTCCAGCGTGCCGTCCAGCAGCTTCTGCCCTTTGCCGATCAGGATCACACGCCTGGTAATGGCTTCAATATCCTGCATGTCATGTGTTGTCAGGATCACCGTGGTTTGATGTTCTTCATTCATCTTTAAGATGAAGTCGCGGACGGCGATCTTAGACACTGCGTCTAATCCGATCGTCGGCTCGTCCAGAAACAGCAGCTTCGGCTCATGCAGCAAAGAGGCGGCAATTTCGCAGCGCATGCGCTGTCCCAATGACAACTGCCTTGTGGGTGTTTTTAATATCTCCTCCAGATGTAAAAGCTGCGTCAGTTCGTCCAGTTTGTTGCGATACCTCGGCGCAGGTATGGAATAAATGGACTGCAAAAGTTCAAACGAATCCACGACCGGAATATCCCACCATAATTGCGAGCGCTGCCCAAAAACAACACCGATCTGCCGGACATACTCCTTCCTGTCTTTCCAGGGCACCTGGCCATTCACCAGACATGTTCCGCTGTCCGGTATCAATATTCCGCTCAGGATCTTGATCGTAGAGCTTTTGCCCGCCCCGTTCGGACCGATATAACCTACCATTTCACCATTGTCTATGGAAAAACTGACATGGCTGATGGCATGAATCGTGTTGTACTCTCTCTTAAAAAGCGATCTTACCGCATTGCCGAGTCCGGACTCGCGTCTGGCTACCCGATAAGTCTTGCAGATATCATTAAATTCTATCAAAACAAATCCCTCCTTTCCTGTAGAAAAAATCCGGATCCACCGGTTGTCCTGATCTCTTTCAACAGGGATATTTTATGGGCATTTATCAGCCGATAAAAAAATTTTACCATAAAAATAAAAAAAGAGTAGACTTGTAATCAACTTTGTGGTAAGCTTTATAATTAGTAGCGCCTGAAAACCGATATTGCGCCGAGAGACTTTACTTAGTCTCTCGGTCTTTTTTGTTCTGCCTGGTATCAAGCAGATACAGGCAGGTTTATGATCCTTTTTGTCCGGGCAGATATTGCAACCGATGCCAAAAATATGATAGAATTCAAGTGCACCCGAAACAGACCAAATCTTTATAGTGATCCACCAACCCAAAATACTCTGATACACACAAAACAAGGAGGAAGAAACCATGCCATTTACAGAAATTTGTATTTATCAGGTCAAACCCCAAAAGATTGAGGAATTTGAATCGCTCATGCTGGAAGCCAGAAGTTTTCTGGAGAAACAGCCGGGTCTTCTCACACTGCGCCTGGTCAAGCGGGGGTATCATATTGACATGGAACAGATCAGAGAAGGTCTTCCCCCGCTGGCGATCACGCGCGTAGTAAAATGCGTCAAGTACATGCTCTACTGGGAATTTGACTCGAAAGAAAGCTATGGCGCGGCACAGAAAAATCTCTATGACAGCTATTGGAAGTCCATCGAAAAATGCCTGATCGTCCCGCATGACAAATATTTGGGTGAGGTACTGTTCTAACTCCCCGCCCTGCTGATACGCAGCAACGCGGAACCACCTGCTTCGGTAGTTCCGCGTTGCTATTGATATAACGGCTGTTCAGCACTCTAATAATTCCAACGTACATGTCCTGGCAATCGACTGACGGATCCGGGCACGGAGCGGCAGCACCGAAGCAGGCGATACCGACAACTCGTCAATTCCTATAGCCAGAAAAGTTTCCAGCAATGACAGATCCGCCCCCAGTTCTCCGCAGATGCCGATCCAGATACCCGCTTTATGCGCAGCGTCCGCAGCGATCTTCAACGCCCGCAGGACCGCCGGGTGATGCGGGTCAAAAAACTTTCCGAGATCATTTGCCTGCCGGTCGCATGCCAGGGTATACTGTGTCAGGTCATTGGTCCCGACAGAGAAAAAATCAACCTCTTTTGCCAGTTCTTCCGCAACCAGAATGGAAGCCGGCGTCTCGATCATAATACCGATCTCTGTATCTTTTTGGTACGGAACGCCCTCGGCATCCAGTTCTGCCATCACTTTCTGACATGCTCTTTTACATTCCTTCACTTCCCACACAGATGTGATCATCGGAAACATGATCGCTACTTTCCCATAAGCGGAAGCGCGGTACAGAGCCCGGAGCTGGGTGCGGAATACTTCGGGACGGTTCAGGCAGATGCGGATCGCACGTACACCCAGGGCAGGATTTTCTTCCTTCTGGAGTCCAAAATAACCTACCTGCTTGTCAGCGCCGATGTCCAATGTGCGTATGACCACTCTCCTGCCTTCCATGGCGGCAGCCACTTCCTTGTATGCCTGGAACTGCTCTTCCTCAGATGGATAATCATCAGAAGCAAGGTACAAAAACTCCGAACGGAACAGGCCGATCCCCCGTCCGTCGTTTGACAAAACAGCCGAAATATCCTCAGGGGAGCCGATATTGCAGTACAGCATGATCTTCCTGCCATCCAATGTCACATCTTCCTGCCCTTTCATGTTCTGCATCAGCGCTTTCATTTCCTGCTGTTTTTCATACTTTCCCTGAAAGGCCGCCAGCGTGATATCATCCGGTTCCACAGCCACCTGTCCGGTTTCACCGTCAATGTAAGCCGTCCTCCCGCCAATCTCCGGTTTCAGTGCGTCACCCAGCCCTGAAATGGCCGGGATCCCCATAGTGCGCGCCAGAATGGCTGTATGGCTGTTTCCCGATCCGCCCTGCGTAATAAAACCAAGGATTTTGCTTTTGTCAAGCTGGATCGTCTCGGACGGCGCCAGATCATCGGCAGCCAGTATCACTGGTACTTCCGAGTCAATACCGCCCTCGACGACGCCCATAAGGTTATTGAGTATCCGGCGGGTCACGTCTTTGATATCCGCAGCCCTCGCCTGCATATAGGCATTATCCATCGCGGCAAGCATGGCCGCAAATTTCTCACCGGCAATTTCCACCGCCCGCTCTGCAGTACACTTTTCCTCCGCCAGCGTTTCCATCATGCACTCCACATAATCCTCATCCTCCACAAACATGGCATGGGTCTCAAAAAGAAGCGCCGCTTCCTCACCCGTCTCCCCCCGGACCTTTTCCGCCAGCGCGTTCAATTGGGTAACAGCTTTTTCCTGAGCGGCAATGATACGGCTCTTTTCCGTCTCAGGATCGGAGGCAGGCGCATCTGTGATCGTGATCTTGGGGCGCTGGAAGAAATAGACCGGACCGTTAGCAACGCCCTTTGAAACACCTTTTCCCTGTATTAAGATCATATTGCCCTCCTTATGCCGCTTACAGATTATCCTTAAAGAACTGTTCCATGGCAGATGCGTTCGCCTCCTCGTCGCCTCCTTCAATGATGACGGATACGGTGTCGCCCTGCTTGATGCCAAGCCCCATGAGCGCCATAAGCTTGGAAGCGGTGGCAGACCTGCCGTCTGCCGTGGCGATCGTGACAGTGCTGTCCAATGCTTTGGCTGCCTTAGCCAGCAGTCCGGCCGGACGGGCATGGATACCTACAGGATCATTAATGGTGTACTCAAATTTTTTCATAGTAATACTTCCTTTCTTTTAAAAAATTAATTATAATGTAACATTTACATTCCTCTGATCTCACGTTCCCATTTCCTGTTCCAGATAATAGAAACCGTATGCAGGGATCACCAGATCCTGCAGCACATGCGTATCACCCGTCAGCATGTCAACAAATTCACCCGGATCATAGATGAACGTAACCGTCTTTTCCCACTCGGTAAAATTAAAAACGCCAATGATTTTCTGTCCTTTGAAATAGCGTCCAATGGCCAGCAGTCCGGCATCGCCTGTATCCAGCGTCCATACATCCGCCTCGGTCCCAAACGCCGGGGAAGTCCCCCGCAAGGCCGCGAGCGCGTTCAGCCCGCAGAACACTTTTCCCTCCGGCGTTTCCAGATCATGTATATGTTCCGCCTGTTTCCATCTCAGCCTGCCCCGATGAAGGTAACGGCTGTCATCCGCTTTCCGGGGATCCTCCTTGTAGCTGTAATCGTTTACCTGGGCCAGCTCATCCCCGCTGTAAAGCATGGGGATTCCCGTCTGCATAAACATCATGGCGTGCAGCGTCAGATCGAACTGTACCGCCCGCTCCATTGCCGCCTGATCCTGCTCAAACCCTGCTTTTTCGATACCGCACAGACTGGCTGTAGTGCCGCAGAACCGGGCGTCGCCGCTGGTAATGTCGTCATTGTAAAGCTCCCCCCTGCTGTTGCTGTTACCCGCAAATCCCTGAAAATAATCGTTCAGATACCGTTTATGGAGAACCTCATCCGTGCCAAAATTCTGGTGAAGCCAATCGTAATCCAGCCCCCATCCAATATCATCGTGACAGCGAAGATAATTCAGAAACACATAATTCTTCGGCAGGGCGTTTACGGCATCGAGCTGTCTGCGGAGCAGACGGGTATCCCGGGTCGCCACGGTATGCCATGTGGTGCACATGGTAGTCACATTATAAAGCAGATGGCACTCGGGTTTGTCTATACTGCCAAAGTAAGGCACGACCTTCACCGGTTCCATGACCACCTCCCCCAGCAATATCACGCTCGGACAGACGATCTCGCCTATCATCCGCATCATACGGACAATCGTGTGAACCTGTGGGCGGTTGCGGCAGTCAGTCCCCAGTTCCTTCCATATGTACGGCACCGCATCGATACGGATCATATCCATGCCCCTGTTTGCCAGAAAGAGATAATTATACATCATCTCATTAAATACCCGGGGATTCTGATAGTTCAGATCCCATTGGTAGGGGTAAAAAGAAGTCATAACATAATGCCCGCAGTCCTCCAGCCATGTAAAGTTACCTGGCGCAGTCGTGGGAAATACCTGAGGTACGGTCTTCTCATATTCTGCCGGTATGGCCGGATCGGCAAAGAAGAAATACCGGCTCATGTACTCCCCTTCCCCCTCGCGCGCTCTTTTCGCCCATTCGTGATCCTGACTGGTATGGTTCATTACAAAATCCATACACAGATTGATCCCTTTTTTATGGCAGAGCGCAGCCAGCTTCTCCAGATCCTCCATCGTTCCCAGATCGGGACGCACCTTGCGGAAATCCGCCACCGCATACCCGCCGTCGCTTCGGCCGGGCACCGTATCCAGAAAGGGCATCAGGTGGAGCAGGTTTACCCCTGTCTGCTCTATGTAAGGCAGTTTTTCCCGCAGTCCATTCAGATCTCCGGCAAAATTGTCAATATACATCATCATCCCCGTAAGGGCGTTTGACTTGTACCACCCAGGATCCGCTTCCCGCTCCAGATCCCGCTTTTTCAGTTCTGCCGGGCGTTCCCCGGCAAATCTGTATAGATTCTGGCACAGTTCCGCAAACATGGAATCATTGTGATAAAGCTCCATATACAGCCATCGCAGCTCATCTACATGGCGGTTCAGGCGATTTTGAAATAGCCGTTCTTCTTTCTGATCCATTCCTGTCACCTTCTTTCCTAAATCAACTGCAGCTTTTCAAAAGCGCTGTAGAGGCCGTCTTCTGTCACCGACGGACAGACCATGTCGGCAATCTTCTTTAGAGATGGACTTCCGTTGTCCATGCAGACGCCGATCTGCGCAGCCTGAAGCATCTCCAAATCGTTCATGCTGTCTCCGACAGCGATCGTATCCTCCCTGGAAATGCCAAGAAATTCGCATAATCTCTCCACTGCCTTCCCTTTATTGAAGGCTTTGCTCGCCAGTTCTCCATTCACAATGCCGCAGGCGTCTTCGTCCTGAATGCAGAAATCAAATTCATCTTTTAACATCTGCATCGGCTTTTTGAGGCGCTCTGCCCCCCTGCTCATGAACGCCATGCCATAAATAGGCTCGCCATCGTATTCTGACATGGGATGGATATCCAGTTCACTCTCAATCTGGATCCGCCACCGCAGCAGTTCACTGTTTGCCTTGGATTGTGCATTCTCTGCGAGAAATTCCTTAAACCCCTCATCGGTGTAACTGCTGTTTCTGCCCCCTATGGTGCGGTAAATGCCGCTTTCCTTAAAAACATCCAGCACTCTCGCCTGCTGCTCCGGCGACATCGGGCAGTCATAGACCACCTTGCCGTCATACTCAATATAGCCGCCGGCACTGGCGATCAGACCGTCAAAACCAAATTCCAGCACAGGATAGAGCATCCCGTAATTCCTCCCGGAACATAACACTACTTTGTGACCCTGCACACGCGCCCGCCGGACTGCTTCCACCGCCGATGGGGGAGGAACATTTTTACCCGGTTCCGTCAAAGTTCCATCGATATCCAAAAAAATGAGTTTTTGATTCATGATAACCTCCTTTGCATCATTTCGTGAATGAACACGTTCTCATTGCGTTCATTATATATTGTTCAAAATACTTCTGTCAATCCGTCATGTCTGTTTTTCTGTTTTGAACAAAACGAAAAAGTCCGTTTTATGCAAAACGCCGATTTCATGTATTTTTTGCTGCTTGTATTGACTTTTAAAGGTTTCTCATGCTATCATCACCTCAACATGAACGCGAGTACATTATGCTCATTTGCATGGTACTTCACAACAAAATAATTAAGGAGGAAACTATGAACTACGATTATGCAAAGATTGCAAAAGAAGTCATTCAGGCCGTCGGCGGATCGGAAAACATCAAGTCTGCCGCCCATTGCGCCACCCGCCTGCGCCTCATTGTCGCAGACCGCTCCCTGGCTGACGATGAAAAAGTCGGCGAGATCGATGCCGTAAAAGGGACTTTCTTCACCGCCGGGCAATATCAGATCATTTTCGGAACCGGTCACGTCAACCGGGTCTATGAACAGATCGTCCAGCTTGGTATCGCCGAGACTACTGCAAGCGAAGCAAAGGAAGCAAAAATGGATGGAAAAAACCAGGTACAAAAAGCCATCCGTACTTTTGGTGATGTGTTTGTCCCTGTCATCCCCGCCCTGGTAGCCACAGGTCTGTTCCTCGGCCTGAAAGGCGCCCTGCTCAATGACAATTTCCTGGCTTTACTCGGCATGACCAGTGCCGACATCCCCCAAACATTTCAGGTTCTGGTGGATGTGCTTTCCGGCACGACTTTCGCTTTTCTGCCCGCTATCGTGTGCTGGTCCACGTTCCGCGTATTTGGCGGCTCGCCGGTGCTGGGACTGATCCTGGGACTGATGTTGGTAAACGGTTCCCTGCCAAATGCCTATTCCGTGGCAGACCCTTCCAGCGGCGTAACACCCCTGATGCTCTTTGGCTTTATTCCCATTGTCGGCTATCAGGGCAGCATCCTGCCCGCTTTTGTTGCCGGTGTCATCGGCAGTAAGCTGGAAAAGAAACTGCGAAAGACAGTCCCAGCCGTTTTTGATTTTATGATCACGCCTTTTCTGGTGCTGTTCGTCATGCTGATCCTGTCCCTGTTAGTCATCGGACCGCTCCTGCATGCGCTGGAAAATATCCTCCTGGTCATCGTAGAATATGCACTGGAGCTTCCTTTTGGCATCGGCGGACTGGTCGTAGGATTCTTCTGGTCTATCATCACCCTTACAGGTGTCCACCATATCTTTAATATGTTGGAGATCAGCCTGTTGGCAAGCACTGGTTTTAACCCGTTCAATGCCATTTTGTGTATGTGCGGCTTTTCCTCAGCCGGCGTATGTCTCGCCATCTCCATAAAGGCCAGGAAAAAAGAAATCCGCGCCATTGGTCCCAGTGCCACGGTATCTGCCCTGCTGGGCATCGGTGAACCTGCCCTGTTTGGTGTCATCCTGCGCTATGGCATGAAACCGTTTCTCCTTAGCTGTTCCATCAACGGCGTGGCAGGCATGATCGCCATGCTGCTGGGTATGAAGGGCACCGGAAACGGCATCACCACGATTCCGGGACTGCTGCTGTACATATACTCCCCCTCCCAGTTGGTAATGTATGTGCTGCTTGCCCTTGCTACTTTCGCCACCGCTTTCTGTCTGTGCTGGTTCTTTGCAGTGCCCGCAGAAGTTATGGAAGCCGACACGCCCAAGGGCGATAAAAAGGAAGTCCCTCCCGCTCCGGCTGCATTTCCCGATGTGCTTGGCGCTGTGGCACAGGGAAGGTTCGTCCCCATGGCAGAGATTCCGGACCCGACATTTTCACAGGGCGTCCTCGGCATATGCTGCGGCGTAGAGCCGGAAACAGGCAAGGTTTATTCTCCTATGGATGGCACCATCAGCCAGCTCGCCGACACCTTACATGCCGTGGGCATTGAGGCCGGAGGCGTTGAACTGCTCATCCATGTGGGTGTAGATACTGTGGAAATGAAAGGCGACGGCTTCAAGAGTCATGTCAAAGAAGGACAGACCATAAAAAAAGGCGATCTTCTGCTGACCATGGATCTGGAAAAGATCAAGGCTGCCGGTCATCCGACCACCATTATGGTCGCAGTCACCAACTCCGACGACCTCGCCTCTGTCGAAGCAGTAGCTTCCGGCCAGCTAAAGCCCGGAGACCGTCTGATGTGCCTGAAAGCATAATACCGATAGTCCTAAACTATCATCGAATGAGCCACCCTGTCCGGGTGGCTCTTCTCTTCCATTCTTGACAACAGCGATAGTCAGGAATAAAATATTGCTATATAAGGCAGCCAACCATAATTCCATGCATGAAGAAAGGAGGGATCGCCGTGGTCAGTATGCAGGATATTGCCGATAAGGCAGGCGTCTCCAGAGTCACTGTCTCCAGAGTCCTCTCAAACCATCCTTCTGTCAAAGCAGAAACACGCCAAAAGGTACTCCACTGGGTCAAAGAACTGGATTATGAACCGAATCTCATCGCCCAAAGCCTGGCAGGAAACCGTACAAACATCATCGGTCTGCTGGTTCCGGAAATTGCCTACCCTTTTTTCAGTGAGATCATCGAATCCATAGAAAACCAGGCGTTTTATGAAGGCTACAGCGTTATCATCTGCAATACGCACCGCAGTCTGGACAAGGAGAGAAATATTCTCGCCCAACTGCGCCAGCGGAAAGTAGACGGTGTGATCGCGGTTCCGGTCTCTACGGAACAGAGCCTGCCCGCTTATCAGCGCCTGCAGGTTCCGGCAGTGATGATCACCAAGAAGATGGAAGGATTTAGCAGCGTATATATATCCCATTACAATGGCGGTCAACAGATCGCGAAGCATTTTTTGAACATGGGTTTTCAGAAAATAGGATATATTGGTCCCACCAGGGAGTCTACCTCCGCGGTAAAATACGCGGGATTTCAGCAGTACTTATCTGCCAGCCAGATCAATCTGACCGATGTGATCGAATGTCCGGCGCCAGAGAATATGAACGCCAGTCTGGTCTATACATTGGTAAAGCAATACGCCGCAGATTCGGGGCTGCATTGTGAAGCGTACCTGGCTAACGATGACATCACCGCCTGCGAAGCCATCGCGGCTTTCCGTGAACTGGGTTATGCCGTTCCACAGGATATCGCCATTGCCGGTTTCGATAATTCGCTGCTGGCCAAGCAAATCAGCCCCAAGCTCACTGCCCTGGCCCAGCCTCTGGATGAGATCGGAAAAAAATCTGTAGAAGTCCTGATGGATCAGATCAACAACGGTACAGCGCCATGTATGTACGAACTGGAATCCCGTGTCATTGCCAGGGAATCTACGATCCGGTTCGTATCTGCAAATCCGTAAATGGCAGCACCTGTCTGGGGAAATGGAAAAGGAGCAGCACGGTTCTGCGCATAAAAACGCAGAACCAACCAGTCAGTCAGTTCCGCGTTAGCTAATGAATGCCTATTTCAGCAACAAAGAAAGCACCTTGGGACGCGCTCCTTTTTCATACTTAAATTTCAATGCGTGCCTGATAATTTCAGGCAAATAATATCGGTCATTGTCTATTTTCAGATAACCTTCCTGTTTCATGATCTTTTCTTCTGCCTGAGTAAGATTGAAGGTATCCGCCGCAAACGGCAAAACCTTTTTTTCTTCCGATGCATGTTCTAGTTTGTCAAAAATGGGTCCCAACGCTTTAATCTCATCCCTGATCTCACCAATCTTACCATTAGAGCATTCTGAAACCGCCCTTCTGATCTCCGCAGGCATCAAGTATCTGTCCTCATATACTGCTTTGCCTACATGATCAGTTGCTTTTTCCAAAAATCTGATAATATCTCGCGCCTGTAACTGTCCGTTAAAATCTGATAACGCCGCCAAGATCCATCTTGAAGAATTTGCTTCATTCGATGTCGGCTTTCCCAGCTTCACTCCCCATAATCTATTTAATGTCTGTTCGATCACTTCTCCCGGCGCCCTTTCAATTGATATATTTCCCTGATAAAAATCAGGTACCGCCTGGCTTGTCAGCCATACTGCCAATCTTAATGCTTCCGTATTGGACCATTGCAGTTCAACATCACGATACAAAGAATAAAATTGTTCATAATTAATCGTTAACGAATCCCGCGCCATATCTTTTCTCAGAAATATCATAAGACCTACATTGTGATAGGCTATTTTCACTTCGTCGACCAGATCTCTGCATAACGCCCTGATAGCATTCTTTTCGTTTTCTGATGATACGGTATGTTCAAAAATCTCTTCCAGCCCATCCAGTAAAAAGACAATTTTAATATGCTTATCCTGCAATTCTTCCTCAAGTTCTGCCAACGACTGATATGTTTTATCGAATGCATTTAATATAACTTTTTTCCATATCTCTTTCCATTCCAAAATATCATGGTCTTTTCTGACGAGCGTTAACAGCATATCTTTGCTATCCACATACACCAGATTACTGATTTTCCCTCTTGTTCCACATTGGTTAAAACCAGCTATGGCATTCTTTATAACCTCAGGAAATCCTCCTGCATTTCCAGAAGCCAGAAGAGGAACTGTCAGTATACATCTATCTCTCCCCGACCCTTTCGACTCCGTATCATTTTTGCTCATACGTTCAACAAATCTTTCCCAATATTGATCTCTTAGTATTTCTCTGTACAGGAAAGTTTTCCCAGACCCCTTCGCACCCATTATTACCGTATTGGGAATACTGTTTTTATGCTTTCTGATTAAATTCTGGATCGACTCCGTCATCAGTACTTCAAATGTTCCATTCCCCTCTGCCGTGATCTGATTTGACGCAAACTCATGAATATGATTAATCACATCATTTCTTGATATCTTTAAAGTAGCATTCTTTGCTTCCCTGGAAACCATGTAGCTATTTTTAACAATATCACAAATATTCTTGTAAAAATCCCTGCCGCTTAAATTTGTCATTATCTTAGGCAATGTTTCCAAGTGCACCAGTTCACTTGCAAATGGAAGCTCCGTCACGATATCATCCATTATAGAATCATCACCTGCCACTCTATCCGAATGATAAACAGCGATCAATTCACTGATGATTTCAGCCGTATTCATTCCATTTTGCACCATAGTCAGTAATATTTCCGGTATTTTGGAATTTTCATTCAATGGCAGACCTTTGCTCAATTGTTGTAAGAGTATCCCTGTTCCCTTGACAGACTGATAAGACGTTGATGTCACGAGGTATTTTTTTACCCTGGGATCAAAAAGCAGCGGCGCAGAAAACTCGCTTAATCCTGCTCTCAGATCGACCAACACCAATCCTGCATTTACTTTCTTTCCTAATTTTGATAAAACTTCCGCCAATATATATTTTTTATTGTAGCTGATCGCAAGACTTTCCGGACTTGCGTACATATCAAGCAACTGTTCCACGTACCTGTATGTTGGCAAAACAATATGCTCTGCCCTTCCTCTTTCTGTCTCTATCCTGACAGTCAATTCGGATACTTTATCTGCGATCAGTTCAATCACTTCGTCTGCATGATCCTTTTCCTGTGTAACTTCCAAAAGATCCAGAAAACTAAAGGCTGCTTCCTCCTGCTTCATAGTAAGCCATGTGATTCCCGGCGCCTCAAGATCTGCGTCAACGATAAGGAGCTTTTGGGCATATTCCAAATCATTGAGTTCGGACCACGCTTTGACAAAAGCCAGTAAAGACAGTGTCCTGCCTACCCCTCCCTTATACGAATGAAATGCAAGGACCGGTGCTCCCGGTAACTCCTTTTCGATCAGCTCATTAAAATACGCTGTCTTCTGGTACAAAACATTCCTGAAAAGCGGTGTGACTACACTATCATGATCCTCAATCTCATCAATTCCAAAAGATACACCTAAAGATTCATCCGATAGATCCAGCATTATTTTCCCGCCGTCATATTTTTTTCCAAAAATATCCCCTAAGATTTTTTTGGCTGCTACCTCCGTCTGTCCTTTTTCTAAATAAATGATCACCTCATCGGAATATATTTCAGTATCAGAGATCACCCCTCTCCACTTACCTTTGTTTAACAACAACTCTCTTTCTATATCTTTCCAAGTATATAATGTCATTGTCTTCTCATCCCTTCTTTGATCCAACACGCAATATCGTTTAACGAGTCCTCTACCTTTTCTCCCTCGTCCGATTGCTTTTCCTGTAATTTAATACAGTATCGATAAAACTGATGATAACTTTCTGCATCTACAATATCTCTATGCACCGTTTTCAAACGCGGAAATTTAAAATTTCCCTGCTGTCCTAATTCTTTCAATATTCTCTCCAAATTATGAGACTTTAAAATTCTAATCTTTTTATCGTCAGTACCTTCCAGAATTTTTTGTGGATTTTCCTCATTCCATTTGTCCAATAACTTGTATTTTAAACCGCACTCTACACTGTAAACCAACAGTAATCTTCTGCTGTTTACATCTGCATTTGCACATTTAAGTCGTTTATATGTCTGGTAATGCTTCTCGTATCCTTTTCTATAATCCTTTTTATCTGCAATCAGCATTTTGAAAGTCCTTTCATTTGTCGCTTATTTCAAATAATTATATCTGAATAATAGAGTAACAACATTTCTTTCCCATAAGTAAATACGGGTATATCTGCAAAATACCGGTCTGTCCAGTTTATTAGAAAGTTTTTTCCTTAATTTCTCCATGTATATACCCCACAATACAGTTTTCAGTCGTCCTGTCTATCACAATATTTTCATTGAAATGCTGTTTCCTATACATTTTGATATCCTTGTCAGTGACAACATCAACTAATATTCCATTTTCAATGTCAATACCGGACATTTCGCAGTCTCTAAACACCACCCACATATCCGGAAACAGATCCACGGCTTCATCCCATGTCAAACGCTCTCCAATATACTGATCCTTATTTGCTGTCATATGACCATCTTCCTTTCATCGTGAAATAATCGCTCCCCTTTAATCCTCCCATATATCATTGATAAGTCGTCACGTATATTCTTCCCAATCACCCACAATTTCTGATCTTACCTTCCAACTTATGACTCGCCCCCAGTCGGACAAATCGTATGAAGCACTTACCATAAAATCAATCGATAAATTTCACTACATCATTTGGCTTACAATTCATTGCACGGCACAATTTTTCAAGCGTTAACAATGTTATATTCTCATTCCTTTTCAACTTAAATATGGTTTTGCTGTCAATATCATGTTTCAGCAAATAGTACTGGCTGTAATTGTGTGTTTTCATATATTCCCACATGGGACTGTAATCAAGCATACAAGTCACTCCTCTCTACACTATTATGCCCTGTTATAATGTATTCAAACAGAATGGAGATTTCTATAATGATTAATGACATTATGCAAATAATCATATTTCCATTTATCATTGTGTAGATTATCATAATATGATATAATAACGATGTATTTGAACAGAAAGGTAGCACATAATCATGAAAAATCCAAACTACATCACAACACAGGAATCCAAAAAATGCACAGAAGTAACCAATGCGTTTAAAGAGCTATTCGAAACACTTGACATCACTGTTATAAATACAGGGAAATATGGATTTGCTCTTTTAAAATATTACTATTCCAATGGATTTCAATATATAGAAAATTACATCAACAGTAATAACCTTTTTGAAGCCTTATGGAACGAGTGGCTCAAAGAAAAATTAATTGAACTTTGTATTGATACGCTTTTAATCAACCTAGATTATAAAGATATGTACGACAATTTATCATTGGATACACAAAAGGAACTTATAAAAACAAAAAGACTATTTTTATCTAAGGTAAACAATGATACTATCAAGTCTGACATTTCGACCACCATACAATCACATATAAATAATAAGGAAAGAGACCAATGCAGAATTTTAGCAGCTATATTTAGAACCGAATTAGAAAAACATAGTATAGTAATAAAAGAAACTGAAAAATTTGGATTTATAATGCTACAATACTTTGAGCCTAAAGCAAACTTTGATTGTGCTATGGTCTTTACAGATTGTCAGAAAATGTATGATACATTACTCAATGAATGGTTTGTGTGTCAGATATCAGACTTAATGCAAAAAAGGTATATAATCAATATAGATATAGATGATTTTTATAATAAATTATCAAAAAAAGAAAAAGAAGAATTGCATAAGAAAAAAGAGCGTTTTATCAATCAGATAATGAAGAAAGCAAGTTTCATAAAAGACTTTATGTAATTACGTCAAAACAGATATACATCACAGTTTGTGGGAAATTTGTGCCGAATAAAGGAAGTGTAGCGGGCTATGTTGACTGAATCCGGTGCAAATATCATGCCGATCTGTTTTGTCCATGTGCTGTAAAAAAACTCCTCAAAACTGAGGAGTTTTTTTCGGCTAACGCTGGTAATCAGGCACAAAGGCATCGATATCGGGAAAACTGTTTGCCTGCATTCCCGCCCTCTGATACTCGCTCTGATATCTGCTTAGAATTGCGTCAAACGCCCGCGCTGTCTTATGAAGATCCTGCGGATCGTATCCTTCCAAAGCGTCGTATCTGTCAATATTTACTTCGCTGCCGATCTCCGAGAGCATTTCATTGAAGCTGACCAGACTCATCAATGCCAGATGTCTGTTTCCGGTCTCGGCGGCTGTATACATCTTGTTCCGCCAGTTGGAGTACATTTCCTCGTAAGTACCAGCCAGCACGTCGGCGCTTGCGGGCTTCTTCTGCGGCGCGATCTGTTCCCTCACTTGATGGAATACGGCGGTTGTTTCGCGCATGAGTGCAGTCAGATGCTCTTTGACCGATGCCTTCGAGGGCGCGGATATGACAGCATCTATCATGCCGCAGAATCCTTCCGGTCTGTTCTGCATGGCATTCAGCTCTTCATAGGCACGGTTTACGCCGCAGTGAAAATACTGTTTATTTAACATTGCAACCGCATTTTTCACATAATAAATGACATTGCCCGCATTGCTCAGCACATCGGAATCACGCTCAGAGATCATGGCAGCCGTATAATGATGCTCCGCTTCCTTTAGCTGATTTTCTGCCTTTATATAATCTTCCGCCGAGAAGGGAGCCGATAAGATATCTCCTGCCGTCTGCCGCAGTGTGTCGAGCTGTCTCCGATATCTGTCATCAGCACAGTAAACGACCTGGGCATCCATGAGTTTGGAAATGTTGGGGTGGTCATATCTGGCATCAGCTTCTAGCTGTTTCCAGGTGGTGCAGTAGATGTCGTGTCCGACTTGCAGATCTTCCTGTATAAAACCGCATCCTAGCTGCCAGCCCCTGTCATCATTGATCAGAATGAGCAGATCCAGATCGGACCTTTCGTGAAAGTCTCCTCTTGCGAAGGATCCGTATACGCCGATCAGGGCGAGGGCACCCGGACATACGGTATCCGCTTTTCGGATGACCGCATCGATTATCTTTTGGTTACGTTCTTCTAAATTTGTCATTGCCGGACTCCTCCCTTTTATGCTTTTTTCCAGCCAAATAATGGTTCCTTGCGATTGTATCCGATCCTGCGGTAAAAATCATCTTCTCCGCCAGTCATGCATTCAGCACCCAGTTCCTTCATTTTGCTGTAATGTCTGGAAAGCGCCGCTGATGCCAGTCCCCTGCCGCGATATGCCGGAACGGTGCAGAGCGGTTCCATGTATGCGAGCTTATTTTCCGGCACCCACCACATTCCCGAATAGCAGACATATTCGTCCTGTTCATTGGCAATGATCACGTCGTATCCGTAGGTGGCATGCGGAGGCGGTGCCATGAGATTGCTGATGATACCCTGATACGCTTTCTGCGGATTCCAGGGAGTTCCGGGATCTGCAGCTTCCCAGTCTTCAAAGGCTCCCTCGTCCTCGTGATCAAATCCTTTCCAGGTGCAGACCGCAAGCTTTACCGGATCCACACGGGCGGGATCCACAAAATGATATCCGTCTGGCAAGGGTGTGTTTAAGGTAGCTGATCCAAGATCGATTACATAGTTCTCGCAGACAAAGTTTTGTCTGTAACCGCTTTTTTCGGCGGCTTCCATCAGTGCTTTTTGTTCTGGACGAAAGATCAAAGCTTTTTCTTCGTCATTTCCCGGCATATGCATGCTTGCGTATTCGATCATCTCATCCGCCAGCATTTCATATCCATGACGCAAACAAAAATGTATGTCTGTGCAGGGAGCTTCATAAAAGACAAATCCCACCGCCCTGTCTTTGTCAAACCAGAGTCTGTCCAGGTAAAGATAGCGCTTATCCATCCATGCTGATGTGAGCGCATACTCAAAAAATGGCGCCTTTACTCCGTTTTTCGCATAACATGCTACCAGCAGATCCCATACGGTCTGATGATCTGTAAGTAATTGAAATTGTTTCGTAGTTATATTTTTCATCTGATACCTTACCTTTCCCTATGTATCTTTATCATAGCAAACACAGAGCCAGGATAAAAGCGGTGAGAATGACTATAAACAAAATTACCACAAAAGGGCGCCCGCCACTTTCGTGACAGGCGCCCTGATACCAGATCATCCATACAAAATCTTTTGAATGGTACTGTGTGCCAGACCGTACTGCTTCATGAGTGTATCGATGGATGAACCCTCTTTGTAAAGCCGCTGTATTTCCTTATTTCGTTCCTGATAAAAGGTACGGGAACCGTTGGCGGTGCCCCATTCTTTTTTCGCCGTCGATCTCGGAATATACAGGATCTCTCCGTCAATGTAAGTCTGAAGTTCTTTTAATAACCGCTCTGGCAATATTTCTGCTGCATTGATATATCTCATTCTGACCGCTCCTTATCCATGCACAGAGGCGCATAATGTAATGCGCGCCCTGCCTGACTCTGTTCGATCGAGTAGGGAAGAGTTATCTTTCCCTGCTCTGGTGCATAAATAAAGTGCAGAAACAGCAGAACATTTTTATGTGCCCATACAGAGAGCTATATGTCTGCTATTCTGCATGGGCAAAGACATTCCGGGCTTTTTCTTTTTCAAGAAGTTTCTCCAGCTCGATGCGCAGACGGTTTTTTAAGTCCTCCAGTTCGTCCGGCGTTGGCAGAAATTCCTCGGATACCAATTCCGCCCCCAGCTTCCAGACAGGTCCGGCTGTATCCGTGTCCCCTTTTCTTCTGGGGAAGATATGCCAGTGCATGTGGACACCTTTTCCTGCGCCCAGCAGCTCATAGTTAAGCTTGTCCGGCTGGAATGCATTGTAGACAGCCTCCGCCACGATCGCCATTTCGTGGAGAAACTGATCCCTGAAAGCCGGCTCCAGAAAATGCAGCTCTGTTGCATGCTCCTTGCACAAAAATAGAGAGTACCCTTTTATGCGCTGGTGGTCTCCGATCACGACATAGCCTGTACTCAGTTCTTTGACAAAGTACGGATTCTGGTCGTTTTTGATCCGCTCGATCCGCTCACAAATCATACAATCTTTCATCGATTCACCTCCTTTTGGCATTAATTTTATCATTTTTGACCTTGATTGTCTATGGAGTTATGGTATGATTGTATTGTCGGTGTATGTGTGACAAAGAATGAGGAGGTGGGACAATGGCAGGGTTCGTCTGGGAACTCATGACAACTGTCATCAGCGCGTTTATCATCACAACGATCGTGGATATCATCGTGATGGGGAGCTATCTGTTAAAGATCGCGCCATCGTGCGAAGTGTCCCGATATATGGTCCGCAAAGAAAACCGTATTGACATACAGAAGGGAAATCAGTGCTCGGGCTATGCCGCCGCGTACCTTTTGCGTCACTATGATATCCTGGCAGACGGGGAGGAGATCTATCGGAAAATGCCCCACAAAGCCTCCGATGGGTGTGTTCCGCCCAAGGGAGTCAGGAAGGTGCTTGAAAGCTATGGATTTCGTGTGAGATACTGCGCCGGAAACCTAAATGCCCTAAAAAGGGAAGTATGTAAAGGAGCACCCGTCATTGTCTTTATCAGATCCCGGGCAGGCAGGAACGGGCTCCATTTTGTTCCTGTTGTCGGGTTTGATGAGGACAATCTATATCTTGCAGATTCAGCCGCGGGATCCGTCAACTGCAGTGAGGGCGCATATAATAGAAGGATCAGCACGAAAGACTTTCTGATCCTCTGGAATACCGCGATGTTGAAAATGCCATTGTATACGCATACGTTTTATGCGGTCGACCGCAAATGAAGCAGTTGTTGAGACTTAACTGTCTGTTCCCAAAGCCATGCTGCCTGATCCCAATAAAAACTAGAGCCGGTTTATTGATCAAGGACTTTATAAAGATCAAAAAATTCCCCTTCTTTTTCCATCAGTTCATCGAACTTCCCTCTTTCTACGATCTTACCATCACCCATCACAATGATCTCACTGTATTTTTGCATAAGCGCTTTGTGGTATCTATGGGTGATGTTGATGATCGTCATATCTTCATCCAGCAGCCTTTTTTCGATCTCATAAGCAGTGGCATTGTCAAGCCCCGATGTGATCTCGTCAAGAAAAGTCATTGCTTTATTTCTTAAAAACAACCTCGCCAAAGCGATCCGCTGCAGCTCACCGCCTGAAAAATTCCTTCCGTTCTCCTGGATTTTTTCATCTACGCCCTCCGGAAGTCTCTGGATGGTATCGTAGACGCCTGCTTTCTGCAGCGCCCTGATGACCTCGTCTTTTGAGAAATCCTGATATAAGGCTACATTGTTGTAAACCGTATCGTTGAATATATAAGTCTGCTGGTAGCAGACCGGGCTGACATGCATGATGCTTTCCTTGTTCAGTCCCGAAAGTTCGTGTCCATTGATCAGAATCCTGCCTGCATAGTCCGTTCCGTACTCTGTAAGCAATTTTATGATGCTTGATTTTCCGCTCCCGCTTTTGCCAACAATGGCATACTTCCTGCCCTTCTCAAAGGTCAATGTCAGTTTGTCCAGCGAAAAAGTTTCACTGATCTTCTGATCGACATTTTCCAGACAGATCTCCTGTATGTTTTCTTCAAGATATTCTTTGTTGTCGTTTTCGCTTTCCTGCCCTAACAGATCCTCCAATTCGGCTGTCACTTTCTCCATTGCTTTTAGCTGGATCATTCCGTTGGAGATCGCCCTGCATGGCGTCAAAACGAAATTCATCATGTTGGTGATCGCCACGATCTCACCGATCGTGATCCTGCCTGCTACGGCAAAGAACATACAGCTCCCCAAAACGATCAGGAAAGCTCCATTGTTTACAAAAGACGCTAACGCCTGTGCCCAGTATAGCGTCTGGCAGGAGGACTCATTTTTCCTGCACACAAAATCACTCAGCTTCTGCTGTTTTCCCAGGATCTGATTCACGGCATCAAAGGTTCTGATGACTTTGTGACCGCCCAGATCACTTTTTATCCCATCCAGATAGATCTCCAAGGCTTCTGTATATTCTTTTCTTGAAGAACCGATCTTCTTTTTCAGCATGCCCGGAACTGCAAACTGCACAACGCTGACTATGGCTACGATCAGCAGGATAAACGGTTCCACACAGAGCAGGTAGAGGACGGCGACCACCCCAAAGACAGCCTGCATGATCATGCCATATATATTGTTGACCCCGTCATTTAATATGATATTGATGTCTGTGGTAAATTTTGAAAGATAATATGCCAGCCCCTTTTTTTCAAACTGATTGGCAGATATGTGAAAGAGCTTGTGCATCAATTGATCGCGTATATCTTTTTCAATATCCCGCACAACGATCGCCTGGCTCTTCTTGCTCACCCACTCAAAGATAAATACCCCTATGCTGAAAACAGCGGCGATCAGACATTTTTCCAGCAGTTCCCTGTAACTTGAAGAATCGATCAAAAGCTGCATGATATAAGAACGCAAGGGAGCCATGATACCCACAATGATCACTGGAATCAGGCTCAGCAAAAACTTGTATATGTTCTTTTTGAAAATATCTTTTAACATTTTCCTTCCCCCCTTAATCTTCATACCATTTTATTTTACCACTCTCTGTAAAGAACTAAAAAACCCGTGCACGAATTGCTGTTTTTTGTGCACGAGTATGTCATAGAATTTTGATCAAAAAGTCTTTTACAGTACTCCTGAATATGCTATAATAGCCGTGTTACGCTTTAGCAATATCACAAAAAGGAGCATTCGCATGTTAAAAAAGTTTTTGGAGGAATTCAAGAAGTTTATCAGCAAGGGAAATGTGATGGACATGGCTGTCGGTATCATCATCGGCGGTGCCTTCACAAGCATCGTCTCTTCCCTGGTAAATGACATCATCAACCCGATCTTAGGTCTGTTTGGCGGCATGAACTTTGACCAGCTCGCATGGAATATCACGGGCGATGTCACACTGTATTATGGCAAATTTATCACCGCCGTGGTAAACTTCCTGATCATGGCACTGATCGTGTTTTTGCTCGTCAAAGTGATGAACACGGCAATGTCCCGCATTCACAAGGAGGAACCGCCCAAAGCCCCGACCACCAAGACCTGCCCTTTCTGCAAGTCCGAGATCGCGGTCGCGGCCACCAGATGCCCGCACTGCACTTCACAGCTTGAGGGCGAAACGATCCATAAGACACAGCAGAACGAGCAGGCATAACCTGCTCGTTCTGTTATTTCCCTACGGGATCAGCAGATCTGTCAATGCCGCAAACTCTCCCAGCGTGAGCGCCTCACCGCGGACCGTGGGCGGCAGCCCCATCTTTTCCAGTGCGGACAGTACCTGCTCTTTTCTGATATTCAGTCCCGCGGCATTGCCAAGACCGTTTACGAGCGTTTTCCTGCGCTGGTTAAACGACGCGCGGATCACGTCAAACATCCTCTTCTCGTCCGATACGGTCACGGGCGGCTTGTCATGGCACGTCAATCTTATGACAGCACTGTCAACATTGGGGCGCGGCATAAAACAGCCCGACGGCACGGTCAGCATCACCTCCGGTCTGGCGTAATACTGGACTGCGAGCGAGAGCGCACCGTAATCTTTTGTACCCGGCCCCACCTGCATGCGCGCTGCCACTTCCTTCTGCACCATGATCGTGATGCTGTCGAGCGGTACATGGCTCTCAAAAAGTCCCATGATGATCGGTGTCGTGATATAATATGGAAGGTTTGCCACGACCTTGATCGGCTTTCCGTCATTTTTTTGCTGCACGATCGCATTGATATCGACTTTCAGGATATCTTCATTGATGATCGTGACATTATCATAAGATGAAAGTGTATCCTGCTCGAGGATCGGTATCAGTTTTTTATCGATCTCTACCGCGACAACCTCCCTCGCATTTTCACAGAGGTACTGTGTCATCGTGCCGATCCCCGGTCCGATCTCCAGCACGCAGTCATTTTTGCCAACTCCTGCGGCGGCAATGATCTTTTCCAGTATATTCGCATCGATCAGAAAGTTCTGTCCGTATTTTTTCTGAAAATTAAAACCGTATCGCTGCAATACTGCGATCGTGTTTGTCGGATTTCCAAGCGTTGCCATGTACTACTCTCCCTCTCTTCTTCCCTTTTCAGAAAGATACAGCCTCGCCGCGTTCTGCTGCGTCGCAGATACTACTTCCTCATAGGACATTCCCCTGATCCCGGCGATCTGCTGCGCAATGTATGGTATATTGAGCGAAGAATTTCTCCTGCCCCGGTTTGGTTCCGGCGCCAGATAGGGGCTGTCCGTCTCGAGCAGGATCCGATCGATCGGGACTGCCTCCACCACTTCTTTTAATTTTTTGCCGTTTTTGAAGGTGACTACGCCGCCGACTCCGATGTAGAATCCCATTTTGACATACGCCTGCGCCATCTCCGCGCTGTAGGAAAAACAGTGGATGACGCCGCCAATCTCCTCCGCACGGTGGGCTGTCAGCAGATCATACGTGTCTTTTGCGGCGTCCCTGGAATGAATGATCACCGGCTTATTGACCGCGCGCGCAAGCTCTAGCTGACGCGCAAACCACAATTTCTGTATCTCATGATCAGGCTCGTCCCAATAGTAGTCAAGCCCGATCTCGCCCACTGCCACCACTTTTTCGTGAAGGCAGTGAACCCTTAACTGTGCAAAATTTTCCTCATTCAGTTCTGCCGTCTCACTTGGATGCACGCCCGCCGCCGCGTAGACAAACGGGTATTTTTCTGCAAGCCTGATGCTTGCCGCAGTACTTTTCAGGCTGGCGCCCACATTGACGATCCAGCCGATATCGTTCTCCTGCATCGTTGACAGCAGAAGATCCCTGTCGTCGTCAAACGCCTCGTCATCGTAATGGGCGTGTGTCTCGAATATCATGATCTTAACGATTTCCTTTCTGTTTAGTCTATGTCTGTGCAAAGTCTATGCAGAATCCTCCGTCATGGTCGCATCAGCCGGATTCTGACCGCCGGTATCATTTCACAGGCGGATCACAAGATAATAAAAAACACCATCCCCAAAGCGCTCTGCTTCAAAAATAGTGCTTTCAGTGCACCGCCAGGGGCTCGAACCCTGGACACCCTGATTAAGAGTCAGGTGCTCTACCAACTGAGCTAGCGGTGCAGATCTTCATATTTTGTCCGGCTTCTCTGTGTTGTCCACCGAACAATAAATACTATATCACTCAATTTATAAAGTGTCAACACTTTTTTATCAAAAATTTTATCAAAATATCGGATCAAAACATATTCTTTACATTTCACCAGAATATGGTAAAATTTTTATTAAGGAAATCATCAAAAAATCCACTACCAGTAATCACTACTAAAATTCGCTAAAAGAAAGAGGAATCAAAGATGAACCAGACTAAAAAACCAGAGATTGGAACGAATGCCCCCAAACGGCTGGGCATCGGAATCACAGTAAAATTGGTGGCGGCTATCACGCTCAGCGTCATCATCGCCGGTTCGGCACTGTTGAGAGTTGTATTTGACCAGATGTCACAGACACTTCTGGAAAAGAGCGAGGAAATGCTGCGGACCACGACTGACAAGACGCTCCAGGAGACCAGAGCATGGATGAACCGGACACTCGCTATGCTGGAAACCCAAAGAGATACCATAGAGTACGAAGATATGGCAGTCCCTGAAATGCTGGAATACATCAAACATACAGCAGGACAGAGTGATGCTTACCCGGCAGGACTGTATGTGGCGCTGACAGACGGATCGTTATACCACGCGTCTTTCGTGCCCGGACCAGAGTTCGACGCCCTGGTCAAGAGCTGGTATCTGGACGGGATAGAATCGGAAGACTTTATCCTGGGCGATGTGTATTTTGACGAGGACAGCAAGTCCTATGTCGTTGGCGCCTCCGGAATGCTGAGAGACAAAAAGGGCGCTGTGCGCGGCGTTGCCGCGGCGGATGTGTATCTGGATTCCATATCCGATATCGTCAGCAGCATCCGGATCGAGGATACCGGCGGCATTTTTCTCGTAGATACGCGCACAGATACCATCATCGGCCACAGGGATGCGGCGGTGGTCGGAGAAAAGCTGGGTGAATCGGGCGGTATGTACGCCTATGCCAACAGCCAGATCCAGTCCGGAAAAACGGGTCTGAGCCTGTACGGCGATACTTATATCCAAATCGAGAGGGTTGAGGGCAGCAACTGGATCGCGGTCGCTTATGTTTCCAAAGCGGAAGTCCTGTCGGAGCTCTATGACCTGACGCGCACCATGACGGCGGTATCTCTGACAGCGGTGTTTGTGCTGATGCTGCTCGTGATCCTGCAGACGCGCTGGATCATCGGAAGACCTGTCAGAGAGCTGAGCCGGGTTGCCACCCGCATCGCAGAGGGCGAACTCGACCAGACGATCCACTATCGTTCGAGGGACGAACTGGGAACCCTCGCAAACAATTTTAACAGGGTCACGGAGAGACTGCGCGACTACATAAAATACATCAATGAGATCTCAGACACTTTGAAAGAGATCGCCAAGGGAAATCTGGCGTTTGAACTGAAAAGTGAATATACGGGCGAATTTGCCAAGATCAGAAGTTCCCTGGAAGAGATCGGCGTTGAGCTGAATGTGGCAATGGGACAGTTGAAAGCTTCATCGAGGGATGTTGCCGCCGGAGCGGCGCAGGTTTCCGAAAGCGCAGTGAACCTCTCCCACGGTTCTACAGAGCAGTCTGCGGAAGTGGAAGCCTTAGCGGATCACATTGGCGAAGTATCCGCCAGTGTACAGAAGATCGCACAGAGTGCGCAGCAGACCAGCAGCCTCTCAAAAGAAGTGCGGGATGGACTCCTCTCCAGCAACACAAAGATGCAGAATCTGGCAGAGGTGATCCAAAAGATCAGTGACAAATCAAACGAGATCCACAGGATCGTCAAGACCATAGACGATATCGCATTCCAGACCAATATCCTGGCGCTGAACGCGGCGGTGGAAGCTGCCCGCGCCGGGGAAGCCGGAAAGGGCTTTGCAGTCGTTGCCGGCGAGGTCCGGACGCTGGCGGGCAGATCTGCCGACGCGGCGAAAGAAACCACGGAACTATTGGGAGAAACCATCAATTCCATGGCGGAGGGCGTCCACGCAGCCGACGATACCGTGCAGTCCATGACGGCTGCAGTCAGACTGGCAGAGAAAATGGGCATCCTGATCGACGACATCGCGGGCAACACAGCGCAGCAGGCTGCCATGGCGTCGGAGATCAGCCACGGTATCGACCAGATCGCCAGTGTGGTACAGAGCAATGTGGACACCGCGGAGTCCAGCGCCGCCGCCAGCGAAGAGCTGTCCAGCCAGGCAGATATGTTAAGGGAGCTGGTATCGCGCTTCCAGTTGAAAGAATAAAAAAAATTGTAACCTATCTCCCCCTTCAGTTGTGTTATTAGTGAAAGGACTTTCAAACGTCAGAATCATTATTTATGGCCGGGCGGGGAAATGCCCTTCCCGCATAAAAGGAGCACTCATGAGACAATCCTTGCACGAACTGGCCGCAATGTATCAGGATAACCTCTTTGCCGCAGCGTTCAATATATGCCAGAATGCGCAGGACGCGGAGGATGTGATCCAGGATACGTTCATCCAGTATCACACAACAAAAAAAGAATTTGAGAACGAGCAGCACATACGCGCGTGGCTGATCCGGGTAGCGATCAACAAGGCGAAGAATGTCACCCGGACTTTCTGGCGGCGGAACAAAGTCTCCATCGAGGATTATATGGAGACGCTGACATTCGAGACGCCGGAATCAGCGGATCTGTTTGAGACTGTGATGCAGCTTCCGGAAAAGTACCGCATCGTGATCCATCTGTATTACTATGAGGATTACGCTGTCAGTGAGATCGCGGATATCCTAAAGCTCAGCGCAAGCAACATAAAAACAAGGCTGTCGCGCGGCCGTGCCATGCTCAGAAAAGAATTGGAGGGGGAATGGGTCGATGACAGATAGAGAACGGTACAAACAGGCTTTTTCAACGCTTCACTCCTCCGGACAGTTCACTTTGGAGGTAGAAGAGATGGAACAGATACGCAGAAACCACAGAAAAAATATAGCAGCCGCAGCGGCAATCGCATGCGCAGTCGTGATCGGTACAGGGGGAACCGTATACGCAGCCGACATCGGCGGTATCCAGCAGAAGATCTCGATGTGGCTGCATGGTGCACAGACAGAGGTCAACGTGACCCAGAACAGTGAGGACGGTTCCGGCGGATACACCTTCACGTACACACAGGAAGGTGAGACAAAAGAACTCGGTGTCGGCGGTGTGAGCCTTGACGAGGACGGCAATGAGACATGGCTGTCCGCAGACGAGCTGGCTGAGGGGCTGAGCAAGTCCGCAGACATCTATGTGGACGAGGACGGCAGGGTCTGGATCTATTACTACGATCAGAAGATCGACGTCACAGACTCGTTTGACGGGAACGGCGTCTGCAACCTCACCCTGACACATGGCGATGAGATTGTTTCCCTGGAGATCACAGAGGACGAGGACGGCGGATACTCCTTTATGCAGACGCAAGTTTCCAGCGAAACTGACGCTTCTGCAGAATCCGATACGAGCACTACGGCAACAACCTACTATGGCATCACAGACGGCAGATAGCATGAATCGGGCAGTGGAAGAGGATTCTTCCTCTGCCCGATCATCTTCTCCGTAAGGCAGCAAAAAGCAATATCCCAGAGGCGGCGCCGAAAAACAGGTACGACTGTATCATCGGCACAAAATTGTAGGTCTCCCCAGTCCAGATCGCATAGAAATCCCTGCTGAAATAAGTGACCGGGAGCAGTCTGGCGACCGCCTGCATCGCGGCAGGCATATTCTCATAGGAGATCCCCATCATCCCGCCAAAGATCATACATGCAAAATACACCATCATCACGATGCAGTACGTCAGGCTGAACCGTTTTGCCAGCGCTGCGACCGCATGGCCGAGCATAAAGCACATAATGCTGAAAAACAGCATACAGACCGCATACAGCACAAATCCCGACAGCACCGGCGCCTGCAGATCCATAAAAAAGATCCCGGCAAGAAAATAGAGTCCAAACGCTGCTGCCATATAGATGAGCTCCGAGACTGCCCTGTTACAGATCGTCACGCGATTTCTGATCCCGAACAGCCGCATGCGCTCCGGGATCCCTTTTTCCAGATCCTGCGCCTGCCGGACTGCGTAACCCATCAGAATGGTCGCCATCGGGATCATCGCGCCGATCCCCAGAAAGATCGACGTCGAGAGCATTTTCATGACGGATGCATCCGGGATCTCCGATATCGAGATCCGCGTGATCAGGATCGCCATAAATATGGGCATGCCGACGCCAAATATATGTACGAACGGATTGCCTGTGACATTGCGAAGCTCATAGAGCACCATATATTTTGAGATCATTTTATTCATCGTTCCCCTCCGTCTAACCTGTTCTCCGTGCACTTTTTCGCGTTCGTGTAGATCATTTCGATATCTGTAGTACTCCTCGTGTAATCCATGTTGTGGGTGAGCAGCAGATCTGTCAGCTCCCGCTCTTTCTCCTCTGTCTCACAGGGCAGCGCGATCAGATGCGCCGGCGACGCCAGCTTGTCATAAGGGCGAAACAGCGCCTCCTTCTCCTGTGAATGTTTCAGGATAATGACCGCCCTGCCGCAGTATCTGCGGAACAGTTCTTCCTTTTTCCCGTAAGCGATCACACGGCCTTTATCCAGGATCAGCAGCTTGTTGGCAAGCTGCTCGAGCTCTTCATAATAATGTGAGACGATACAGAGGCTCGCATCTCTTTGCTGGTACCATGTGACCATCTTTTCCACCAGCTTCTGCCTGGTCTCAAAGTCCAGCCCCGACGTAACCTCATCGTAGAAGGTCAGCGGCGCGTCCTGCATCATCACCATGATGATCGTAAACCGCTGCTTCTGACCGCCCGACAGCTTACTATATCTTTTCCGCAGACAGTCCTCGAACTCAAAATACCGGATCAGTTCCTGCAGCCGCTGGTTTCGGGAGATCTTTGTCTGCAGGATCGCTTCCATGATATGCTTTGTCGCCATGGAGTCCGTGTACTCGTTGGACTGCATGTGCACCGCGATCCGGTCCATCGGGAGCGCGGTGCGGATACTTCCCTGATAGTTCACAAGCCCTAAGATGCTGCGGATCAGCGTGCTCTTGCCGGCACCGTTGGAGCCGATGATCCCCACCCTGTCACCCTCCTCGATCAAAACAGGGGATCCGATCTGCAGGACGACATCTTTTCCGTAGCGCACTGTCAGATTTTCGATCGATAACAATACTTCCCTTTCCATAAAACGCCTCTCTTTCCCAAATATATCGCAGCTCCTGTCTCATAACATATCCACGCCGCCATACCGGATCGTCGTGACCACACCGTCAGGGTGATTCACGATGCCGAGCTTCATGCCGAGCTTTCTGGCATAGTATGATGCGATGTACAGCCCAAGCCCGTGGCCACCCATCCGGCTGTCTGTCCGCTCATGGTTCCCGCTCACAAAAGGCTCAAAAATATGGGGCAGGATATCCACATCGATCTGCGCTCCAAAGTTTTTTATCCACAATTCCCGCGCTGTCAGTGTGATCTGTACACATTCCTTCCGGGGCGTATAATTCACTACATTGGAAAGGATATTGTCCAGGATCTGTGCAAACAGAGTCTCATCCGTCTCAATGACAACGCTCTCCTCCCCGTCCACACGGACGTCAAGCTGCCTGTCTGCAATAGCGATCCGGTATATTTCCAGCTTTGCCTCCAGCACGCTTCGGAGCGCCACCTTCTGTATGTCCATATTTTCCCCGCAGTGACTCAGGTACAGGATATCCTCCACGATCTTTTTCATGGACAAAAGCTGCTGCTTCACTCCGGGCAGATAGGTTTCTGTGTCCTGATATTTTCCGACCTTATTCTGCATGCCGTCGACGAGCAGGAGCGCCGCGGAGACCGGCGTCTTGAGCTGATGGGCGGAAGCCCTCAGCAGCACCTCCTGCCGCTGGTTCTCCTCGGCAAGCGACTGGTTCTTCTCCTCGAGCTCCTCGTATTTTGCCCGGATCGTCTGATAGAGCGCATCGATCGTCACCGCGAGGACGCCGATCTCATCCTGTCTGCCCGCCAGATCCGCGTCCATGGGAATCCGCTGAAACCGGCGCTGTTCTGTATGCTGTACGAGACGCACGATCGGCGTGACGATCCCCCTGGAATAGATTTGGGAGAACAGCAGCACGAGCAGGAAAATGACCATTCCCAGCATTGGGAGACTCTGAAACACGACGGGCCTGATCTCGTTCATGTCCGGCGTCACCACCGGCAGAAAAGAAAGAACCATCCCTTCCCCTGTCCGCTGTACCGCTATATAGTTAATATACTGGTTGCTGCGGTCCCGCACGCCAGACTCCAGTATCATGAAGTCGTCAGATATCCAGTGTATCCTGCTGTACTCGCCGCTGTACGCGTCCTCCATGCCTGTCTGTTCCAGGATCTGTATCTGAAACGGTAACTGCTCCGTAGACGAAAAGATGTCCCGAAAAGATTCCGACAGCATCCCTCTCCATGCTCCTGCCTTCCCGGCGAACTTTTCATACCCGTCCTCATCATCGCTATGCTGTCCATACGTTCTTAACAGACTGCGGAACTCCGCAAATATTTCTTTTATCTCTGGATCCTCCACAACAACCTTCACAGAAAAAAACTTTGTGGCAAGATAGACGCTGTCCTCCGTGTCAGGTATCTTTATGGAAAAGCATGCTGTCGGATTCTTCACCTGCACATCGGCATAGCTGCCGCTCTGCACGTACATTTTGTGCTGCATCCTGACAGACTGCAGGTTCTGCTCCATCGTGTAGTCCACATAGAGGGAGGGCAGCATATACACAAAATATCCGACCAGAAAAGTGAGCATGCACCCCGCAAGAACCATGCTGTAAAACAGATTTCGTCCGCCCAGTCTGACCTTTGATCTCATTCTTTCCAGCCCTCTCCTTTCTTTGCCGCTTCCCCGTCAAACTGATAGCCCACACCGATCACAGTCCTGATGCAGGAGACCGGAAGCTTTTTGCGGAGATTTTTCACATGGGCGTCGATGATCCTGTCATTCCCGATATAATCTTCGTTGAAGATCCGCAAGATGAGCTGTTCCCTCGTAAACACCCTGTCCGGCTCCTTAAATAGCGTCTGCAGCAGCAGATACTCGCTCAGCGTGAGCGGAAGCTTCTCCTTCCGATAATAGGCACAGTAGGCTTCCTCTTTCAGATAAAGTCCTCTCTGCGCAGCGTCGTCCTCCTGTATCTCTTTCCCTGAGTGATCTCTGAGCGTGCGCCGCAGGATCGTCTCCATGCGCTTTAGCAGAATGATCGGCGACACCGGCTTTATGACATAGTCATCCGCGTACAGGTTAAATGCCTTCACCTGCGTCTTCTCGTCCTCCAGTGCCGTCAGCATGATCACCGCCGTGTCCGCACAGTGCTGCTGGATATATTCGAGCACGGCAAAGCCGTCCACCCCCGGCACCATGATATCCAGAACGGCGATGTCATACGCCTGCTCCCGCAATAGACCGATCGCCGTATCGCCCCGCTCCACGGCAGTCACGTCATATCCCGAGATCAGCATGTATTCCGTCAGCACCTCCCTGATCGTGGGCTCGTCCTCCAGAAACAGGACTTTGTGGGTTATTGTGTTCATCGTTACCTCCCTGTTTATAGAATCGTCTGACTATTGATATTGGTAGTATAGCATATGGGTATGAATTTGGTATGAAGATTTTATCGATATCCGGTGCATTGTAGATGAGACTGTTATGACAACACCCTTCTATCAACTTTTCACATAGACTGGGATAATCCAAATACTCTTCCACGCCGCAAAACGCATTCACCCGATCAGGCATGTCTTCCCCTGAAACGCAAACCCGTATTTGCATATCTGCTCCGAGGCAAAACCCTCCGAAATCAGTTCCGCCTCGTACTTTTTTTCTTCGATCTGGTAATGAGCGTTTGCGAGTGTCTCCTCGAGCGTTTCTTCATCCTCGTAGGGATTCAGTACCTTAAATTCAAATATGAATGCCTTTCCACTCCTGTCAAACGGCTACGTCTGCGTGGGTATCTCCAAAATGAAGTCCTCTGATAAGAGAATGAGCGAAAAGCGGTCAGATCACACAGGCACATTACAATAAACGTGTGTGATAGTGTAACTTTACTTGGGGAATTTTTCCAAAAAATAATATGGAGCACCTTCTTTTTATGTTATAATGTAATTACCAATAAAACATACACATAAAAAGAGGAGGTGCCCCT